>WRLF01000004.1 GCA_009777735.1 Treponema sp.
TTTTTTTCTGTTTAAGCAATTGAAACAAGGCGAAGGGGCTGGGCGCAACGAATTTTTTGTAGACCCTTTTTCCGCCGACCCATATATTTCTGTATAATACTTTTTTTTCAGCCTATTCGACAATTTAGATTTTCTGCTGGGGGGAAGAGGCGTTTTAATTTCTGTAATTTGCGTCAAATAGCGAAATCCAAAATGCCCGCAAGGCGGGGTGAGATGCAGAATTCTTAGAAAAGCGTCCAGATACCGATACAAAGGGCTGCCGCAAGTGATTACACAGGGGTATTGGGGAGGTTAGCCCCGGGAGCAGCCTCTGGCATGCGTAAGAAAATATTCTAAAAGGTACTCTAAACTGTTGAAGAGAATCAGGGTAAGAAATACCATGACCAGCAAGCTGCTCACGGGGCTGTTCTCCCAAATACCTATGTGTAACCGCTGATGCCCTTTGCGGTATCTGAGCGACAAATAGGTATTTATCGTTATGGATTTGGGAAAAATTGATTTCCGTGGGAAGATATGGATAACAACACGAGTCTACTGATACTTTTTAGCATCATTCAATTTTAAACTTCTGAACTTCCTTCATTAATTGGGTTGCAGTCTCACGATTTTTGTCAGTTAATTCATTGATATGGTTTACCGCTTTGTTTACTTGTTCTACCCCGGATGCCATTTCATTCATGCCGCCGGTTATTTCCTGCGTAGATTTTTCTAAATCATCAGCTTCCCGCATTACTTCCTTTGCACCTTCACGCATTTCTAGGGAACCACTTTTTACAAGTTGGGAGGTTTCGTTTAGATTGCCGATAGCTTCAAGTACTTGCTTACTCCCTTGGCCCTGCTCCTCCATGGCTTTTCTGATATTATCTTCCTGTTCGGCCACAGTCTTAACGCCAGAGTCAATGGCTTCAAACCTTTTAAGTACGCTGTAAGTGGACTGGGTTATTTTATCAATCGAACTTTTTATCTTTTTAAGTACAGTACTGATGGTTTTGGATTGCTCGCTGGAATGTTCAGCCAGTTTACGTATTTCATCGGCAACAACAGCAAAACCCTTACCGGCTTCACCTGCGTGGGCTGCTTCAATTGCGGCGTTCATCGAAAGGAGATTTGTCTGGCTGGCAATGTTTTCCATGACAGAGTTGATTTCCAACAGACCCTCAGATTCACGGGCTATTTCCTGAATATCTGCGGCAACGTTTTGCAAGCCCGTACGTCCCAAATCGGATGCTTCGCTTAAGTTTTCCACGTTCTCGGTGTTATTTTTTAAAGTTTGCGTGACCGACTGAATGTTGGCAAGCATTTCTTCAATAGCAGAAGAGGATCGAGAAACACTGGATGATTGTATTTCCACATGACTATTGAGTTTGTCGATGTTGACGGTGATCTGTTCCATCGTGGCGTTGGTTTCGGTAACGCTGGCACTCTGGTTAATCATTCGGTCCTTGACATTTTGTATATTGGTAGTAATATTGTTCATAGTCGCTGCGGTTTCAGTCATTTTGTTAGCAAGATTTGTGCTTATGCCGGTAATCACCTTTGTCCCATCCATGACATGTTTAATCATGACCTTTATTCTTTCCATAGTTAGGTTGATGTAACGGGAAAGATCACCAATTTCATTATTTGCTTTTACATCAATATACCTATAACGGGACAGATCTCCATCACCGTCTGATATGTCTTTAAAAACTCCCGCTATTGCCATGATTGGTTTTGTGATGCGGCGTATAATAAAAACCAACAATATCAAAAACGCAAAAACTATTCCGACAGTCAAAAATACAGCGGTGTAAATAGATTTATATACTGCTTCGAATACCAGCGATCTGGGTATGGCAGAAACGACAACCCATTCGGCTCCTGGAATTCTCGAAGAAGAAATAATCATTTCATTGTCCATGATATAAAATGAATCCCCAAATAAAATCTGCTGCCGATACTGGGAAAATACAGGATCATCAAAAAAGTTATCCCTCATTACAGCTTCGGTATTTTCGTGGCTGATATAGAGTCCTTCATTATTAAGGAGCCAACTGTTAAGCCCCTCCATATTTATCATTGAAGCCACAATATCCGTGAGAGATCTTACGGCAATATCCAAAATTATGACCCCAAGATCGTTTCTGTAACTGTCATATATTATTGTAGAAAGCGAGACAGAAAAAATGCCCGTTGCCATTGCCATATAAGGATCGGTAAAGTTTACTTCCCCGGGCCTGGACTTTGCCCCTGTGTACCAAGGTCTTGTTCGCTGATCGTAATCACCACCAAATCTCCATTCAGGGGCAAAAACCGCATAACCCCCTTCCTCAAATGTAGGGATATTGTTTGACATAAAAACCTGGGCAACATTGGGTAGATCGCCCTTGATGCGTGTTAAAAACCTGCGCATCTCTTCCTCTGATATGGCCGCATTGCTGAGATAAGGCTGACCGGTCTGCTCATATAGTAATGAGATTCCGGTTGAGGCATGACGCAAGGCATCTTCGTGAATTTGAAAAGTCAAGGTCAGGCTGTTGCGCATGCTGGCTATTTGTTCCTGTATGGCCAATTCTATCTGGCGAGTGGTAATATCTGTTTTGCTTGTCACGAAAATTGCAGACACCGCTAAGGTAACTATCAATATTCCAATTATAAAAATGAAAAGTAGTTGAGTTCCAATGGAATATTTTCTGCCTTTTTTTAACATGTTTCTCTCCTTTTGCAGTGTAGTATATAGTGAGCGGGGCTTTGTTCGCCAAAAATTTCCATCTGTCACCAGGCCCAATCAAAGTTTTTTTCACTACATTACCTCCGATATCATTTTCTTGCATAAAATAACATTATTATTTAGAAAACACAACAGTGTGAATGCAAGTTTTTGACGAATAATGTAATCTTCTTGCCTTATGAGGGATTTTCGGATTTATTTTTCAAAATTGATTTTCCTTTTACCTTTTACATTTTGCCTTGAATCTATATACTAAAGCCTGCATGAAAAATGATAACTTTGTGATACAGGGCGATATTTGCTGGAGTACAAGCCTGACTGCTCTGAAAACAATGCCCGATGCCTTCCTTGTTTGTGTTGAGGGGAAATCTGCCGGGGTTTATCCCCAATTGCCGCAGCGGTTTGCAGAGCTGCCTCTTTTTGATTACCGGGGTAAACTGGTAATTCCCGGCCTTGTTGATCTCCATATCCATGCGCCGCAGTTTGCTTTTCGCGGTCTGGGAATGGACATGGAATTGCTTGACTGGCTTGATTCCCATGCATTTCCCGAAGAGGCAAAATTCAACGACATTGACTATGCACGTTCTGCTTACGGCCTTTTTACGGAGCACCTGAAGCGCAGTTCCAATACCCGCTTTGTTGTGTACGCCACCGTGCATGTTCCGGCGACCCTGCTCCTGATGGAATTGCTGGAGGAATCCGGCCTTGTGTGCATGGTTGGCAAGGTAAACATGGACAGAAACAGCCCCGACAGTTTGCGGGAATACAGCGCCGCATCTTCGCTGGAGGCAACACGGGAATGGCTCGGAGCCGCAGATACGTATACCCGTGTTAAACCTGTTCTTACCCCCCGTTTTATCCCCTCATGCAGCGATGACCTTATGCGGGGGCTTGGCGCCCTGCGGCGGGAGTTTAATCTGCCGGTACAGTCGCACCTGTCCGAAAATCGCAGCGAAATAGAATGGGTGCGGAAGCTATGTCCGGCAAGCGGCAGTTACGGCGCGGCATATCGTGATTTTGATCTTTTTGGCAACGATACACCGGAAGGGGGTCCCACGGTAATGGCCCACTGCGTATGGCCTGATGAGAATGAAATAGCGCTCATGGCCCGGCGGGGAGTTTTTGCTGCTCATTGCCCCCAGTCAAACGCAAACCTTTCTTCAGGCATTGCACCGGTGCGCCGGCTCCTACTGGCGGGAGTACCCGTTGGCCTTGGCAGTGATATTGCCGGTGGAACCAGCAGCTCTGTCTTCCGGGCAATGGCAGATGCCGTCCAGGTCTCAAAACTCCGCCGCGTTTTACTGGATAACGATGATAAAGCCCTCACTTTGGAAGAAGTATTTTACCTTGGCACCGTTGGCGGCGGGGTGTTTTTTGAGAAAAGCGGTATGGGCCGCTGCGGCTCTTTTGAGCCGAGGTATGATTTTGACGCATTAATAATCGATGACAGCAGTCTCGCCACCTCCGGGTGGCGCACCGCTCCCTTCGCGCTGTCAATCCGCGACCGCCTTGAGCGTACTGTCTACCTCGGCGATAATCACACCATTGCGGCAAAGTACGTACAAGGACGGTTAATAACAGCATGAAACAACCTGGGAATAATAATTTAATACAAACATTGGTAAACTTGAAAGGAAATCCCCGTGCCTGTGTGTATACCGAACCGCTCTGGGGCCTTTCCATCAACCTGTGTCTTCCCTATGCGTCGGTTTATATGGTGGCCCTCGGGTTAACCGACTCGCAAGTAGGGTTAACCGCAACAATTTACATGCTCTCTCAGGTTATGTTTGCTTTTTTAAGCGGGCCAATCACCGATAAAATGGGAAGAAGAAAGGCAACAGCGGTTTTTGATTTTATTGCATGGAGTATTCCCTGTCTTATCTGGCTGCGTGCAGAAGGTTTGTGGTTTTTCATTGTTGCGGCCCTGCTCAACGGAGCCATGCAGGTTCCAACCAATTCCTGGGATTGCCTCCTGATCGAAGATGCGGAAAAAAAACAGATTACCGGCATCCATTCTCTGGTAACCGTCTTTGGGCAGCTTTCGTTTCTCTTTGCCCCCATCTCGGCTGTTCTATTTTCCCGGCTTACTCTGGTTCCGGCTATCCGAATCCTCTACATCAACGCTTTTGTGTTAATGACATTAAAGGTTTTACTGCTTTATATTTTTTCCCGGGAAACAAAAATAGGGCTTATCCGGCTTGAAGCAAGCAGGGGAAAAAGCCTTTTTTCACTTGCCGCCGGTTACAGCGGCGTTCTCAAAATCATCGGCAAATCTCAGGGTACGATTTTTGCTCTTGTTATCACTATTTTAACAGGCATTGTGGCGCTGATTAACACGACATTCTGGCCGGTTTTTGTCAGTAAAAAGCTGCTCGTCCCGGATCATCTGCTGCCCATGCTGCCTATAATCCGTTCCATGATTGCCATTGTTTTCTTTTTTCTGATAGTCCCTCATCTTACCAAGGGACATCTCAAACTGCCCCTGCTCACGGGCTTTATCTGTTACGGTGCCGGGCAGGTGTTCCTCATTCTTGCTCCTGACGGCAGCCCTGCTACGTATATCTTCCTGTGCATAGCGCTCGTGTTTGACGGATTCGGCGCCAGTTTCATGCTGATGCTTGCCAAATCCCTGACTGCCCTCCATGTAAACCCCGCAGAACGAGCCAGGGTGCAGGCCATCATGAACATGATAATCATGGCGGTTACCGCTCCCTTCGGCTGGATCGGCGGCCTCCTCTCGGGTTTTTCCCGCAGCCTTCCCTTTATCCTCAACCTGTGCTGCATTGCCACTGGATTATTCGTGGTGATTATTTTCTACCGCAGCAATCCCGATGCTGACAAAGCGCTGGAGTAAATTACAAGAGGCGAAACCAGCGGTCTCTAATACCCGGTAATTACCAGATTTAAAGCATTAATCATGTTCGTAACATCGGTTTTTAAGTGAATCCTTTTATTCTCAAAAAATACACCTTCTGTCGTCTCCCTTCCGGTAATGGATACCGGGGATTCGGGAGCCTGATTGAAGTTTACCCCGTCATGTGACATTAAGCGGGCAAAACGGGCATTTTGTGCATCAATATAGGCATGCAGTTCTGTAGCCAGAGCTCCCCTTACCGCATTCCAGCGGAGTTTTAATTGTGCTACATAGTAAGGGTCTAACCGATCAGCCCGGAAAATACCTCTATAATCGTTTTCTGAAGCAGAATGAAATTCCCAGCCCATCAGCTCTTTGTACCAGAATGGCGTTTTTTGCATAAAACCCGGGTGTATTCCCCGTTGGCCGTTATTCCAGGCCTGATCAAAATCCCAGAGCGGCCCCATTTTAAGCTTTCCGTTCGGCCCAGCCGAAGGATCAAAATGCATATACTGGCCGTTCAAAATGGGAAACTCCCAGTTGGAGGCCATCTCCTGGGCAATGTGATAATCAATAAAAGAAGCGATATCAATATGATCGTGGTAACCGCCCGCACCGTTAGTACCCCATTCACGTGCATAAATGGAATCTTCGGCATCCTGTATCTTTTTTGCCATTGCAACAAATGCGCTGTTTGCATATCCGGGATAAACCTGGCTGAGGGTTCTGCTGCCGTTTACACCCGGACCGTTTTGAGGCGCCATATTGCGGACACCCATACGGTTTGCGGAGCTGCTGTTATATTCGTCCGGTACAATCCATTGCGTTACCGGCGCGCTTGCCCGGTTATATGCAGAACCGGAGGATAACCGTGATGCAAGTACAATACCCCTGCGGGGAAAATTAATTGCATGAGCAGCATTATTAAAAGACAAATTGCCGCTTCCTGTAGGCGGGTCATTATAATACCAGCCCAAATTGGAATCCGGTTCTTTAAACTGAAATACAACTCCCTGTTGATATCTATCCCAGGGCCCAACGGGATTAAGATGGCTCGTCATAAAACTATACATTTCGTCAAAAAGAAAACCGTCTCCCTCATGGGCAGGCCCGCTTTCGTGCATGTACCAGTAAAAGTTATTTATTTCAGCGATAAAACCGCCGTTGTGGTTGCTATTCGAAGCCACCGGAGTTATCCCCAAACGCCCCTGTTCAGGTTTAATAATTTCAGCCAGTATGTATACGCCCCGGTAGGTGCCATTAAAGAAGAAGTGTACAAAATCCCCGTGGGGCTGCCAGCCCATGTTTGTCAGGACACGTCGTCCCATTTCCCAGCCCAAGGTTCCTCTTATACGGGTTGAATCTTGCTCATGGGCAAGTAAGGCCCAACGCCGATGGGACGGAAGTGTTATATATTGATCTGTTTTATAATCGTAGTAGTCAAAACCGGCCGCATTATTGAGCCGTAAATTATAGCTTTTATTTGCGTGGGCACGGAGCGAATAATTACCCCTGACTCTGATATCTGTTCCGCCCGAAACCACCCTTCCTCTGGGACTGATATAGGTATATGATCCGGTAGGATTCCATACGATGTTGAGCTTTGTGTTGCCGCCTCCTGTAGGAAGGCCGAGCATTGTATTGGTGGTGGTAATGTTCATTACCCCAAAGCCGTGAGTTTGCCAGCTTCTGGTACCGACAATCCTGAAATCGTCCGGTGTTGAGGCAACGGTATAGGTTTTGCGGGCATTATCGGGAGCAACAACGGTAAAAACAACATCATTGTAATAGTTGTTTGTTGTCACCCCGCTTACCTGTTCCACATTCCCCACATAGAGTTTGCAATCTGCCGGGATTATAAAAGCGGCCGCAAGTGCATGAAAATTTATAATGTTAGGGACGCTTACCGTTGTAAAAACGGTATTTCCAAAGATGATTTCACCGGTTGTCTGGTTAATGGTATTATACGTTATTTGGGGAATTGAACTATTGGTATTTGTGTTTGTGCCGGGAGCAGTTTTGTTCCGTTTTACACTATTGACTGCATCGGCATTGATTAAAGTTAATTCTGTCAGTACAGGAAGTGAAAAAGGTCCCAGAGTAAGGGAAGGACCCGATGCGGCAGAGTTGTATGTATGAGGGCCGTTTAATACAGTACTGCCAAACGTAAAATCGGTTTGATCTGTTACTGCCACCCTGAACCATACAGTTTCACCGGATGGTATTTGCATCGCCCATGTTTGGTCTGTCATGCTTGCATTGACAGCGGAAACCAGTTCTCTGCTTGTCTCAGTTACGGATTTATAGGCCTCTATAACAACACGCTGCTGCGGTATGGCAGAATTGAGGATCAGGTTATAACTGCCGTTAACCGTCACTGTTGATGAAACCTGCATTACACTGACGGTAATTTTATATACCTGTCTGGTATTCCCGTTCCTTGAGGTTACTTCAATGTATAAAAAATCGCCGTCGGAAAAAGAATAAGCCGGTGAAATCGAATTGTTCCATTCCGGTGTGCCGCTGCCGCTTACCTTTGCCGTCTTAAATGTTGCTCCGGCGGCAAGCGTTATTTCAACCGAGGCAGCGCCTGCCACCGTACCGGCCAGGTCTACCGAACCGGGACCGGTAACAGCGGAAAATGATGCCGCCGGTGTGCCGGGATCCGTGCTGACTCCTCCAATTACCAATAAACCGATAGTGGCATTGTTGCTGCCGACAGGATCCCTAAAATGTACGGGATTCCATGCGCCGTCTTTTGTTGAACGGGGCCTAAGCGCCTCAAAATCATCCGCACTCAGAACTTCTCCGGTATCAATATCGCTCTGCCGCTGCCGCCACTCGACCCGTACAAAATCACGGTTGTTGTCATCGGTATCGTTCAGATCGATCCGGCGTACCGATTTACCCTTGGATGCAAGGTAGGGCCCCCTGACAGAAGGATCACTTAAATTGCTTGTTTCAAAAGCGTCAATGTTAACAGTTCCATCGTTGTCGTTAGACCCCAGTAAATCAGCATAGCCTTTCGCTTTTTTGCCTGTCCTGTTCCTGTCAACATCAAATGGGTTAACTATGGTCAATGCCTCGGTGCTTTCTACCAGAAAAATTTTAAAATTGCGGTTGCTCATCCTCAGATAATCGGTACCGTCCATCCACCGCATATCTGCATCGGCTTCATTTAATTGCAGAAGACCGTACCTTTCAATGTCATTTCTATTGGTTGTTCTTCTGCCAAGTATCAAAAACGATGATTCGGGCGGTATTGATTTTCCTTCAAGGCTTAAAACTTTCCAGCTTGAACCGCCTTCGGAGTATTGCAGCGTATGACCGCTCAGGCTCACTGTTTCATCGGATTTATTGTACAACTCAATGAATGAATGTGAAACACCGGCATCGGTATTGTTGCCCGTACCAAAAGCCTGCAGGATCACCACACTGCCCAAAAACCGCGACGGGTTTGGCTGTTCTATTTCAATTTCTTTTCCATTTGTAGTATTGTGCTGCGGACTATCGGGGCAAGATGCTAAAAACACAGAAATGAGCGCTATCAGTGCAAAAATGCTGTATTTTTCTTTTCTCATCAGAACCCTCCTCTTTGTGTACTCTTTATTATAACATTCTATTAATTTTTAATCTATCATTATGGTATACATTCATGTATGATGAAAATAATTTAATATTTAAGGAGTATGTCATGATAAAACGAATTATGACGCTGTTAAGGTGTGTTGTTTCTGTTTATCTTTTCCTGTTGTTACCGGGGTGCCCCAACGGCAATGGCAGCATTCCCGGCAATTCCCTTGCAGGCAAACTGCTGATTCTGCAGGCATACGGAACCGGCAATGAGATACAGAACGGTGTAAGCCATAGTTTTGTGGAGTTGTACAATAACACAAACAATGAAATAGACCTGGCAGGTATCAATCTGTGGTACGCGGCAGGCACCAGGCCTGCCAATATAGGCGATCCTATAGCAACACAGGACGGCCCCTGGGAATCCATTCCCCTGACAGGAAAAATTCCTGCCAAAGGTTCTTATCTGATTTTAGGAGGCAGACCGACTGATAATCCAAGTAATAACACAACCCGTTTAATACTCGAAAATAATTCCGGCGACCGGAATATTGCCGGTTTTCACTTAAGCAATAGATCATTTAAAATTGCCTTGATACGCAATACAACACAGTTGAATAATTCTATACAAAACCCTTATAACACCGGAAATGGAACACCGGTGACAGGCTTGATTGACTTGGTTGGCGCCTTGAATGACCCCGATCATGCCAGACCCGATCAGATATTGGGATATAAAACAGCGCCTGCACGGAACTCCGGTTCCGTAGCTGTCCGCCGTGGCTCCCTTACCGACACCGGCAACAATTCGGTTGATTTTATCGCAGCACGGTACGGCTCCGGCGCAGGCATGTTGACGAACGAAGAAGTTGCGGTCCGCGGACCAAGAAACACTACAGAAACTGCCGGCGGCTGGAACCCCTTTGCAGAGCCAAATCCGGTTGTGGGAACGGAAGCTCTTATGATCCTGCAGGCTAACACTTACGGTAACATTAACAACAATTTTCCGGCGGGATTTCCGGCTTCATTGGTGGAGTTGTACAACAATACCAATACTGCTATTAACTTTAATACGGTAGATTATTACCTGCATATCGCTAACGGTACTGATTGGAACCCTGCAATAAAATTAACAGGATCAGTCCCTGCTCTGTCTTCATTTCTTATTGTAAGTACATCCGATATAAATTCTTTTGAACACCGTGCAAACCTTCCAACACCGGATATGTCTTTAGCATTTGCTATTCCTAATGGCGATTTTGCAATAGCCATAGTAAGGAATCAAGCTACTCTTACAGGCAACCCTTTTGGTAATACTGCCCTGGCAGCGGATTATGTTGATATGCTCGGTGTCGGAAATTCTTTTTTTGAAGGCGCCGCTTTTACGAATCAATCCAGACCCCGTGTCCCCCGCCGGAATTCACTTGCCGATACAAATAATAACGCAACTGACTTCGCTGATGTTGACTATAGGTCAGGCGGTCCGCATTCTCATTTAACAAATGAACTGTTCAAGGTCTGGCCAAGAAATTCCGGAATGGGAACATGGGATCCCATGACCGGTCTGCCGCAGGTGAATCCGGTAATTCCGTAAGTCAATCGGGCAGGAACTTACTGTCCTGCCGCCGATTTAAATTCTGTCCAGATGAGGTTGTGCAGGGATCGCGCTTCGTCGTTTACATTTTGAATCATTTCCATTGAAGTAAAACCCCAGAAGTCTTCGGGAAGCGTCAGAAAATCACGGTACTCTTCATTAATGTACGGGTCTGAAGCGGAAAATGTGCTGTAGTAGCCCAGGTATTCAAAACATCCGGCGCCCCTTTCGGCATCAAGGATGTAGTCAAGAAACAAGTAGGCGGCATCGGCATTCGGTGCGTTGGACGGAATAAACGCCGCCATTATGCCAAAGCCGATCCCTTCGGCGGGAAAAACAACCTGCAGTTCCGGCCGTTCCATTTTTGCCCTTGTCACCATGTCGGTATACATGACCGCTGCCGAAATTTCACCGGCAAGAAGTTCATCATCCAGCCTGTCATCACGGATGAGGCGGATGTTGGGAGCAAATGTTCTGAGGTATTCTCCGGCCCTGCGGATTACATCCGGATCGTTTGTATTGTAGCTTTGCCCCATCATCTTGAGCGCCATGCCGTTGATTACCCGGTAATTGTCAATAATACCTATCCTGTTAACCAAAGCCGGATGCAGCAGATCCGTATACCCCCGTATAGGCATTCCGGTTAAATCCTGATCGTAGACAATGGTTTGTACCCCTGCCCCGTATGGAATGGTGTATTCATCGGTAGGGTCATAAAACTGCTGCTGGTAGAATGGGTTGATATTACCATAATTTGAAAGCCGTGTAATGTCTATCTTTTGCGCAAGTCCTTCAAGGATCACATTTTCCAGTATATAGTCATCGGCGATGACAAGATCGTAATTACCCCGTCTTTCAGATGTGAGTCTGGCCAACATGGTTTCGTTGTAATCAAAATTTACATACCGTATCCTGATTCCCGTATCATTTTCAAATCCGGATATAACTTCCGCAGGGAACATACCGCTCCAGGTATAAATAACCAGACTTGGTTTATCGGAACAGCCAACGGCAAAAAAAGCCAACATTAAAACAGCAAACAGTTTTTTATGCATCAAACATCTCCTCAAAAAAACCGTTATCTATAAACTACTTTTGTTTCCGGATCGGCTCGGGGCGATGCAGAGCTCACTGCGTCAACACCTGCCGGAAGTCTGCCAAAACGGGTAACAATAATAGCAGTGTGATCTTCGGGTATTCCCAGTTCGTCTTTGAGGCTGTTCGCTCTGCCGATTAAAGCGGGATTTGTATATTGCCGGGCGCCAAGTCCGAGAGCCTGGGCCGCTATAAACATGCTCTGCGCCGCAAGACCGGCATCAAGCATAACGGCTTCGTTTCTTGAACCGTCCAATAACCCTGAGCCGACTATCAGTATGTTGCCTTCCGTCGCATCGGGAAGAATCTGCTTTACCAGATCCTGGTCCTGCACCACGGTAAAGAGCCAGGGCTGCCGGTTGCCCGCGCTTGGAGCGCGCAGTCCGGCCTGAACAATAATGTCCCGTTCACTTTCGGTTACTTGCCCTTCGGCATATTCCCTTGCCGAAAAATGATGCAGAAGGGGGAATACCAGGGTAGCCCTGTCTGCAGGCTGCTGTACCTGCTGTACCTGCTGATCCTTTTTGCCTCCTGCATACAGCAAAGACAAACTGAGCGTTAAAAGCACGATAAAAACCGGTATTTTCTTAAACATATAGTCCTCCATTTTGAGTATTATATCTTACAATCATTTTTTGGTCTAGGAGTACGGGCAAGAAACGCTGCGGCAATGCACAGGATAATGGTCAAAATAAATAACAGGGAGCACATGGCATTTGTTTTCGGCGTTACGCCGGTTTTTAACTGGGAATAAATAATCATCGGCAGGGTGTTTGTATTCACACCGGCGACAAATGAACTGACAATTACGTCATCAAAACTCATGGCAAAAGAAATCAACATTCCGGATATGACTGCCGGAAGTACGAGAGGCAGGGTAATGTCGTAAAACGCCCGCAGGTCAGACGCTCCCATGATCCGGGCGGCTTCCACATAACTTTTATCAAGGCCGGCAAGCCTTGCCCGCACCAGCAGATAGGGATAGGGAATACAAAAAGCGGTATGGGCGATAACGAGGGTAAACATTCCCGAAGGAATTGCCAGAAGCGAAAAAAATACCAGGAACAGCATGCCCAGAATAATCTCCGGCATCATGATGGGAAGGATCGAAAAATACTCCATCGTTTTGTGGGCGCCAGTCGCACGTACCCTCGCCATGCCGGAAGCGCCCAGAGTACCCAGAGCGGCTGACAGGCAGCTTGCCAGCAGGCCAAGTATCAGGCTCGTCCTCAGCCCCTCAAACATAGCGCGATCACTGAACAATTCCGCATACCATAACAGAGAAAAACCGCCCCATACTGAAGTAAGACGGCTCCCGTTAAATGAATAGACAATAACCAGAAGAATGGGAATATACATCACTACGAGGATGAATCCCAGGTACACGGGAAATAAGGCATATCTTTTTTTTATCATATCAAACCTTCAATCTCGCCTGACCGGGTGACAAGGCGGTACAGCAGCAGAAACAGGCTCGTAATGAGTATCAGCACTACGCTGAGGGCTGCGGCAAACGGCAGATCGTGGACGTTCATTACCTGATCGCGGATTAAATTGCCGGTAAGGATCACCTTGTTGCCGCCCAAAATATCGGCGATAAAGTACAGGCCCATGGATGGGATGAACGTGAGAAAAACGCCGGAAAGCAGCCCCGGCATGGTCAGGGGAAATGTAACGGTGAGGAAGGCACGAAACCTCCCTGCGCCGAGAACACGTGCAGCATCAATGAGGGAACGATCCATTTTTTCGGCGCTGGCATATACGGAATAAATCATAAACGGCAGGAGTGCGTAGATCATGCCGGTAACGACAGCGGGATAGGTGTACAGCAGGCGCAGAGGTTCATCCGTTATGCGCAACCCCATCAGCAGACGGTCAAATACGCCGTTTGCCCTGAACACAATTATCCAGCCGTACAGCCGCATAAGGGCGCTTGTCCAGAAAGGGATGATCAAAAGGAGCATCACACGATTTCGCCAGGTTTGACTCAAACGCGCCATAAAATAGCCAAAAGGATAACCGGCAGCGGCAACGGCAAATGTACTGATACATGCCAGCCGTATCGACTGCCTGAATGTTTCCATGTATACAGGCTCGAACATGATGCGGTAGTTTCTCAGACTGAATGAATACCCGGCGCCCCATATACCCTGCCGCTGCATGAAACTCAAAATGATTAAGTAAATTAACGGCCCCAGGATGAATAAAAGGGTGAAGAGGTACATGGGGAGAAGAGGGATCAGGGATCGGGGATTTTGACTGTTCATTCGCGAACCACTGATACGGCATTTGACGGAAGCCAGCTGACCATTACCTGATCTCCCGGTTCAAAGGGGCTTTCTATATCAAGAATGCCGGATCGTACTTCTGTTCCATGAGCGGGGCCCGCACACTGCAGAACAGCGGTGATGCGGAGGAGGCCTCCGGCAAATTTTTTTTCGGTAACTACCGCAGCCATTCCGGTTTCGCCGGGATTTCCGCGCTCTTCTCCTGTCGCCGATATGGTGATATTTTCTTCACGAACGGCAAGGCATTCTGTATCATTGCAGGGGATGAGGTTTGCGTTTCCGACAAATTGCGCGACAAACGCCGTATGCGGATTTTTGTACACATCGACTGTGGAGCCAACCTGCTCGATAAGACCGTTTCGTATAACAGCCACACGATCCGATATGGCAAGCGCCTCTTCCTGATCGTGGGTGATATACACAAAACTGATCCCAAGCTGTTTCTGGATTCGTTTAAGTTCAATCTGCAGCTGCCGCCTGAGCTGCAAATCCAATGCGCCAAGAGGCTCGTCCAGCAGCAGGACTTTTGGCTTGTTGATTATGGCCCGCGCAACCGCAACCCGCTGCCGCTGGCCGCCGGATAGCTCGTGGGGTTTTCTTTTTTCATACCCCTCCAGCCGTACCAAAGCGAGCGTTTCATTTACCGCCCGCTTAATCTCCGGTTTTGCCGTGCCGTTGATCCTGAGGCTGTAGCCAATGTTTTGTTCCACATTCATGTGGGGGAATAGTGCATAATTTTGAAATACCATGTTGATGCCGCGCTTGTCCGGCCCAAGGGTGTTTATATCAATCCCGTCCATGAAAACGCGCCCCGAATCTGCCGTTTCCAGGCCGGCGATGATTCTCAGTATAGTCGTCTTACCGCAGCCCGAAGGCCCAAGGAGGGTAATAAATTCACCCCGCCCGATAAAAAGATCCAGCCCGCGCAGGACTTCAACATTGCCAAAACTTTTTGTTATTCCTTCAAGCCGCAGTAATTCCTGTTCACTCACAGTTCAAACATATCTGCCCGGTAATGATGTGTCAAGGGAATTGAGAGTTGAGAGACGTGTTATCTTGACATTGAGTTGATTGCTCTGTACAATAAAAAAAATGAGGGGGGAAATCCGTATGAAAAAATATTTTCCGTTTTTACTTTTTATACTTTTACTGACTTTTGGCTGCAGCAGAGGTTCTAACAGGCAATACATGAATTTTCCGAGTGTTTATCAAAACACCATGTCTTATGAAATGGCGGACACTTTCGGATATGCCTATGACGATTCGGATTTTTCGGAATCTATAATGCGATTTAGAACAGCGGAAACTACCGTTACGCCGCAGGAAATTTCTGCCAATACCGCAGAACGCAAACTGGTAAAAAGAGCCAATCTGAGAATAAGAGTAGAAAAACTCGATACTGCCGATTCAACCGTAAACGGCATTATGGAAACACACGGCGCCTATGCTTCCTCAACCGTTTTGGAAGAATACTCCTGCTTTTATACCATCCGCGTTCCTTCGGCCGCTTATAATGCTTTTCTTGCCGAAATTGCCGCTATCGGGAGGATGCTGCATCGATCGGAAAATACGGAAGATGTCACTCTGCATTATTATGATCTTGAAGGACGGCTTGCTACACAAAGTGAATTATTAAGAACTTTTCAGTCATATCTGGGCAGGGCAGGAAACATTGATGATATCTTATCAGTTGAAAGAAGAATTGCCGAATTGCAAAGAGAGATTGACCTGACAGGCAGGGATATTCGTGATATTGCGAATGATATTGAATTTTCTACAGTCGAACTGACGGTTTTAGGGCCGGTAGCCGTATCGGCACAGTTTCAGGGAGCAACACTTGGAGAACGAATAATTAAATTATTTCAGGATTTTCGTTATTTCCTATCCGGCCTGGCAGTTGTTTTTATCGGCATTATTGTATACGGAATCCCCATACTCATTCTGCTCATTTTCATAATCTGGATTTTATTTGGAAGGATTGGTCTCATGAAAAAGCTTTGGCGGATTGCAGTCGGTAATAATCAAAGAAATAATACGTAAAATTATAGTTTATCTGCGATTTTTTCGGCTGCCTGCCGTACAATTTTCATCAGGGCAGGAACATCAACACCGGTCAGGATGCGGTTTTTGACCAGTTGCCTGCCATCGACAAATACATCGGTAACATCACTGCCCGTTGCGTTATACACAATGGCGGAAGTAACATTTTCATGTTTACCCGTCAGAAGGGGCTGTAAGTGGGGCTGTTCCGGGTCGATTAAAATCATATCAGCCCGCATCCCTTCCCGTATCATGCCAAATTCGGTTTCCTTACCGAAAACAGCAGCTCCTCCCGTGGTTGCCATGTCGAGAATGTCATTTTTGGAAATCGACCGGATACCATTATGTATTGTCTGCAAAAGGGACATCCCCTTCATTTCCCGGAAAATGTCATTGCTGTTATTCCACAGGGCGCCGTCAGTACCAAGACCGACGGTTAACCCCTGTTTTACCATTTCGGTAATGGGGGCAATACCATCGGCGATTTTCATTTCGCATAACGGTGTATTGGCGATTTTTACATTTGCCTCTTTCATCAGCCTTATTTCATTTCCGGTTGCCAGCACAACATGAGAACCGATCAGCCGATCGCCGAGAAAACCGTTTTTCGCCAGATACTCAATTGAAGTAAGCCCAAATTTTTTCAGGACTATTTCCCTGCGCCATTCATTTTCCGCAAGATGCATGGTTTGCAGGGCATCAATACCGCGCAGTTTCTCAAATATAACCCGCAGGCGTTCTGTTTCAAAATCTTCTTCAGCCGGTAATCCGATGACGGGAACATAGCCGGCTTGCCGGCAGTTTGCCGAAAAATCATGCAACGCCTGATCGGGCAGCAATGAATCCGAATTGGAAAAATCACGGCGTATGTCTTCGACTAACGCGCCTTTAATGCCGGTTTCCTGCATCGCCTGGATAGATCTGTTTCCCAGCCCCCAATACATATTTTCGCAGATAAATGTTGTTCCGGATAAAAGCGCCTCGCAGTAGACAAGCTGGCGGGCATAATAGCGGTCATCGTCATTTATAAAATCATAAAACCAATTATGGGAGCGGAATGTTTCTATTTGCTCAAGCAGGGTCATGTCATCGCCCAGGCCCCGTGCCAGGGTCATGTCCCCGTGACAGTGACCGTTAACCAGGCCGGGCATGAGGATTTTACCGCCGCCGTCTATCCATTGCGAACATTCCTGCTCCGAGACACAGCCTCTGCGAACTTCGGCAATAAATGCCCCGTTCAGGCACACAGAACCGGTGAACGGAACATAATCGAAATTTTTTGAAACGATAATAACATTATCAATACCAAGAGTGAATATTTACTCCTCCAATTAGCTGTGTATTTCGGCTATGGCATCAATTTCCACCAAAACATTTTTGGGAAGCTGTTTAACCGCAACGGTAGAACGGGCAGGCCTGCCGGGAAAATATTTTTCGTACACATCGTTAAAACAGGCAAAATCGTCCATGTTCACCAGGAAACATGTTGTTTTTATTACATGTGCCAGCGATGATCCGGCTGCTTTCAAAACGGCTTCCAGATTTTTTATAACCTGTTCTGCTTGCTCTTTTATGGTGGTTCCCACTACTTCACCGGTTCCAACAGAAATGGGAATTTGACCCGAAGTGAGTACCATTTTTCCCGATATGATGCCCTGGGAATAAGGCCCAATTGCCGCCGGTGCCGCACTTGTCTGTACAATCTTCATTGAAAAACTCCTATTGATGCTTTACCGTCTAAATCGCAGGGATTCCAGGGTATTCCCCGAACGGATAAAGCCGAACCACAGTTCTGTAGCGGTTCTTTCCCTCAGCAGCCGGTAGAAGGAACTAAGGTCTGAAATATTTTCCCCGTTCACTGCGGTAATTATATCGCCCTCCCTCATGCCGACAACGTCTGCCGGGCTGTCAGGTTCTACACGGCCTACATATAACCCCATAACATTCCTGTCAATATTACGGGATTCTCTTATCTCATTAGTGAGAGGGGCTACTATGACACCCGGCCATAACCCTCTGCTGTTGGAAGCTACTTCATCCGTTCGGGCTTCGATGGTAATCTGTATTTCTCTCGTTGTGCCGTCCCGTACAACCGTAAATGCCGCGCGATCGCCGGGTTTAAGATCGCCGACCATCATGGTCAGTTGAGTCACGCCTCTGACCTCCCTGCCGTCAACATGGGTGATGAAATCGCCCGCCCTGATGCCGCCCTTGTCCGCAGGTGAATCAAGGAAAACCATCGCAGCAAGAGCCCCTCTCATGCCGTCTATGCCCAGCGCTTCGGCGATTTCCCTTCCCGGTTCTGTGAGCGATACGCCAAGCCAGCCGGAAGTAAGAGTACCAGTGGTGATGAATTCATCGATTGATCGTTTTGCATTATTTATGGGAATGGCAAAGCCCAGCCCGACATTGCCGCCGCCGGCATTGCTGGCAATCCAGGTATTAATGCCGATAACCTCGCCGTGGATATTTACTAGAGCGCCGCCCGAATTTCCCTGATTAATGGGCGCATCAGTCTGGATAAAGTCGTTAATATTTCTGCCGGGTCCGCCGGTACGCCCTACCGCGCTGACAATTCCCATGGTAACAGAAAAAGAAAAACTGGTACCCAAAGGGTTCCCCATGGCTATTGCCCAGTCACCAACTTTTACATCATCGGAATCTCCCAATTCTGCAAGCGGGTAATGATCGGTTGTGCTGAAAGAAACCATCGCCAAATCCCGGCGGTCATCTTTACCTACAAGCTGGGCAGTGTATTCCTTGCCGTCCCTCGTTCCAACACGGATTTCCGAAGTATTATCAACAACATGATGATTGGTAATAACATAATATGTTCCGTTATTATGACGGACAATTATTCCGGAACCCAACCCCTGCGAGCGGAACTCCCGTTCCTGTCCGCCCCTGTCCGGGCTGCGATCACGCGGACCGAAGAAAAACTCCCAGGGAATCCCGTCAAAACTGGGCAAGTTCCGCCGTTGTACCGAAACAGTCTTAAGCTCAACAATTGAAGGAAGCACCTTCTCTGATACAGCGTTAAATACATTCTGCAGACCCACAGCCGCCGCCAGATCCGCTTCAGAAACAATTACCGGGCTATTTTGGGCCCTGGCAATACTCCTTGTATTTGGTGTTGAACACGAAAACGAAAGAAAAGCAAGTGAAAAACCAAAAATGACGCCAATCAGCACCAGATTAAATACCAGCAGATTTTTTGAGGACAACTTCTTTACCAGATTCATGCGAAAACTCTCCTGAGAAATTATTATTTATCTACATAATAAAAATATGTGCCAAAAGTTACAAGTACCGGTTCATTACTCCAGCGGATCGGTTAGAATTTCTGTTTTACCCTGAAAAATCGCCACAGTATGTTCCCAGTGGGCTGATACACATCTGTCGGCAGTAATGACCGTCCAGCCGTCATCTTTCAGTTCCACATCGCCCGATCCCCCGTTGATCATGGGTTCGATGGCAAAAACCATGCCGTTGCTCATGCGGGGATTGGGACCATGGGGATAATTGGGCACCTGCGGGTCTTCATGCAGCGAAAAACCTACGCCGTGACCGCAATATTCCCGGACAATGCCATACCCGCGCGCTTTGGCATGACCCTCCACGGCACGGGCAACCTGAAGCAGGCGATCACCGGCTTTCACTGCGGCTATGCCCCGGTACAGGCACTCTCTGGCGGTTATATTCAAGTCGTGTACTTCCCGGCTCACCCTGCCCGCCTCTATGCTGATCGCCTGGTCGCTGAAAAAGCCGTCATACTCAATGCCGCAGTCCAGCCCCACCAGGTCGCCCTCGCGGATTTTTCGCTTTGACGGAATACCGTGGATCACTTCGCTATTAATCGAAATGCAGATTGCCGCAGGAAATGGATCGGATGCCCTGCGCGGACAGTATCCAAGAAACGCCGGTTTTGCTCCGGCCTGTTTTACCCAGTTCCGCACCCAGAAGTCAATATCGATAGTCTGTACGCCGGGTTTTACCTGGGGGATAAGTTCACGGTACATGGCCGACAGCATCTTGCAGGATACTCTGATTCCATCAATTTGTTTTTCGGTTTTAAGTTTAATCATTGCAGCTAACAGCGCCTCGCTTTTTCATTTTTCGCACAACCTGCTGTGCACCTGTATGGTCGCCCAGAGCATGCAGTTGTTTTGCCAGCGCACAAAGCCACACAGCATTATCGCGTTCGGGAAAACCAAGCCCTAAAAGTATTTCCATACATTCAATCCAGGTTTCATCATCCACCTGGGGCCTCAGGCGCCGGCGCACAATCTCCCTTATAAATTTTTCGATTTCGGGGGTAAACCGGCGAAAATAGGGCAGTCTGCGTTCCTCCCGGATAACAAGCGCCAAAAGCCTGAATGCTTCAAAACAATGCTGCCGCCTGTCAAGTTCCTCGGCAAGGATAAAATAACAGTCCATCCAGTCGTCCCTGATCATGTACCTGTCAATGGGGAAGTTGATGCCGCCGTTTTTCCGCCACAGGGCAATGGCCTCGTCATTTTCAAGGTGCAGTAATTCATACAGAATGAGTTTTGCCTGACTTGCCGGGTCATCCGCCTGCTCCCTCAGCCAGGCCCGGTAATCAAAACCTATGGATTCGGTAAAACGGGAATAAACGCGGTCATACTCGCTGCGGCGCTCTGTGCTGGATAGTGTTTCATAGGCTGTTAAGAGTTTGCGCATTTCCCCTTCGGCGGAATTCCCGGCAATATCAGGATGCAGCCGCTTGGCTTTTTCGCGAAACGCTTTTTTTATCTCTGCAGCCGTGGCGTTGCGGCCAACGCCAAGAAGGCTGTAGTGGTTGTGCATGGTAAAATAGTAAAGAAAAAAGACACTAAGTTAAAGCACCGTGTCAGGCAGAGGGGATGAATTTTACAGGCGGGGGAGCAGTCACTTCCCCCGCCAAGCGGGTTACCCGTCAAGCGGGTTAATACACTAATATGGCATAATTACCGCTGGCTTCAAAAGACTCAACTATTATCAGTATGGAATCGCCGCTGTTATAATGTACGCCTCTTGTGATTTCAATTGAATTTATTTCCCTCTCTTCGTTAAGCGTCCTGTCTACATCGGCCAGAACGGTAATAACTCTGTTTCCGGTGATATTCAAAACAGAGATTCTTATATCGGCAAACGGCGCTGCTAAATTTGCGCTGCTATCTGCATCACGCCACAGGATGTAGTAAAATGGGTCTGTCAGATTATCAACACGGAAAAACTGCCTTCCAAAGCCCGTTATGTGTTTATGCAGCAAATTACTGACTGCATTTGGCCGCGGCTGCAATACCTGTATTACCTCATTCGTGGGTGCAGGCTGGGCCATTACCGGGAATCCTATTACCGCAGCAAGTACGATAATTCCTAAGAGTTTGATCATGCTTTTCATAAAATTTCTCCTAAAAAATAATTAAAAACTGTGGAAAATAATACACTATATCAGGAAAAATTCGGGGAATTGTGTCCAGTCTGAACTGTACTTATAGCCTGTTTTTTCTGGCCTGTTGGTCAGTGAATTTCCGGCGCAACCAAACCGTGGCTTACCGCATATATGGCAAATTTTGAGATGCTGTCAAAACCCGTTTTATCCAATATTGATGTTATATATTGCTTGATCCTTGATTCCGATATTTCAAGTTTTTTTGCCATCTCATCCCGCTCAATCCCCTGACATACCATGCGGATAATGGCAATTTCCTTTTCGGAAAATGTACCGGTAAAAGGCGTAACATCGGCCGGACCGGGATAAATACCCGCCCCTTTCATGGTGCTGCGAATCACGTACAGCAGATGATCTTTTTCCGTGTTTTTGTACAGGTAACTGTGCGCTCCGGCCTTCCTTGCTTCTTCGGCAAACGTAATTTCCGGCAGTCCGGTCATTATAACCACTTTTATTTTTGAAAATTCCCTTCGTATTTCTGCTGTAGAGCGTATGCCGCTGGAATTGTTTTTTGTTACCACATCCATCAATACCAGATCGGGCTGTAGTTTCCGGCATAAACCGGGCGCTAATGCGGCATCATCCGTTCCGCCAATTACTTTCATGTCGTCCTGCCCGTTGATCAGGTGTTCCAGCGAGTCCCTCAGTATAGTTTGATCTTCCACGATTAAAATTTTAATCATTTGTTAAAATAATACCCTATACCGGGAAAAAAGTGTGGCTTTTTATTCGTTTTTCACTGTATTTTAACATGGTTTTTACTGTCCATTTTGGCAGTGATTACATTATCAATTACATTCAGAGCTTTCTGAGTTTTATCTTCCAGCAATAAATCGTAAAGTGAAAAATATATATTGCGTTCTTCGGGGCTTAAATTTATCTTTCCCAGATCCGCTACCATTTTTCCGGCAGTTTTTAAATCTCCGCTTTGAATCTCTTTTTTAATCCGCTGTATTACATTCTGTATGCTGTTTTCATCTGCTCCGATCTGCGATGGCGGCTGTTCCCCGTTCCCTGTCATCTTTATTTTAAATTCAGTGCAGAAAGCAGGAAGTATTTCCCGTATTGTTTGTACATCTTCTTTTTGCCCGGCTTCCGCAAGTACCAATGCAAGCGGGCTGTCAGTGGTAAGCAATCCGATAAATGCAGTAAACTCCCGGATATACACAGCATCAATTTCCCGGCCGCTGGCAAAAGCAAAGCAAAAATGGTTCAGCCTGTCGAGTCGCTGAGTATCAAGTTCGGCTGCAAAATTTACCGGCAGAGATGGGGATCGGAGTAACTCCCGGTTATTGATCCCCGGGCCAATCCATTTCTTTACCGCTTTGTCCAGTTCCTGCGGGTTTACCGGCTTGGTAAGATAATCCTGAAAACCATGCTCCAGATAGAATTCTTTCATATCACGCAGAGCATTGGCAGTCATGGCTATAATAGGTACCGGGGAAGAGTTGATCACTTCACGGATTCTGGCGGCGGTTTCTACACCGTCCATTTCGGGCATCATGTGATCCATAAATATAAGGCTGTAATCATGCTGCTTTACCAGATCAATTGCTTCCTGTCCCGATCCGGCCGTGTCAATATGCAGGCCGTAGGGTTTAAGCAACCCCCCGGCTACCAGCAGGTTCTCCGGAATATCGTCAACTATCAGCACCCTGCAACCGGGCAGTTCAACAGGTATTATTTCCTGTACTTTTTTATATGATGCATAGCTGAAATTACGCAGGGATTCGGCACATTCTTCTCCGATGGGTGGAGCCTGAATTTCTTCCTGCAAAATCCACGCAGTAAAACATGAACCTTTGCCGTATTCGCTTTCTGCGGAAATTCCTCCACCCATCATTTCCGCAAGGGTTTTGGTGATAGCCAGCCCAAGCCCTGTCCCTTCAACTTTTCTGTTTGCCTGTGCGTCAAGCTGTGCATAATTCTCAAAGAGCCTGTCCATATCTTCGGGACGGATGCCGATACCGGTATCGGAAATAATAAATTTGACTAAAACATTATTTGTTAATTTTTCATTGATAATTGTTAATTTGATTTCTCCTTCATTCGTGTACTTTATCGCGTTGGAAAGCAGGTTGTTGAGGATTTGCCTGATCCGCAATTCATCGCCTCTGAGTTTTGCGGGGAAGCCGGAGCTGATTTCCAGGACAAACCGGACGGGTTTCCCGCTTATGCGTATCCTGTTAAGGCCGGCTGTACCGCTGATGAGCGGGGCGGTTTCGTATTCGGCGGGAATTAATTCCAGTTTGCCGGATTCTATTTTGGAGATGTCCAGTATTTCATTGATTAAACTTAACAGCATTGTGCCGGAGCGATGTATGTGGGTAATGTTTTCTCTTGCGGACGGCTGCAGTTCTCCCCGCAGTTCTATTTCGGAAAATCCGATGACAGCGTTCAGGGGACTGCGGATCTCGTGGCTCATGATCGCCAGAAAATCGCTTTTTGCCTGCGAAGCTTCCTGGGCGATTGCTGTCTGCTCTTTCAGTTCCAGGGTACGTTCATGTACCTGTTCTTCCAGGATGATGTTTGATTGCTCCAACTGCCGGTACATTCCCCTGAACCGCTGCGACAGGGTAATTGCCATACCAATGTGAAAGACAAAGGTGCTGTACAAAAAGAGGCTTGACGAGTTGTGAAAAAATAAAATATCCACAACGTCATAAATCCCGCAAAGGTAGACCACAACCAAACCTACAAGAATAATGTTAACGGAAGAGTCCGTTTTTTTTTCTTTACGCCTGCTGCGGATATAATGGGCAGTATTGTAGAAAAAAACATAAGAAAAATAAAGCAAAACCGTAGCGCTCCATATCATTAAAACATCATCACCGTATTGGGCGCTGAAAAAAATCTGGGTCAGACTCAGGATGCCGTAAAATATGAGAAAGCCCCAGGTAATTTTGGTAATTTTCCGTGTCCCGAAGTGTTCGATAAACAGACCAAGCATGGGAACCATTATAAACAGGGAAATATATTCCAGACGAATGGTGATATCGGAATTGGGGATGATGTAATTCACAATACCGCTGAACATGAGCGTGTAGACGCAGAGCAGAACGGAAGAAATACTGTAATAAAGATTATAAAGCTCCTCTTTTTTCCTGATCGAAAGAAAGATGATGAGGTAATGTACGGCGGTAAATCCGAAAATTCCGCAGAGAGCCATTGCCAGAATGTTCACATGACGCCTTTTTATTACGTTATAATCGTCCATGTAATAAGGCGATGAATAATACAGCCCGGTAACGGCGTAACAGGGATCGCCTGCAATCCTGAATGCAAGTATATTGATACCCTCAAGCAAGAGGCCGGCGTCCACCGGAAAATGTACTCCCCGCCAATTCCGGCGGCTGATGATTTGCCCTTCTTCATTGAGGTGCATTTCTCTTTTTACCAGGCGCCCGTTGAAGTAAACCTCCCAATTTTCGCCTATGTAGCCAAGAAAAATGCCCGGCTCCTTCCCTGAAGCCAATGCCGCGCTGTCAAGTTCTATGGGGATGGCGATGGTGAATTCCTGCGCCGGTATTCCATGCGGCGAAAGGAAGGCGCGGCGGGGAAGGTCCGGCAGGGGAGAATTGATGATCCGCAGTTGAGGAGCCGTAAAGGGGAACCATACGTCTGCAGAGGCAGAAATACCCGTCTGCTCAAAGGTAAAGTCCGGCGGCATATCCTGTATTTCCAACAGATCAAAACCATGCCTGACAAAAGCGGGGTACTCCATGATGTTACGGTAGAGTGGGCTGCTTCCGCCCTGCCAGACTACCATTTGCACATGCCATTGATATGACACCAATGCCAGTATTGCAGCGGTGAAGAGGACGGGAACGAGGAATTTTATAAAGGCTTGTTTTTGAATCATTGGTAAGCCATGTATCCAATATAGCCGGAAAGGATTAAAAGGAAAAGTCAGAAAAACAACCTGACTGCCCTTCATGCCTGAGACATACATGAGGGAATTGATAGACACAGGAGCTGTTTTTCATTATAGTGATTGTATGAACAAATCATATCCACAAGCTGTTTCTTTTGTGGCACTGGTATTTCTTGCCATAATGGGTTTTTCCTCATGTGCCACCACTATAATAAACATTCCCGAAGATCTAAGCCCTGCAGAGATCATTCAGAGGGCGCAGGAAGCATCTGACAGAAACCGCTATGCTGCCGCACTCCAGTATTATGAGGCGCTGCTTGAGCGAAATCCCGATAACATGGAACTGGTCTGTACCGCAGAATATGAAATTGCCTTTATCAACTATAAACTGAAAAATTATGCACAGGCAAGAGAAGGATTTAATGCACTTCTTGAACGGTATAACAACCCCGGCATGGAAATACTGCCGGACAAATTCAGGATATTGTCAAATATTGTATTACAACAGATAGATGAAAAAGAAAATCAAAGACGGCTGTTCGCCATATTTAGAAAAGAATAAAATTCCCTATTGCGGTAATATTATCGCATGAACATCAATGCCTCTCCGCTCAACTTCCCTGTCTACCATTTGTTTGGTAATACTGCCGCGCGGACGGGGATGGGGGGGAGCATCACCAATAAGGATCATTATCCTGCTGTCCGCCGCCCACGAAAACCTCATTGCTCCGGCATAGAGAGCTTCAAATACCGCTTCGGGAATATCCCCGCCGCCGCCAACCCTGATTGAGTTTATATTCCGCCTGATAGCCGCAAAGTCTGTGGTAAAAGGAAACACACGGTTGACGAACTCATCTCCGTAATCCTTGAAAAAAACCATGCCAATTCTAAACGAATCAAACTCGGCAACCATCTCCTCCAGCATGGGGATCAATTCTGCACGGATAGCATCAAAATAAGGCCGCATGGATCCGGTAACGTCAAGAACAACAACGATGTCAACATCATTGCCTTTTTCTCTGTCCAGAATTTCAATAACCTGTTCTACCGTATCTGCGGGCCCGGTTGAATACCGGGTGTTGCTCCCGGCAATTTGGGTAAATGCATCAATTGTTTCGGGAAGATATGTATTTTCCGGCACCGCTCTTTCCTGCGTGATCCGGAGCATAAATGGATTGTCCAGAAATGGACCGCGATAATCGGCATAGGCATAATAAAAAGCACGTACATTCAGATACGTTCCGTCGCCAACCTGTACCTCGCCATGACGCCTGTCAGGATACCCGTAGTAAAGAGTTGTCGGAATGTAGATATGGTACGCCCAGCCAAAAACCGGATGCCGGACAGGAGTAGACGAGACTAAAGAATATATACTGCTGGAAGCAGGTATGGGGCGGCCGTCAATGAGGCGGATTTCATTGCCGTTAACATCATTTCTCTCGGCTGTCCGGTATGCGTAATTTTCAGCATAGAATTCCGTTTCCCTCGTTGTTTCGGTAAGCAAAACCGATGATATATCGGGCTTGTAACGGATAAATAAATGATAACCGCCGTCCGGACGAAGTTCTATTAACAGGTCATCCGGAGAAAGGCTTAAATCCTGAGCATGTAAAAACGAAAACGGAATTAAGATAATAAAAAACAAAAAACAAAAAAAAGACTTACCCATATCTATAATTATCGGAAAAATGCTGTTATAATAAATATATGAAAAGATCCCGCAAAGAAAACAAACTTGATAACGAACTGATAGAAGCAATCAGGGCCTTAAACCTTTCCGGAAAGGCAGAAACCGCAATGAATGTGCTTTTATCGGATGATGAACTACAGGCAGCCCAGGAATACGCCAATATTGTGTCAATAGTCAGACTGGGGTTTAACGACCACGGGCCGGTACACATGAGAATTGTCGCCATGAACGGTATACTTATGCTTAAGCTGCTGCATGATGCGGGAGTCAAAACAAGCCTGGAAAAAGACGGCTGCGGTGATTTTGAAGACAGCCTTATTGCGGTTATCAGCGCATGCATGCTGCACGATGTGGGAATGGGCGTGGGAAGGCAGGATCACGAGTTACACAGCATAAACCTGTCCCACTTCATAATCGACCGGCTTGTCAGGAAAGTATACGGTTCTGATATGCAAAAACAGGTAATGGTCCGCGCGCTCACGGTAGAAGGTATTACGGGACACATGGGCGCCCGTGCAATCCATTCCCTTGAAGCCGGTGTAGTGCAGGTTGCGGACGGCTGCGATATGACGAAGGGCAGAGCACGCATCCCCATCCAGTTGGGATTGGCACAGAAAATCGGCCACATCCATCAGTACTCGGCCAACTCTATCGACAATGTCTGTATAAAAGCCGGGCAGGAAAAACCTATCAGGGTTGATGTGTATATGTCGAACGAAGCAGGTTATTTCCAGGTTGAAGAGGTACTGCTTAAAAAAATCGCCGGCAGCACGGCAAAAACACATATAGAATTATATGCGCAAGTAAGGGATGAAGAAGCCAGGCAGTACTTGTAAAGGCTCATGCAAAACTAATTTAATACAGAAATGTATGCGGAAAGTACACTTATGCGGGGCCTATCATGTTTTTGGGACATACATTGTTGTTGTTATAGTTGTGCACCCAATATACCTCATTTCCCGGAAATTTCAAGTTTTTTTTTCAGTTCTCCCCGCAGCAGTTCCGCTGTTTCCGCATCCGTTCTGCCGGCCATGAGTTTTTTGGCATCCGGCAGTGAGGCGAAAAAAGTAACCTGCCGTTTTGCATAACGGCGGCTGTTACGGGCAACGAGTTCCTGAACGCCGGCAATATCCTGCGAAAGCCGGTACCCGCTATTCGCATCTTCCACAAAAAATTCCCGGTAACCAATGGCCCGCAGACCGGGATCTTGAGGCGTATATCCGGCCTCATACAAACAGCGGACTTCATCGGGCAGGCCCTGTGCAAACATGGCGGCGCAGCGGGCATCAATGCGGCGGTACAGCTCTTCCCTTGGCCGGAACAGACCGATGACGGTAAAGCGGTACTGCGGTCTGGGAGGTGCATCAGCATTATACGAACTTAACGGTCGCCCGCTAAGACGCTGTACTTCCACCGCTCGCAGCAGGCGGTATTCGTCGTTAAGGTGAATTTTTTCAGCGCTTGCCGGGTCAAAACGGGCAAGCTCTTCCATGAGGGCTGCAGCGCCGTTTCTCCGCAATTCCTGTTTAAGCGCGGTTCGCATCTCAGCATCGGCGGGGGGCGCTTCGGGCAGCCCCGTGATAAAATTTTTCAGGTAAAATCCGGTACCGCCGCACACCACCGGAAGGGCGCCCCTGCGGACAATGCCGGTAATGGCATTATCGGCAAGGCGGACAAAATCCCCGGCACTGAACTGCTCTGATGGTTCGCATATATCTATGAGGTGGTGAGGAAGCTGCGTACATTCTTCAGCGGACGGCTTTGCCGTACCAATATCCATTCCCCGGTACACTTGCATGGAATCGGCCGAGACAACCTCCGCTTTGCAAATGCCGGAACCGCAGCTGCCGAACAGGTGCAGTAAAACATTGGTTTTTCCGGATGCAGTGGGACCAAAAAGAACTAAAACAGGAATGGGATCTTTAACAGAATCCATGGGAAAATATCTCACACAAAGGCACAAAGATCACAGAGAACACAAACAACAACACTTTTCCTTCTTCATTTTTCTTATCTCCGTACCTCTGTGACTCCGTGTCTCTGTGTGAACAATTCGGAAAATTGTGTTTATTCCAGTTCCAGGCGGAATTCGACTTCCTTAGAAAAAATCTGATTTGCCGCAAGGGTAACCATTTTGCCGTCAAAATCATCCTTCTCATCTTTTTCCATCAGCATGGTTAGCTGGTAAGACCGGCGGGAAGCGGCAGCGGTAATCTCGTATACATTTTCCTTGTATTCGATCAGTTCTTTTAAGGGAAAATTCATGGAACCTCTCCACATTACTCTTTGATATTATATTTTTTCCTGAATCGCTCTATACGTCCGGCAGTGTCAACAAGTTTCTGTTTGCCGGTAAAAAAAGGATGGCAGGAAGAGCAAATTTCTGTTTTAATATCCTTAATCGTTGAACGGGTTTCAATGACATTCCCGCAGGCGCAGGAAATACTGGTCATCTCGTACTTGGGGTGTATCTTTTCTTTCATGTATTCCTCTCAATCGACCCCTGCGGCGCCGGTATTCATGGCACGCAGGAATGCTTCATTATTCTTGCTTTTCTTCATTCTGTCAACCAGTAGTTCAATTATTTCCACATCGTCCATGGGGTGTATAACCTTGCGGAGTACCCAAATTTTTTGCAGTTCTTCCTCGTTAAGAAGCAATTCTTCCTTGCGGGTACCGGATTTTTTGATATTGATGGCGGGAAAGAGCCTGCGGTCGGAAATGCGCCGGTCAAGGTTGATTTCCATATTGCCCGTTCCCTTAAATTCTTCGAATATTACCTCATCCATGCGGCTGCCGGTTTCGATAAGGGCGGTTGAAATAATGGTAAGGCTGCCCCCTTCTTCGATATTTCGCGCCGCTCCGAAGAACCGTTTTGGTTTGTACAGGGCATTGGAATCAACACCGCCGGAAAGAATTTTTCCCGATGCCTGAACGGTCTGGTTATAGGCGCGTGCCAGCCTGGTGATTGAATCCAGCAGAATAACCACATCTTTTTTGTGTTCCACAAGGCGCTTCGCCTTTTCCAGTACCATCTCGGTAACCTGGACATGGCGGGTAGCCTGCTCGTCAAAAGTTGAAGAAATAACTTCGGCTTTTACCGTTCGTTCCATGTCGGTAACTTCTTCGGGGCGTTCATCGATGAGCAGGACGATAAGGTACACTTCCGGGTGATTCCTCGTGATGGCATTGGCGATTTTCTGCATCATGATCGTCTTGCCGGTACGGGGAGGCGCGACTATTAACGCACGCTGCCCCTTGCCGATGGGACAGAACAGGTTGATGATTCGCTCACTGATAGACTCGGTAGTGGTTTCCAGATCAAGTTTTCGTTTGGGGTAGAAAGGGGTAAGGTTGTCAAACGGAATACGGCTTTGCGCTACGGCAGGATCATCGTAATTAACGGTCTCGACCCGCAGCATGGCAAAGAAACGTTCCCCTTCTTTTGGACTGCGAATTTGACCGTAAACAGTGTCCCCGGTTTTTAAGGCAAACAGCCGAATCTGGCTGGGGCTGATGTAAATATCATCGGGCCCCGGCAGGTAGGAGTTCTGGGGGCTGCGCAGGAAACCATAGTTATCGGGCAGTATTTCCAGGGAACCGTACGCATAAATGATTCCGCCGCGTTCCGTATGGGCTTTAAGGATCGCAAAGACAACCTCTTGCTTTTTCATGACAACCATGTCGTCATGGGAGATATTATAACAAGCAGCCAGTTCACGTAAATCAATCATATTCAGCCGGATAAGCTCATTGATGGTGAGCCGGGGTTTACCGTTATCCTGATCGAGCCGAGGTTCGGGTTTGCCGTACAGGTCCGGCACGGACGGCAGTCTGGGAAAAGAGAAAAAAGCCTGTTCAACTACCGGTTGTTCCCGTGACGGCGAATCCTCTCCCGGTCGGCTGTCGGTAATATCTACCCCATTACCGGAGTGCGTATAAGCGCTCCGGGTTACTGCCGGGTGGTTTTCTGAGGTAGATACCGGTTTTCTTGCCCTGGCACGTACTACTACGCGGGCTGTTTTTTCCCCGTTTTCCGCCGAATCGGTATCAGTCTCAGTATCTACATCAATACTTTGCACCGGGATTTCACTTTCCGTTACTTTGGGCTTTCTACCCCTTTTTACAACTGCCATTGTTACTACCACCTGTTATTGCCATATTTTATGCTTAAGCGCAAAGGCAAGAAAATTGAATACTGTTTGCTGTTTCTAAATTAATAATGAGCATGGATTTTGACCAGGAACAAGTTATAGTATTACACTAGTCAATCTGTTTCGATTTGTCAAGTATGCGGTAAAAAAATGTTTATCAGGCAATTACAGTAACCCTGTCCAGCAATTCCTCCAGCACTGCCGCTGCCGCCTGCATACGCACTTCGGCCCGTGTACCATGAAATAACAGTTTTTTTACTGTAACATCGTGGCTCACAGCGACTGCTATCCACACTGTGCCAACCGGAACGGGACTCCCGTCGCCATGAGGGCCTGCAAGCCCGGTAACTGCCGCCGCAACTGACACTCCGGCTGTTTCCAGCGCCCGCACAGCCATTGTGCCTGCCGTTTCCCTGCTTACAAGCCCGTACTGTTCAAGAAAAGCCGGGTCTATGCCAAGCATTGTACATTTTGCCTGCGGTGAATAACACACAAAAGACCCCCAGAAAACTGCGGAAGCCCCGCTTACCCGCGCAATAAAATCCGAAACAAGTCCTGCTGTACATGACTCGGCAACGGCAAGTGTATGGTGTGTTTCTGACAGAATTTTTACAAGTTTGAGAGCTGTTTGTTCCGCATGCGCCTCCAGGCTGTCCATGTCCAACCCGGAGTGTTATGCGCCGGTTTTTGCCGCAGAACTGCGCGGTGCATCAACGGGGCGCTGTTCTTTTCCGGTACGTATCAATTCGGCTTTTATTTCCTCCGAAGGCCGTGAAAATATTTCAACTTCCTTGTCTACATTTGACATGCTGCATTGACCTTCAAACAAAACACCGTCGGCAATACGAATCCGCACGGCGGTCACATCACCTTTTACTGCGGCCCCGGTCATCATGTCCACCTTGTCAAGGGCGTGAACATTACCGGTCACTGTTCCGTAAACGGTAAGCGAATTTACATTAATATAATCGGCATTCACCTCGGCATCTTTGTCAACTATCAGCGTTCCCGCTGCCTCAATGGTTCCATTGAATTTTCCCCGGACACGCACTGTTTCATTGAACTTCAAAAGCCCCTGAAAACCGGTTTCCCTGCCAAGAGTCACTACCGATGATTCTTTCCTTTTATCATTTGAGTTTATCATGGTTTTCATTATTCCTGATTAATGGATTTTCGTAATTGGGATTCAAGAGTCGAAAGCCCTATTTCGTTCTTTTTTAAGGCTTCCCATTCAAGGATTGTTTTTTCAATGCGGGCATCCAGTTCCGCGACCTGCCTGCGCACATTTTGGGTTTTTTCCTGTACTTTTTTTATCAAGTCTGCCGCCTGGGCGTTTTTTTCGCTGTCCTGAATCGCCGAGATAGCCGTATCCAGTTCATCCATACTATTGGCAAAATCGGAAAGGTTCTGTTTAAAATCGCGGCTTAATTCTTCGGCAAGGCTCAGGCGGGATTCCCTGACGGCAATCTGGGAAAACAATTCCCTGTTCCGCAGTACTGCCCTGATGCGTGCCAGTACCTCGGAAAAATTAAACGGCTTTGTGATATAATCATCTATACCCAGTTCAAAACCGGCGATTTTATCCTTTACATCATCAAGGGCAGAAAACATAATGATGGGAATATCCTGAAATTGCGGATCTTTTTTAAGGTTTTTTGTTAGTTCCCAACCGGACATTTTGGGCATTATATTATCAAGGAGAATGAGGTTCGGATGGAATTTCTTCAACTTGGCCAGTGCTTCCAGCCCGTCATCTGCCTGCTCTACCGTGAAACCAAGCTTGGAAAGCATCAGGTTGAAAAACTCAAGGTTAACCGGATCGTCATCGACAATGAGAATTTTACTGGGAGTTTTCATAGTTACCTTCTTATTACGGTTTTTCTAATTATATAAAATGCTCCGCCAATAATCAACAGGAGAATTGCCGCAAGGACAAAACATACCGCAGAAAAATCACCCCGGCGTGTATAAACCGTTGTTTCCTTTACAATGGGTACCGCAACAGTCAGCCAGGCTTCGGTAAACGGCGGCGCCATGGCAATGATTTTTCCGTTGGGCGCTATTCCGCAGGTCTGCCCGGATGCGGTGGAACGAACCATGGAACGCCTGTTCTCCACTGCCCGGAACACCGCCATGGAAAGATGCTGATTCTGGGCGGACAAGCTTTCAGACCAGGCATCATTGGAAAGGTTGACAATCAGTTCCGCGCCGTTCTGCACAAACATGCGTGAAATGTAGCCGAACGTATCTTCAAAGCAGATTGGTGCGGAAAAGGTAAAACCGGGGCCGGAATCTGTTCGTTCCAGGGAAAAAACAGTCGCTTCAGCGCCTTTTTCCCAAAAATGAGTATCGGCATTTACCAGGGCGCGGTGCAAACGGGGAAATTGCTTCCCGTAGGGAAAATGTTCGGTAAAGGGAACAAGGTGGAGTTTCCGGTATACGGCGGTATTGACACCATTTTCAAACAACATTGCTGCATTGTAATCAACACGGAAATCTTCACCGGGATTTGGGTTTATGGAGGGATCTTTACGGGCATCGTCATTGCCGATTAAAAATGGAATATCCTGCTCCGAAAGATATTCAAGCAGTTCACGTACCAGCAGCCAGGAAGCTTGATCGGTGCGATACGTTTGATGCCAGAAAATCCTCGGGACAAATGCCGTTTCCGGCCACACCACCAAATCCGGCAGAGGGTCTGCTGTGATGGCTTCGTCAGAAAGGCGTCTGAGCGTATTAAAGTTATTACGATACTGTTCAATCCCCCCTTTCCAGGGATCGGTGTTATGCTGGATAAGAGCAATGTTTGCATGCGGCGCAGCGGAATAATCGGAAGGAACAGCAAAACCGTACATCAGCGCAGCAATCAATGCCGCCCCCCATACGATGGCGCTGACTTTCTCCTTCAAAAAAAAAGAGCTTATTCCCGCCAGGATTTCACGTTTCCCTGTTCTCTGTTCCCTGTTCTCTGTTCTCTGATCACTTATGAACGCATACGCCAACCAGGCCGATGGGAAAACAACCAGTGCGGAAACGCCCCATACGCCGAATATATCTGCGATCTGGATGAGCGGAATAAATTGCCATTGTGAATAACCGGTTATTCCATAAGAATAGCCTAAAAAACCAAGGGTGCGCAGGTATTCGTAGGCAAGCCAGATAAGCCATTGAACAATGTAACCCCGCCGGGGAAAAAAAACGACGGCAAGTTTAAGCAGGAAAAAAAGCGCCGCCATGTAGACAAGATAAATACTGCTGACAATTATCCCGGCAAGAGGATGGAAGGCGGTTAGCCAGTAATTAAAAAGCCCATAAGCAGAAAAACCATACACTGCTCCCCAGAAAAGAGATGCGCCGAAGCCGACTCTTTGCAGCAATACAAATATGGGGATATAGGCAAACCATGATAAAAACGGCAGGCCGTTTTCAATGAGCGGGTTGGGAAAAATGGCGGAAAACAACAAGACGGCAAGGCCGGTTAATCCCAGGTTGAGAAATATGTTACGCACCAGAACGCCCGCTTCATCAGGGCTGAACTGCTTTTTCATCGGTGATGTTCCAGGCATCCTGTTTCAGTTCGCGCCCGGGCCGAAAGGACACAACACCATGAGAACGAATTGAGATTGTTTGTCCTGTTCTTGGATTGCGGGCTTTTGGCCGCGCTTTTCGTATTTTTACTTCAAAAGTGCCAAAACCCCGCAGTTCAATGATATTGCGTTGCATTAAAGCGGCTTTTACTTCGCCGATAAAAAGGTCTATTGTTGTGCGAATTTCCCTGCGGCTCATGCCGGTTTTTTCATACAGAGCGTCTATAAAATCTGCTTTTGTGTATTTTGGCATAATGCTATGCAAGCATGGTATTATAAAACCGCTGCATCCTGGATTTTTTCCGGGCAGCGGCATTTTTTTTAATTATGCCTTTTCCCGCCGCGGTGTCAATTTTTTTTACCATTTCTCTTAAGGCGGATTCAGACTCAGGATCTTTTTTTTGCGCCAGTGCAACAAATTTTTTAACACTGGTACGGACAGCGCTCTTGGCTGCCTTGTTGCGCATTCTCCTTTCTTCACTCTGCCGGTGGCGTTTTTCCGCTGAACTTTTTTTCTTAGCCAAAGGTAACCTCTCTATTTAGTTAAAATCCGACGGACGGCGTTCAAGCCGCTTGCATTTATCACACTCGGCAATATTTTTTACTTTGCCGCTCTCGAAAAGAGCTTTCATTTTAATTTCGCCCCCGCAGGAACAAAAAAACTTCTGTGACGCACTTGATGTACGGCTGTTCTTACTTGCCTGACCCATAGTTCTCTCCTTAATTCGTAAATGCTACCCTGAAACAGTAATAAATGTCAAGTTAACGGTCTCAATCGTGTCCCGGATTTGAGCTGACTTTGAGTATGGCCTGCTCCACTGCTTTTTGCACACTGTCGGCATACGACTGTTCGTATTTTGCCTGAGCGGCGTATAACTGTCCCATAAGGGAAAAGCGATACAGCGGCGTTACCGAATTCAACGCCATTGCCGCCATATCAACCACACATTCATTACAACGGCAGATTTCCGTATCCAAAGCATTAAGCTGCTGCTCCAATTCCTGAATAACAAGATCTTCCGCCACATTTTTTAACATGTGAAAATCGTATTCTCTTTCAAAATCCATAATAATCCCCCGCTTTGGTTTTATTCAATAATTATACACCAATGGAAAAAAATATCCAAGGAGTCTGCAAAGTTCCTAATGTTCTTTTTCTTTAGGAATAAACCGTGTGTATTTTGCCTGCAGCATCAGTTCTATCACTCCAATCGGGCCGTTCCGCTGCTTGGCAATATGCAGTTCCGTCGGATATCCCTCGCTGTAGTCTTTGGGCAGCTCTTCTTCTCCTTTTTTTGCTTTTTTCGACGGTTTGTGCAGGAACATGACCAAATCCGCATCCTGTTCTATTGAGCCGGAATCCCGCAAGTTCGCAAGGGTCGGCGGCATTCCCAGCCCTGTCCGCTCCATTTCCCGGTTAAGCTGGCACAGAACAACGATGGGGATTTTTAATTCCCTGGCAAGCCCCTTGAGCGATCGTGAAATTTCAGAAATTTGCTCATGGCGGGGCAGCGAGTAATTGTCATGGCCGATAAGCCCCAGGTAATCAACAAAAATAATTTCGACCCCTTCTTTTGCACGGAGTTTGCGAGCCTGCGAACGAAGGTCCTGGTACTTCATATTCGGCACATCAATTATATATAACGGCATATCAACTATTTTTCCCAGCGCATCGCGTATTCCGATGAAATCTTCGCGGGTAAGATAACCGCTTCTCAGTTTATTGCCGTCCACCTGCGCTTCACTGGAAACAAGGCGATTGCCAAGGGCAGTTAAAGGCATTTCCAGCGAAAAAAATGCGACAGGCTTGCGATCTTTATTGGCGATATGTGACGCCATATTCAGGGCGAGGGCGGTTTTTCCCACAGACGGACGGGCGCCAATAACAATAAAATCCGAAGGCTGAAAACCGGTAGTCATCGCATCAAGTTTATCAAAGCCGGTGGATATTCCGGTCAGCGGCTGCTTTGTTTTATACACTTCCTCGATTTTATTAAATGTGGAGAGCAGCACATCTTTGATAAGATTATATGAAAAAGCCTGCCTTTCATCCCGCAGCATGTAGATGCTTTGTTCAATTTTGTCAAGAATTTCCGGAGTTTCACGGGACTCATCATAAGCGGCAACATTTATCTCCGAGGCAACACGCAGCAGCGCCCGCCGAAGTGAATGACTCATTACCGCCTGAACATAGTATTCGATATTCACGCTGGATGGTATTACCGATGTAAGAGATGAAACATAAGCGGCTCCTCCCGCCTCGTCAAGTTTTCCGCATTGCTTTAGTTCCTGGATAACGGTTTGAATATCGGGACGCAGGCTTTTTGCTTCAAGGTCACTGACAGCCTGGTAAATCCGCTGATGCGCCCTTGAGTAAAAGTCGGTCTCTTTAAGATGAAATTGTTTTGCTGTAACTATCGCATCGGCATCAAACAATAAACTGCCTAAAGCGGCGCGTTCAAGCTCGTCATCATGGGGAGGAGTATCCCGTGTCTTTGCCAATTAATTACTCTCTGCCTCATTATCAGGTTCGGCGGTAGCTTCTGCCGAACCATCGGCTTCTTCCGAAACAGGGGATTCGGCTGGCTGTTCGGCTGGCTGTTCTGCAGGAGCAGTTTCCGCCGTTTCGCTGCCTTTGCGCCGGCGCTGCGGCCTTGCCGGCGCCTGCGGGGTTTCGGTTTTAATCTCCTGTCCAATGATGGTAATTTGAATTTCCGCCTGGGAATTTTCATACAGCCTGATTACGGCTTTGTATTTTCCCGTATTTTTTATATTTACCCCTGCAAGATCGATTCGTTTGCGCTCAATCTGAAAACCCTGTTTTGTAAGTTCATCCGCAATTGTCTGGCTTGTCACCGCACCGTAGAGCCTTCCGTTGGCGCCCGCAGGCATGGTAAACGACAACTCAAGACTTTCAAGCCGCTCTTTAAGACCCATAGCATCCTGCCGTTTTTGGGCTTTTTTCGCTTCGATGGCATCTTTTCGCGATTCAAACAGTTTTACTGTCTGAGGCGTATGGGGAAGGGCAATTCCCCTGGGAAAAAGATAATTCCGAAAGTAGCCTTTTGCTACATCCTTGACATCCCCTTCTTCACCCAGGGGAGGCAGATCCTTGTTCAATATAACTTTCATACCAAGCTCCTTTGGGATACCCGACGGCTCCCATGAAAAAAATTCTGCCGCCAAACGGCAGTTTTCGGACCAAAGGTCCGCAGACAAAAATGTCCCGCCCCGGAGTAGAGGCATTTATAACGGCGCAGTTTATTCGGTCACAAAAGGCAGAAGAGCTATGATGCGGGCCTGTTTAATTGCCGCTGCCAAACCGCGCTGATGCTTCGCGCAAGTGCCGGTGATTCGCCGGGGAAGTATTTTCCCCCGCTCGGTAATAAAACGGCGGAGGGTATCGGCGTCTTTATAATCAATTTTCAATTTTTGAACACAGAATCTGCATATTTTTTTCTTGAAAAATGCCTTGCCGCCTTTTCCGCCGCGGCCCATCCTGTCGTCACCGTCACGCCCTTCCATGTCCCCCCGGTCACGCCGGTAAGAACGCTCGCCTTCCATATATTTTTCATCAGACATACTATTTCTCCTTGGTGTTAAAATGGGATATCATCGGCGAAAGCATCGTCCGCCGGTACACGGCTGCCCTGGTTTACCGAGGCGCCGTTCTGGGTATTGCCGGAATAACCGCCTGATGCCTGACTGCGGTATTCCCCTCCACCGGAACCGCTTCCGGGATTTCCTCCCAGCAATTGCAGGTTAGCGGCGACAATTTCTACCTTGGAACGGTTTTGACCGTCCTGCTGCCAGCGATCCTGCCGCAGTTCCCCGTCAACAGCTACCATCTTACCCTTGACAAGGTACTGGTGCAGGGATTCTCCCTGCCGCCCCCAGACAACAATATCAAAGAAATTCGGCTCATCTTCCCATTGATCGCCGCTTTTACGGCGGCGGTTTACGGCAATGGAAAATTTACAGACAGTCTGACCGCTGGCAATTGATTTAAGTTCGGCGTCTCTGGTCAATCTTCCAATTAAAATGACATGGTTTATATCTACCATAACATTACTCCTCAACCCTGACAAAAAGATACTTGAGCAGATTGGCATTGAGCTTGAATACCCGGTCAAGGACAGCGATTTTAGCCGGATCCGCCCTGATGGTAAACAGAACGTATTTTCCCCGTTTTCGTTTTTTGATTTCATAGGCAAGATCGCGATCCCCGGTTTCATCGGTTTTTTCGATCTCGACTCCGTTGGCAGCAAGGTCACTCAGAAGCAGTTCACGACCCGCTGAATGCTGGTCTTCTTCCAGGGGGAAGATGACCGTCAGCTCGTATTGACGCATAGGTCCTCCTTACGGACTTGTCCGGCTCAATTAAGCGCCGGAAAAGAGGTAGTTTTTCACAGGCTAATAAAAAAATGGAGGAATGGCAAGGGGGCAGTACTGCATTTCTTGACAAGGAAGATACATCGCCGTTATAGTTGGGTATGAAACGAAAAAAGAAACTTATCATTTTTACCGCAATTGCAGCAGCGGTAATCACTATTATTTTATTGTTCATATTAATTCCCGGGGATCATCTGCTTGTCCGTATAACAGGCCCCATTATTGTATTGGACAGTACCCCGCGCCTGGGTAATGTAATTCAATATATACAGGACGGTGATTTTCTCCTTCGCATGACATCAAGCGCCTGGTCTATGGCGTTTCGTGAATATTCAACGGTAGATAAAAGGTTTTCCCATGCCGCAGTAATACGAATGCGTGATGGCGAAGTTAATGTCATCCATGCCCTTGGTTCCTTTAGCAACCCGGATTTGGGCGTTGAGACAGATCCGCTGGATCGCTTTATCATGGGTGCATCATCGGTGGGCATTTTCAGGGTAATAGGAGCGGACGGTGCTGTTATTTCCGATACAGCATTACAGTATCTGGGCCGCCCCTTTGACTTTGATTTTGATCATCTGGATGACAGCAAAGTGTACTGTACCGAATTAATGTATCACGCATTAAAACCGCTCAACCTGGAGCATATTTTACCAACAACGTATGTGGAGGATATAAAAAAACATGCCATTCCCATTGATTCCATATCAAACAACCCTGCCATTCATGAAATAGTCTACATAGTGAACCAAAGAGAACATCCAATAAGAGATGATGATTACATTACATTTGGTCGGCATAATCCCGTTAAAAATACTTTTATTCAAAGAGTGGGATTATTTATAGCAAGAATCTTTGTAAGCCCGCAGCAAAACAAGTAAAACAGAAAAAAAGGAGCGAGAAAAAAATGATAGTATCAATGAAAAAGAATTTGTTGTTTCTGTTTGCGGTTATCATTTTTTTTTCTGTCTTGCCGGGAAGCTGCAAAACCCTCGGCGAACCTGACATGAGTCAGGGAGCAAACCTTGCTCTGGGCAAGACTGCACAGGCCAGCAGCCGCAGCGGAGGCGCTGACTCTGCCTTTGACGGCAAGGCGTTTACGAACTGGACAAGCGCCGGCGCTAATCCGCAATGGATTCGCGTTGATTTAGGCGGCCACTATACAGTATGCCGGGTCGTTCTAAATTGGGCCGGAAGCAATTACGGAACGGATTATTTTATAGAAGTCTCTGATGATGACATGAACTGGAATGTTGTGGCAGACAGATTCCTCCTTGATTTACCAAGAAATGGCAACAATCGGGTGGACGATATTTATTTTAAAGATGTCGAAGCCCGGTATGTCCGGATGTACGGCACGGGCAGGCAGGGTAATTTTTCCCTGCGGGGATTTGAAGTCTACGGCCCCCATAACATAGCCGCCGGTAAAACAGCCGCAGCGGGCAGCGAATGGTTCGGCATAGACCTTGACGATATCCTGCAGGTAGGCAGTGTAAAAATAAACTGGGGCGAGCATTACGCATCCGAATATACGATTAAAGTTTCAGATAACGGAACGGATTGGCACGACGCTTACCATACGGCCAACGGAACAGGCGGCATCGAAACGATCAATCTGGCGCCGCTCAACGCTTCGCGTTATACTCAACAGGATGGCATAGACCCGGAAAACACCCCTGCACGCCGGAGACCCGATGGCAGCTTGGATGTCAATAGAGAACATTTATATGCCCGGTTTGTCCGTGTACACCCGGCCGGCCGGAGAGATGATTATTCCATTAATGAACTTGAAATATACGGGAATCCGTTCCGATCCGTGCCAAACGCTGACAACAACGCCCTTATGCCGAATATAAACCTGAACGAAGGCTGGATGCTGGCCCGTGCGCCGGATATTTCCGCTTCCCCTGCCGGTATTTCCGCCCCCGGTTTTGATGTAAGCGGCGATGCATGGTTTAACGCCATAGTACCCGGCACCGTTTTAACGAGCTTTTTCAAAGCCGGCCTCATTGAAGACCCTTACTTCTCGGATAATATACGCAAACTGGACCAGTGGTACTACAATGTTGATTACTGGTACAGAAAAGAATTTACACTGCCGCCGGAATACACAGGGCAGAATATGGTTCTTAATGTCGAAGGGGTGAATTGGCATTCTGATATCTATGTAAACGGCCAGAAGCTTGGCAGCACGGTTGGGCCATTTAAGCGGGAACAATTTGACGTTACACGGTATCTTGTACCCGGTACAGCCAATGTCATAGCCGTAAACATACATATATTCCCGACGCGTGCAGATGAATTGGACGGGAATGCGAACAATGACGGAAGATATGATCAGATCATGATGCTGCCCCATATTATGAGTTCCGGGGGATGGGACTGGATACCGCCCATCCCGGGCAGAAACGTCGGCATCATCAAGGATATTACGCTGACCACCCGCAATCGGGTAGCCATTAAAAACCCCATAATTCAAACCGACCTACCCTGGGTGCCGCCGGTACCCAACGGCCCTGAACCTACGGGCATCCCCTCCCCCGCCGACACCGCTTATGCCGATATCAGCTTTAGCGCGGAACTGGTTAACAATGGGGACACTGCGATTAGCGGCATTATCAAGGGTCTGATAACCCCCGGCGGCATCAATGTTCAAAAAGAGGTAACAATACCCGCCAACAGAACGATCACAGTCTCATTTAACAGAAACGATTTCGCCGCTTTGCGAGTAGACAACCCCCGCCTGTGGTGGCCTAACGGTTACGGCGAACAGTTCCTCCATGACATTGAGTTTGGGTTTGAGATAGACGGCGTGGTTTCGGATACATTCTCATACCAATTCGGCATCCGGGAATACGGGTACTGGTGGAAAGACGGTACTGCACCGTTTGAATGGATAATGGGCGACGGCAGAAGAAGGAGTGCGTACAACAACGACACCAACAGTAAAAGCCTGCAATTTTTTTGCAATGGCGTGCGGATAATGGCAAAGGGCGGCAACTGGGGAATGACGGATGCCATGCTCGGCTGGACTGCCAGGGAATATGATATTGCCCTCAGGATGCATGCTGACATGAATTTTACCATGATCCGCGACTGGATAGGCACCGCTGATTTTGACGATTTTTATAAAGCCGCCGATAAATTCGGCATAATGATATGGGCCGATTTTTGGGTTCACGGGTTTTGGCAAACGAACATCATGGGGCCATTTCTTCAAAACGCACGGGCCAAGGTACAGCGAATCCGAAACCACACCAGCCTGGTGATATATTGCGGCGGAAACGAATGGACGCCCTGGGGGATTTTGGACAATGAACCCAACGGCCCCGGCTGGGCGCCGGGGAACAGACCCACAGGCATCCTTCCTCAAATAGTTGCGGAGTTGGATCCCGGGCGCCTGTATATCACCCAGTCAAACGCGCAGCCGGTAAGGGGCGGCGTATCGTATATGATACAGGATCCCGTGTGGTACTATACCACGGCATCCCGCCACCAGGGGTTCACAACCGAAATCGGCACGTCGGTAATGCCTGTCTACGAATCGGTCATGGAAATGATGGAAGAACAATACTGGTGGCCGCCAAGGGATAACAGCAGACCGTTTGGCCGGAATATAAACTACATGTGGCAAATCCACGATTTAGGCGGCCCGGATGACATAGGCAACAAGGGTGCAGAAGGCTATCTGGATCAGATTGACAGGAGATACGGCAGATCCGAAAACCTCGTAGATTTCAGCATGAAAGCGCAGTTGATCAACTATGAAACGAACAGGGCCATGTTTGAAGCGTGGAATAACTACATGTGGAATAATACAAGCGGCATCCTGCTGTGGATGAGCCAGTCCGCATGGCCGTCGTTTATATGGCAAACTTATGACAGTTTCTTTGACATGAACGGCGCATACTTTGGATCAAGGAAAGCCAGCCGACCGGTTAATGTTCAGTTCGATTACCAGGATCGGATCATTAAAGTCATCAACAATACCCCGGCGCCTTTACAAAACATTACCGTGACAGCCGATTTATATAATCTGGACGGCACATTATCGACCAGCCGCACCGCAACACTAACCGCCGCCGCAAGCAGCGCAACACAAGCGCTGGACATAAGCGCCGATTTAACCGGTGAATCAATTTCCAGTACTCATTTTATCAATCTGACTCTCAGAGATGCCGGAAATAATGTATTGTCGGAAAACTTCTATTGGGACAGCAACCGGAGCAGCCGGACATCCTATGCATTGAGTATACTCCCTCAAATTACCCTCAATGCCTTTATCATTGACAGCGCCGTAACAGGCGGCGTAACAACAATGACCGTGGAATTGAGGAACGAAAGCAGCGATGTCGCCGTTATGACACGCCTTAAAGTCATGCAGGGCAGCGGCGCAAGACGGGTACTGCCGGTTTTTTACAGCGATAACTATTTTGCCATGCTTCCGGGCACAAGCAAGCAGGTAATAATAGAATTCGAAACACGAGACCTGGACGGACATGAACCGGTTTTAAGGATGGAAGGGTTTAATACGGCCCACGCAATAATAACAAGAAGAGGACGGTAACGCACATTTCAATATGATAAACAGGCTCCTTCGTCTATCGGTTAGGACATGAGATTCTCAATCTTAAAAGACGGGTTCGATTCCCGTAGGAGCTAACACACAGTCTGAACAATGCCCTGAACCCAGTTTTGCAGTTCAGTATCATCTATTGTGTCATCATGAACCAGCAAGGGTTTACCGGCAGTAACACCGGTATCACGAACCAGTGTTTTAAGGTACTTTACGGCTTGTGTATTGGCAGAAAAAATCCCGCATGTACGCCCTGCCAGGTTAATATGGGTAAATAGCGTTTCAATATAAGGATTTGAAAATGATTCTTTGCTCTGACAGCCCAGAAAAAAAATCGGTGCGGGAAGTAAAACCTCGGCGGAAAAATTTTCTGCGGCAGTTTCCGTAACCGAATACTGTTCAAAGGGTGGATTCATGATAACAGCGGTTATTTTCGCCGCTAACTTCCGCATTTGATCGGAATTATCGGTGACTATCAGGATTTTCCGGTTCATTTGTTTGAACTAAAGTATATTCCCCATTTAAATCATTGTCAATTACTCACCCGGAACATTTGAGTAAACCTGTATTTAGTAAAAATATACGTTTAACCTTCGGGCTCGTTATCTTTGATTTCTACTTCTTCTTCAATTTCAGTAAAACCGCTAATTATGTCGCATATTTCGTATAACAGATCGTTAGGCAATTTTTCAATAAATTGAGAGTATCGTACAGATAGATCAAGGGCTTTTACCTGGTCGGTCATTATTGTGCCTGTTGTTTTTGTCCTGTCATCTAACTTTATGTGCAATGCTATATTTCTGTCTGTGTTTGTAATTGGACATACTAACGCAACGCCTTTGGCAAAGTTATTATAACTGGCATTACTTACCACAACAGCAGGACGGTGACCTCTTTGTTCATGCCCTTTGGTCGGGTTGAAATCCATGCTGATTATGTCACCTTGTTCTGGTTTATACGCCATTACATTAATTCTCTTCCAACAGGCTCTCCAGTGTCCCATTCTTCGGTTTTATAATCACTGCTATAGTCTTTAAGCCGTTCTTTAAGCGGAATGTGCCTGTATCTTTTTTTTTGCTGAAACGGTAAGCCTTTTTCGATAAGACATTGCCGGAAAAAAACATTTACTGCGGTGTTTATATTCATTCCAAGGTTGTTATACAATTTTTCAATGTCATTTTTAACATTTTCATCTACATTTACTGCCATTTGCACCATATCTATCTCCTGCTTATACAATACCGCTTTTCCGGCTTTTCAGCAAGTATTCCCACCGCCCCGCCGGCAATACAGCCGATACAACCTTGATTTTCCCGGTATAAAGTGATATATTAGTTAACATCCAAGGAGAATATTATGAAATACGTAGTTTTTTTGTTGAGTGTAGCAGTGTGTATTGCCGGTTTTTCCGCATGCAATACCGACGGCCCCCCGCCTCAGGCAAATCCCATTAATGATTTACTGTCAAGGGTTAACCCTAACTGTTCTGCACTGGTCCCAGTGCCTCAGACCTCGTTTCTGCCTGCATTGTGGCAGGGAATTTTTAACGATCAGGTAACGAGCATAGCCACCAGAACCGAAACAAAGGTGTTTTTTCTGGGGGACAGCATAACCCAGGGATACAGAGGCGCAATCTTCGAAGACGGAGAGGGCATTCAATATTGGAACATGTTCCGGGATCGGTACGGCAACGACAAGATAATCAATATGGGCATTGGCGGGGACCAAACATCGCATGTTCTTTACCGCCTGCTTAACGGCATATTTCCCGATACATGCAAACCGGAATATGTAACGCTTATGCTGGGTACAAATAACATCAGCAATCCTCCCGGCGGCGTTGGCGTAGCCCAGCATGCGGAAGAAATTGCCGCCGGCATCGGAAAAATCATTCAGATTATAAACGAAAAATCGCCGCAGACAAAAATCCTGCTGTTCCCGGTTTTTCCGCGTGGAGACCGGATGGACAGAGTTAATGCGGTTAACGATATAATTAAAACATTTCACAGATGGCATAATGTGCAATATTTTGACATCACGCCGGTTTTTCAAAATCCAAACGGTACATTAAAAACCCATTTATATAACCCGGACTTGCTGCATTTATCCACAGCAGGCTATGGCGCATGGACAGACGAAATTATCGGTCTTATTGACGGCAAAACAAGGGTAAACCAGCTTAACCTGACCAGCCTCATCCCTCAGCCGGCAACAGCGGTTACTCCGGTGTACACTGCGTCAACAGATCAGTATACCCTGGCAATAAACTGGCAGTCCGGCAGCACAACCCTGAGCGGCACAGATGAATTTTCACCGCTGCTTGCATACACCGCAACGGCACAAATAAACATTATTAACGGACATGGTTATACATTGAGCGGTCTTACGGCAAACAGCTTTACCCACAGTAACGCAAGCAGCGTTGTTTTTAACCCTGCCGGCAGTACCGTCACACTGGTGTTTTCGCCTACATCGGCATCAGTCGTTACCCACCGGAATTTAACCAATGTCATTCCCCCGCCCACAGCGGGCCTTACCCCGCCAACTGAGTACAACGGAGTCCAATATGACCTGGATATTACCTGGACAGTGACCGCAGGCGGCGGCTCTGTCACTACATTTGCAATGGAAACCGGTTATACCGCAACGGCAGATATCACCCCAAAAACCGGATTTCACCTGGAAGGCCTGGGCGCAGATGCCTTCACCCACCAGGATGCAACAATTTCGTACAGCAGCGGAACCGTCACCTTAAACTTCCAGCCAATAGCTGAACTTACCGACCTTAACCTGACCGATAAATTTGACGCGCCATTAAACCGCCGGGTGCCGGTATGGTCATTTGAAGCGGCGCAGTACAATGGAACCATTGAATGGTACAGTGTTTCCGGAAGTAACAAGGTACTCATTGATAAAGAAAAAGAAATATTCGGCAGCGACAACGGTATGAATATAGAGGCAGTGGTTACGATCAATGTTAAAGCCGGCTTTGGCATTATCAACGAAAACTTTACATATACCGGTTCGACAAATGTTTTGGTTGATTCCCCGGCGGGGAACATAGCCACCGTAACGGTAACATTTGCTCCCATCCCCGAACCAACACGCCTTTCCAGTTGGCGCAGAGGCTTGATGGAGAACGATCCTAACCCAGATTATCAGAAAACTGATTTATTTTGGATTAGCTATTATAGTGACAACACATTTTTAATCTACAACAGCGTTTCCGGAAAAAACGGAGCTACGGAAGCCGGGTTAGGCACTTATATAATGACAGGTGTTAACGGTAAAACCCCCGGGGATGCCTATGCCATGACTCTTAACTGGGTGAACGCGTATGCGGCCATTGGTTCAACGGTAGATAACGCGGAGCTGACTATTTTTATAGGCGATGAAGTTGCCGGCCCAAAACCGGCTCTCCCGGGCGAGACTGACCCCATTACCGGTAATGCTTCAATTACTGGAGCAATACAAACAGGCCCTATGCTAAACCTTAACCGCCGCTGGCATGACGGTGCAAATGTTAACTATGTCAACTATGATTAAGAGGAGTCCCCATGAAAAAATCAATAATTTGGATGGCATTGACAATGTGTATTTTTGGATTTAACGGATGTAACACAGGCACGGAACCGCCGCCGCCGCCGCCGCCGGGGTCAAACCCCATAGACGCATTAATCCCGGACGTTCCCAATTCAACTATTTTAATACCGGCATATTTTGACGGGCTGGGGGTAGAACAACGGGCGGCACGTCATGCCACCCAGAAAATTGAAGTGGCACAAAAAGGGCCCAACCTGAAGCTGTATATGATTGGCGACAGCATTACCGAGGGTTTTTCCCAGGCCGGCATATCATCCTGGAATATGATGGCCGAAAAATTCGGCGCCAACAGAATTATCAATATGGGTGTTGGCGCGGACGGCATACAGAATATGTTATGGCGGCTTGATGACGGGGCATTTCCGTCTAACTGCAAGCCGGAATATGCAGTCATTATGGCAGGGACAAATAATCTGGGGAATATTTTTGACAGCGGTTACACGGAAGAAGAAATCGCCGCGGGCATCGGGACAATTTGTAAAATAATCAACACAAGATCGCCTTCCACAAAAATCCTGTTGTTCTCCATTTTCCCCCGGCGGCATGAATGGGATCCCGCTGATCAAAGAGAAAAAATCGCCGCAGTAAACGCCATACTCAAGACTTACGGTGACGGGGTTCCGTATATCACGTACATTGATGTTACATCGCTGTACCAGAATCCCGACAACTCATTAAAAACAGATTTATTTGATTCTGATATGCTGCATTTGGTCGCACCCGGTTATGCGGTCTGGGCGGACGAAATTGTAAAAGCAATTGAAGGCGGAACACTTATAACCCAGCTTAACCTGAGCAGCCTTGTCCCGCAGCCGGTTTCAACACAGACCCCGGTCTACTCTGCGGCATCGGATCAATATACCATGACAATTGCCTGGCAAACCGGCAGCACGTCCGTCACAGGCGATGCGGAATTTATGCCGCTGCTTGAATACACCGCAACAGCAGCAATAACACTAAGAGCAGGGTTGGGAAACACCCTGACAGGTTTAGCGGCGGACAGTTTTACCCACAGCGGCGCAAGTTCTGTTGTGTATAACCCCGCAACGAACATTGTCACCCTGACATTTCCTGCAACGCAAGCGGCAACCATCACCCACAAGGACCTGACAAACTACATCCCATCGCCCATTGCCGGACAAACTCCCCCATCGCAGCAGAATGCAATCCAATACAACCTGAACCCAATCGCATGGTCGGTGACCGGCGGGGCCGCCCACACGGGACCGTTTGTGCTGGGAGTCAGCTACACCGCCAGCGCCACCATTGTTCCCGGCTCGGGATTTAACCTGGATGGCCTGGCGGCGGATTTCTTTACCCACCTGTATGCGACTGTTTCACTTGCGGGCAATACCGTCACGTTAAATTTTCCCGCTGTTATGAAACTGACCGACCTTAACCTGAGCACAAAATTCCCCGCGCCGTTAAACCGCAGGGTACCGGTACGCTCATTTACATCTGAACAATACGATGGAACCATTGCCTGGTACCGCACTGGCAACGACCTTATCACCGAAAATGAAATATTCGGCAGCGATAACGGTTCAACAATAACGGCAGTTATCAGCCTTACTCCCAAAGGCGAATATGACTTTGCTGATTTCAGCGGGAATTTTGTCTACATTGGCGCAAATTCGGTATCGGTGCAGGTGGCATCGGTAACTGCGGCAACAGTAACCGTTGTGTTCCCCCCCATACCCGAACCGGCGCATATTTCCCGGTGGCGCAGGGGTGCATCAGGCAATGATGCTAATCCCGATCCCAACGTGAGCGATATGTTCTGGATTCACTTTTATAATGATGGCACATTCCTGATCTACAACAGTCATTCCGGTAAAGGCGGAAGGACGGAGGCTGCAGAAGGCGTATATACATTGGCTGGAGTTAACGGTCTAACTCCCGGAGATGTGTATTCCATGGATATTAACTGGGTGGATGCTTATGCCGCCATCGGATCTGATCAAAACAATCCCCCGCAGACCATTTTTGTTGGTGAAAATGTCGGCGGCCCCAAACCGGCGCTGCCGGGCGAGGATGATCCCATAGCGGGAAATAAATATATTGGCGGGACGGTGAATATGCATGCTACAGACGGCCTCATATTACAGGTTAGTCCCCGCTGGCATGACAACGGCGGACTGGCCGGTCATGTTTCTTATGTCAACCACCCAGTTCAATAAGGAAGGTACGCATGTTTGGAAAAAAATGTTTAATTTCACTGTTCATCGTTAGCCTGCTGTTTGTATGTTTATCCGGCTGCCCGGGATCTCCCGAAGGAAGTCCCCCGGCCGGCGGTACTGTCCCGTCAGCGCACACGGGAGTATTAATTAAAATGACGGCGCATAATGCCGCTTACGCAGACATTGCCAACAATTCGGGGATGAGCGGTAATGGAGAGCGTATCCATTTGCATAGTAACAATACGGCGCACATGTACGCCGGCCAGCAGCAGGATTTTATTTTTGACATAGGCCATATTGACCAGTTGGGCGAAATGCATGTCTGGAACTACAATGCTGCCGCCGGAGCGCACGGCCTGCAGCGGGTTATCGTTTCTTTTTCCAACGATAATGAAAACTATACGGAACTGGATGTATTTACCCTGGCACGGGCCGACGGAAATGACCGGCTGGAAGCTACAAACCTGTCAAACGGTATGGTCATCAACTTTAGGGGAAGAAGCGCCCGGTATGTAAAAATAACCCCCCAGACAAATTATGGCGGCGGCCAGTGGGGGTTAAGCGAAGTAAAGTTGTACCGTTACCGGAACGCCGTATACCGGGGTGCATATTTGCAGGGCTCGCCAGTGTACCGGTTAGCCGATCCGCCGGAAGCAAATTATTATAACCTGGCAAACGGCGCAGGCCTGTCGCACCCGACAAACCCGCAGGCCCGGCATGACAATAACCCTGCCCACATGTTTTTTACCATGGGTTCGAACAGTTCGTTTGAGATAGACCTGCAGGGGAGGTACCCCGTCCAATCAATAGTAATCTGGAATTACAATGCTCCCGGTTTAACCGCACGGGGCATGCAATCAGTCACAATAAGCACATCGGATGATTTAACAAACTGGACAACACGGGTGACAAACGCAGCTATTGCCGCAGGAACCGGTCAAAACGGCATGGGACCCTCTGCAACCATTCCGGTTAATTTCACGGCCCGGTATGTCAGAATAAGCGGGTCAAGCATCGGAGCGGCGCTAACCGGACTGTCCGCAGTCCGTTTTTATGCCGGCGATGGCTGGTATGCCGAATATCTTCCCGACTGGACAGCGTTGTTTTCCAATTACAACGGCTGGATAGGCGCAGACGGCATTTACTCAACAAAACTTGATGCAAACAATACGATCTTTATATTTTCCGATACATGGACGGGAACAGTCAACCCGGTAACCGCTTTGCGGACAGAGCGGACCATGATCAACAATACCCGCGGAATCCTTTCCGGCAATGTCCCGCTTGCCACAAAAATGACATTCTCGGCGGCATCGCGGAATGATACCAGTAATGTAATAACACCTGTCAACCAGCCCGGCCGCTGGTACTGGCTGGGCGATGTTGTGGTTATCGGCAATAAGCTGTATATATACACGGTTACCGTAGCGAGCGGCGGCGGCGGCGGCGCATTTAATTTTTCACAGGTCGGCGTTGATCTTGTAAGGTTTGATATTGTTAACGGTACGGTTAATCAGTCATCGCTGACCAGATTCAGGGACGAAAACCGCCGCCTTGCCGACTCCTCCGCCGGTACGAGTGACCCCAATCCCCGGTGGTATCTGGGGGCAGCATTATTTGAAAATACCGCAGAACACGGCGCGCTAAAACCGGACGGGTATATTTATGTGTACGGTTATTTAGACGGGCATGGAGCAGGCGACCGCAGGCTCATTACCGCACGGGTTAAACCGGAAGATATCGAAGATTTTACAAAGTACGAATACTTATGGAACAACGACACATGGAGAGTGGGCGAACCGTGGGGCGCATCCCTGACAAACCCAAAATCTTTAGGCGTCGGTTCTACAGAATTCAGCATTCATGAAGTAAAATCCGGGCCGAATACCGGCAAATTTATGAGTATAATGATGCCGTATTTCCAGGATATGCGAATCATGGCAGCCTATGCCGATACCCCGGCAGGCGTTTTTTCCGCCATGGAACCGGTTTTCTTTGCCACCGATCCTCCCATTACCCTGCCGAATGACGGCACCATGTATGTGTACAACGGAAAAGCGCATCCGGCGATTTCAACCAACAATGAATTAATCATTTCGTACAATACAAACTGCATGGGCGGACTGGAAGGCCAGGGAGATATTTACCGGCCCCGGTTTATCCGTTATGCGCAGGTACCGTTGTCAGCATCGCGAGCAGCAGGAGAAGTATATTGAAAATTGCAGAAAAATGTTGAAATACATTGAAAACAATTGAAATATATACAGTTTGGTAACATGTATATTTTTTAACTTTTATTAATAATATACTTGATATTATTATTACTGGTGTGATATATTGTTACCAAGGGGGGTCACATTATTTTGAGTAAGAATAATTTTAAGTTAATTTTCATTGTATTGCTCGTTTTTGTTATTTCCGGGTGCGAAGGTCCGCCGCCAACAATTGACACAAATACACCATGGACCGGCTCCCCGCTGCCAAACACCCAGACCGGCGATGTAATCAGGCTTACGGCTGTTTTTTCGGCACATACCCCCATTGTGAACAATTCCGGCATGAGCGGTGCGCCTCTGGGCCGTGTCCATTCACATTCAGCTTTTCCGGCGGATATGTACTCCGGCGGCAAACAGGATTTTATTTTTGACGCAGGCCGCATAGACCAGTTCGGCGAACTGCATATCTGGAACCATAACGGCGGCAGCGGCGGAGACGGTTTAAAAGACATAACCGTTTCCTATTCTTATGATAATGAAACGTACACGGAACTGGGCGAATACACGCTCAGACGGTCACCCGGAGCGGGCAGATTATCGGTTACAAACCTGCAGGACGATTCGTATATCGACTTTAAAGGAGCCGCCGGCAGATATATAAAAATTTCGCCCGATACAAATCACGGCGGCGGACAATGGGGGTTAAGCGAGATTCGGCTGTTCCGTTTCCGGCCCCCGGTACAGCAGGGCGGATACATTGCCGCTGCACCCATCAATAACATACACTCCCTGCCTGCCGCCGGTTTATCCAATCTGACAAGCGGCGCAGGCCTGTCGCACCCCACAAGCGACACTGCCGTACATAACAACAACGCTGCCCACATGTATTCTGTCTCCGGCTCAAGCGGCACATTTGACATAGACCTGCACGGCAGGTACCCAATTCAAAAAGTCGTTATCTGGAATTACAACGGTGCCGGTAATACAAACCGGGGTTTGCAGACAGTCACAATAAGAACTTCGGACGGGCCTCAGGGTACGCAAAGTTTAGGCACTGACTGGGACTGGAATCAACGGGCATCAGGCCAGCCCATAACCGCCGGAACCGGCAATAACAATATGCCGCCTTCGGCAACCATCCAGATGAATAATCATACCGCCCGGTTTATCAGAATAACCGGTAATGCCATCAGCGGTAATCAAACCGGCTTAAGTGCTGTCCGGGTCTATATGGGCGAAGGTTATTATGCGGACTATGTCCACGACTGGTCGGCCTTGCTTTCCGTTTATCCGCATCCTAATACATATACAAACGGATGGGCCGGTGCAGACGGCACTTTTACGGTTAATCTTGACGGAAGGGATTTCGATCCGGCCAGAAATCCGCGAAACAGAAGGACATTGTTCACATTTCAGGATACGTTGATCTCCCGAGTCAATGCGGTTACCGGGGAACGGATTGGCTGGGGCATGCCGAACAACACCATGGGAATCCTCAACGGCGAACCCTATGCCGCCAATGTTAATTTTTCTGACACTACATTTATCACACCGCCGGCGCCGAATAACCCCCGCCGGTATTACTGGATAGGCGACAACTTCATTATTGGTAACAAGCTGTATGTTATATGCGGCAGAATTGGCAATACCCCCGGCGGCGGGGACTGGGGTTTTTTCGATGATCAAACTGACCTGGCGGTGCTGGACATAGTGAACGGCAATATCAACAGAAACTCGATAAAAATATATACCGACAACGGTCCGGTCAGATATTTGTACAATGAGACCGCCCCTGTGGGGACAAACGGCAGGCAAACCTGGTCCATAGGTAATGCGGTAATGGAAAATACCGCTGCCGCCGGCGCGTTAAACCCGGACGGGTATATTTATCTGTACGGTGTCGCCAATAACAACGGCCGTAATCTCATTGTTGCACGGGTAAAAGAAGAACATGTAGAGACATTCAGCGAATACGAATATTTATATAACGACGATGTATGGAGAAAACAACCCTGGGGAACTTCCGTTACGGACCAAAAATACTTAAACCCATCCAGCGAGCGTAACTTTGCCGGGGAATGCAGCGTACACGAAATGAAATGGGGGCCGGATAAAGGCAAATTTTACCATGTGTATATGGATACTAGATATTTTGAGCGCTGGCTCAAAATCATGGTTTCCGATAATCCCTGGGGCCCGTTTACCGACTCAAGGCAAATTTTCCATGCCGTAGATCCGTTTTTCCAGATTCCAACAGACGGCCAGAGCGGCATGTATTCGTACAACGGCAAAGCACACCCGGCAATTTCGCCGGAAGGCGAATTGTATATATCGTACAATGTTAACGGCGGTAACGGCGGTAAATATGCAGACATATACCGTTCCCGGTTCATCCGTTATGCGCAAGTACCCGCAGGAGGGAATTAATAAGTGAAAAAAAATATATATTCGTTTATAACCGCAGTCATTCTGGCAGCCCTTGTTTCCGGCTGCCCCGGCGGACCGGAGAATGGTACACCGTCTCCCCCGTTTAACCCTTCCGCCCAGCCCGGTGAAGCTATCAGGCTAACGGCTTATAATTCCGCTTACGAAACAATAGTCAATAATTCGGGGATGAGCGGCTCGCGGATGGGGTATATCCATTTTCACAGCAACTCTGCGAGTGATATGTATGCGGGCAGCAAACAGGATTTAATTTTTGACATTGGCCGAATAGACCAGCTTGGTGAACTGCATGTATGGAACTACAATTCCGGCGGCGGGTCAAACGGCCTGCGGGATGTAACAATTTCTTATTCCGCCGATAATGTTAGTTACACGGAACTTGACAAATTTACCCTTAAACAGGCAACCGGCGCACAGCGGGAGGCGGTATCAAACCTGCAAAACGGCTCGTTTATCCATTTTAACGGAGTACCCGGCAGGTATATAAAAATTGCTCCCGATACAAATTACGGCGGCGGGCAGTGGGGGTTAAGCGAAATACGGCTGTTCCGCTACCGCAACGCCGTATACCGCGGCGCATATATTGCAGCGGCGCCCATTATGGATATACGCAGGGAAGCGGTCCCCCCGGAATATTTTAACCTGACAAACGGCGCGGGGTTATCGCATCCGGCAAGCCATCAGGCTGTACACGACAATAACCCCAATCACATGTATTCTATCTTTGGTTCCACCGCGATATTTGACATCGACCTGCACGGCAGGTACCCCATACAGCAAATAGCGATCTGGAATTACAATGAACCTGGCAGAACTGCCCGGGGCATGAGCAGCGTTACCATAAGTTCTTCTGATGATGCGGTAAACTTTACTTCCAGGGGAACATTTCCGCTATCTCCGGGAACCGGAGAAAACGGGCTGCGGCCTACGGTACTGTCCGTTAATTTTTCCGGCCGATTTATCCGGGTAAGCGGCTCCAGCATAGGCGCGGCGTTAACCGGCTTAAGCGCCATTCGCTGTTATGTCGGCGAAGGGTATTACGCCGACAAACTGAACAACTGGACGGGCCTGCTTTCCAATTACCCCCAAAGCGCCTGGACAAGCGAAACGCAATGGGCAGGCGGGGACGGCTTTTTTTCGGTTAATCTTGACGGAAAAGACTACGATTCCGCGAGAAACCCGGCAAATAAAAGAACGCTGTTTACATTCCAGGACAGTGTACAGTCTTATGTGAATCCGGTTACCGGATTACGGTCCAGTTCAGGCATGCCGAACAATGTCAGGGCCATGCATACGGGCAGCAGCCCCAATGCCCTTAATTTAAGTTTTACGAGGAATACATTTATCAGCACGGGCGTAAACAACCGGCATTACTGGATAGGCGACAATTTTGTAGTGGGGAACAGGCTGTACATTTTTGGCAGCAGAATTGGCAATACCGGCGGGGACTGGGGTTTTTACCATGACAGCACCGATCTAATCCGGTATACCATCACTGGCAGCAGTATCGGTTCTATGGAACGGTTTAGTGATGTAAACAGAAGAAATTTTTATAATACAACAACAGGTACAGCGCCGACTGCGCCGGGCGCCATAACATGGACCATAGGCAGCGCGATATTTGAAAATACCGCAGAAGCCGGTGCGCTTAACCCGGACGGGTATATTTACCTGTACGGCCAGGCGAGCAACAACGACCAGCGCCGGCTCATTGTTGCACGGGTGAAACCTGCCGATATTGAAAACTGGAGCGAATACGAATACCGGTACAACAACAATACATGGCAAAAAGAACCCTGGGGCGCATCTACCAGTGTTCAAAAGTATTTAAACCCCGAAGCCCCCTACGAATTTGCCGGTGAATGCAGTGTATCTGAGGTACGATTTGGCCCCGACAAAGGCAAATTCTGGCATGTATACATGGATTCGAGGTATTTTCACCGGATGCTGCGGGTGCGGACGGCAAATTCTCCCTACGGCGAATTTACCGGCGCACGGGATATTTTTTATGCCATAGATCCGTTTTTTGAAATCCCGGAACACCTCCAGGATGGTTCAACATTTATGTATTCGTACAACGGCAAGGCCCATCCGGCGCTGTCAACGGAAAATGAGCTGATTATTACGTACAATGTAAATGGAGGGACCGGCTGGAACAACGGCAGCGGGGATATATACCGGCCGCGTTTCATCAGATACGCGATTGTGCCGCAATGGGCCGATAATTAAATAACCGGGTTCCGCTGCGGCGCGTTGCGTCCGGGCGGGATTCGTTAATATAAAATATCCGTTGTATAACGGAAAAAAACCAAGGAGTTTTTTATGAAAAAGACATTTGTATTACTGGGAGTTATAGCGCTTTCGGCAGTGCTGTTCTCACTCGCTGCCTGCGGCGGCAACGGCTCTGGACCCCCGCCCCCGCCCCCCCCCAATGAGGTCGAGCCGCAACCCGAGCGGCCAACTACTGACCCCGGTACAGGCCCTAACCTGACTGGATTATTTCCCCGGCCGGAACACCGCAGGGCGCTGGTGACGAGTTTTACCTCCGCTAATTTTAATGGGGCCATTCAATGGAGGCAGGATTTTGACGGTTATACGGCAAATATAAGTGCGTCAAGTAATGTATTTCAGGCTGACCAATACGCATTTATTGATGCAGTTGTCACCCTGACGGCAATCGGGGGTTATACATTTTCATTAACCGAAGAAGGTTTGGACTTTTATTACTTTGGTTCCTGGCGGGAAGAGGTATTAGGTGTCCCTACCGCGACTTCAGTAACGGTAGTAGTTTCATTTAACCCCATAGAAACACCGACCCTTGTTTCCTCATGGTGGAGGGCCCACGGCGATGAAGGGGGGCAAAGTGGTTTAGGGTATCCCACCGGCCCCGGAGCAGCTCCTCTGAATCCCGGAACAATTAATATAACCAATAAAACCGTTACCGGCGGTACCGCTTTTTACTGGGTGCATTTTTATGATGACGGCACATTTTGCATAGTAAACAACCGCCATAATAAAGGCGGGCGTTATGTCGTCGCCGAAGGTTATTATACAAATACGGGAACCGGCCTCAATGAGGGAGATACGTATGAAATGACGCTGACATTGGTGGAAGCCTGGGGCGCAGCCGGTCAGCATGAAATTGGCGGCAGCGGCGGCAGACAGAGGATAATAGTTACCGGCGAGAATGTTAACAGTCCTTGGACAATAATAGATAATGCACTTGGTGCTAACAGGGGCGGATTACCGTTAGACGGCCCTGCAGGTTCTCTTCCCGATCCTGATCAAAGAACAAATGTAGATGGCGACCCCAGAACACCCGGTCCGCGTATTACCATTGAGGCTAACAACCCGCTCCTGGGGGAAATCGTAACTGCGGCTAGCACCCGTCCAAGTGATTCACCCTTTCCTCCGGCTACATCCGACTTACGTTTCAGAATGGAACCCCGCTGGGTTCAAAGCGAATTTACCGATTACGAGAGGTTTTATCCGTAATCAGCGCATGGCGCAGAATACATTAATACAGGCTGCGAACAATGTTCGCAGCTTTAAAAAAAGGTGTCTGACACCGCAATTTTAAGGAGATTATTATGAAAAACACAGTCAAACTGTTCGCAATTATCGCACTTACCGCGATTATCACATTGGTTGCCTGCGGAGGCAACGGCTCGAATCCGCCCCCTGACACGAGGGCGATTATTGAGGTGGCCAGTATTTCCGTAACCCACCCCGTTACCGGTGTTACGGGATCAACCATCGCCGCATTTAACGGCTGGCATATTGATGAATACACATTGGGCCCTGTTGTATGGGAGCCCGCTCTTGAAGGCGGCAAATTTGAAGCCGATACCGTTTACAAAGCATCCGTTACCATTACCGCCGCAGATACGGACGAAACAAGATTTACTGCCGCCGGCTTTGAATGGGTAAAAATTAACGGTGAGGAAGCAGGGGTAGTCATAGGTAATGGCGGCAATACCGCCACATTAAGTTATACATTTCCCGCTACCACCGAGTTACTGTACATCATCACTGCCGATGGCACAAACTTTATTGCCACCAAAAGCGGCGAAACCGAACCTCTGAATACAGCCGGAACAATGACTAACACTCTTCAAGCTATCAGAGATGATTTCGAAGATGAGCGTCCTCCTGTAACAATACAATTCGGCAATGGTACTGACCCGCTGACTCTCTCAGCAGCCGTGGTATTTTCCGGCAGTAACTGGGGCCAGGTAACCATGAGCGGGAAAATAACCTCAACCATAGATGGGAACAATACAACCATACAAGTGCAAAATACTGATCCTAAGGGGATACTCACCTCTGTAGCGGATGTTAATGTTACCGGCTCTGGTCGTGCTTTCCAGGTCAATGACGGTGCTGAATTAACCATTGCCGGCGGGACTATAACCTCCTCAAATACTCAAGGTGCCATAGTAAGATTTGAACATATGTCCAGTACGGTAAATATTACCGGAGGTACTTTCAATGTAACAGGAGGCAGTCAAGGGATCAGGTTTAATGGAAATAGCGGTTCCGCTACAACCCATCTCAGACTTAACATCCATGGCGGCACATTTCACCATACAAACGGGGATACGATGATAGCCCCTAATACTAATGATTGGGTAACATCAGTAAATATTACCGGTGGTAAAATACAGGGAGATAACAATTGGGCTCTCTACAGGCATGGCGGTAATACGGACGCAACGAGAAACCTTGACATATCGGGTACGGCATGGATTATCGGTACTATAGCTGGTGGAGACTGGGGTTGGGCACGAGGTGTGCTACATATCGAAGGCTCTGCAACGTGGAATGTTAATATTTCCGGCGGAAAGATAGAAAATATCGGTACAGGTGATGCAGAAAATAGCAGTGGTAATACCATAAGGCACCAGAACACTAACATAAATTCAGAAATCAACATCTCCGGCAAAACGATAATTGTAAGAGAAGGCGGTGAGGGTTTTACTATTAGTCAAAGAGATAATGTAGGGAGTAAGATGACTATCGGTCCAGATGTCGAAATTATAGGCCCACAAGATCTTGATGCTGCATTTTAAAAAGGTCTGCTAAATAAAAAGAGACAATCACTAAATACGGGGCGCTTCAAACGCGCCCCGTATTAAATTACAAACAAGGAGTAACTATGAAGAAGACATTGGCTTTGGTTTTGGTTTTGGCGTTTCTTACCGCAGGCGCATTGTTCGCACAGGAATGGGATTTCTGGGGCAGCGCAACAACAGGTCTTAAATTCACCACATTCGGCGGCTTTGGCCAGAGTGACTGGGATGGTCCTGACTATAACACATCCTTTAATGAAAAAGGCATCCTTTTTAACGAGCCTGAGTACTGGACATGGGGATATACTAACCGTAAACCCTATGCCCCTGCCTTAACATTAACGAGCGGTGACGACGGTAATTATGTTGACTTAAACGCAATGTATACCCATAGAAACTGGGGGTTTTACGCATCGGCGCGTTTTATACTTTTTATGGAAAACCCGTTTGAACTCCACGGTTTATATTTATGGTACAGTTTCCTCAACGATGACCTTACATTAAAACTGGGAAGGGTAAAAGACCATGTGAACCTTCGCCAGGGCCGCGATTACATTGAAGCTCTTTTCGGACTGTGGTCTGCGCCGGGCGCAAAGGATCATGAATACAGCTATTCGGAAGGAGACGGCCTGCGTATTGAATATACCGGCATTCCGGGGCTTAATGCGGGTATTGGGTTGTTTATTCCCGACCTGTACCACGAATATTACATGGGGGACAGTGCGTGGGATTCAAATAATGGAATGTGGATGGTTGACGAGATAACCGGTAGGCCGGTAAATTATTACCGGCAGCAAATAGGTTTTAACGGCTGGATGGAAAATGCCAAGAATGTAAAATTGATAGACATTTTAAAAAATATCACCATCGGCGGTGAATACCGGACAGAAAACCTCCATGCCGCCGTCGGCTTTAAACTGGACAGCCCCGTAGATGCGCTTGATGTCGACTGGAACCCGTATTTTGGGCACGGATTGTGGAATTTATTTGACGGGCCCGTAGGTCCCAAAACAGCACCCAATTTACCGGATGATATCGATAAGAATAATATAGACTGGTATATAGGCAGGGGCATGAAGGCGTACTTTGGGGTACATGTACAGCATTTTCAGCCGTGGAGTTTTAAACTCGGCGGGCAATTCTCCAATTTGGGCGCATTCAGCGAAGTTGGCAAAATACAGTTAAACCAGACCGTATCGTATGAACTGGGCTGGCGCTACGGCGGGGTTTCGCTCAGTGCAATCCAGACAATATATAACATCCCCGATGACCGCAGGGATGGTTTTGCATGGAGGTTTGATGATGTAACCTCTATTCGCGACTTTGACAACCTTGATTCAGCAAAAGGATCCCTCTCGAAAGTTATGTATACAGTCCAGCCCTCTCTTGACTTTTTTCCGGCCGGCGGCATGCATGCCGGTATCAGTATCCCCATAACATGGTGGCCCGGGATCGTCAATTACGACATAGCGTTAAAACCGTCATTTACGTACTTTACCGGCAGGTTCCTGGAAAAAGGCTTCAGCTTTACTGCAGAATATATATTCAACATGATCCAGTTCAGTAAATACAGCGGTGACTTCAGGGATGTTGGTGCTACGGAATACAGGAATTCCCAGCCATTAATCACGAATGCCTTGCAGTTAACCGCAAGTGTTTCTTTCTAATGCGGGGGTCAAATGATAATGAATAAAACAGTGCGTACAATTGCAGTCATGACCCTGCTGGCGGCTTTGTTATCATGCGGGACAGGCACGCCGCGGCGGATAACATCATCCGTTCCCGTGCCGTCTCCCAGTTTCCCCCTGGAACTTGTGCAGTTAACACCGGCAGACCCGGCGTATGTCTCCATCACAAATAATTCGGGGATGAGCGGCTCACCGGTGGGAAACATCCATTTCCATAACAACCGCCCCGCAGACATGTATGCGGGCGAAATACAGGATTTTATTTTTGACATGAACCGCACAGAGCAACTGGGGAAAATGAATGTCTGGAACCATAACGCCGGCGCCGGAGCAAACGGTCTGCGCGATATTACCGTTTCATTTTCCGAAGATAATGTGCAGTACACAGAACTGGGCAGTTTTACCCTCAAACAGGGCGGCGGAACGGCAACATTGTCGGCAACAAACCTTGTTGACAATTCCATCATCGACTTTAACGGGGCATCAGCCCGGTACATTAAAATTGCTCCCGAATCAAATTACGGCGGCGAACAATACGGCCTCAGCGAAATACGGCTTTCCCGTTACCGCCATGCCGTATATCAGGGCTCATATATTGGCTCTACCCCCATTTTTGATTTACGGGGAAGGCTGCCCCCGGCCGAAGCGTCAAACCTGACGAGCGGCGTCGGCCTGTCGCATCCCACAAGTGCGGATGCCCAGCACAGCAATGAGCCTGCCCACATGTTTACCGTTTCGGGAAGACAGGGATCATTTGATATTGATACGCACGGAAGATACCCGCTTCAAAAAATCGTAATCTGGAATTATAACGAAGCGGGAAATACCAACTGGGGCCTGGAATCAATCACGGTACGGCTTTCAGATGATCTTGAAAACTGGACAACATTCATTTCCAATACGGCCATTCCTGCGGGAACCGGCCAGAACGGAATGGGACCGTCGGTTACCATTCCCATGAACAATGAAGCAGCCCGGTTTATCAGAATATCCGGCGCGAACAGAGGCGGCCCGAATGCCGGCTTAAGCGCCGTCCGGGTTTATGTCGGGGAAGGCTGGTTTGCCGACCGCGCCACAGACTGGACAGCGTTGTTTTCCGTTTATCCTACATCCAATTCAGAATGGGCAGGAGCGGACGGGGTATTTTCCGTCAACCTGGATGGCAGGGACTTTAATCCTGCCAGAAGACCGGAAGACAGAAAAACACTGTGGACATTCCAGGATTCGATAACTTCACGGGTGAATCCCATAACCGCAGCCCGGATGGGTTTCGGTATGCCGAATAACACCCGCGCCGTCCTGACCGGCAACCCCCACCACCTCAACCTGACATTCAATACAGAGGCGATAAAGCCGGACCCGCCCGTCCCCCACCAGTTTTACTGGATTGGCGACAACTTTGTTGTCGGCGACAAATTGTACATCCTGGGCGGTAAAGTTGACAATTCAACCGGCGGCGAATGGGGATTCTTCGGCGTCGGCAATGATTTGGCGCGGTTTACCATCGTGAACGGCGAAATTGATGAATCGTCTTTAATCATTTTTAATGACGCAACGGAGGGAAGGTATCTCTCGAATTCGACAGCATCACCGGGCCAGCGGGGAAATTCCGACTGGGGCGTAGGCAATGCGGTATTTGAAAATACCGTACAAAACGGCGCCATTAACCCGGACGGGTATATTTACCTGTACGGTGTCGCCAGCGTTCCCGCCGGTCAGTTTCCCGCCCGCAGGCTCATTGTCGCCCGCGTTCAGGAAGCGAATGTGGAAGATTTCACAAAAATCGAGTATTATTGGAACGACAATACATGGCGCAATGAACCCTGGGGAAAATCAGTCACAAACCAGAAATACTTAAATCCGGGCAATCAAACGCAGTTTGCCGGGGAATGTAGCATACACCAGATGCAATGGGGACCGGACAGGGGTAAATTTTACCATGTGTATATGGACACCCAGTTTTTTGACCGGTGGCTCCGCGTCAGGGTTGCCGATTCCCCCTACGGCGATTTTACTGATATGAGGCGGATTTTCTTTGCAATAGACCCGTTCATGTCGATTCCGCCCGAAGGCCACAAAGACATGTATACGTACAACGGAAAAGCACATCCGTCAATTTCCCCCGAAGGCGAATTGATCTTGACGTATAATACAAACGGCGGCGAGGCCATGTTTGCAGACATGTACCGGCCTCATTTTGTCCGTTATGCAGTTGTGCCGCCTGCACCGGCCAATTAAAGCAAAAGATTTCAGGTTAGAGGGTTGCGCTCTAACCTGAATCTATGGTAGTATCATCCCAAGGAGTTTAAAATGAAAAAGATGATGATGGTTTTAGCCGGGTTTCTGGCATTCGGTTTACTTCTTGCAGCATGCGCCACAATTGATTACGGTGAGCCCACGTACAGCGGTGGAGGTAACCTCGTAATTGGCAGATGGATAGCATTTGCGGATTATGAAGGCGAAGCTGCTTTGGAAGAAGTATATTATTTCTTTGATAACGGCGAGTTCTACATGCACAATTACCATCCGTTAAAGGACGGCGTTGCCGAAACAGGCACCTGGACAGGCAGCCTGGAACCCGGCGGTGAAGTTGTCATGACAGTACTGTGGTACCAGGGCGGCGACAGAAAGGGTGACGGCGGTTTATACGGCGAAATCACCTATAAACATTTAGCCCCTCCTTTTACCTATACTGCAGAAATTTCCATGGACGGTGAAACCCTTACCGCAGAACGCTGGGACTATGCATTAAAGAACGAATATGGTTTTATTCACAGCGGCGCAACCCATAAGGATTACATCCTGCAGCTCGTAGGTGAACAGGAACCCCTCACCGAAGAAGAAGAAGAGGCTCTCATTAGCGCAGTAAAAGCATATTACTTTGCATGGATGGACGCCCGTAACAACTAATACGGCATAAGGATAAGGAGTAATGTATGAATAAATTGAGATTGGCCTTGACAGTAGCATTGAGCCTCCTGGCATGTATCGTGCTCATAACCGCCTGCACCAGTATTGACTATGGCGAGCCCACAACATATCCCAACGACGGCAACCTCGTAAGCAGCTGGGAAGCATTTGCCGGTTGGGAAGACACCGTAATATTGGAAGAAGTGTTTTATTTCTACGACAACGGCGAGTATTATATGTATAATCATCACTATAATAAAGGCGATGTCGCTGAAACAGGCACCTGGACAGGCAGCCTGGAACCCGGCGGTGAAATTGTCATGACAGTACAATGGTACAGGGGCACAACAAAAGAAGGCGAAGGTTTCTTCCACGAAGTGAGCTACAGCCATTTACACCCGCCATTTGAGTATGTTGCAGAAATCTCAATGGACGGCCAAACCCTTACCGCAGAACGCTGGGACTACACAATCAGAAACGAATACGGATATGCACACAGCGGCGCCACCCACAAGGATTACAATCTGCAAGTCCCCAAAGACCCCGATGAAGAAGAAGATGAAGAAGAACTTCAAGCCCTTTTTAACTCATTAAGATCGTACTACTTTGCCTGGATGGATGCCCGCAACAATTAATGCCCGCGCATAATCCACAAAAAACCCCGCTTTTCGGCGGGGTTTTTTATTTAACGCCGCTTGCCAGGTACCCGCAGTTGTGCGATAATGGAATATGATACAAGTAACAATACCTGTTTCCAACAGCATATTAACTTCCCTGAACATGGAAGCAGATGAATTCTCCTTTTCTATGCGTAAAGAATTCGCATTAAAATCATTTCGTGACGGGAAACTTACTCTTGCCCAGGGAGCCGATTTTTGCGGCATGAGTATTTACGATTTTATCTCATTCACTTCTCAGGCGAATATCCCAATAATAGATTACAATATAGAAGATGTAGATCGGGAATTGGCACAATTAAATGATTATAGTTAGTGATTCATCGCCAATCATCGCGCTGGCAATATGCGATAAACTTGATTTGCTGGAAAAACTATTTGATCGGGTAAGTATACCACAAGCCGTATATAACGAATTGGCTATCTCTAACAAACCGAGAGCAAGGGAGATCATGGAATGGGCAGATGGTAAAGTTGTTCCTGCCAGAAATACTATAGCAATAGCGGCCTTTTCCATAAGTCTTGATCCCGGTGAATCAGAAGCGCTTTCACTTTATTGGGAAACCAATGCTGACTTTTTGCTCATCGATGAGAAACGCGGTCGAATAATAGCTCAGAGAAACAAAATAAAAATTATAGGGACAATGGGTATTCTGTTATTTGCCAAACAACGCGGGTTAATTATTCAAATCAAACCGCTATTGGATGTATTAAATAAAAATGGCTTTCGTATTTCGGATGTACTCTATCTAAATATTTTGGAAAGAGCTGGAGAATTAGGGGGTTTACGCCAAACTTGACCCACAAACGTCAGCAGAGGGCCAGTATAGACAATATAAACGCAAACATGATGGTAGGGGGTTGTATGAGAAAGAAACTTAATCCGTCATACCTGTGTTTTGCAGGCACGCTGCCCCGCCCGACGTCGATTTGTTACCAGACAAAATGTTAGATCAAGATTTTGTACTTGACTAATATGTATAAAGTATAAATAATTCTCAGTAGAATAATACATATAAAAGGAGAGTATTATGCTGGTTGAAACGAAACAAATGGTTCCCATAACCAGATTACAAAAACAACTCACTCAAACAATCAGGAATTTATCGGATTCTGGAGAAGCTGTATATATATTAAAGAATAATAATATGGAAGCCGTATTACTGTCATACCAGGAATATGAATATTTAAAGGAAATTGAGGAGATTTTTGAACATTTTGAAATAAAGAATATGGTTGATACCCGATTAAAAAACTATAACCCCCAAAAAAATATTTCTTGGGATAAAATAAGGGAAAACAAATAAATTATGTCTATAGAATTTATTCCAGAATCTGCTAAAGAGTATAAATCGCTTGATGGAAGTATCAGAATATTAGCAGATAAAAAATTAGAACAACTTAAGAAAAATCATTACCTTGGTGAAGAATTAGGTAATAAGTATAATATGGATTTGACTGGATTTTATAAACTATATTTTCGAAAAAAAACATATAGGATTGTTTATAGAATAATCAAAAACGGAATTGAAATAATTGAAATATGGGGTATTGGGAAAAAAGATAAAATGGCAATATATAAAGATATAGATAAAAGAATAAAAGACAGACAGTTAACATAGATTGTTAAGCCGTGTAATCTGCCATGAAAGTGGTGTACTTCAGTCATGCTCACTGTGCCAGTCAGCATTTACCCGGTCACCATTCCCGCATCTTCTGCTCTTGAAAGTTAATCCGTCATACCTGGAATCAAGGCGGCGGCGGGCGGGGTGGCGGGACGGCAAAACATTTGCAGGCATCTCTGCTGGAGAAGACGAGCGAGAAAAATCAAAAATAGCATACAGAAAATGCTGCCCGGTGCATAAAGCATGAGGACAACACCAATTTACACAATTCCTGAATACATGAAGGATAATAAATACCGGGCAGCGGCTTCGAAAGCAGATTCCCCAGCATGTTTTGCAGGCACGCTGCCCCGCCCGACGTCGATTTTGCGATTTGGATGCCGGTAAACACAGATTAACACGGATTATTAATATAATGTTTATCTTTAATCCGCGTAATCTGTGAAAATCTGTGTCCCTCTCCGTGTGGTAACCCTTCGTGTTATTTATCTTGCAAAGAAACGGTCTGCTGCTGCATTGTAAAGCTCAAGTACCCTTTCAATATTGCCCATACGGTGGATGCCGGCAATGAATGTACTGTCCCACGTGTCAAAGCCGCTCGAACCGTTTATGTACCGCAGTACATTTTCGTCAATAAATGTGTAAATGGCCTGCATGTTTCGGGCTATTTCATCGCTTTCTTCCGTGGAGAACATCAGGACCGGCTCATGGAATGTAGGCGGCACAAACGGATGATTCGGGAACGGTAGACTCAATGTCATCTGGGATAATTCTATTGGCTCTACGTGCAGTGCGCCGTTATAAAACAGCCAGTCATTCGGCGCCAAAGCGACAAAGGCGGTAGCGTCGGCGATAACACCCAGACCGGGGCGCATATTCCTGCTGGCGCGCATGCCATAGGCATCGGCTGCTATCCACGGGTCACTGGCGCTCATGATTTCATCCACAAATGACTTGCTGCCATCCGGGTTAAAGTAAAATGTGACTCCTTCTATACCCCAGGTTAACAGCTGTACTATTTCCGGATCAAATTGCAGATCGATAAACTCCATAATCAAATCCATGTTAGAAGCCCGGGAACTGATAACGCCGTTAAAAAACGGGTTGCGGGCTATCTGGTTTACATTCTCTACTGTCTGCCATGCGTACGGGCCGGCTGCCGGATTATTGGGGAACCAGGTAGCGGCAAAAATTTGCCCGGAATCGCTGAGGCGGGTAAGTTCGCCGGGTGTGGTAAACCAATCGCACAATACGATAAAAGTTCTGTCCGTTAAAAGTTTGCTTCTTAAAGAATCATCGGAATCAAGTATCCATTCGGGATCAAGGAGATTGTCTGCCGTCAGCCTTCTGGCAAATTCCACCGCAGTGCGGTATCCGGGCAGAAGGGGGCCGAATACGTATTCTTCTCCGTTCCAGAATATGTCTGCTACCACATGGTTGGCGGCAAACAGGGAGCGTAAATCCCGCCACCGGGAATTAATCGGATACACATTCGGATACAGTTCTTTTAAACGGAGTGCGGCAGTGTACACATCTTCAAGGGTTTGCGGTATGGGGATTCCGTGCTGCTCAAATATATCATAGCGGTAACTGCTCACATTTGAAGGCAGAATGCCCCTGTCCGGTTCAAACCTCGGTAGGCCAACCCCGATTATATCGTGTATTTGGCCGTCAACCGTTGTTACACCGGCGCGTCCTGCGGGTGTCTGATCAAGATAATTAAAATAGCGGGGAAGCTGATCTTCATAGTCAAGCAAATTCACAAACATGCCCGCCCGTGCAAACCGTGATGCATCAAATAAAAACGGCAATTGGAAAAAGTCATCAATGTCATCGGCGGCCAAAAGAAGCGCCGCCCGTTCCCCGTAATCACCACCCGGTATTAAAGTGTAGCGAATTTCCACGGGCCTTCCCATTTTCTGCGAAACAAGCTCCTGGAATGCGTCTTCTATCATTGATGTTCTGGAGTCTGCGCTGCCTTCCAGGGTAATCGTTATAATGAACGGTTCTCCTGCACCAAGAGCCTCCTGCCGGACCCTGCCGCTGCTGCGGCTGCAAGCCGCCAGTGTCAAAAGCCCGATTACCGCCATTGCGGCGATAATAATTTTTACGAATCTGAACATACTGTATCCTCCTTGGGTATATATAACAGCGGTCTACGCGCCATTATCCTTTTATTGCGCCAATCATGACGCCTTTTACAAAATGCTTCTGGAAAAACGGATAAATTGCCATAATGGGAAACATGGTAACAACAACCATGGCCATCTGCAGGGCTCGTGGGGTAAGCTGCTGGATTAATGCCGGGTTCGATGCGCCGCCGCCCATTCCCGCCCTGGCCTGAAGCTGCTGTACGCTGACAACATACAGATATTCACGCAGAATTAACTGGAGAGGATGCAGATCCCTGTCAGTTAAATAAATAAGGGCGGAAAACCAGTTGTTCCACATGCCCACTATGCCGAACAAACCAAAAGTAGCCAGCAGCGCTTTTGACAGCGGCAGCACAATTTTAAACAAAATACTAAAATCATTGGCGCCGTCCATCTTGGCCGATTCAATAAGCTCTACAGGTAAACTTTGAAAAAATGTGCGGAATATAAATACATTCCATGCGCCAACCGCTCCGGGAACAATAATGGCCAAAGGGTTGTTGATCAGGTTGAGGTTACGCATGAGCAGGAATGTGGGGATCATACCGCCACTGAAAAACATGGTAATGGCCAGATACACCGTCAGGACTTTTTTTAACGCGAATCCCCTGAGAGCCAGAGGGTATGCAAACATACTCGTTAAAAGCAGCATAATCAGCGTTGAAGAAATCGAATAAAATATGGAATTGCGGTACCCTATCCAGACTGTGCCGTCTTTAAGAATGTGATGATATGCTTCGGTAGTAAAACCTTTGGGGTAGATCGTAATTTGCCCCCTGCCGACATTGAGGGCATCGCTGAAGGAAACGGCGATAACATTTAATATCGGATAGATTATCACAACGATAAGACAGAACATGATAAATAAGTTAAAGGCATCAAAAATTTTGTCGCCCAGGCTGGTTCTTACTTTCATTGCGCGCATAACACCCCTCCTACCACAGGCTCGTATCTGACACTTTGCGACTGATAAAATTTGCCATTAACAACAATACAAAGGCGACAACAGAGTTAAACAACCCGATAGCGGCGGTAAATTCAAAACGGCCCCCTACCAGGCCAACCCGGAATGTATACGTGCCGATAACGTCGGCAACAGAGTAAATTCCCGGATGATACAACAGCAATACCCTCTGGAAGTCTGTCCCCAAAATACCGCTGATGGCAAATATAAGCAGAATCGTTACGGTAGGCCGCATGTGGGGTATGGTAATATGCAGCGCTTTTTTGAACCGGTTCGCCCCGTCAATTGCCGCCACGTCATACAGGGTAGGATCTACGCCGGAAATGGCGGCCAGGTAAATAATGGTACCAAACCCAGCGCCCTGCCATATACCGGAAATGATAAAAAGAGTCCTGAAATAAATGGGATCGAGAAAAAACAGAACCGGATCCATGCCCAGCAGTAACCGAATTTGGTTAAAAAGCCCGTCCCTTGATGCAAAATCACGCAGCATACCGGCAACGATGACAACAGAGAGAAAATGGGGGAAGTAGGAAATGGTCTGGGTCACTTTCTTGAAATGGGGATTTTTTAGTTCATTAAACAGAAGCGCCAGGATAATGGGTACGGGGAAACTCCAGAGCAGGGAATAAATGCCCAAAAGCAGGGTATTTTTAATGACCCTGAAAGACATGGGATCGCTGAAAAAATTTCTGAAATGGGTCAATCCTATCCACTCGCTGCCCCAAATGCCCGCACGCGGGTCAAAATTCTGAAAAGCGATAAGCACCCCGTAAATGGGGATGTAGTGAAAAATAAACACAACCAGAAAGCCGGGTAATACCATTAAATACAGGTATTTTTGCGCTGTCAATTTAGCCAACTTTCTATTCATTATATTAATTTTTATGCATTTTTGCCGTTTTGTCAATATATTCTTCTATTTACAATTCCAAACAGGTGAGGTATAGTGATGAAAGGTAATTTTATGCAGAAAAAAAACAATATATTCCTGGGATGCCTGCTGCTGCTTCCGGCGGTCATCCCAGCTGACGGTTTCATAACCCCTATTGCACGGATCATCTATGAAGGTGATTCCGCCGTTGTTAAATTCAGCTGGCTGGTAACAGCGCCGGGGCAGGGAAAATCCCAATCGGCATACCGGATAATGGTTTCATCAACAAGGGCAAATTCCGGTGAATTTACAGGAGATATGTGGGATTCGGGGAGAATTTCCGGGCAGAATAATTATGACATTACCTATGCCGGAAGGCCGCTTGCTGCGGGAACAGAGTATTTTTGGTGTGTAGAGGTGTGGGATGAAAGAAATGCATCCCTGGGCACATCCGCTGTATCAACATTCGAGACAGTTTTGGCAACGGAAAGCGACTGGGGGGGAGCCCGGTGGCTGCGCGGCACGGCTAACCCGCCATCATCCATGTTCAGAAAGCAATTTACGGTGGACGGCAGTGTTGAAAGGGCCCGTATTTTTATTTCCGGACTTGGATTGTATTTGGTAACCGTCAACGGACAGCCTGTTGACGGATCGGTTCTGAACAGCAGCGTGACTCAATACAATAAAACCATCCCTTACGGGATGCATGACATAAAAGACCTTTTGCGGCAGGGTGAAAATGTAATAGGCGTGGAACTGGGAGACGGCCCTTTCAGCGACCGGGGCGGATTCGTCAATTTTTTCTACCATTTCCGGGGCGGCTGGGACGGTACCGGCAGTTGGGCGCCCTGGCTTACCCCGGCCGATGACACCCAAAGGTTACTGCTCCGAATGGATATCAATTATTCGAACAGGCCAACCCAAACAATCGTTTCCGATGACACATGGCGTTTTTCCGATTCCGGACCCATTACCCGGAATGAATTTTGGGAAGGGGAAACATACGATGCCCGGCGGGAAATGCCCGGCTGGGACAGTCCCGGTTTTACGGAAGGCTGGCAGTGGCGGAATGCGGCGTATACGTCCGCACCTGCGGGAGCAGCATTGCGGTATTCGTATGTTGACCCCATGGAAAAAGTCCAGTCTTACGAGCCGGAATCAATAACCCGCCTTTCTGACGGCAGTTGGGTCATAGCTGCCCCCGAAATGATGTCGGGCTGGATGTCACTCAGGCTAAATACCCGGAGAGGTGCACAAATTGTAATACAGTACGGCGAAATGTTAAACGAAACAGCGGGCAGGGAAAACAGAACCCGGTACCTTGCCGGGAGCGTAAAACCCACGATAGACAGAGGTTTTGGAACAAGAACTGTTTTACAGCAGGATGTTTATATCGCAAAAGGAGAGCCCGGCGAGGTGTATGAACCAAGATTCAGGTACAGCGGGTTTCAATTTGTTCAAATCAACGGTTATCGCGGGGAAATAACAAAAGATGATATTACATTTTACCGGGTAAACAATGCCGTCAGAACCACATCCGGTTTCTCTACATCAAGTTCCTATCTAAACCAACTGCATCACATGATGCGGATGACGCTTTTAAGCAATTTCCACGGCAGACCGACGGACACTCCCGTATTTGAAAAACAGGGGTACGGCGGGGATGTAATTGCGGTTTTGCCTTCCATGACATTCAATTTTGATGTGAGCCGGTTTTTGCTGCATTATCATGATGCACTGCGGGATACGCAGGGGCAGGACGGCGAAATACTCAACCGCGCCCCCGGCAACGACAGCCACCAGCCTGACGGCGCAACCCTGGATCCCGCCTGGGGTTCCGTATACATTTTTATTGCCGATACTCTGGCGAATAAATACGGCATGCAAAACATCATTGCGGAACGGTATGACAGCATGAAAGCCCTTGCGGACTGGTATATTCAGCAAAGCAGGGACCGGTTTAACTGGACATGGGCGGGTAACAGATTCGGGGACTGGCTGGCGCCGGGTGATATAAATAACCCCGATTCAACATCGGGCAGCCCGGAAGGCTCCCAAATAACCGGCGCCGCTTATGTGTATTTCGCTCTGCAAAAAATGGAGCAATTCGCCCGGCAGCTGGGCAAAACAGCCGATGCCGCACATTTCCGTGATGCCATGGACAATATTGCCAATGCATTTAACACAAATTTATGGAATGAAACATTGGGGTTTTACCGGGTAAGCAGTCAGTCTTCCGGCCGGTTCCGCCAAACATCAAATTACCTGCCTCTGGCAATGGGCATTGTACCTGCTGACCGCAAAGAGCGGGTGGTACAGAACATTCTTAATGACATGGAAAGAATTTTCTACCGGATTGACACCGGCTTTTTGGGCGCAGCATTAATTTTGCCATTCCTGTCTGATTACGGTTCCGATAATGCGGCGTTTAAGGTTTTAAACAACACAAATTTCCCCAGCTGGGGGTATTGGATTGCAAATGGGGCTACATCGCTATGGGAGGAGTTCCCGCTGCACACCCGCTCCAGAAACCATTTCTTCTGGGGTTCCTACGATAACTGGTTCCACGAATACCTTGCCGGGGTAAGGGATATCAGGGACGGTTACCGGACATTTACGTTAAAACCCGCAATAACGGACAGATTAAGCTGGGTACGGCTTGAGCTTGACACGGTAAGGGGCAAACTCATCAGCCATTGGGAAAGATCAGGCGGCGTAATTACGTATACTGCAGTTGTACCGTTTGGGTCAACCGCTGCCATATATCTTCCCGCAGACGGCGGAAGAACGTATACCGTAAATGAAGGCGCGGTTTACAAGGGAACGGAGAACGGCTTTGCCGTGTATGAAGCAGGCTCGGGGAATTATATATTCAGAGAGGGAAGATAGTCAAACCTTGACTGGTTTTTAACGAACAAGGTATAATAAACGGCAAAGGGGTGGTATATGAAAGCAAAAAAAACGGTTTTTTATGGTTTTGTGTTTGTTTGCATCATGGTTTTGGCGGGGTTTACCGCCTGCACAAGGCAGGGAGGCAGAGCCGGAGCGATCTCAGGGGATATTATCGAGATCACCATCATGGAATGGGGCGGAGACGACACATTCTACCGGGATATTGGCAGTATGAACCTGCGCCCGGATGATTTACGGGCTATGAACCTCGCTATGGCCTATGCAGTTGCCAAAGAATATAAAAACATCAACCCCAATGTTGCCATTAACTACTACGGCATCAGCGATTGGGCCTACCTTTCATGGGATCAGCACCGTGAAAATTTCCGCATGGAATACGGCGTATACCCCGATATCATGACGACACTCGACTTAATCAGCGATGCGCAAAGGGGGCTTATTGCTGACCTGTCAATTTTTGAAGACGACCCCGTATACCAGAGCTTTCATCCGCGGGTAATGGCCATGATGAATGTGGAAGGCCGCCAGTTCGGGGTGCCGGAATTTCTTTTACCAAAGGGTATATTTATCAATAAGTCCCTTGCCGAAGAATTCAACATCGACGTACCGGATCCCGACTGGACCATCGCCGAGTTTACCCGTTTTATCAATAATTCCAGACCGAATGAATTTTACGGGAGCAACGGCGATTTTGACCTTGATATGGACATTATCATAACAGGCACACGGGACTTTACCTATATGCTGCTTAACCGGCAAAGCGGCGAACCTTTTGTAAACATCAATTCTCCTGCTACGCGGAATCTTCTGCGTTTTGCGGCCCAATGGCGGCATAACTCCGTACAGGCAAATTATAATTTAGGCAGAATATCGCAGGAATTTATGGATGCAAACGAATCCGCCGGTTATATGTTTTTTGTAAACGGTAAAATGCTGACGTATAACTGGCATTACTGGAATCTGCAGGATTTGGCTCATCCCGATCCCAACCATTGGGGCTCGGCAAAAATGGCCGACTGGGATTATTACCCCCGCCCATCAACGGATTATATGCCCAACACAGTCGGCGTTGATATTACCCCGTTTGTTATCCGCAATTACGCCATGGATGACGGCAATCCGGAGCTTTCCGCCGAAGAAGAAGCAAAACTCAGGGCAACCTGGGATTTTCTCAAATTCTATTTAGCCGACACCCGCTCATTTGAAGTCCGCGCCCGGCAGATGTACCGGGAAGGCCGTGAAGGCGAGGTGTTACGATCAAGCCTGCACCCTTCTTTTCCCGTTGTTACCGGCCCGGAATTCCAGCGCCAAATGGAAATTTGGTTCTCCCCCGAAATACACCAGCGTTTCAGGGACAGAGAAAAAATGCCCGGTTTCCATTACATACTTGAACTGTGGGAAAACGGTCAATTCTGGGATATATCCGATAAAACATACCCATGGAACTACGATTTTGAAGGGAACCGCAGAGCGATTATCCATGAATGGAATAATGCAGCAAATCCTGATTATGTGGGCACTTTAAGCACCGATCCCAACTGGCTCGATCAGGTATATGCACGGCTGCCCCAATGGAACACAGCTTTTAACCAGCGATGGGAAGATGAAACGGCAAAATTACAAGAGGCGCTTGACCGCTATTATCCCAGACCTTAAAAAAGAGGAAAAGGGTGTCAAAATTTAAAGTCATTGTCCTGATTTTAATTGTCTGCGCCCTTACCGGTTTGGTTACTGCATTTTTATTCAGCGCCCGCACAGTAAACATTATTCCGGAAAGCCGCAGCCGCACCGATGCCGCATATACCCTTTTACGCAATTCCCTTACAAACCCGCGTTATACGTACACTGATTTTCTCACCGATAATCCGCCGGTAATGATGGCTGAACACACCGTTATTGTCCATGGTGATATTGGCCTCGGTGAAAATGAACGTACAACATTTATTGTTGATGCGCCCGAGGGGGGCATGTATTTTTTTTCCCTTGCCTATAATGCCTTAAGCACCAGTTTTAACGATATAACCATTGCATTACGGGTTAACGGGGAATTGCAATATGCCGAGGCAAACACCATCATCCTGCCATTTTTCTGGGAAGATGAATCAAAAATATACCCTATTGATAAATACGGCGATGAATCGCGCCCCATGCAAAGACAGATACCCGGCCCTTACACGGTATATCTCTTTGACACGAGCTACACATCGGATATTCCCCTGAATTTCCTTTTGGAGCAGGGTATTAACAGCATTGAAATAACGAATGAAACCTCGCAGCCCCTGTGGCTGGGGGAATTAAGCGCATTTACGTACCGTCAGCCTGCGCTATACCGTACGCCATCCGGCAGTGTGATACAGGAAAACATCCGCATAAATGCCGCCGATTATGTGATAAAAAATTCTTTTAGTGTTTTCAGTGAATCAACTTCCAGCCCTCACATTACCCCTTATGACCCGGTAAACAGAAAAATCAATACGCTTACATTTGACCGGTCGGGCAACGAAGTTTTTTTTGATTTCATTGCACCCCATGACGGCTATTACGCAATTACTTTCCGCTATCGGACTGAGGTAGAGGACTTTGCTTCTTTTGTCAGTGTTAAAATTAACGGGGAGTTCCCTTTTGCCGAAACTGCGTCATACCCCCTGCTTCCTGCCGCCGGCAGATGGCGTTTGCATACCCTGGCGGATGAGAACGGGAACCCGTATTTGGTGCATTTATCACAGGGGACACACACGCTTTCTGTAAAAACCGAAATTGCGCCCATTGCCCGCCAGATACGCGGCCTGCGGCTGCTCATTGACCATATAAATCAATTTTCCATTGAGATACGGAAAATTACCGGAACAACCATAGACCGTAACCGCACATGGCGGCTGTCCGAATACATCCCCGAAATAAAGGATTATTTAGACGCTTACGATATAATTTTCCGGGATATTATTCATGAAGTTTCCCAATACAGCCCCAGGGGGATGAATTCTTCCGTTATTTCGCCCATGGTACAGGCAGTGTCGTACCTGGAAAGGCTGCGGGAAAAATATGACGAGCTTCCCCTGTATATTCGCTCACTGAGCGGACAGGACGCATCGGTGCTGCAGCAGGCGGGCGCCGCTCTGGATTCACTTTACAATAATGTCATCAGAATAAATGCCGTATATGCGGGAAGCGCCCAAAACCTGCCCAGGGAAAACGCTCATTTTTTCACCGTGATTGCAGACGGCCTGCGAAAATTATGGCACAGTTACACATCCGATAAATTCAGAATTCGCAACCAGGATGACGCACTCAATGTGTGGTACGCATCATCATATATGCAGGTTGACATGCTGCAAAGACTCATTGATACCCGCTTTACCCCTCAGACCGGCATCAAAGTAAACCTTTCCGTTATGCCCGATGCTACAAAGCTCATAATGGCACGGGCCGCCCGGACAAACCCGGATATTGCTTTGGGCATGGCTTCGGGGATGCCATTTGATCTGGCCCTGCGTAACGCATTATTTGACTTTACCCGGTTTGATGATTTCTGGCAGTTCATGGGCAGTTTTGTGCCGGGCTCGGTCGTCAGTTATATCTTCAATGAAGGCGTGTACGCAATTCCGGAAACCATTACGTTTGCCGCTGCAGCATACCGTGAAGATATATTAAACCAGTTACGCATACCGCCGCCCGATACGTGGACGGATGTTACCGAAATGATGGCTGAATTGCAGCGCTTTGATATGAGTTTTTATCTGCCCATTGCCTCCGGCATAAGCCTGAAAGGGTTTCATCAAACAGCCCCCCTTGTTTACCAGAACAACGGCCTGCTGTACCGCAGCGACGGTTTAGGCACAGTAATAAACGAAACAAGCGCAGTTCGCGGCATTACTTTTCTGGGGGATTTGTTTACCACTTATGCTTTGGCGGAGCAGGTCCCGAATTATTTTAACGCATTCAGGCTTGGGCAAACCCCGGTGGGAATTATTGATGCGGAAACATATTTGCTGTTGAACTATGCCGCGCCGGAACTCCTGGGCCAGTGGAGAATAATACCCTACCCCGGCACAGTGCAGGAAGACGGCAGCATTTCCCGCTGGTATATCGCCAACGGCACGGGCAGCGTTATTTTTGAAAATACGCGGCAGGCGGACGAGTGCTGGCAATTCCTGAAATGGTTCTTAAGCGAAGAAACGCAGACGGATTTTGCATTTTCCCTGTATACTAATTACCGTATATTTTATATGCCTTCCAATGAAGGCGCCCTGCGGAACATACCCATTGACGACAGGGACAAACGGATAATTCTGGAATCGGTTATGTGGCTGCGGGATGTGCCGCGCAGCCCGGGGCATTATTTACTGGAAAGGGGCCTGTCCGATATCTGGAACACGGTTGTTTTTGACGGAACTCCGGCAAGAGTCGCTATCGACAGGCAGGTAATTGAAATACAGCGTGAGTTCAGAAAGAAAATGACGGAATTCGGTTTTATAAATTCTCTGGGAGAACAACTCAAACCCTATACAGTCCGTGAAATTGACTGGGTTATTGAGCAGATAGAAAGCGCAAGGTAAAAGGGAAGAGAGATGAAAAATAAAAAAAGGTCAAGAACAGCAATAGACGGCTTGCATGCGCTTGGCCTGCTGTTACCTTATGGGGTGTTGTTTTCCCTGTTTATCGCCATACCCATTGCGGTGGCAATTTATTTATCATTTACCTATTTTGATTTGGTACAGGCGCCTTCATTTGCCGGTTTATACAACTATATTACTTTGCTCACCCAGGATACGGTTTTTTTCCGGCATGTGTTGCCGAACACAATCCAGTTTGCCTTGATTGTCGGCCCGGGCGGTTATGTCATTTCCTTTCTGATGGCATGGATGCTTTCCCAGATACAAAAAGTTCCCCGCACGGTGCTTGCCCTTCTTTTGTATTCGCCGTCTTTGGCCGGCGGCGTGTTTATCAGCGTATTATGGCGGACAATTTTTTCCGGCAACCAATCCGGTTATATTAATGCGATTCTTTTGCGCTGGAATATTATCCAAACCCCTGTTCAATTTTTACAGTCGCCGGATTTTTTAATGGGCATCATGATCCTTGTTTCACTGTGGAGCGCAATGGGCATCGGGTTTCTGGCAATGCTGGCCGGCATATTAAACATAAATGAAGAACTGTATGAAGCGGCCTATATTGACGGCCTGCGCAACCGTTTCCAGGAAATAGTGTACATCACGATCCCGTCCATGAAACCGCAAATGCTTTTTGGCGCGGTAATGGCCATTGTAGGAGCATTTAACAACGGGGCAATCGGCGTTGCGCTTTCCGGCGCAAACCCCACACCGCAGTATTCGGGGCAGTTGATTACAAACCACATTGATGACTATGGATTCCTGCGATACGAAATGGGTTATGCGGCAGCGGTGTCCGTTGCCCTGCTGTGTATGGTGTGGGTGTTCTCAAAACTTGCATATACATTTTTTGGGGAGAAGGACTGATATGGCAAGCTTTCAGGGCATGAAAATTAACCCAAAAAAATTTCATGTATCACAGCTTAAATTTTATCTTGTGATAATACCTGTCGCCCTTTTCATGACATTGCCGATTATATACATCCTTAACCAGGCATTTAAGCCCCTGGAAGAACTGTTCCGTTTCCCCCCCACATTTATTGTCCGCCGCCCTACCCTGCTGAATTTCCGCATGATTATGGACCTTACTTCCGGTACCGGAATCCCCATGTCCCGGTTTTTAATTAACACCATCATAGTTACCGTGTTCACGGTGGGCTTGTCTGTGTTAATTACCGCAATGTCCGCTTACGCATTTTCCAAGAAAAAATTCCGCGCCAAAGAATGGCTGTTCAGACTGAACCAGGCAGCCTTGATGTTTGTACCTGCCGCCGTAGGTATCCCCCGCTATTTAATTATTGTGAATATTGGTCTAAACAATAATTTTCTCGTGCATATTCTGCCCCTCCTGGTCATGCCGGTGGCATTGTTTCTCGTCAAGCAATTTGTCGATCAAGTGCCGGATTCCCTCATTGAATCGGCACGGCTGGACGGCGCCGGAGAAATTACCGTGATGCTCAAAATTGTTTTTCCGTTAATTAAACCCGCCCTTGCCACAGTGGGCATCCTGTGTTTCCAGATAGTATGGGGAGCAACGGAAGCTTCGAATTTATATCTCGTAGACGATACGTTAAAATCATTTGCATTTTATATTGGAACCCTTGCCACCCTGAATACGCCCGCAATGGCAGGGGTACAGGCGGCGGCTTCGCTTATCATGTTTCTGCCAAATTTGATTATCTTTATTGCCATGCAGTCACGGGTCATGAATACCATGAGCCATTCGGGGATAAAATGAAAAAGATTGCGGCAATTATTTTTTTCACTGCGACATCCGGCGCCCTTGCCGTTTTCCCGCAATCCACTACGGTCAATTTTGCGGCAAACAGAAGCGGTATGTTTGTGCCAACCCAGGACGGCTATCTTCCCGACCGTAATATCACCGGCATTGGTTTAAACAGGCCTGAAAACATTACATTCGGCAATAACGATATTCTGTATATTGCCGATACGGGAAACAGGCGCATCGTACTTTTTGACGTAAATTCGGGGAACATAGTCAGGGAAATCAGGTATGAAGGTTTCGGCGCACCGCGAGGCATTTTTGTAACGCCGGACGATATGCTTTATGTGGCGGATTCCATTGCGGGAGCGGTATTCATTTTCAATCCCAATGATGAAATTATTAAAACCATCAGCGCTCCCCGTTCCATTGCATTCGGGGATACGCCATTTGCCCCCGTCCGTATAGGAGTAGACCCGCGGGGCAGTATGTATATCATCGGCGAAGGCGTATACAACGGGATCATTCATCTTTCCGGTGAAGGCGAATTTTTGGGCTTTTTCGCATCCAACGAAACCGCGCTTACATTTATACAGTTCCTGCAAAACATTTTTTTTACCGAACGGCAGAAGCAGGGCCTGCTTGACCGGCTGCCCCTTACATTTTCCAATGTATTTGCCGATCCCCGCGGCATTGTCTATTCCGTTTCCATGGGGCGCGACATTGCCCGGACGGGCGAGGCTATAAAAAAATATGATATGGCCGGCCGCAATATGCTGAAAACCACAACAACAATGTCCCTTACCGATATTACCGTTGACCGCTACGGCAATATATTTACCACATCCACCGAAGGCTGGATACAGGTGAACGCCGCAGACGGTGAAGAAATATTTTTCTTTGGTGCCGGGCATTTAAGCAGCGAAGATATTGCCGGCTGGTTTACAAACCTTATTTCGATAGCTGTTTCTTCGCATGGACATATCTGGACGCTTGACGGCACAAAGGCGTTTTTGCAGAGCTACACCCCGACAGAATACACCCAGTCAATTTACCGGGCGCAGCAGCTTTTCAATGAAGGTCATTACATTGAAGCCGGCATTGAATGGAACAATGTACTGCGTTTTAATCAGATGTCCGTTCTTGCGCATAACGGTCTGGGCAAGTCCTGGTTATACCAGGAAGAATACGAAAAAGCCCGGCATGAATTTATTGTGGCGGGCAACAGGGAATTTTACAGCCAGGCTTTTTGGGAAACAAGAAATATGTGGCTGTTAAACAATATGTCTTTTATACTTACAGCTTTCATAGTATTATTTACCGGTTTATTTATTGTAAAAAATGTTGATAAAAAACAGATAATAAAAACAGGTATTAAAAACAGCAGAAATGCGGTAATGAACGCACAGTATATCGGCAATATCCTGTTCGCTTTTTCCGTTGCCCGCCGCCCGCTGGATTCGTATTATTATCTTAAACGCAAAGAAAAAGGTTCTGTGCGGGGGGCAGCGGTTAATTTTCTGCTGTTCTTTGCAGCCTATATGATTTTTCAGACTTCAAAAGGTTTTATCGTACAGTTTGCAGAAATTGAAGATATGGATTTTGGCGTGATCATCGGCGGATTTTTGGGGTTGTACCTGTTATTTATAATCTGCAATTATCTGGTAACATCAATTAATGACGGAGAAGGCGGCTTTTTTGATATTTTCAAACTCGTATCTTATGCCATGTTCCCCCTATCCGTTACATTACTGGCTGTTACGGTAATTTCGCATGTGTTAACGGAAAACGAAGTTTTCCTGCTGGTATTTATGTTAATCGGCGGTTTTGCATGGAGCGGGATACTTTTATGGCTTGGTTTGCAGGAAGTGCATAATTACAGTTTTACCAATACATTTAAAAGCCTCATTTTTACCGCTCTGTTTATGTTAATTGCACTGGTTGTACTTTTTAACATGGCAATATTGTTCAGTCAGTTTGCCCAGTTTATTGAATCTTTTGTCAGGGAGGCTTATGCGAATATCACCGGAATGTATTAAAAAAGCCATTATAACATCTGCAATTTTCCTCATCCTGTATTTATGTTCATCGGTATTTGCCGATTTTTTACCAAATAACAGGGATACACGGCTGCCGCCGCCGCAGGCTCAACTGGAAATAATAAATACAGACGGCTATGAATTGCTGGGCCGTTTTGAAAATTTAGCGTATTACTACCGTTCTGACCGGGACATAATTTTAATTGAAGACCTTGTAAATGGATATACCTGGAAAACAGGCCTTGATGCGCCTTTTGGCCAGGATCTGGATCGTGCCATTGAAGCAGCGCAGACCATGGATGAAAGAATTAAAGCCGCCGAGCCAAGGGAAGTACGTTTGAACGCAACGTATGTGGGTTTTGCCAATTCATTGCTCAGTGTGGAACTGTACGATCATGTTTTTAATATGAGTATTGCTTCATCGGCTTCCCGCCGGGGAACACGATCTGAGCTGGTAAAAATCGATGAAGGGCATTTTCGCCTTGATGTCCGGTTTATTGATATTGATTTAACCATCAGGCTGCATATTCATTTATCCAGCCGGGGAATACAATACCGTATCTACGATAACGAAATTGAAGGGGCGGGAGCGGACAGGATGGCTTCTGTCATCATATCCCCATTCCTGTGCGCTGCGGGAGGCGTTCGACAATACTATAATTTTGATACGGGAGAATACGGAGAAGAAATTCCTGTTCCCATGACGCCGGGTTATGCGTTTGTTCCGGACGGCAGCGGGGCGCTTATCCGGTATCAGGACCATACGGTAAGCATCAACCGCTATACGGGGAATGTATACGGAGACAATCCCGCAGAAGCCATGTTTTATTACGATGATACTGCCTATGCCGTGCGGAAAAAAGAACCGGTAATGCCGGTCTTCGGTGCAGCACTGGGCAATAACCAGAAAGGTTTTGCAGCATGGGCCGACAAGGGCGGAGAAAACATGGAAATTGTCATGTCCCCCAAAGAAAATATCACGAATTATAATTTTATATACCCCCGTTTTGTATACAACCGGCAAATACATCAAGTGTATAACCGGAAAGGCCAGGGGTATTTCCGTCTTTATCCCGACCGTTTACGCTATGACATTTCCATTGATTACCATTTTCTCACGGGAGAAGAAGCGAACTATGTCGGTATGGCATTGGCCTACCGCAGTCACTTAATTGAAAATAACATATTAATCCCCGGCAAAGTAACCGCAGACGGAACTGTACCGCTTCGTACCGATTTTATTATGAGCGATGTTAAAAAAAATATTATAGGCCAGGCAAATGTAGTAACAACAAAGGCAGCAGATGTGAAAAATATTATCTTCGATATGCTGCATAACGGCATTGGTTCCATAAACGGCGGGCTTTTGGGCTATCAGGACGGCGGCATAACAACCGGGAAACCCTGGGGGTTTAATTTTACCCGTGCAATTGGAACCGCCGGTGATTTCCGCAGGCTTTTTGCGGAAACTGCCGCACTGGGCGCCGATCTTTCTTTTTCACAGGATTATTTCACCATAAACAAAATCCAGATGAACCTGCCGCGCAACCAGGCGTACCATAAAAACCGGTGGGGCATACGGGCTCGGGATAATTATAACACATTCCTGCCAGTCCAGGAAATTTCATTTGCACGGCCCCAGCGCAGTGCGGACTGGTTTACCCGTCAGGCACATAAAGCGGCGGAACTCGGCGCCCTGTCAATTACCGCTTTCGGCATTACGAATAACCTGATAAGCCATTGGGGCAGGATCGATTCCATATCCGCTTCACAAACAATAGATTTATTTGAAAAAACATTTGCAGACAGCCCCCTTCCCGTAAATGCAATAATACCAAACCAGTATTTATGGAAACATACATTCCGTTTTTTACAAACCCCGGTATTTCCGACTCAGTATATTTTACAGACCGATACCGTTCCGTTTTTACAGCTTGTACTGCACGGAACAATGGAAATGTATGCTCCTTATGCCAATTTTTCATTTTATACCCAGCGGGATATTTTACGGATGATCGATTACAATGTGTACCCTTCTTTTGTGTTAACGCAGGAACCTGCTCATTTGCTCTCCAGCACAAATTCGCTGAAGTTTTTTTCAACTGAGTATGAAGTATACCGTGATATTATCAAACATGTGTATACCGAAGTATCCGCTGCCCTTTCCCCGGTTAAAGGCCGGCAATGGATAAACAGAACAGTTCTTGCAGAAGGGGTTATTTTAAACGAATACAGCGAAGGAGCAGCAATTGTCATTAATTATACGAATGATGAATACCATTATGATGGCATCGCCGTTGGCGCCCTGTCTGCAGCGGTATTACGGGATGGGCAGCCATTATGAAAAAAACAGGCGTTTTTGCAAAAAGGCAGAATTTTCTCGGTTATATGTTTCTGTTACCCTGGCTCATCGGTTTTTTTGTCCTGACGGTCTGGCCGTTTTTGTACACGGTTTTTTTAAGTTTTCACGAAGTCCAGCTTACCATTGAGGGCTGGCAAACAAGATTTACCGGCATTGACAACTATAACCTCGCATTTTTCAGGAATACGGAATTTGTACCAAACCTCATCTCTTTTGTGATTATGGAAATTACGTACGCGCCGGTAATTACCGTAATCGCTTTTATTCTCGCCCTGCTGCTGAATCAGGAAATAAAGTTTCGATCAGGTTTTCGTGCATTGTTCTTCATGCCCGTTATTGTCATGAGCGGCCCGGTAATGCACCAGCTGATGGATTCCGGCGGCCTGACATTCACCGGCATAGACGATATGGTTTTATTCCGAATGGTGGCGCAGTTTTCCCAGCCGATTGCCAATGCGCTTGTTTTTCTTTTTCAAAACTTTGCCATGATTTTATGGTTTACCGGCATCCCCATTATCCTGTTTATAACCGGTTTACAAAAAATCAATATCAGCATGCTGGAAGCCGCCAGAATAGATTCTGCAACTTCATGGCAGATTCTCTGGAAAATAATAATTCCCATTATCAGGCCAATTGCCCTTGTGTCAATAATATTAACCATTGTGCAGCTAGGCACATATTCCATTAATCCGGTGTTATCCCAGGTGCAGGGTGCGATATATAACACGGCCCACGGGCTTGGGCTGGCAAGTGCTTTTGCCTGGATTTATACCGCAGCAGTATTGGCGTTAATGGGACTTGCTTATGCACTTCTGAAAAATCCCCGGGAAAATTTTGAAGAAGATCAAATGCGGGCAAGAAAAAAAAGGGAACTATAACAGGAGGCCGGACATGACGAACAAATTGCTTACTGTTAGACAGATGCTAAAACGGAAAAAATACTTAAATCTGGCCCTTTATGCGGTACTCATTCTCATTAGTTATCAGTTTATGTATCCCCTGCTTAGGATGATTACCATATCGTTAATGAGCCAGGAAGACATTATTAACCCAACCGTTAACTGGCTGCCCAAAACCACATCATTTGGCAATTTACGCACCGCTCTTGGTGTGCTTGATCTTAAAACCACCCTGGTAAATTCACTTTTACTGTCAAGTTTACTGGCCCTGTGTCAGACACTTGTTTCGGCAATGACGGGATTTGCTTTTGCACGGTTTCAGTTTAAGTTTAAAAATTTTTGGTTCATTATGGTTATACTTACGTTTATTCTGCCCACACCGATTACACTCATACCCCGTACCATGATGGCGGTATCTGTCAGGGAAACTCTGGGTTTTCAGATGATCGGAACCCCCTACCCCCAGCTGCTGATGGCACTGACCGGGCAGGGTATTTTTTCGGCCATACTTATTTTGATATTCTATAATTTTTTCAGGCTTATTCCCCGCGTCCTCGATGAAGCTGCAGCCATAGACGGGGCTAATCCCCTGCAGATATTCTACCATGTAATACTAAAATTAAGCCTCAGTACCATTTTAGTGGTTTTTCTGCTTTCATTCGTATGGAACTGGAATGAAACGTATATCACCAATACATTTATCAGGGGCCAAATCCCCCTGCTTCCGCCCCGTCTTGCATCATTCGACAGCATTTTTGAACAATTGGCATCTGCCGGAACTGCCGGTCAGGAACAGCAGCGCATAAATGAAGCGTACAAAATGTCAGCCACCCTTATATCCATACTGCCCCTTTTTATTTTATATTTGATTGTACAGCGCCAATTGATCAGGGGAATTGAAAACGCCGGATTAACGGGCGAATAATAATACAGGAGTACAGCCATGATGTTAACAAAAGAACTGCACAGGAGAATTGACAAAATACTGCATGAACTGGGATCACTAAGATATTCGCAGGAAATTCCCGTTTGTGATTACACACTATCAAAAGAAAAACCCCAGGAAGGTCCCCGTGAATACCATTGGTTTGAGAAAGACATTGTTATCCTTCCCGAATTTGACGGTAAATGTGTTTTTTTTAATATGCAAACCGGCATTGAGGGAGGACATGATGATTTTTCTTTTTATTTAAACGGAAAATTTATTCAGGGAATAGACAGGGAGCATAATGAAGTACTGCTTGAAGAAACAGCGTATGCCGGACAGCGTTTTAACATTAAACTGTGCGCCTATACCGACAATCAGACTTTTCACCAAAAAATGAAAACATCTCTAAAAGTTCTTGATCGAAAAACAAATACACTGTATTACGATTTAAAAACACCGTATGATGTTGCTGTTATTCACCCGCATGACAGCCGTGAATTTATTACCATCATTCACGTACTCAATGAAACCATTAATCTGCTTGATCTTCGGGTTGTTTTTTCCGGTGAATATTATGCATCTATTGACAGGGCGCAGGAGTATATTACACGGGAATTTTATAAAAAAAGCTGCAATGTAAACAACTCTGAAATAATTCATTGTGTCGGCCATACCCACCTTGACGTGGCATGGTTGTGGCCATTGGCTGTAACCGAGGATAAAACCCTGCGTAGTTTTGCCACAGTGTTACAACTGATGGACGAATATCCTGAGTATCTTTTTATGTCAAGCCAGCCTCAGCTGTATCAATATGTCAAAAAAAACTCACCTGAACTCTATGAACGGATAAAGGAATGTATTGCTTCGGGCAGGTGGGAAGCGGAAGGCGGCATGTGGCTTGAAGCGGACTGCAACATTTCATCGGGCGAGGCGCTTATCCGGCAATTTGTCCACGGAAAAAAGTTTTTCCGGGAAGAATTTGGAAAAGACAATATTATTTTATGGCTTCCCGATGTATTCGGCTACTCCGCTGCTTTGCCGCAAATTATGGATAAATGCGGCATCAAATATTTTATGACAACAAAGATAAGCTGGAATGAATTTAATAAAATGCCCTACGACACTTTTATGTGGGAAGGCATTGACGGGACAAGTATTCTTACCCATTTTATTTCCACAAGGGGCATTGTCGATGACGGCACGTGGTATTTCGGAAGCCCCAATCAGAATATAACGACATTTAATTGCATCATGAGCGCCAATGAGATTATGGGTACGTATGTACGATACCAGCAAAAAAATCTTAACCGGGAATTGCTGTGTTCATTCGGCTGGGGCGACGGCGGAGGCGGACCGACAAGAGAAATGCTGGAAATGCAAAGGCGTTTCGCACAAGGCATCCCCGGCTGCCCGGTAACAAAGATGGGTACGGCCCGTTCTTACTTTGAAAAACTGGAAAAAGATGTTTCAAACAATAAATACCTGCCTTCATGGACGGGAGAACTGTATTTTGAATTTCACAGAGGCGTTTATACTACAATGGGGCGCAATAAAAAATACAACCGTACATCGGAGATTACCTATCAGAATGCCGAGAATATTGCCGTAATGGATTCAATTTTTAACGCATCCGAATACCCGGCACAGACATTATTTGAAGGCTGGGAAACCATTCTGCTTAATCAGTTCCATGATATTCTTCCCGGTACATCAATTAAAGAAGTATACGAAGACAGTAATGAACAATATGAAGCGGTGCTGAAAACAGGCAATGAAATACTGCACGGCAAACTGGCAAATCTTACAAATAACATAAACACACCGGCCCAGTCGCTTATTGTGTTTAACCTCAACGGCATGGAATGTGATGCGCCTGTTTCTTTTGAAACATCATTGAAAAACCCTGTTGTATGCAGCGGCGAAAAAGATATCACCGCCCAGCATGACGGCAGCGGAAAAGCGGTATTTATAGCGCAAGGCGTTCCGGCAAAAGGCTGGAAATCATTCAGCTTAAAAGAAGGGCAAACTGCCGCAGAAGCGCACTCAATTAAAATTTCCGCTGACTGCATGGAAAATATATATTTTGCAATAAAACTCAACAGCAAGGGGCAATTTTCTTCGATTTACGATAAAACAGCGAATCGAGAATTACTGCCCGCAGGTCAATGCGCCAATGTAATAATGTCCTATGAAGATAAACCATGCGGCGGCGATGCATGGGATATAAACCATTTTTATACTGAACAGTCATGGGAAATAGACCAGATAGAATCCATATCCGTTACGGCGCACGGGCTGGTATATGCGACACTGCGCATTGATCGAAAATACCTCAATTCAACCATTACGCAGTATATCACCATGTATGCCGGTATACCGCGAATTGACATTGGTTATGATATTGACTGGAAAGAAAAACAAATTCTTGTAAAATCCCTTTTTCCGTTTGATATAAATACCGATGAAGCAGCATTTGACATTCAATTCGGCAATGTCAAGCGTAAAATACATCAGAATACTTCATGGGATGCGGCAAGGTTTGAAGTGTGCATGCAAAAATGGCTTGACGTATCGGAAGAAGGGTACGGTCTGAGCATACTTAACGATTGTAAATACGGTGTAAGCATTCAGGATAAAATTATTGGTCTTACCATGCTCAGATCTACTACCTCTCCGAATCCCGATGCTGACAGGGAACGTCATGTTTTTTCGTATTCGCTGTATCCCCACAGTGAAGGCTGGCGGGAAGCAGGAACAGTACAGCAGGCAGCTTTTTTCAACAACCCCATGATCGCAGCGGTCAAGGAAAATACCGGCGGCACCATGCAAAATAATTTTTCCCTTGTTACCTGCGATAGTGAGAATGTCATTGTTGAAACAATAAAACAGGCCGAAGACGGCAGCGGCATTATTCTGCGGCTTTATGAATGCCATAACCGGCGCACTGCTGCCAGGCTGGAATTCGGCATTGCGCTTAAGTCAGTGTGTGTATGCAATATGCTCGAAGAGGAAGAAACGCCGATTAAAACTGAAAACGGGAATTTAGTAAAACTTACTGTTAAACCGTACGAAATCGTAACACTGAAGATTAAGGTATAACATGGAAAAAACATTGCTGTATTACATAGACGGGTATCATGGCGGTATAAGAGGCCACATGCCGCTGGGGTGCTGGCGGGACATTCTTGAAGCACTCAAAAACTGCCCGCAATGGAAGCTGGGCATTGATGTAGAGCCGGTCTCATGGGACTTTTTAAAGATGCGTGATCCGGCAGCGTATGACGAGTTACGCGAAATGATCCGCGATCAATCCATCGGTTCCCGCATTGAAATGGTAGCGGGCAGTTATGCCCAGCCATACGGGTGGATCACGGACGGCGAAAGCAATATCCGGCATCTGACAATGGGTATAAATACTTTAAAAAAACATTTTCCCTGGATTGAAATAAAAACGTATGCGGTACAGGAACCGTGCTGGACAAGCGCAATGCCGCAGATACTTAAATCACTGCGTTTTGAACAAGCGGTACTGAAAAACCCGTCCACTGCCTGGGGCGGATACAGCGCCGGTTTTAACGCGGAAGTTTGTTTATGGGAAGGCCCTGACGGTACGCAAATCCCCATGGTGCCGCGTTACGCCTGTGAAGAACTAAAAAATGTATTTGAAACAGAATCGGTCTACGGCGATAAGGATTTTGCCGAAAAGTGCATTGCCAACGGAATCCCCCGCCCCGCCGGAATGTATTTTCAGGATTTAGGCTGGCCTGCCAGACCCAGAATGAAAAACAAACCCGGTTATGAAGGTACATTTTTTCCCGATTATCTGGAATACACAACATGGCGGGAATATTTTGAAACCATCGCCGGACAGCCGGAAGCAATATGGAATGTATCGCAGGAAGTTTTTCAGGGAGCGCTTCCCTGGGGTGAGCGTGTTCTTGTTCGCATGGCCCGCCAGGTACGGCGCGGTGAAGCGGCATTACTGAACAGTGAACGCATATACGCACTCTCACAATTTTTGGGCGGCGAGACTGACGATGATTCCCGGTCACGGCTGGATGAAGCATGGGGCCACCTGTTAATGACCCAGCACCATGACGCATGGATATGCGCCGGAGCGGGACCGGGCGAACGCAACTGGGCGTGGAAAACATCCGCTCAAATATACGCCGCAGAAAGGCTGACCGATCCCATTAAACGAAAAGCCCTGTATGAAATCGGTAAATTTACCTGCCCTGTTACCGTTAAAGATCACGCATCCGAGATGATCAGCGTGTTCAACCCTCTTGCCAGGCCGGAGATACGAACAGTATCGGCGGAAATTACCAGCGCGCGCGGAATCGAAAGTTTTGATGTGTATGACGGCGATGAAAAAATTACCAGCCAATATATCCCCACCCGAAAACATGAAGACGGCAGTAAAAACGCCGGTTACCTGACGTTTAACGCACCACTACCGGGCTTTGGCGCAAAGGCATTCAGAATAGAGCCTTCAACAAAAGCAGAACCCCGCGATAAACCGCTGGATATTTTCATGGGGGAGCGAATTTATTTTAAAATAATGCAGGCATTAGCGCCCATTCCCATACAGCAATTGCCGCCCGAAGCGCCGCAGATACAGACAAAATGTTCTCAGGGGAATGAACATCTGCTTTCTGCGGAAGATAAAAATGATTCAGCCTCGGCAGCAGTTACAGACAGTTTCGCATATCTTGAAAATACATTTTACCGCATAACATTTGATTTACAGGCCGGCGGAACCATATCTTCACTGTACGATAAACGCCGCGGTGCGGAAGTAACCGATCAAAAAAACGAACGTAAATTCAACGAATACAGCGGCTACTTTATCAATGAAGCCCGGTATATTTCAAGTACAGAACAGGCAGCACAGGCAACGGTCATGGCCTGCGGTCCGGTGTACGCGGCATTGCTGATACAGGGCCGCATAGGCGAATCTCATTTTACGCAAATGATCAGCGTAACGGAAGGCGATGTAAAAATTAATGTCAGGGTGATTTTCCATTTCCCGGAAAAAACATACATAGGCGAACCGCATGAAATCCCGTTTGAGAATAACCGGACAGAAGGATACCGCTCCCACCATGACGGCAGGTATAAACTCAACGCCTGGTTCCCCACTTTGTTTGAGCAAAAACAATTGTATAAAGATGCCGCTTACGATGTTTGTAAAAGCAATCATGAAAACACCCATTTTAAACACTGGAATGAAATCAAACACAATATCCTGATTGGCTGGGTGGATGTTTCAGACGGCGAGCAGGGCCTGGCAATAATGGCGGATCATACCACCTCATATACCCACGGAGACGGCTATCCGCTGGGGCTGACGATGGCATGGGGCTGGGACGCAGGATTCTGGTGGCGCAGGCGGCAGTTAAAGGGTTTTCACGAACTGGTATATGCAATTATGCCCCATGCGGGTGATTGGCGCACCGGCGATATCTGGCATGAACATCAGAAGATGCTGCATGTTCCCATGGCGCAGCGTGTAACAGGCCGCGTACCCGCTCTGCAGCACATCGAACTGATCGCAGTGGACGGACAGGTGCAGATGAGCGCCGCATATCTTGATGCCGAGGATCGAATGTTGGTCCGCCTGTTCAATCCGGGCAGGGCGGTGTGCGCAAAGATAGCAATTGACGAAAAAGCAGCCGGCCTTGTGGAATTGGTCGAACTTGACGGTCTTGCGATATGCCGCCCGGATACGGTACGGGAGAACGGTAAAGCTATTGTAAACATTGATATGAGAGAATTCGGTATTTGCACATTGCGCATAACCCGGTAGGTTTATTTACATTGCCAGCCAGCGGTCAACAACCTGCTGACGGTACTCCGGTGACAGCGAACGAAAGAACGCGCTGTACCCGGTAACCCGCACGACCAGGTCGGGAAACTTCAGCGGATCTTTGTGCGCCGCAAGTATTTTTTCTTTTGATACCACATTAATGTTAACAAGCGTGCCGCCCATTTTATTATGCGCCCTGATATACGCCTTGATATTTTCAATGCCGCCGGTTTCTTTTGCAAAAGCAGCGTCAATGTCGGCCTGCAGGGGCGTAGAATTCCCCCAGCCGGACTGCACGCGGGCAACAGCATTTGCTTTTGCGCTGGGGGCGGAACTGCCGCCGGGGAGAAAACCCGGATCGGGATCGGCGCTGTGGGAAATTGGCTCTCCGGCAAAACGCCCGTTGGGAGTTGCTCCCAGGTTTTTACCGTGCTTGTAAACATCACCGTGTGAAAAAATGCCGGGCAGTACGGTAAAACCGTCCTTTGTCGGCGTATTGCGCATCAAATCGGTGTACAGACGGGATAGACGAAGGGCATAGTCATCGGCAGGAGTATTTCCCGCACCGTACTGGGGAACATTTTTTAACATGAGCCGTATTTCTTCATAACCCCGGTAATTTGCATCAAGCACTTTTTTGAGTTGCTCCATACTCAGACGTTTTTCCCGCACAACACGCTGTTCAATGGCGGCAAAAGAATTGGCGGCAGTCGCCAGGGAAACGGCATCGCAGGCAAAATTGACAATATCCACGCCGCCTGCGGACATATCTATGCCGCGTTCAATGGGGCCGTGACAGAGCAGGTTTAACACAAGCTCCGGTTTATTATGGCGTTTATACTGTACATGCCAGTCAACGCCGTCCTTTATGACCTGCACAATGGTTTTCAGATGTTCTGCATACAAGTCCCAGAGTCTTTCCATGGAATGTTCGCCCGGTGATGAGAGAAGATCGTCAAGGGCAAGCAACAGCGGTTTTGCCAGATCAACACGGGTCACATCCTGCAGGGTATATTCAATACCGGGAAGGGCTGTCCAGTTGCAGCCGACTTTGGAACGCATCCGTGCAAGAGCCGCCGGATATCCATTGCGCATATACCCTTTGTCCAGCCCGTTCGACAGGGAATAACACACCCCCGTTCCGTCTTCAAGCAGGTTTTTAACTGCCTGGGTAAACAGCGCATCATTGGTATTTTCATGAATACGCAAAGCAAGATTATTGGGGATTCCCAAACGATGCTGCCCTTCAAGCACAAGGAACGAAAGAGCATTTGATACGTCCGAACCGTCAACGGGATTTTGCCCGCCAATCATGTGGTAATGCGGGTCATTAAAAAACATTGAGGCAAAATACCAGACCGCTTCTTCATCATCGCATAACAATCCGTTTTCCCGGTCGCGTTGGTAGTAGGGGTACAATAACGTGTCAATTTCCTGCCCGGCGCCGCCGTTAAAATACATGCGGTCAATGTCATCGTACCATGAAATCCACTGCACTGCTTCGCGAAGGGTGCGCGGCGCCCCTTCGCACAGGTAATCGTTCATGGCAGCAAGGTTAAGAAGGTTTTGTCTCTCAAAAGAATCCGAAACAGCCGCCGCTGTATTTCTGCAATGATCCGCCGTGCGTTTTATGTACCGCTGCAATGCCTTTACGAGGCGTTCTTCGCCGTCATAAAATTCATTTGATTCTGAGCTTGCGGGAAGACGCGCGCGGCATGTGCGGATTTTTGCAAGGAGGCCGCCCCACCCCAGATCAAGGCCGATAGCCAAATCCGGCGCAGAATGATTCATCGCATAATGGCCGCGTGAAGTGATGTTATACTTTTGCAGTAGGGGTTCTGCGCATTCAAACAGATGCTCGGGCCGCCAGCCTTCATCCATGTACGGCAAATTGCCTATCCAGCACCCGGCAACGGCACTTTTGGGGTGGGCATAACAGGGATGGGCATCAAGATAGTCCGCAAAAACGCGGCTAACTGCCTCCATGCCGGTACATTTTTTGCAGGCTGGATCCTCAAACCGCTGCACCGGGCGGGTTAGATCAAGGGGTATCCACCCATGGTCATCGGTGTCGTAGCTGCCGCCTCGGCGGCGGAGTTTTTCTTCGTTGAATTCCAGCTTTTGACGGTGCAGAGCGTCAATGCGATCCCGGTAACTCGCCATAATTATTCCTTACTCTAATGTGCCGAGCTGCAAGGCGTTCAAGGGTTTCCATACGCTCTTTCTCCGGCGCCCGGAAATGATGGTATTCCTGCTCCAGAATATCGTATTTTATTTTAGCCAGACTGTGGCATGGTATGAGCATATAGTACTGCAAGTTCTGTAACCCTGCAAGCATCTGTGCAATTGCACCGATTTCATCTTCAGAATCATTCACACCGCTGACACAGGGAGTGCGGACAATAAACGGTACGCCGGCTGCATCAAGGCGCTTGAGGTTATCCAGCGCAAGGGAACGATCGGCATGAATGTAATCGCTATAAATAGCGGCATTGATGCCTTTAATATCATACATAACCATGTCAAGAAATGGCACCAACCGATCAAGCATGGCAAAGGGGTAAAAACCGGCTGTTTGCAGATTTGTATGAATGCCTTCATCACGGAGGCGCTTAAGCAGGGTTTCGCAGAAATCTCCCTGCAAAACAGGCTCGCCGCCGGAAAGGGTCACACCGCCGCTGCTTTCACGGTAATACGGTTTATCGTCCAATACCTGACGCAGGACTTCATCGGCATCCATTTCTTTACCGGACATTACCAGAGCGTTGCTGTGACACTCCAGAGAGCCGCGGTTACCGATACGGGTACATGTACCGCAGTTAATGCAGCGGTCTGCATAATACTGAACCTGCGGGCGCATGGAAAATGATTCAGGGTTGTGACACCAGGCGCAGCGGGCGGAGCATCCTTTGAGAAAAACCGTTGTGCGGATGCCCGGCCCGTCATGAACACAGAAACGCTGGATGTCAAAAACAATACCGGTCAAGGTGAAAGGCCCATCACTGCACTGCTTCGGCCATGGCTGCAATATTTTCCGGCGGCACATTGGGCAGAATTGATTCATGGCTTGGCGACACAATGAAACTGGGTCCGAACAGGTTTTTAAGCCGTTTTACTTCATTGCGGACATCATCAGGCCCGCAAAAAGGAAGAAGATGCTGAGTATCAACGCCGCCCATAAAAATAATTTTCCCGTTATATTTTTCCGCAAGGGATTGCGCGTCCATATTTTTTGCCAACGCCTGAATCGGATGCAGTATATCAACTCCCGATTCAATAAAACGGGGGATAACCCTGTCTATGGCTCCGCAGGAATGCAGAATAACTTTATACCCATAACGGCGTGCCTGATCGATAAATTCATTGAAGTAACGCATGATATACCGGTCAAAGTGTTCCAGAGAAACGAGCAGATCAAGCTGGCTTCCAAAATCATTGCCAAAGAAAAAACCGTCAATTTTATTTCCTGCCAGCTTAAATAGTTTTTCATTTGCCGCAAGGTAAAAATCCGTAATATGGCGTGTAACGGCATCAACAACATCGGGATCGGTGTGCATTTTAATGAAATACTGTTCCATGCCGAAAAAATCACAGGCAACATGAAAAAAACTACTCCATGTGCCGCTTAACACCGCCTGCCCCGCCTGTATGGTTTTATCGATTTCACGCAATGTTTCGCCGAAGTCAAGGCTTTGCGGATCCTGCCAGGGAAAATCTTCAACTTCGGCAGGATCTTCTGTCTCTGCAAAAATGCCGTTTTGATTCAGTGAACTGCGATCCCTGCCGCCAAGGGTGTCAAACATTGGTTCATTTTTGACCCAGGCATGGTGATTTTCCGGTCTGACCCAGCGGCAGCATGATCCAAGCTTAAGTCCCAGCTCAAAATCATTGTTCACTCCAAAATAGGCATACAAATTTTCAATACTGGCATGGTTTGGTTCGCCGTGCCAGAAACCGCATGTTTCGGATTTGCCTGCAGCAATTGCATTAAATCGTTCTTTTCCTGTCATGAATGACCTCTTACAGTTTTTACTATACTCCGGTATGTTTCCAGGCTGACGGTATTGGGAATGGAATGATCCGATGAAAAAATATATCCCCCGTCTTTTTTTACAATGGGAAGTATTTCTTCGATGTACGGAAGAATTTTTTCCGGTTGATCCATCAGGAGGGCGTCGGCGCCGCCATGTAACACGAGCTTATCGCCAAAATCCCGTTTAAGGGTTTTAATGTCCATCCCGGCTTTAATTTCAATAGGGTTTAGGCAGTCAAGGCCGATTTCAACAAGCTGAGGCACACGCTGCATAATATTCCCGCAGGAGTGAAGGTGGGTTTTAATTCCTCGGTTGCGGGCCCAATCAATGGCTTTTTTGTGGAAAGGCTGCAGAACATCCTCATAAATTTTATTGGAAAAAAAGAGATGGTCTTTGTATCCCATATCATCAAACCAGAATATGCTGTCAAAATGATAACCTTCATCCCAGATCATATCAAAAAGAGCAATGGACATATCAAGATATGTTTCAAATATATCTTTAACCCATTCCGGTTCTTCCATGAGCGCGTATATTATGGGTTCAAAACCGGTCATCCATGAATGGGTAACATCGAAACCAAACCAGAACAAGCCCTGCACCCAGCGGCCTTCCGATTTCCAGCGGGGATAATTCGTTTTGAGATAATCCCAGTCAATCCGGTCCCGGTTAGGCTTCATACGGGCTTTTGCCTTTTCCCAGGATGCCGGATCGGTAACGGTATAATCAAGAAATTCAGGCGTAGAATCGGGGATCTTAAAATTCTTAAGGGTAACGCCCCATTCGGTAGTGGAAATAACAAAACGGTCGTTTTCTTCGATTATTTTCCGTTCAAACCGGGGGCTGTTATCCGCCTGAATTGTTTCAATTTTATCAACATCAAAAAAATCCCGCCAATCCGCATCGGGCGGCATTCCTTCCTGTTTCCAGCGGGCCAGTGTTCCTGCCCAGGGATGGTCTGCTATGGGAATCCTGTCCGCTTCCCGATGTTCAAAAGCAAGCGTCAACCGTTCTTTTGTGGTCATAACACGACAATACGCTGTTCTTTATCGGAGATGTAGGCGTTTTCCAGCAGTTCGGTAAGGGCAATGCCTTTGTCCAGATCAAAGGGAATGGGCGAGCCTTTAATAATACCATCCAGCCAGAGGCGTATTGATACATCCAGGGGATCAGGGAGTTTTGCGGGGATAAACCAGCCGTCCTTGAACCGGTTCGAGCGCACTTTCACTTCGCCGCCTACTGAAGTAACGGCTCCTTCTGTACCCAGCAGTTCAAAACACTGAGCCTGGAAAGGGGAAATAAATGAAGTTTCCAGTACGGCAATGGCCTTGTTTTCAAACTCAACAACGGAAACGGCATTATCATCCACGGATTGCGGCGCATAGTTATTGTTGAACATGGAAACAATGCGTTTGGGCTTGCCCAGTAAATATGCCGCTGTGTACATGGGGTGGCAGCCAAGGTCCATCATGGCGCCGCCGCAGGCTTTTTGTGCATCATACCAGTATTCGGGAAGCCAGGCATTAACCGATCCGTCATGTGCCGTCCTCATGCGCATATAGTGGATTTTCCCCAGCCAGCCTTCATCTATGGCCTGTCTGCAGTATTGCGCAATGGAAGTTGTCAGGTGCGGGTGGGAAATGCAGAATTTGACGCCGCTTTTTCTGACTGCATCGGCAATTGCTTTACAGTCCTCCACTGTTGGGGCAAGCGCTTTTTCGGTAAAAATATGCCTGCCTGCATTCGCTGCCAGAATCATCACCCGGCGGTGATCGCTCGTCGGCGCATCGACAACAACCGCATCCACATCGCTGCGCGCAAGGGCTTTTTCCAGATCAGGCTCAAATGGCACACCAAGCTCTTTTGCCCAGTCCCCGCCGCGTTTTACATCGTCATCCCAGACGCAGGATACTTTTGCATCCGGCTGGGCATTGATCGTTTTTGCATAGCCGTCGGCATGAACATGCCATTTAGACAGCATCAATACATTTACCATATATGACTCCCGTTTTATATTTTTGGTATTTTTATTTCAACTTCTTTTCCCAGCTTTGCTGAACGGTATATCCCGTCACAAATTGCCTGGTTGTACAGAATTTGCTCTCCGGGAACGGGCGCCGGGCCGTTTTTGTGAATTGCATCGACAAATGTCCTCATTTTGCCAAACCACATATCCATGGGTCTTTCGGAAGCATAGGCGTTAAACGGGATGGTAGGCAGTACAACAGAATCGATGTGCTGTCCGTTGACATCGGTGTAATACATAATCCGCGATTCTTTGTTGTGGCTTTCAAACCCCGTTGTTACCTTGATTGCCCCTTCCGTGCCAAGCCAGAGCGTATCCCCCAGTGTGTCGGCATGCATGGCCCAGGACTGTTTAAACACAAAAGTAACATCTCCTTCAAGGCGCACAAAAGCTACAGAAAAATCATCCACTTCAAATGTTTTTGCGCCCGGCCAGTATTTTGGATTTTTTCCAAAATAGTTTGTTGCCATGGCCGATACCGTCAGAGGTTTTGGATAACCAATGGCATTCAGGCATTGGTCGATGGAATAACAGCCAATGTCGCCCAGGCAGCCAAATCCGGCCTTGTCTTTTTCCACAAAAGTACCGCCGGGAATGCCCCGCCTGCGCCCGCCGCCGGATTGCATATAATACACTTTCCCGATTGCGCCGGAGCCAATCAGATTGTCCACCTTTTGATGCATAAAATCATGGCGCGGCTGAAAACCAATGGTGAGAATTTTTTTTGCTTTACGCGCGGCGCGTACCATGTCTACGCCTTCCTTGAGGGTAAACGACATGGGTTTTTCACACAAAACATGTACCCCTGCTTCAAACAGGACAATGCAGCATTCCGCATGAGTTGTATTGTATGTACAGACACTTGCGCCGTCCATCTGCACATTTTTTACCATATCCTTTACATGCTCAAACGCAGGAGCCCCGATAAGATTGTATTTATCCAAAAATTCCCGCGCCCTGCCCGGAATGATGTCGCATGCACCGACAACCTCAACATCATTAAAGTCCATATAATGCTTCATGTGCGCATGGGCAATGCCCCCGGCTCCGACAATTCCGATTTTTAATTTCTTTTTTTGTTTCATATACAGGCTCCTCCTTTTTTTTTATAATACCAGCAGAGCGGGAAAAAAACAATATAGCGCAATATTTTAATTAAGAGGTTTTTATGAAATGTTATCAAAACGGTTATCCGCGACCCCAGTTTGTACGGGATCGGCAATCATGGGAAAACCTTGACGGCCCGTGGGACTTTTCTTTTGATGATAAAAATGAGGGTATCGCAAAAAAATGGTTTAATACATTTCCGGCAGGCCGGGAAATCATTGTTCCGTTTTGCCATGAAAGCCCCGCCAGCGGTATTGGAGACAGTTCCCGGCATGATGTGGTCTGGTACCGAAAAACCCTGACGTTACATCCCAGGCAAAAACAGGGCAGCCGGGTTATACTCCATTTTGAAGGATCCGATTATCATACAAAGCTGTGGGTCAACGGTTCTTTTGCAGGCAGCCATGACGGCGCTTATGCACGTTTCTCTTTTGATATAACCTCTTATGTAAAACCGGGAAACAATACCCTTACGGTAAGGGCCGAAGACTCTCCTGACATTTCCCAGCCCCGAGGCAAACAAAGGTGGAAAAACGAAAGTTACGGGTGCTGGTATGTTCAAACAACCGGTATCTGGAAAACCGTTTGGCTTGAGTATGTAAACCCCAGCCATATTGCATCGGTAAAAATGACACCGTTTCCGTCACGGGGAATCCTTGATATTGAGGCTGAAATTGAATCGCCGTGCGAAGACATGGAACTGGAAGTACAAATCAGCTTTAAGGATTTAATGGTAACAAAACTAACGGCAGATGCCGGAGCAAAGCGCCTTTGTTTATCCGCCGGTGTTTTTTCCACCGCTGTCTGTGAATGGGGGCTGCATACCTGGTCGCCCGGAAATCCCAACCTGTATGATATTTCCTTTACGTTAAAAAAGAGCGGTAAAATTATTGATCAGGTTCTTTCATACTTTGGCATGAGGGAAATACGTATTGACGGGCGGTATATACTGCTCAACGGACACCCCCTGTATCAGCGGCTCATTCTCGATCAGGGCTACTGGAAAGACAGCCATTTGACGCCTCCCGGCGAACAGGCTCTTGTTACCGATATTGATAAAATACTTTCCGCCGGTTACAACGGCGTCCGCAAACACCAGAAAGTTGAAGATGAACGGTTTCTGTACTGGGCTGATGTAAAGGGCCTTCTTGTATGGAGCGAAATGGCCAGCGCTTATGAATTCAACGATGACGCCGTAAGCATGTTTACGAGGGAATGGATGGAAGTGGTAAAACAGCATTATAATCACCCCTCCATTATTACATGGACACCTTTTAATGAATCATGGGGGATCAGTTCAATTAAAAACCGCGCCGACCAGCAGGCATTTACCCAAACGATTTATTATCTTACGAAATCCTATGACCAATACCGCCCGGTGATCTGTAATGACGGATGGGAACATACCGTCTCGGATATTATAACCCTCCATGATTATGAAGAAAAAGGGGATGATTTTTTTGCCCGTTACGGTGAACATCTTGAGGAAATCCTCAATAACCGGTTGTACCCGAATCTTCACCGAGCCTGCTTTGCTTCCAGCCATACATACCGGGGTCAGCCGATAATTATCAGCGAATATGGCGGCATTGCCTTTGACGATGGTCAGGGCTGGGGTTACGGCAATAAAGTGACAACAAAAGAAGACTTTATAAAGCGTTTTGATGCAATTACCACAGCAATAAAAAAAGTTAACGGTTTATGCGGTTTTTGCTATACCCAGGTTACCGATGTTCAACAGGAGATAAACGGTATTATGGACATGGATCGCAATTTTAAAATCGATCCGGATATCCTGCGAGAAATTAATGAACGAAAAGTGAACAAACTGGTATAATTAGTGTCTGTCCGCAAAGTCGATCACTTTGCGGACAGACATTGCTGTTTCTATCTTACTTCCCTGAAAATAAAAGTGCCCGATCTTGCTTCAAATACGGCAAAACCGTTTTCCATTCCTTTGTATACCACACCGTCAGCCGCAGTCAGAGCAGTGATATCTTTGTTGTTTACCGTATAACTTCTGTTGACCGAAGGGAGATATATGGTAGTGGTAGAGCCAAACGGAATACCCGCGGTATATGTAACCAGACCGCCAATTCTCTCCCATCTGCTCGTCAATTTGCCCCTTACCGTATCAAGCTCAAGCCGTACCCAGTGTAATTCACTCGTGAATGTCGGTTTTAAGGTAAATGTCCGGTAACCGTCTCTAATATCCCTTACCCCGGCAAGGTATTCATGGAACCAGTTGTCATAAGAACCCCAGAAAAAGTGGTTTCTGGAGCGGCTATGCAGCGGGAACTCCTCCCATAACGATGTGGCTCCGTTTTCAACCCAATACCCCCAACTGGGGAATGTCCGGTTATTCAAAACCCTGAACGCCGAATTTGTTGCGCCGTAATCGGACAGGAACGGTAAAATAAAAGCTGCGCCCAAAAAGCCGGTATCAATCCGGTAGCCGATTCTGTCCATGTCATTAAGTATGTTCTGTACCACCCTGTCTTTTTGGTCATCCGGTACAACGCCCATGGCAAGAGGCAGATAATTTGATGTTTGACGGAAACGGTTATTGTCTTGATTCGTTACCCGGTAAAAACCTAATGTACCGTTCCATAAAGTCGTGTTATATGCATTGGCAATACTGTTCATGGCGCTGCGGAAATGTGCGGCATCGGCTGTTTTACCCAGTTGCATGGCGAATTGTTCCATTTTTTGCAGTGAAAAATACACATACGAGGAACTGGTTATTTGAGAGCCTTCCGGGTTATGTGATGCCGAGTTTGGATTATCCAAATCTCCCGGCGCCAGCCAGTCACCGTACCGGTCATTTGCCCATGTCCAGCCGAATCTGTCCCTGCTTTGCTGTATATACCAGTCTGCAAGACGCTTCATGCTGTCGTACCGTTCTGCTATTACATTTTGCATACCGTACACATTGGCCAGAACATCGGCAATTAAAATATATACGGAACCCCAGGCGGGGTCCATGCCGCGGCCGTCATCGTGGTGCAGGTCGGTGCCGGGGGCACGGTTAAGTACCTGCCCGTCCCAGTTTTGGGAATCCCGCAGTGCGTCATGGTAATGCAGTAAAAAATTACTTGAGTCAAAATTAAATACAATTGAAGGCAGGACTGCTACCACGTCTCCGCCATAGCCCATTTTTTCAAATATGGGAGTGTCTGTCGGCCTGCCGTGAAAATTGCTTAAAAGGGTCATCCGCATCATGTGGTGCAGCTGGTTTACATAAGCGCTTGATGTGGAGAAATCGGATGTGGATCTGAGTGCATTGTTTACCCGGTAAAACCGAACATCATTTGCGGTTATAATCGCATCATGACCGAATATTTGCACAAACTGAAAACCGCTGTATCTGAATTTTGGTTCATATATCTCGCCGGGTTCTCCTTTTGCAATATAGATATCTCTCTGAAAAGTTGCATTCGCTCCGTAACCCCATTCTACCGGCGGTTCTACACTACCGGCAAGGTATGAGCCATGAAGAGGGTGTACGCCATTGCTTGCATATGTTTTTTCGCCGTATTGGATGGTAAGCTGGGTATAAGCAGGAGCGTTTATTCTGAAAAGCATCCAGCCCGACATCATTTCGGGCGCTTCAATGACCCAACTGCCGTCATCAAGGCGGGTTATTGATTTTGGTTCATACTCTATAACTTTTTCCATTGGATCAATGTATGAAAATTTTAATTCCCCTCCCTCAGGCGCTATGGTATATGTCGCATTTAGCCACTCCGGGCCTTCGGTATATCCCGGCTTATTCCAACCGGGCTTTTCCCGGTTCGCATCGTATGTTTCCCCTTCATAAAAGAAATTCCGGGTAGTGGGTCCGGTGTCTGTCCAGCGCCATGTATTATCGGAAACTACAGTTTGAGTTGGACTGCCGGAATAATGGACATCCATACGGAACAACATTCTATGCGTATCATCAGCCGGGGTAAGCCATGTCCATTGTTCATCACCCCAAATACCTCCCCGGATGCGGTAGAAAAAATTGTTAAACCCGCCGCGGTCGCTGAAAGGGCCATCCCCCAGTTCCACGCCAATAACATTTTCACCCTGCTGCAGAAGGTCTCTAATTTCATACATCCCGTAAGGGACGGTCTTGTTGTATTGCGTCACGCTGTTGTTAAGAACCGTTCCGTCAACAGGCTCCCCGTTGATCGTTAATATATATATGCCAAGCCCGCTGATAAATACGCGGGCCCTGTCAACACTCCCGTTCACATAAAATTGCTTCCTGAACAATGATGAGGAATTGGACTCTGTTCCGCGCAGCCACCGGGCGCCCCCCCAGTCGCTTTCCGTTAACAATACAGTCTCGAATACGGAAATAACGGAAGTGCCCAGAGACTCATTATTTTCATCCCACACTTCTACCCGCCAAAAATATTCCGATCCCGAAGCAAGCGGCCTTCCGGCGTAGGTAATGTCGTAATTATTTTCCCCGAAAATTTTTCCTGAATCCCACATATCACCCAATAATGCATCGGCATTTCTTCTTGTTGACGACACTGTTATCCAGTATGCTGATTGCGATTTACCCTGCTCTTCCGCTGTTACGGTCCAGCTGAATTTAATCGCGGGGGTATTCCCCTCATAGATGATCTTTGCAATGGGAGCTATGGAATCGGTAGTCTTTCCGCCTATTCTGGAAACAGGCATGGCAAACCCATCAACAGGACTTTTACACCCATTAAAAAATACCAGAGCCGCCGGAATAAGTAGCAGGCATCCCAGAAATACATTGTTTTTTTTCCTCATAAAAAATTTCCTCCATATCTAAGGTTTAACAACACGAAATCCGATGTCATCAGCCCGGCTGTCCGGACTGCGGCTGTCCCGGTAGATAGAACGGATATCTCTGCTGTCATTCCAGCTCCCGCCGCGCCGCACACGGGTATTCCCTGAAATAGCGCCGGCAGGATTTATCTTGGCGCCGCTTATATAATTTCCATACCAGTCCCAGCACCATTCGGAAACATTGCCGGTCATATCAAACAGACCCAGACCGTTGGGGTTTCTCGTTCCTACAACACTGGGGCCGCCTCCGCTGTTCCCGCTCCACACTGCAATATTGTTAATCTGGTTACTTCCCGAATAAGTGAATGTATCTCCCCTGTTGGCGCCTTTGGCGGCATATTCCCATTGCGCTTCTGTGGGCAAACGGTAGCCGTTGGCGGCAGGATTTTGAATTACCAGCCATTTAAGAGGATCGGAAGAATCGGTATTATTGGGATCATTCTGTTCTCTATGGATAGTGTAAGCAGGCGTTAATCGTTCGTGTCGGCTGAGCCTGTTACAGAATTCAATTGCCTCATACCAGCTTATATAATATATGGGGAAATCATCACCTTTAAACAATGTATTTTTTTCCACTAAATCCGGTAAGTATCCCATAACATTTTTCCATTCCAACTGCGTTACGTGGTGTTTACCCAGCCAGAATCCTCTTGAAAATGTTACCTGATGCGTATTGGGAATATCCAACATATAATTCCAATCTGGATGGTAGCTTGGATTATCAACGGGCGGGAGCGGATTAAGCTCCTTTCCAATTTCAAAACTGCCTGCCGGAATCCATATCATGTCATAATTAATCGGTCTTATGGGGTATCCGGTAGAACTATCCGTTGTTGCGTTTACGCAGCCGGCCAATACCACTACTGCATACAGTGTTATGACCCACAGTTTAAATATATTCATCATGCCATACTCCTTACGTTTACTGCCAAACTGTCTGCACCCCGTTTACCCAGCGCCAGAAAAGGCCGGTAGCGGGAGGCTGAGTTTCGGAATAGTAGTAGCGGGCTGCACCGGTTAACTGCGTATTCCCCGTATTATTGACAGTTACTCCACTCCATGCCGCCAAACCGAAAAAAACCGTACTCAGGCTGCTGCAGTCCAGGAATGCATTTTGCCCGATACTCGTTGCACTCATCGTGATGGTTGTCAGGCTGCTGCAATCACGGAATATGGAATTACCGATATTTGTCACACCGGCAGGAATAATGATGCTCGTCAGGCTGCTGCAGCCTTCGAAAGCAAAATTGCCGATGCTGGTCACACTGGCCGGTATGGTAACGCCGGTTATATTTTGCAAACCGATAAATCCGCTAGCCGCAATCGCGGTTACCGGGCGTCCCATGTGTATCGCCGGAATGACAATATCGCCTGCCGTTACCATACCTGCGGCAACTTCATAAGCCATACCGCCTTCTATCAGCGTGAAATACAGACCGGATGTTGGCGGAATTCCGGATGCTTCATATTCAACGGTATACGACCAACAGGAATTAATTGATTTTATCCCGTCGCCAATGGCTCTGACTTTAACCGTATAGTTTCCCGGCTCCAAACCCGTAAGTAAATAATAGTTTGTATTTGCCGGCGCTTCCGCATTATCAATACCGACACTATACCCGATTGCCCCCGTTACAGCGTTCCATGTGACGATTCCGCCGCCGATTTGCGGATCCGGGGCTGCAAGAGCCCGATAGGAATCTTCGGGAGAAACTGAACATGCGGCTAAAACAACCAAAAGCATCATCAGGCATATTATCCAAGATTTCGAGGTCTTCACTTAATTCCTCCTGTTTTCATACACACTAGGGCCGGTTGTCGGTAATATTACCGGTAATTGAGCCAATAATATTGGCGTTGGGACCGATGGTTACATTTGCATTATTATTTTGCCTCACAGCAAAACCCGAGCCTGCTTTGAATACCGTGCCGCTGTTGATGGTTACTGTTACTCCCTCGTTCTGACCTCCTCCGGCTCCTGCGTAAATGGTGTTACCACCGCCGGTATCGAGGTTTTCTATCCTGCCGCCATTCATGGTCATGGTAACGCCTCTTTGTATACGTATTACGCCCCTCTCGTTGCCGTTATGGCGTCCTATTACATGAGCCGTCCCGCCTAAATTGAAAGTATGGATATTGCTCTCGTACCGGATTACATTACAGCGGACGGTTCCTTCGATTCTGCCGCCGGTCAGGGTAAAAGTAGTTCCTGAGTTCTGGAAGAAGAGTAAACCTTCACCATCATTATCATGACCACTTGTTATGGTTCCGCCGATGATTCTTACTGTTGCACTGCCGGATTCGATTTTCATTACCCTGCCACTTGGTGCTCTAAGATTGCCGCCGGAGATGGTTAAGTTTCCGGCTCCATCTACGATTCTCATCATAGCTTCACCACCTACATTAGAGAGATGTGAGCCGCCGGCGATATGTATGGTGGGGTTACCGCGGAGCATTACCGTAGAAGCCTCACCACTACCCGTGTTTGTTATATCCGCTACGATAAGCAGGTTAACACCGTTCCTGCCGGTTATAATTCCGGCATTATTCGCGTTTGTTTGTCCGCTAACTCTTCCGCTTATGGTTACCTGACCGCCCCAAGTATTGGCGCCTGAGCCGTTGGCAAATTCAATTGCTGAATTGCCGCCGCCTGAGAAAGTACCGACATTCAGAGTTGTTCCGCCGTCTCCAAGTTGAATGCCTACTGCGCCGGTGGAATGAGCCCGTATGGCATCAATTTGGGCCTGTATTGCAGCACCATCTGTTCCAATGGTTGTGCCGTCTTTTCGTACATTAAACCCGCCACCAGAGGCTGTGATGATGTAAGGGGTGGGGGTGGTAGCGGGGAACTCACGAATCAAGGTGGCAGTTGTTTGGGTCGTTGTTGTAGTACCAGGAGCCTCTCCATTGACAGTTCCGGTAAAGCCGCCGGTAATGATATTACCCGGCATTGCCGTAACGACTACCGTGGCAGTGTACGCAGTTGATGGTTCGAATGTAGCATGTGCCGGCGACCATGTTACGGCGGCAGTGTAGTTGTAGCCGTCAAATCCGGGAGACGTAACGGTAGTATCCGGTACGGCGCCTGTTATGGGCCACGTTACGCTGACACCGGCTATTTCAACATAACCAGGGTCTGTCTCGGGGAATGTATACGATAGGGTAATTATAACAGAACTATTTCTTGTTACCGTCACGCCGGTATTCGTCCCGTTAATTGTGATGACGGAATCCGGCATACCGATAAAGTTAAAGCCGGATGCTGCCGTTATGGTAACGGAGGCGGTGTACTCCATCTGCGGGAGAAATGCATCGGCAATTGCGGGAGACCATGTTATGGCGCTTGCGGTATACTGATTGCTCGTGAATGTTGCGTTGGTACTTGGCATCCTTTCCGTTACGGGAGCAGTAATTTGAAGGGTGACTGCAGTAACCGGTTCGGGTTCAGCGTCTGTTCTTTCAAAGTGATACCACAGGATAATGTAATTTCCCATGTTTATTTCTGTCCCTGCCGGGTCGTTATTGATGAGCGGTGTGGCGGTACCCAAAAATGTATAGTCTTCCTCCGCCGTAAGGGTAACGGTAGCCCTATATGCTGTTTCGGCGGCAAAAAGACCGCCGGTAACTTCAGGCTGCCATGTAATATTACCGCTGGTATACTGGTTGCTGACTGTTGAAGCGGCGGCAACCGGCGCTTCACCGACAACCGGGACGGTAATAAAAATACTGATATCGAAAATAACATTGCCGGAAGGCGGCGGATCGGGATCAGGGTCAGGATCATGACCATTGTTAACAATGTCATCACATGCGGCGAATACGAATATCACAGCAAGGGCGATAATCAGGAACGACGCTTTGAATGTGTTTTTCATAAAATCTCCTTATGGCATAAAGCCGGAAATGCAGACTAATTCAGAAAATCATACCGCATTTATTAATTAAAGTCAATTGCTCTTTCTATTAAGATGCTTTTTCTATAGAAAGCCTTGACAGGGATAACCCGAAACTGCAAGATAGAGGCCGGAGGCACTATGTTATATCCCAAACGAACAAAAAACCTTGACGCTGCGGACTTTAAAAATCCTGCAAGCGAGTACCGGGCCACGCCATTTTGGGCATGGAATAATGCACTTGATAAAGATGAATTGGTCTGGCAAATAGAGCAGTTAAAAAAAATGGGATTTGGCGGTTTCCACATGCATGTGCGAACCGGCCTTGCCACAGAATATATGAGCGATGAGCACATGGAAGCGGTGAGTGCCTGTGTGGAAAAAGCCCGGCAGGAAAAAATGCTTGCATGGCTTTACGATGAAGACCGCTGGCCTTCAGGCGCCGCTGGAGGCCTCGTAACAAAAAACCCCCAATACCGGCAGTGTTACCTGCTGCTGACCCGCAAGGCTCAGACCGCTTTCGGCGAAAATGAAAAACTTATCGCCTGTTTTGATGTAGTATTGCATGCAAACGGAGAATTGCAGAGCTATTCTGTCATTAATGAAAACGACAAGGCACAAGGCTTCAAACTGTATGCGTATCAAAAATTTGCCCCGCCTACCCCCTGGTTTAATAATCAGGCCTATTTAAATACCCTGGATGCCGCATCGGTGCGGGAATTTGTCCGCGTTACCCACGAAGTTTATGAAAAACGCTTTGGTAAGGATTTTGGCGGCGTCATACCTGCTATTTTTACCGATGAACCGCAGGTTTCAATGAAAGAAACCCTGGATTACGCCCAGGAAGAAAAAGATGTCACCCTGCCCTGGACTATGGATATTGAAGATACGTATCAGGCCGCATACGGAGGCCAAAGCCTTATTAACGGGCTGCCTGAGCTTTTCTGGGATCTTCCGGACGGCAAGGTTTCTCAAATCCGCTACCGCTACCACGACCACACCGCCGAACGTTTTGTCTCGGCCTTTGCCGATCAGATTGGCGAATGGTGCGCGGAACACAATATCATGCTTTCCGGCCATCTCATGGAAGAGGCCAGCCTGTGGAGCCAGACCCGCGCCCTGGGTGATGCAATGCGTTCATACCGGTCGTTCCAGTTCCCCGGCATTGATATGCTTTGCGACTGTTTTGAATTTAATACTGCCAAACAGGCCCAGTCTGCGGCACGGCAAATGGGCGTACCCGGCACCATGTCGGAGTTGTATGGGGTTACAAACTATAATTTTGATTTCCGGCGGCATAAAATACAAGGCGACTGGCAGGCTGCCCTGGGAGTTACCGTCCGGGTTCCTCATCTTTCCTGGGTTTCCATGAACGGAGAGGCAAAACGTGATTATCCTCCCAATTTTAACTACCAGGCTCCCTGGTATGAGGAATACCCTTACGTGGAAGACCACTATGCGCGGACCGCTTCTGCGTTAACGCGGGGTAAGGCTGTCTGCCGTGTCGGGGTGATTCATCCCATAGAAAGTTATTGGCTGCATTGGGGGGCAAAGGAAAATACCGCCGCAGTCCGTGACGAAATGGACAGAAAATTCGGCCAACTCTGCGACTGGCTGCTGAGGGGGCTTATTGACTTTGATTATATCTGTGAATCCACTCTGCCCAGGTATTGCGCCATTAATGATATTCGCGGACAAAGCTTTCCTGTAGGCGATATGAACTACGATGTGATTATCATCCCCGCGCTGGAAACAATCAGAAAAACTACTCTGGAACGGCTGGAAGCTTTTCAAAAAGCAGGGGGCAGGATTGTCTTTTTAGGTGATGCGCCCAAATACATAGATGCTCTCGCTAGTGACGGCGGTAAAAAACTGCGGGAAAACGCGCAGCAGGCACACTTTGAACAGCTTTCCGTCCTGAGCGTTCTGGACGATATCCGGGAAATTGAAATAAGGGACAATTCCGGGGCAATGACCAGAGATTTGCTCTACCAGTTGAGGGAGGAAGAAAACGGGAGCCGCTGGCTGTTTATCGTCCATGCGGACAGACCGGGGCAGCCCGATACGCCCCATTCTGAGCTTATCAGGGTGAAACTCCGGGGCGAGTGGGCGGCAACGCTGTACGACACCATAAGCGGCGAAATTACCCCGCTGCCGGTAAGCCTGCAAAACGGCTGGACTGTTATTGTCCGGCCATTTTGGGAACACGACAGCCTCCTGCTGAAACTGGACAAATCAAAACCAGCCAGTACCAGTCTGGAGTCGCAGATCCAGGCCGCCAACAATACCCTCAGAAAAAAGTCCGCCTTTTCGCCGGATGCCGCATTTTCCCGTTTTTCCGGTCCTGTACCGGTTACCCTGGAAGAACCCAACGTGCTGCTGCTTGATATGGCCGAATACGCTTTGGACAATGAAGATTACCGGCCCCGGGAAGAAATCCTGCGGATTGACGATACCCTGCGCAGGGAATTGCAATGGCCGCTGCGCTGTAACGCTGTTGCCCAGCCCTGGGTTGAACATGACGGCAGCACACCCCACACCCTGAAACTCCGCTATACATTTGCAAGCGAAATCCCGTTTACCGGTGCTGAACTTGCTCTGGAAAATGCCCTGTCCGCAACGGTGACACTTAACGGCGAAAAGGCGGGAGATGCAGCGGGTTTTTATGTGGATAAATGTATTGGCAAACGCAGCCTCCCGGATATTAAAGCCGGAACAAATATCCTGGAAGTAAGCATTCCCTACGGACGTAAAGTTGATGTTGAGGCAATGTACCTTCTGGGCGATTTCGGTGTATACGCAGCCGGAAGTTCCGGTACCATTACCCCCCCGGTACGTTCGCTGCACTTTGGCGATATTACCCCGCAGGGTCTGCCATTTTATGGCGGCAACCTGATTTATCATTTGGAAGCGGAAACTTCCGGTGACTTTACCATTGTTGTTACCAATTACCGGGGCCACCTGCTGAGGATAAAGACAGACGGAAAAGATTACGGCCCCCTGGCTTATTCCCCCTACGCAATGGAAATAAACGCCGGAAAAGGCCGCCACAAGATCGACATTAAACTTTTCGGCAACAGGATAAATACATTCGGGCAGCTGCACCGCGTAGTACGTGAACCGCACTTCATGTGGTGGGGCCCCGATTCCTGGCGGCCCCGCGGCTCCGGCTGGTCATACGAACACCAACTCTGGCCTCAGGGGATAATGAAATCCCCGGAGATTGTGGAAATGTAATGAATATGTGATCAAGCGCCAAAACCAATCTTTTTGGTTTCCACCGGTTTGGCTATCAAATTGTTCAACGCGATAATAATGTCATTAACCCGTTTGTCATTCTTTTCAATGTATAATAATAACAATTTCCTTAATTCCGCTATCTGCGCGTTAGTATCTTGCCCCATAACATAATGCCGTAACTGTACGAATGTACGCATTATTTGAATGTTGACTTTAATAGCAATTTCGCTGTTTAATAAACCGGATAACATGGCTATACCTTGTTCAGTAAAGACATGAGGGTTATACCTGATTTTTCCAACCATTTTTGTGGTGCCAATTTGGCACCGCAAATGTTCCCATTCGTCATCGGTAAGCTGAAACATAAAATCCGCCGGAAACCGCGTTATATTTCTTTTTGCGGTTCTGTTTAGGTACTTTACTTCAACTTGATACAGTTCTGCCAGATCGCTGTCCAGCATGACTTTTTGGCCGCGAATTTCAAATATCATCTTTTGTATCTTCGTTACGGCCTTTCCCACCTATCTGCTCCTTGCTTTAATCATACCCGATTTCTCCCTTCCTTGCTATCACTGAAAATAAGGGTTAGGTACTGCCTTACGGCGTTCCGCCCTGTAAAACGGTTAAATATCGTTTTTTACTCATGGTTTCAAAAGCTTTACCTGACCTTTTTGAAACATCATTGGCGGTTTTGGTTATTTTATTCAGTTCTAAATTGTATTTGGCTATATCCAATGGCAGCTTTTCTAATTTATTTTTTATCTGTGCATAAACAGGCCCTGCGTCAACGCTCATTATAGTTCTCCTTACGTCATCACGACGTTAGTAGTTATTTTTATATTGTAAGCCTGAGCCTTGATTCTGAAAACTGGTATTCTGTCGCGAAATGGAGCGCTTCACTTACATAAGTACCTCTCAACCTCGGATCAGTATTAGTTTCTTCCTCACAGGAAGCAAACACTGTACGAATATACGCATAATACTGATATTAACATCGATTGCTTTTTGGCTGTTCAGAACCGCTGCCAGCATTGCTACTCCCTGCTCGGTAAAAACATACGGCAAAGTACGCCTACCGCCATGCTGTTTGCTTGATATTCCAATTTGGAATGTCAAGTTTTCCCATTCTTCTTTGGTTAATTGAAACATAAAATCACCGGGGAAACGGCCAATATTACGTTTTACGGCTTTATTCAAATTGAAAGTTTCAACCTCGTACAACCCCGCCAAGTCGCTGTCCAGCATGACTTTTTGACCGCAACGGCCTTTCTCACATATCTACTCCTTGCCCCATAAAAAAGCCTGCCGAACAACTAACCGTGTGCAGCAGGCCTATGTGTAAGTATTTTAATTAAGCATTTTTCTTTGTGCTTAAAGTTGCGTTGCGCCAACTATGGTAGCGCCTGAGCCTATTGTTACGGTTCCGATGCCGTCATTTCTTACCGCATAACCGCTGGTGCCGGCTTTTGAGACCGTGCCGCCGGTGATATTTATTGCGCCGGAAGAATTGTTGAAAATCGCGTTACCGCCGCCTTCATTGGTATTTCGCACCGTGCCGCCGATCATTTGAAGGACAATATCGCTTCCGTTGGCAATATGGATGGTACCTTGATTAGCCGCAGTGCCTCCCGCGGTAAGCAGCGCTGTTCCCCTGACAATGATGTTTCCCTGGTTCAGGTTATATACCGCCCTGCCTCCAACAGCCTGTACCGTGCCGCCGGAAATTTCTATGGTACCTGTGCTGTTGTTTAAGAGCCCGGTACTGCTTCCCGACGAAACCGTGCCGCCGGTGACATTCACGGGACCTGCACCGTTGTTTACAACGGTAAAGTCAGATGTTGTCTCGACAGTACCGCCGGAAATCCTTAATTCCCCCTCGCCATTGTTCAGTGCCGCTCTGTATCCTGAGGAAACAGTGCCGCCGGAGATGTTTATTACACCAGCCTGAAAATTTGATACCGTATAGCCAGCTTCCGAATGAACCGTACCGCCACGAATGGTTACTGTGCCGGTGCCGCTGTTGGACAAAGCCCTGCCCCGGTTGGGGGTATCAGATGTGTTCGTGTTTGTTATATCCGCAGTACTGGTTATGGAAATGTTTTCACCGGCGGTTATATGAATTATTCCAATAAGTTCGGCATTATAGGTTCCGGTAATACTCCCGCGCAATGTTATCGCGCCCCATGTGCCATCGCCGGAATTGTTAAATACAGCAGCTGCCGGGCCTATATTCATGGCCTCCGAGCCGTCGCCAAATTGAATGGTACAGGCTGCGCCGGCAGCATGTATTCTGATGGCGATCAGGGCATTGGCAAGGGTCAGGTCAGCTTCTCCTATCAATTGGCTGCCCCGGATTACGTTATATGCCGTAGGGCCTCCGGTTATAATGTAGGGGTCGGGAACACTGGAGCCGCCGCCTGAATCACAGGCAGCGAATAAAAGAAATGCAACCAAAATTGGCATTATGCCGGATAATTTATTCATACTTATCTCCTTTATTGACTAATATACCATGCCGGTATGAAATATTCAAGAAATTTTACTGATTATTCCAGGCGGTTTATATGGATATTATTTTTCCATAACCTTCAAATGGATACGGTATTACTACCCGTCCTTCCGCTACATCCCCCAAACCGCCGTAAAGATCAGCTTTTCCGTCATCCCGCATGACAATGCCGCTGGTAAATGTACAGTCAACAAGATTAGGCAGTTTGGCGGGGCATGGAGGGTACGAAGACCGTACGGCAATAATTTTATCATCAAGGATGCAGCGCTTGACCGGATCAAAAACAAATGAGGTATTCATATAAACGGCAAGATTGTCTTCCGACAGATAACTTTTGTGTGCAATGACCCCGATTAAACCAGAGTCCAGCAAATGGCACTGATTACAGCCGCCCCATTCGCCTTTACCGATCAGGCCGTTAATAATTTCCGCATTGGCAATCACCGTTTCATCCAGACTGTCAAGATCGGGAATAACGGTAAAACCGATAACGGAAGCGGAGCCGTATTGCTTTTCTATTTCTTCGCTCCGGGGGCGGGAAAACACACCTATCCCATTTGGCAGTTGTACCAGCCGGATATCTTTCATATAGACAGGCCCCGTGGTAAAGTACCGTAAATCTTCAATGTCGGTCCCCCGGTAAAAATAGCCGTAATACGTTTTCATTTCTCCCCGGCTGTAGACAACATGAGTACCGCCCATCACTATTTCATCATTAATGGAAACAACAAAAGGATCTTCCAGTTGGTAGATCATGCTGTTTGGCACGAGGGTGTATTGATCCTTGCCCGTTTCCGTAAAAAGTTTTACCAGAGAACGGGCCCATTCATGCCGTTTTTCTACCCGTCCGTAGATAAACGTGCGTCCCTGCCAGGTAAACGGCACTGAACAGTTGTACACATCAAATCCGTCAATGCCTTTGAATGAAAGAATGACATTTTCAGTATTGGATTTATTTTTTTCAAACTCGGCTTTTTTCTCAGCCAGGTTATTGAAATCCATTTTGCGCTCCTTATTCATTAAAAGTTAACGATAAAACTCTGCACTTCGTATGGCTTGAGTTTTGTTTTCAGGCATTGCCCGTCAATCGGAAATGCTTTTTTCTCCCGTTCAATCATATTGCAACTGTATGCCGATTGCAGCTTTTTGAAGAACGTAATATCAATGGGAGTTGTGCGCCCGGTTTTTTCGCAAATACGCACGAGATAGCCTTTGCCGTCCTCGCAGCGCTTAAACGCTTCAAGCGTAACATTTTTTGCCGAAACGGAAATGATTGAAACGGGCATATCTGCATTCTGGTGCTTCCCGTCCAGTTTACTCACCATGAAGGGGTTGTTAAGCTCAAGACCGCGCTGCAGGGTTTCCGCCTGCTTCCAACTGCCGGAATGCGGGTACATCGAATACGTAAATGTGTTTATGCCTATATCGGATTGCGGGTCGGGATTCATGGGGCCTTTCAGCAGGGTAATGATCATGCGGTTACCGTCTACTTCATGCCCATATTTACAATCGTTAAGCAGGCTGATTCCGTAATCATCATCGGAAAGGTCGATAAAGTTATGGGCGGTAGCTTCGAATTTTGCCCTGTCATAGCAGTTGTATCGGTAGGTTGATCGCTCTATCGTAGAGAAGGCAATGTCGCTCGTGTACACGCGGGAAGATATGTCTACGGGGAACTCAACCTTCACAAGTTTGCGCCGTTCTTTCCAGTCAACCCAGGTGTCAAAGTCTATGCGATCCAGATCTTTGTACAATACGATGCGCTGGCGAAGCAGTGAATCCAGCAGCGGTTTGGCAATGGTGACAACAATGCTGTTTTCACCTTCTTCCACCGATTCGATTTTTCCGTCAGCCAGGGTCATTTCATTGTCAACATACGTTGCAACAATATCCCAGGCTTCATATTTGCCGGGCCTGTCCTCAAACATCCGGAAACGGTTCGCTTTGGCGCCTGCCGCAAGGACTTCCCTGTCCGCCCTTTTGTCATAAATAGACGTTATTTCCGCACTCTTGTTAAACGCAACCCGGAAGAATTTATTTTCTATTATGGTTCCGTCTTTTGGATTGGATACCGATAACCCGGAACCTGCCGCCCTGGGCTTTGTGTAATATACTCGGTATCCTGCCGCCGGAACTGCCTGGGCAATAAATTCCGTGCCGGAGGTTCCATCCAGACGTTTTACCGGCTGCGACAGAACTTTGGCTCCGTCACCTGAATAGACTTCGCAGTTCTCATCGGGGAGAATGGCGACGGAAGTGCTTTCCGTACCAAGCGGGTTAAGCAGGGCAAAAGGCTGACCCAGTGCACTGTCCCGCGGGATTCGTGCGGTTAGCGTACCCAAAATGCCTGTAAGCGCTTCATTACCCAGTGAGAAAATGTCATCATATTCTTTTAAAAGGTCTGTGTACACAGATGTGATATGCGATCCCGGCAAACTGTCATGGAACTGCGCCGTTAAAATTTTCTTCCAGCCCTCTAGTAAATTTTCAGTCGGATATACACCGCCGAACTGCTCGGCAGCAGCGCCGAACAATTCAATGGCGCGGTACAGGTTTTCCGCTCTGCGGTTGTATTTTTTGAGCAGCCCTTTTGTTGTGGCAACCCCCCGGTGCGCTTCAAGGTACAATTCATCTTTCCAGACAACAAGGTCTTTGGCATTGGATACCATACGCTCCAGTGCATCCTCAACCTTTAGTGGTTCCGTTTTGGGCAGCCCGGGGAATTTCCTGTAGCGGGTCATAAACTCAAGCATTTCGGGATCAACGCCGCCGCCGCCGTCACCCCAGCCGTAAAAGTACAGGGATTCGCCGACTCTTGTTTTCTCGCTGAACTTATTCCAGTGAGCGCGCAGGCTGTCCGCTTCCATTGTTCCCATAAAATGGGTGGGCGGCACAACACCGAACACGCGGCTGCCTTCGGGGCCTTCCCACCAAAATGCGCTGTGCTGCCAGGGGTTTGTGTCGTTCCAGACATTCATTTTATGGGTAATAAAATATTTTATGCCGGACTTTGCCAATATTTGCGGCATGCCGTAACTGTTGCCAAAAACATCGGGTAAAAAGCACGTATGTGGTGTTACGTTAAACCATTTTTCATAATACAGCGTGCCTAAAAGAATCTGGCGTACAAATGATTCGCCGGAAATCAGGTTGCAATCCGGTTCGCACCACATTGCCCCTACCGGCTCCCAGCGCCCTGCCTTTACTTGCTTTTGAATCTGCTCAAACAGCGCGGGGTAATGGATACGCAGTTCCTCGTACATTACCGGCTGGCTTTGCGAAAAAATAAAATCGGGGTATTGTTCCAAAAGCCGCAGCATGGTGGCATGAGTGCGCCCGGCTTTTCTGATAAATTCCTTGTAATCCCATAAAAACACCAAATCAAGGTGGGAATGACCAATGAGGTCCAGCGTTCCCTGGACATGAAAGTGGGGATTCTCAAATACTTTTTTTCGGAGGATTTTTTGACCGTCAAGCAGGAGCGCCCTGAATGCCGCAGGGTCTTTTTCGTCAAAGTCAACATACGCTATCGCTTCTTTTAAAATGCTTTTGAGGGTTTCCAGAAGCGACTCATCTACATTCGGCATGGCCAGGGCGCCGAAAACGGCCCGGTAATCCCAGTACGCGCTTTCGATTTCCCTGTCAATAACGGCGATACAGGAGCAGTCTATTGTTTTTATTATACTCTCGCCCTCATGCCATTTGTAGTAGGACTCTACATCAATCTCAAATGTCTCGCCGCCTTTGGCTTTTTCGGCAAGCAGCACACTGTTGCGGAAGGGGTCCAGACCGTGGTACGGAACGCCATTAATTGAAAGAAGGGAATCTCCTTCAAGATACAACATCAGGGCAACGGGTTTACCCTTCATTTCCTGCGGAATGGTTATTTTATTGCGGAAAAAAGCGCTTCTGCCCTCCCCGCCCCAGTTGTCGCCCACATCTATCGTGCGCCATTCGGTGTCGATAAATTTATATTCGCCAATGCCCGTATGAATACATTCTTTTATCTGCCAGGCGGGAATCTCGCGCACCATGGGATAAATCTTTATTTTGAGATCGGCAAGTTTAATGTTCATGAGGTCATCAAACGAGAAAACACCCCGTTGTTTGCCTTTAATAATCCAGCGCCAGCCGTTTAATTTTTCTTCCAGCTTCGCCGTTGTGGGACTAAGTTTCTTGTTTTCTTCCATAGGAAGGCACTCCTTCTAAATACACAGTATGGTCTATAATATGACATTTCACAGAAAAAAAAACAAGTGAGAATTTGATACCTTGACAAGGGAGATTCATCGGTAAATAATTGAACCATGATCAGAAAAAAGAAACTCATAATTATTGGTGCAATATCATTACTGATAATTATCATTGGCGCCTTGCTGATTTTTACCCCCGGGGAAAGTTTGCATATCCCCATAAAAGGCCCAATAATATTCCTGGATCACCCTCCGCGTCTTTCCAATGTAATACCGTATATACAGGACGGTGATATTATTCTTCGTATGGCAGAAGGTACCTGGTCTATGGTGTTTCGCGAATATTCACCGGTAGACAAACGGTTTTCCCATTTGGGCATAGTACGGATGCGGGATAACAGAATAACCATTATCCAGTCAATGGGCTCTTTCACGAACCCGAATTTAGGCGTTGAAGAAATACCGCTGTATCGTTTTATGTCAGTCGCATCAGCAATAGGCATCTTCAGGTTACGGGGAGCTGACGGTACTGTAATTTCCGATACGGCCATACAGTATATGGACCGTTTGTTTGACTTTGATTTTGATCATACAGACGACAGCAAAGTGTACTGTACTGAATTATTATACCTTGCATTAAAACCGCTGCAATTAGAGCATATTTTACCGACAGTCTATGCGGAAGAAGTTAACAGACAAATAATTCCCATGGATTCCGTATCAAACAACCCCGCCTTTGATGAACTGGCATACATAGTGGATCAAACCGTCCAAAGGACAGATGAAGAAAAAGAGATTGTACTTACCCGGCCAAATCCCGTTAAACTAAAGTTTCTTCAGAGACTCCCGCCGCTTTTGGGAAGAATTAGAAGATGATTGTTTTTTGACAGACGCGGGACTCGAACCCACATCTCTCTTCGTAAGTCATTACTAGATAAAGACTTACATTAACGTATTTTGCAAGGTCTAAATAAGGTCTAACCTTTTTTTAGGTGCCATATGGCAAATTCCGGCTTATCAATCATGCCGATTGAGCCTGACCCTAACAGGGTATGGTAATTATAGCATACTTTACAAAAAAAAACTACACCTCTATTCGTCTTTGACATAGCAGGATTAATGTTTTACTATAATTACAGTAGATGCATTGATTCCAATGCAATGCATACAGGAGGGCCTAATATGGAACTGGCAAAAATCACCCTTCGGGGGCAGATAACTATTCCGGTAGAAATCCGCAAGAAGCTAGGGGTCAAAGACGGCGATAAGGTTATCTTTATTGAGGATAACGGGCGTATTGTTATGGAAAATTCGGTTAGGGTTGCCCTCAAGGATGTACAAGATGCATTCAAAGGTGAAGCCGACCGTCTCGGGTTGGTGAATGAGCAGGACATTGTGGCTATGATCAAAGAAATACGGCAGGAGAAACAGGGGCATGTCAATGCGAGTCATGCTTGATACCAATGTTCTTGTCTCGGCTATTATTTTTCCGAACCAAAGGATGGATTCACTGATATTCAAAGCTGTATTGGAACACCAGCTTGTTCTTTCATCTTATATTATTGAAGAACTGTTTGATGTTATTGAACGGAAATTTCCTGATAAGATAAAACATGTCGATTTGTTTCTCACCCGGTTTCCCTATGAGTTGGTATATACACCAAGGGAGCAAAACCATGAGTTTTTCAATATTTCCGACAAAGACGATTATCCGGTCTTGTATTCGGCAATTATTGAGGATGTTGATTTATTTGTTACCGGTGATAGTGATTTTAAAGGTATTGAGATTGAAAAACCGGAAATCATTAGCCCGGCAGATTTCCTTGAAAAATATTAATATTTTGAAATGAAATGTGAGGAGAATATACTATGGAACTAACCCTTACAGTTCCGGATATGGCTAATCTATCTCAGGCTGATGCCCAAATACTATTCGCTACAAAACTCTTTGAATCTGAAATTCTCTCTCTTGGAAAAGCTGCTGAAGTTGCCTGACTTTCATACCGCACTTTTTACGATCTGCTTATCCGATATGGCGTTCCTGTTGTCTCCATGACCGAGGAAGAAGTAATCGAGGATATAGCGAATGTTGACCAATTTCTATGAAAAGACCGTTATTGTATTACATTTCCTCTCGATAAACCTCCTAACCTATTGACAATACGTGATAATACGTGTACTTCTTACAGAGGGATGAATCATGACAAAGCGGGAGCTTGAAAAGAAACTGCTAAAAGCTGGCTGGGTGATTACTCATGGCAGGGCGCATGATCAGGCGACTAATCCGCAAAAACCTGGGGTAAAGATACCGATACCCAGGCACGCTGGAGACATTCCCATGGGCACGGTTAAATCAATATTAAAGGACGCAGGCCTTTAATAAGGCATATGGGCGGTACAGGAGGAAGGGTTATGAAATATGTGTATCCGGCAATTATTTCTGCCGAAGATGGAAAATTTTTAGTAAGCGTTCCTGACTTACCGGGCCTACACACATTCGGTAACAGTATGGCAGATGCTCTATATATGGCGCAAGACGCTATTGAAATGTGGCTATGGGATGCGGAAAACAACGGCGAGGCCATCCCCCAAGCATCCGATACCCAAAAAATTACTAAAATGTGCAAATCAAAGGATCAGGTTGTAAGCCTTGTAGCCGCCGACACAGACGAATACCGTAGGCAGAATGATACACGCTCCATAAAAAAGACTCTTTCAATTCCATCATGGCTTAACCATAAGGCGGAAATGGCCAATGCGCCTTTTTCTCAGATTTTGCAACAAGGGCTTAAGGATTATCTGCATATCGCACAATGAGCATAAGTAAATGGGAGCCAAAGACGGCGATAAAGCTATTTTTATTGAGGATAACGGGCGTATTGTTATGTAACCATCATCCTACTCTTGGCAGGTACTTTCAGTAACCCCGCATTTCAGCATCCTCTTTTTCCTGTTTTCCGGTTATTCGCAATAATGCAGTACCCTTAGTGTAGGGCAGTTTCTCCAACCCTCCGTTTCTCAGATGGTAGTCTAAAATACGGGTCAGAAAATTGAGGCGGTTGTTTATGGTTTTATCTTTCAGCCCTTTGGCCTGGAGGTAAGTTTTCAAGCCGTTATATACCGGCGTTGTGATTTCCTCTATACGAAAAATCTTATTTTCACGTAAATAGGGAATTAAATCAGATTCAATAAATGTCTGTGCATCCCTTCTTGATTTAGTGACTACCACACGCTTATTACTAACGGAATCGTCCTGTAAGTATTTTGACCCTTCCTGATAATAGCTTTCCAGCATTTTATAGAAACTTTTCCCGCCTTTCGGTTTGCCTTTGTTTAACCCGTATTTTTTCAGCACTTCCAAACGGTTATCAAAACCGATCTTCACCGCCTCATCGCTTAAGGCGGTTTTAGTTGTGTATGTCGCTTTTCCTTGGGGTATTTTTTCTCCGGCCAAGTCTAATTTGTATCGTATTTTATATGAGTAGCTCTCTGAGAATTTCCCAGGTTCACGTTTTACTGTGGTAAGGTCAAAGTATTTTCTGTACTTTTCTGTTTTAGGGTCTAGCTCTTCTTTTGTATACACCATATGCAATATATCCTCCAAAGAAGCGCCGTGCTTCAATAGAAGCTGGGAAAACTCCCGGATAAAAACTGTGCCTATCATTATACCTCAAACCTCGCTGACGGTTAATGCTTTGCAGGCTCTGAATTGGTATAGAATGATAAGCTGGAAAAAACCAAGGTCTAAAAAAGGTCTATTTGAGCTTTTGCGGGGCATAACAATACGCTATGTACAAGACGCAATAATATAGAAGAAACCTCCCATATTTTTCTTGCCCTGCTTGCTTTTTTTTGTACCTTATTTTAGACCTTGCTGTAATGTGAGTTTTGCTAATTCCTTATGTAGTAAGGAATTAGCTCAATAAAATCATTGACAGACGCGGGACTCGAACCCACCACCTTTAGCTCCGGAGGCTAACGCTCTATCCACATGAGCTAGTCTGTCTATGCAACCGGTAATGTTACTGTACTTGGAGAGCGGGGAAGTGTCAAGGGTAACTATATTAACCCTTTCTGCACCGCAATACGGATTAGTTCTGCCAGGTTTTCGGCGCCCAGTTTGGAATAAATGCTGTTAATAACCATCTTTACGGTATTGACCGAAATGTCGTGGTTGTCGGCAATTTCCGTGCGGGAAAGGCCGCGGGAAAGATCGGCAAGGATGTCTGTTTCCCTCGGTGATAAAACAGCGCTGATCGTGATGTTGTTTACACGCCGGTATTCAGCGGCAACATGTCCGCGGTTTTTGGCATAAATGGCCGCTTTCCGGTTGATCGTTTCAAGCCAGGGTTTGGGAATGCCGGATGCTGATTCCTTGAGAGCGGAAGCTGCCAGGGTTCGCATGTCTTTGCCCATTTCAATGAAGGGTAAAATGATATTGTTGGGTGACGCTGTATTATATGCTTCTTCCAGCGCGGCAAATGCAAGAGACTTTTCCTTCATTTTATAATGGGTGCAGGCTTCCATCACGAGCATCTCAACACGCTCAAAAAGAAACGATTCCCGGTGTTTCATTTCTCCGATATACGACAAAAGAGGATTATAATCCCGTGTAATATAGCAATAATATGCTTTCATCCGGTTAATAAAATTTTCCATAAAACCGGCATGGCTGTAAGGAGAAAAATCATCTTTGAACCAGCCGGGAACATTTTCCGGCATGTTGAGAATATAGTAATACCAGGCAAGACAGATATCGTAATTCGTAAAGCGATCGGGGTATTCTGTTTCACTTAATTGATCCTTAATGCCCCGGACTGCCTGCTGCGCTTTGGGAAAATTGCCGCGCGCAACACTTAAGCGCAGGATATAAAACAACGCCATGTGGATAATGCCAAACTGCCGGTGTTCTTTTGCCTGTTTCAGCGCTCTGATGACGAATGGTTCCGCCGCACGGTTATCACCCTGGTAATATTTCAGTTCACCCCGCGCCAGTTCTATTTCACCGGACAATAATCCGCCGATATTTTTTGATATAAGTGCTGACATGCGGGCTGTCGCAGCAATAAATTCTTCCGGAGCGCCTTTCCTTGAGGAACCGGCGCGGTTAATCCAGGCTCCCGGATGATACACGGGAAATGTACCCGGATTAACGGGACCGATTGAAGCAGGCGGTCCGCCAAGGCATGTGCAGAATTTTTCAACATAAACATCAAAATCATAGCGATCATCCGTTGTGCACAGCAGGGCGCGCAGATAACTCCAGGAAAAATACAGGCGGCTGAGGGTGCGTTTTTTTGATTCACTGTCTTCGAGTTTTAAAAGCCTGGCTTCATAATATTCGAGCAGATCTTTTGCTTTTTCCAGGAGACCCTGGCACAGACAGGAACGAACATGGAGCACAGGAAGAAGATCAACGGTATCAAACGCCTGTTCAGGGGCGCGATCAAAAATTTCCAAGGCGAATTTTGCGATATTCTCCGGTATCTGGACAGGAAAAGCAAACAGTATTGGTACAATAGATTCATAATCCCCTGTTTTTTCATAATACGACAAAGCATCAATTTTAAAATCATTTTTGTCGCACCATTTCCCCGCAATCCGGTACGCTTCACATTTTTGATCTTCATCAAGAATATCCTGTTTTTGGCGCAGAAATTCCAGAAAAAGATGATGGATGAGGTATGTATTGGTATGACTGTCCCTGCGGATATAGGCGCTTTGCTCTTCCATCCCGGCAATCAGGTCTTTATCATGTCCCGCCAAAAGTACAATAAGGTCAACGGACAAATGATCTATAAGGGAAAGGCGCACCAAAAAAGGCCGGAGGTGGTCGGAAAGCCCGTCCCATATTTCAGTTTCCATGAGCCGGAAAATATTTGATTTCATCGCATTGCGGGTATACCCTTTGTATCCCGGCGCTTTTTCGTATGACCGTGCAATAAAGTTAATGGCAAAAACCCAGCCTTCGGTGTCTAGCATTATATTGCGTATAACATCAGGCTGCACAGCAATGTTCAATTGGCGGAAATAACCGGAAAGTTCATCATCGCTGAAATGCAGGTCATTTTCATTGATGCCGAACAAAAGGTCTTTTACAGCCAGCGCTGCGGTATTGATACCGGGAGCAGACCGGCAAACAAAAAACGCCGACGTACCCGGCGGCATTTTTTGAATGATACATTCTTCCACAAAGCGAATCACCTGCCGGTCTTCAATGAGATGAAAATCATCAAAGATCAATACCCGCCGCTTCATCAAAACAAGATCACGCGACAGCGTCACATATTGATTGCGCTTGTCTGAGGTATCGGGAAAGCCCAGTTTTGTATATTCCGCAGCAAGGGGTTTGTTTACCTGCGCTACGGCATGGGTATAATTTTCCCAAAAACGCGCGCCGACATTATCCCGTTCGGAAAGCTGCATCCATAAAGTTACAGCCTTGTATTTCCGCACAAAGTCCTGCACAGCGCTCGTTTTACCGTACCCGGCCCCGGCGCATACAACAACAACCGGGTATCGGACCGCTTGTGAAAATAATTCATGTAACCGCGGCCGCTCAAAATGGTACATAACAATGTTTTACTTTCCCCCTTACCCCCTACTCACCTATCGGATAACTGAACTCAATGTTATTGGCCAGATACCCCAGTATGGGATCACCGTTCGGGCGGAAGTCCAGGTTGACTTTCTGGAACTTCGTGGAGCCGCCCTGCGGCGGGTCAATTGCCGGTACGGTGCGATATTCCCATCTGTTTGTGGTAAAGCCGTTGATGTCTACGCCGGGGTTCGCAATGGCAAGCGCCGTTGTGTTAATGGCTACTTTTGCCCAGGCGATTTTAATGGACTCGCGGCCGCCGGTTTCGGTAGCGTTGTAGTAGGCGATGTACGGCGTGCCTGCGGCAATGGCAGGAACACCCGTTGCCGCGGGTCTGCCGGGATGGAGTTTGATTTGTGTCCAGTTACCGACCGAGCCGTAAAAATCTACTGTTACATGAACAACGCCGGCGCCGCCCTCTGTAGTTGCCTGATAATCATGGATATAGATGTAGCTGAGTGTTGAGTCCAGGGCGTTGAAAGCGGCGATGTGCAGGCTATTGCTTGTTGTACTATGCGCCATGGAAATGTGCATACCAACGTAATCGGGCAATATGGCCGGAGAAGATATCCAGGTGGGAGAAGTACCTACTGTGCCGTCCAGCGCCTGTGAGTACTTGATTCGAATTCTGCCTGCAGTTTCATCGTAGTAGGCAATGACCGCCCGGTTCGCCGAAGCTCCGTTGTCAACCACCATGGCAAAGTGGCTGGAGGCGCTTTCAGTCGCGTTGTTATCAACCGCTATTCTTCTGACGGTATCAATGGTGGTGTTAGTCGCACTGTTGTTGTTAAGGTTTGTGTAACCATCGTAACTCCTCCCGTGGAAATCAGTACGGTTCGTGGTCGTGTTCGTGGTATACAAACGACCGTTACCAGCTGTAGAGCTGTTGCCTATCCGGAAATGACGGAAAATGATCTGCCGGGAATGTGCGTCATAGTACGACATATAATACCGGGCGAAACCGGTTACGGAATTACCCCGTGCAATGAGTTTGGGGTACGTGTATCTGTCCAGCATGAGTCCTGGAGCAAAATTATGTGTTTCCAGAGCAATACCGTTGTTGTTCTCAGCTCTACCGGCATTAGTACCAATAGCATTTGCATTGCTGGCCGATACGCCGGGATATCCGGTGTACGTGGTTCCCTGCCCCCAGCCTGTCCCCCAGTTCGTAACATCGGTTGCCGCTCCCTGGGTATGCAATTCAGCAAACCGGTCGTACACAAGGTGGAAACTGGCGTTGTCACGGTTATATGCGGAAGCATGGATGTACCGGCCCGAATCGTCGCGTGCCATTCCCATGGAATCCCAGATATTCGCTTTAATAAGATGTTCCGTGTCTATCCTGAACCCGGTGTCAATATTGAATATTGTCCGTTGGGGCATGGCATGGCTGGGGTTGTATGAACCCGCGTTTCTTACTGATGCAACATTTGAAGTTGGTGCCCAGTCAATACCGGTAGCGGAATTGCCAAGGGTTGCAGCTCCGGCAGTTCCGGTCCCTGTTCCCCCTGTCAGGTCTACATAGCCAAAGACCGGGTGCCCTTCCTGTTCAACATTGGTAATGCCGGCGCCGCTTCTGTTTTGCGTCATCATCATCACCGGGTAGTAGCCGTTAGCCACATTTGTCTTGACAACTTTGTAGAACTGGAGGTAGCGGTCGTCGTTTAGGGTGATGTTTCTCGTAATATAGCGGTCTGCATTACGGTTCGGCATATTCTCTTCATCAGAGCCGTTGGAACCTTCTATATCAGCAGTACTGGGAATAAGCTGGTACACAGTACCCACACTGGGATCGGGAGTACTCAGTCTCAGCCGGTAATCACCCAGGGCATTGTCGTTGTTGATGTTGTTCAGCGAACCAATGTTGTTGACAATGACCGTCAGATAACCGGAAACATTTGAGTTATTTGACATGGTGAATGAGGTATACGGAGCCCCCATGCCTGAAGGGGTAAACGCTGTTCCCACTGCCGCATTACCGGGATTACCGGTAGTGGGATTGGGAGTCCTGTAATTGTTGTTCTGGGTTTCGTTCATGATCCGCACGCTGCCTGAGGTTGCAGCCGGGTTAAGGTTAAAGCCCCGCACCGTAATAAATGCGTTGTTCGTTCCCTGGATCACGGAGAATCTGCCATCTGCTGAACGGATGTTCTCCCGTTTTAGACCTCCCTGGGTTCTGACCATGGTATCAATGGATGTGATGTATGGTACTATGTCCATCCGGTACACAGACGATCTGGCTGCCCTTGTTGTTTGAGTACCGTTTACAGGAGAAGCAGCCTGGTTGTTCGTACTCATATCACGGGAAATAACCCTGAATGCCTGATTTAATGCCGCGACATTCGTATGCCTGCGTGTGTCGATGTCCAACTGCCAGGTGAGTTTATGGCCGTCCTGGTCAAGGCTCAGAAGCGTTACCGAACTTCTCCAGCCGTTGGTTGCCCATTGATCCGTCACTCCGGTCATCTGTGCAGTGACTGTATCGTAAACAGCAATGCGGGTCCAGGTATCAGCACCTATGGTGTCGGTCGTGCCGGTTCCGTAACTTGGAAGTGAAATGCCCTGCATATTCACCCACAGGCTGCCCGCTACGTTGTTGTCATCCAGGGTTCCCCGGATGCTGATTTGGCCGGAAACTTTGGGATTAGCCTGATTAAAGAATGTTGCGGGGAAATTCCCCTCATACTCAATGTGGCCGTTGTTCCGGTTGTTTTGGAAAAGGGAATTGTCGCTCGCGCTTCTCCAGTGGAACGGATCGATTAAGGCGACCGGAGCTGTGTTGTCAATATTGTTAATGGTCAGGCCGACCAATACAACGTCCGCCTGCTGATCCGCTTCAGTTACGCCAGGTCCGGCAGGTACGGTACTGTCAAATACCTTGATCAGGAAGTACGAGTTGCCGCCTGAGGGGGAATCCGGTATGAAACCCGAAGTCTGGCGGAAGTCGTCGTCCGGATCGGTTAACCATCGTGTTCCGTTTCCGAAGGAAATGGTAGCCGTTGTTCCTGACACCCCACCCTGCTGTTTAGCGGGGGCTATTTCGTTATACGCACGGGCGGTTCCTGTCGTTACATCGCCGGTACTTGTTTCCGGATTTGCAAAGTCCGTAGCGACAAAGACCGTGCCGACAAGGTTGGAGTTTGAGCCTACCAGCGCCCAGTCGGTATTCCCGGCAGTAACAATTTCATACACCGTACCCTCAACAAGAGCGGTAGAATTGACCGTAATCGTCCCCTCCGTTACCGGGGTTACGCGGAATGTTTTATTACCGATGCCCGATCCGTCCAGTGTCTCAATATCAAAGTTCAGCCGGTAGTTACGGGAGATAAAGCCGGTCGTTTTGTACGGTATCCGGTTACCCAACGGCGGATAGGCGAATTCGCCGATTTCCGCCGGAATGGTTCCTGCTACGTTGTTAAATGTATAATCCGTCATGAGGGTTATTTTAGAGATCAACGGCGGATTGTTACGGATGTAGAGCCGTTCTTTGTAGCGGGTGGCGTTCCCCGCCATGTCAATGACAATGTAATGCAGTTCAATGGGGCCGTCCTGGAAATTCCACGTATTAAATTCAAAGCCCCATTCTATCTGGCCGCCCCGTTCCGAGAACCGTTCAACATACCCGTTATTGTTGGTATCTTCGCTCATCTCGTTTATCCTGATGCGCGCCGCTCCGAACAGATCAATACCGCCGCCTATTTCGTTGGGCCGTAAAATTCCCGTAAAAGTATCTGTGTTGCCAATGGGAACATCCATATTCGGGTATTCACTGAAACTGGCTACTACATCGGTATCCGAATCCTTCAGTGCATTGAAAGTGCTGTTAGGATCCATATCTCTAACATTTCTGACCGTTGTTGCATGACCAGCCGGCCATTGAATGCCGTACGGGTTGTAGTAATTGTTGCCCCGTCTGAAGTAGGCGAGTACCTCATAAATCCCTTCGATGTTTCCGGAGTTTTGCGCCAGATTTATGTCACGGGCCCTTCCCTGGACCCAGTATGCCCTGGTAGCGGCATTTCTTGGCGCGTTGTAAATACTGGATGGATAGAAATTGTCAACCTGTATGACGAGATTAGCCTGTGCCGAGAACGCAATGGGTGAAGTGTAGTCACTGGCAAACAAGTCAAGGAGGAAGTTACCGCTGGAGGGGCTCACCGGCGGAGTTGTACGCGGACCAACGGGGAATCTATCGGTGGAATCTATGTCTGTTATCCTTACCGGATAGTGGAACCGCTGGTTATAAGCATTATCACGATCCGTAGTGGGGTTACCGGACAGCGGCGGTATTAGCAACGGACCTTGCGCGGCATACACCGAAAATGTTCCTGACAGCGGATTGCCGTTATACACAAAAATGTCACCTTTTGCCCCAGTGCCGGTTGGTAAGCCAATGCTCGTCCAGCTAACGCCTGATCCCGGGTTTTCGATCATGTATTTTCTGCCGATTTCAAGGGTGTTGCCCGGATAGTTTACCAGCGCGGTAGTGCCGGCAGCTGTTACCGGCATGGAGACGGTAAAGGCCGTAGATGATTGGGCAACCCCGTCAGTAAGCATATTTTCCCATGTATTACCTGGTGTAAGACCGGCACTTCGCCACCGGGCATTTCTGATACCGTTCGTGCCGATTATTTCTGCGTGAATCGTGAAGATGCCGGCAGTTCTGACACCCGGCCCGTAGTCCACAATATCATTTGTCCGCTCAATACGGATCCTTTCGATAGACGGCACGGAACTGTCAATGGTTAAAAACCGGACAGCAGGATCACCTATTCTATATTCCATGGGGTTGAGTTCAAAGTAGCGCATTTCCGTCTCTGAAGGTACCGTAACGGCAGTTTCGAATGCTTTGGAATCAATAGGTAATATCTCAATATTCACTGTCTGTTCAGGTCCGGTTGTGGAATTGAGTTCTCCGAACAGGTTAAGGGGATAATTCCAGTTCACCACAGGTCCCCTGTTGGAAAATGTTGCCAGCGCCCAGCCGTCATAATTGGGATCAGTTGACCTGCTGGTAATGCGCGTGTCGTTGGAGTTTACCGGGTAGTGAACAACATTGTCAGGATCTATATTTCCTTTATAGGTACGTATCAGAACAGCGTACATCCAGTTATTGTCTTCGGCAAACCCGGTTACTAAAATTTCACCGCCCATTCTCAGGTTGTCAGCGTTGGGAGAAATAAATTCGGCTGTGGGTATATCACGGTCCGGATCAAGGAACAGGTAGTACGTAGTATTGGTATCGCCGCTGTATGTCATGTGGTTCACTGTCTGATTACCGGCAATGTCCGTTACTCGAATCTCGAACGGCATCCGCCACTCGTTGATTGAAGTATCATAAATAACCGTATCCGGCCGGGTAGCAGGAGGATTAGTGGGAATAAAATTAATCCTGTCAGACATTGTTGTATTTGCCCATAAAATGTCATCACCAATATTGGGAAATTCGTGGGTCCAACTGTACAAGCCGCCTGAAAAACCGGCAGCGGGTGAAGAAGTATGCAGCAATGTGTCTGCCCAAACGGATGACTTACCGATCCGGTATTCTACCCTTCTTACCGAGTTGTTATCGCCTGAAGCGCCCCGGACAAATGTGTTACCGGTTACCCGTTCATACCGTCCCGGAGTAATGATATCCCACGTGGGCGGGGTAACATCCCAAATAAAGTCACGGGTTTGCGACGTACTTCTCCCGCTCGAAGCGGTTATTCGTACGGTATATGTTTTTCCGTTATCCAAATCTTCCTCAGGAATGAGTATCCACCAGTTCCATGGCTCATTCGGACTAAGAAGGCTTCCGTCGAAGGGATATGTTCCCTCCAGCGTATTTCCATCAAAAAGTTCTGCTATAACCGAGTCTAAACCTTCTTCCGTATTGCTTGCTATTCCGGTTATGTAGAAGCCAAAGTCATCCGGGTCTGTTGGATCCAACCCGACAGTTTCCGGCTGCGGGGTATAGGTGATGCCGAGGAAATTCCGGTTGGCGGGGCTATTGTCCCCGTTGGCGTACATAACCGTAGGTGAAACGGTCAGCGTCGGAACACTGCCGCCCCTGCTGAAATAAATTTCATCCCCTGATGTACCGGCAGGCAGGGTACTGTAAGTAAAATCGGTAAACAGCCTGTTGTTGTAACTGATATTGGGCGGATCGGCACGATCGGTCAGCCGGACAATAAGACGGTACCTTCCCATGGGCAGATCAACGCCTCTGTCCGTATCTGTTCCGGTACCAACTGTGGGATCATCAGTAATGGGTTTAAACCAGCTTACGGTGAATCCCAGATTCCCGTTCGGAGCGGCCTGCCGGTGCATGGTAAACCTGTCAGGGTTAAGGGCGCCGGTATATCCATCAGTTCTGTCATCAATAAATACCCAGTCTCCCACATTCGCACCAATATTAATACGTCTTTCAAGCCTCGTCTCAATGGATAATAAACCAAAGTCATCATTGGCAAGTGATTGCAGCCTAATAGCATCACCTTCGAACCCGGTAGAACCGGCAAAGCTCAGGTTCAGTAATTCCAGTTCAGGCGGGGTGGTGTCTTTCGTGAACGACCAGGTTCTGACACTTTCCCTGCCCGCTGTATCCAATGCCGTGAATGTTACGGTATTAAGCCCTTCAGGGAGGGTGTTGTAAACTGCCGGAGTGAGAACCCATTCCCAGTTTAATGTCCGCAACTGCGGCGGGCCAATTGTAACAACAAGTGGTCCTGAGATGATGTCTGGTGTAGTGCTGTCATTCAACCTGATTCTTAATTCGTCAAAATTAGCATCGCTGGCTGTTCCCCGCAGGGTAAACACGTCAGTTGTCCGCACGCCGAAGATATGGCCTGCAGGGTGGGTTGAAACCTGAGTCGGATGCTCAATATTAGTTGTGGGGAAAATGGTAATGTCCGGCGCCTGCCGGTCAACAGCAAAGACCATGTTCGTCAATAAACCAATACCGCCCAAACTGCCGTCTGCAAGTGGGACAAGCCCGCCGGCAGGTGGAGTCAATGGGTTGCCAATCCGGTCAAAAACCCGGATATCCAGCCAATATGTGCCGTCACGAATGCCGTCATCTCCTGTCCAGAAACCGCCGGGACTGGTACCGGTTAAAGGGATGCTCCAGTTCACCGATCTGTTAGTTGACGGTCCCAAAAAGTGCCGTGCATATTCGGGCATGGGTGTTTTAATGCCGGCTAAATGTTCCTGGTCGTAAATCCGGTACTCAAAGAAGTATTCCTCAACGCCGGTAACCGAATTTAACGCCAGAACATTGCCAATCATGGAGAATTCATCGGAGAAGAAGCCGCGAATCAGCGCATTCGTTTCTTCTATCGTGTGTACTTTATCCATTTCGGCTGTAAAAGCCGGATTCGTCGGTCCAAGGGCAAAAAGGGCAGGATCAATCCGTACTTTCTCGATATTCGTTAAATCAATTTCAGGAGCAGAGGTGTCCTTGATAAAGTTAAACTGGGTAAAGCCGGAGTTACCCGCTTTGTCAATTACATCAAAGCGGATTGTATGGAGGCCTTCTTCCAGAGGAGGTGAAATCATGGGGTTGATTTCGATTTCCAGGCTCCAGGTATAATCAGGCGCGCTGCCGCTCAACACGGGAGTGATAAAGCCTTCCCGCCCGCCGCCGCCGGTACCGATAGTCCATTTGAAATTCGGCGGATTGGTTTCATTACCATCCATGTGCCCCAGGTTCATTTCTGTTAAAGTTCCCGAAAGGGTAAAGTCCGTGTTGAAGACATTGGGCAGCGGAGCAGTGTCGATAAGCGATCCGCCGGCACGGGTTACGCCGGTAACCTCTATCTCCGGATCAATTGTGTCCCGCGTAAATGTTACAATTTGGGTAGTGGTTACTGCGGGCCGGGCTCTGTCGCCGGTTGACGGCGCGGTATCCGGCAGCTTTGACTCGGGATGATCGCCAACGGTAAATTCAAGCATTTTTACCCCGTCAGAATTCATTCCTGTCAGGGTGTTGAGGTTTACGAAAAATGGATATTCCCTAGCCGGTGAAGAAATCAGGTGAGGAGAACCAAGTTCGTAACCAACCACATCATCCCAATTCGCGCCTTCGTCTATCGAATATCTAATGGCAATGGAGTGTACATTGTCGTCATCGGTAATGGTTGCGCTTAAGTTACTGGCAATGGTTACAAACGAACCATTCTGCGGGCTGTTAATCGTAATTACCGGTTTGTCTGTTTCCTGATCTACCTCAATAAACCGTTTTACTATTGATTCATTGCCGGCTTTGTCCCTTGCTATTACATAGAGGGTGTAATGACCATTTTCAATTAAGCCCTGAGGCCAGCCGGTAGTGTAATTTGGTCTGCCCCATGTGTCAACGAATTCCAGCAGACTGGTACCGCCGTCTCCTGCGGCGGCAATGGTACGTCCTGCAGCAATTCCTCCAGCCGTAATTGGATCATTCCATACAGGCGATGTATCAGGATCGGTTGTCGGGCTTGTTCTGGGTAACAACCACCATTTGCCGCCGTCAACGCCCCAGAGATCAGAAATGCTGGCGCCAAAACGGAACACACCGTTTACGGTATACAGCGGCTGCCCGGCTACCTGATTATCTTCGATAAAAGCGGCGGAAGTAGTGGTAATGACAAGATCCGGGGGTTCTTTATCTACAATGACGGTAAACTCGGGAACTACCCGCTCCCTGCCGGCAAAATCTGTTATCGTTATGCGGAATGTGTGGGGGCCGTCGGCAAGGCCATCGTTCGGTATTACAAACCTGGCTGCAGTAATAAAGGAATCTAAACCGTCGGAGAGCGACCCGGCAGGATAAACGGTCGTTGTGGTATTTACTCCGCCGGTTCTGCCCCACAGGGTTACATTGACAGCCGGGGCTGATAAGTTCACCGGAACGCCGTTTCGTTGAACGGTAACGGATCCGAGGGCAATGGTATCAATGGCGGTAAATGTCAGGGTAAAATCATCGTTGGTAAAATAATTTATATCACCTAACGGTTTATTGACAGAACTGCTAAAGGGATTGGCATCATCATCAGGATCATTAAACATTGCATCCAAACTCAGTTGCCCAGTCGTTATTGTTAAATAATCCGTTGTGTTCCAGGCTTGAGCAGCATTGGCAGGCCATCTCTTGTCCCACACCAGTTCCGGCGGGCTTAAATCAATGAACACACTTCTCTTGCCGATAAACGCATTGTTCCACGGTCCGGGAGTGGCCCAGTTATTTCCGGTTTCTATATCGGTAGCAGCGGGGCTGCTGATGTTTCCGGCTATATCTCTGGCAGCCACATACAGGTACATCCTGCCGCCGCTTCCCGGATAGGTAACCTGAGCGTTCCAGTCATTCCCACCGACCAAACCCATCTCCCATGGATTTGCAGCTGGGTTGATTAACGCGCCAAACTCATCAATGTATGTAGACATATTCATGGTTACCCCGCCGGGTCTGAGAAAATCGGGGTCTTCCTGCAGAGTATAATACACATGGCTTATCTGGCTAAGGTCGCCTTGATCGACCACCCTTCCCGAAGCGGAAAAGTTCGGAGACATGACAATGGGTTCGGCAACAACAGTAGCAATAATCGGAGCGCCGTTGTCCAGTATGAACTGGTATCTGCGTTCTGTCATTAATCCTGCCTTGTTCACTGCCAATACGGTATAATAGTAATTACCGTCCTGAGCGCCGACCCCCCATGCGGTGCCGGGGTTCAACGGGTTCCTGGGCAGATCGGGCATTATAAAACTTTCGCCGGAATCAAATGCCGGCCAGCGATCATTTCGTATAACAACACTGGTATTGGTGGCACTCTCCCTCTGGTGCACGATGAGCGCTGCAAGTTCATGATCGTCTGAATGAATCGTCAGGGGGAACGGCGTTTTTGATGTATATACAATTCCTTCAGAATATCTTTCTCCGGAAGGCAAAGCGGTTCTTGTTGCCCAAATATCGGGCTCTTTTGTACTGACATTGAAAAATATTGCCGGATGCGCAGCCCCAGTGTATGGCGGGCCAAGACGGGGGCCTGCGAGCGTTGTCACCCGCGCAGGATGGGGCTGCTGATCAGCGGAAAAAACATTGCCCCGGTTATCACGGTTCTTTCTGATCCAGGAATCGCTGAGTATAAAGTTAAACGAATATATTCCGTCAGGGAGGGTTGAAATATCATAGTTAAGGTCAATAGATCTGCTTCTGTTTCTGCCCGACAAATCGGGGAACGGCGGCGGCGCTGGCAATAGAGTACTTTCATCTAAGTCGACATCGTAACTGAAAAGCTGCATCCTGAGTAAATCATTATTATTGGGGTCATCAGTGGGATTAACTGCTGCCAGGGAAAAAATACCGTCATCATCCATGAGAGCGGCTCTGAGCCGGTCGCCGCTGCCAATGGTATTCCTTAACACCGATACACTAAAAGGGGAAGGAAGAGGGGTTATATCCGGGTTCCGGAAATTGACAGTTATTGTGTTTGTCAGATCAGAATACGCGAAGGCATCGGGTTTATCAAAAATAGTCGTATCCAGAGTAATTTCCGGCCAGTCTTTGCTTTGATCAACAATAATTTCGCATACCGCCCCGTTAAACAGCCCGGATCTGTCCTGTGCCAGGATGTACAGGTAATAGCGCCGGATGTGCGGAGGTGGAGCAGGCGGAATACTGACGGGTTCCCATATATTAGTTGTTGTGTTTAGAACCCAACTTGCGGGTACAGGACCACTGAGCGGGACCGGCGGAATGACATCGCCGTTATATGTGCCGTTAAGGGTATCAAAATGAACGGTGGACCGGACATACGGTACAGCATCCGGATCATGAAAGAGGTCTGCATAATCGGTTTCGATTATGGTTCCTGTTACAATTGGCCGGACAAGAAATTTCCTGCTTTCAACGGGATCAAACCCGACAACCCCGGCATCCGCAATCCAGCTTACGTTAATATGGCCGTTTACTGTGTACGTAGGAATGGAACCGGGAGGTAAATCCGGATGATCATCGGTAAACGGCGACACGGCGGTTATTTCCACCGTAGGCGGGGTATCGTTGATCACCACCCTGATTTCTTTTCTGATAAAATTTTCCGGTGCCGCTGTAACTCCAAATTCCAGTATACGGACAGAAAATTCGTATTCCCCGCTGTCGAAAGTAAAATCATCGTCGTTTATATCTTTAATCACAGCACCCTTTTGGAGGGGAATGGTCAAGAGTTGGTATCCAAATTTATCGGTGCCATGCCTGGACATCCATCGGGGATCACCGGCAAATGAGATTAACCTGTCATTATATTGACTGGAAAGGTCCTGTTCCCATTTCATCTGCATATCATTTACAAAGAGATTGGCCTGTGCAATCCTGCCGGAAAACCAGATACGGGCTTCAATGGCAAATGGATGTATGGTGTACTCCGTCTCTCTCGCCTCTTTCTGCTCAAAAGGGGAGAGAGGATTATTATCTTTAAGGATAATGTAGGGAATCGGCTGTATGGGTACGTTAGTAAAATAAGCATCTCTCACGCCGGGAATAGCGGTGAGGTCTCCGTTATAGAACAGTTCTAACTCCGGCGGCCCTTCATTGCCCGTGATATACACTTCCGCTGCGGGGAACCAGCCAGGCGACTTGATGGTTCCATTTCCAATGGGCGGATAGTACGTCATCATGGGACTGTTCGGTACAATATCTCCGTTTTCCAGCCTTCCCGAGTCCCAGGCTCTGACGCGGAACAGGTAAGGGGTATCAGATTGCGGCAGCGGACTGGCATGATTGGGTTGACCTAAGGCATCACGTTCAAATAATTCGTACATAAACCCGACATTTTTAACCAGTTGCAGGTTGGGGGCATTAATCGCACTCGTAGGCCAGTCGGAAGATACTGCCTGGTATTGATCCATTGACTTCCAGTTACTGTCATCCAGAGGATTAGGTTCAGTCTCGCCGTATCTCCAGAACATTATTTCGGGATGCCGGGGCCGTATGCCCTGCGCATCAAATACACTGCCGTAAATTGCACTTCGGGAAAAAACAAACGGTTTGCTAAACCCTGTCCAGTCATAACTATAAATATTAAATACAGGGTCAAAAACTTCGGGAACTGTTTCCCAGAAATCTGCATCAAGAAAGGGATAGCTGAGGGTAACAAGAGGCGGTCTCGTTTTTATTATACAGTTCAGTTTTGCAAAATCGGACTTGTCAGAAGTATCGTAAGCGACACCCTTAATTAATAAATCTCCGTCAGTTAAGGGTTTACCGTTTATAAGTTGATTCTCTATATCCAGGTAGAAAATCCAGACATCAGGATCCCTTAAATTGGAGGGCAGATCCGCCGCCTGCGTGCTGTTCGTCATCAGGAAACGCCGGGTAACATCACTATCCGCCGGCTCCAGTTCATCCTGCCGCCAGAAATAAATATACACATCGGCAACGGCAATATCATCGGTAACATGCGCCCTGAAAAGGAGCTTTTCTTCACCCCTTACAAACAGCCCCGGTTCGGGTTCTATCCAGTTAAAAACCGGGCGGGCAAGGTCTACCCTGTCGCCCAAACCGGCTACGAACGGGTTATTACACGATACAAGCAGCGCGGCAAGAACAACAATAAACCCCGCCAGGGATAAAAAAATTCCTTTCCAAATGGCATGTAAACTGGATTTCATAATAAATCTCCTTTATTTTTACCTGTATTGACACAGATCACGTATTTCTCCTTAATATATAAAATATAATCCATTAATTGTGGTTTATCAACCTTTTTTTAGATTACAATGTATTAACGGGGGATTTTATGAAGAAAGTTATTATTATTGGCGCTGCTATTGCGCTTCTGGCCGGCGGCATGGTGCTTTTCTTTCAATCACAGCCCCGGTTTGTCTGGATTGCAGAAGACCGGTTTGCCGAAGCATTGGAAGCGGCGATTGCCGACTCACCATTTGAGGGGACACAGATAATTCCGCTGTCCGCCCTGCCTGCCAGGATGCCCCGCACATGGTACGGCTACCGCATTGGTTCTGATGTGCTCCCTTCTGATGACGACGAAAGCATTGTCACGACTTACCGAAGATTGACAGAACAGAGACAGTACGGGGAAGCCCTGCTGCTGGCCCTTGATCCATGGATGGTATTCCGCAAATTTACGTCTCTCCCCCTCAGCCGGGAACAGGCTGATAACGGCCCCGCGGAGGCAGGCCTCATGCTGCTGGCCGGCAGCGACGATGAGGCGGTAGCTGCCTGGAGCGCCCAGTTTTTACAGGAATCTCCGGGTGTTTTTTCACGGGATATTGTCATTTGGGAACACACGAGGGAGCGGCTTTTTCGCGGCGGACAGTTCCAGCAAGGAGCAAGGACATTTAGCTGGCAAGAGATTTGGCCCCGGTTATTGGATGATGACGAAATTGCCTGGGTATATGCCCCTTTAAGCCGAAACCGCCAACTGCCGCTGTTTGAAACCAGCAGGCTTGAAGCGGATGTTTTCCCCAGCCGCCCCGGCTGGAATGAATTCGGCATTCAGGCGGAGCTTCTCTGGGCAGTTCCTTTCGGAAACGACAAAAACCGGGAAAAAACGAAGGAAACCGAAGAATGGCTCACAGACGCTTCAACACAGGGAACCATAGCCGACTCCCTGGGCTGGATCGCCGCTCATCCGGGGGCTCCTCCATTTAACCCCGTGTCCAGCCAGGTCCGTATTGCTTGGCTGACAAGTTCGTATGTGTGGACTTTACCACGCCATAGTGTGTTTCAATAAAGCTCCGTCATAATACATGTCTATCAGGCAGCCAAATATTGATTTTGGTTGCATTCTTTGCGGTTTCATACTAAAATAATCGCTATGATAGAAGATGAAATCATGACCATTGAAGAAGTGGCAAAATATCTGCGGGTATCGGAACGCACTGTGTACGACTGGGCCCAAAAAGGCGAGCTGCCCGCAGGAAAAATTGGTACGGTGTGGCGGTTTAAAAAAACCGAAATTGAAGAATGGGTCAACGACCGCCTTTCCGGAGGCAGGTTTAGCAATCAACTCAAAGCAGTGCAAATGCAGGCAATACTTTCACCCGAACGTATTTTATTTCTTAATTATCCGGCAAAACGGGACGTTCTGCTTGCGCTGGCGGAAAATCTCGCGACAGCTCCACAGGTAAAAAACAGCAAAGAACTGGCTATGGAGATACTCAGGCGGGAAGAGTTGATGAGTACAGCCATTGGCAGGGGGATTGCCATTCCCCATGTACGCCTTCAGTCAATTACCGACCTTGTTGTTTCTGTCGGGATAAGCAGCATTGATGTTACCGACTTTAACCCTCTTGACGATGATCCGGTCCGGCTGATCATCATGATAGGCGCAGCTTATAACCAGCACGCTCATTATCTGCAAACACTTTCTTTTTTCAGCGCCCACCTGAAAGACCGCGAACTGCGCACCGCATTGCTTAACGCAAAAAACGCCGATGAAGCATACAGCCTTTTGGCCGCAGACGATGGCAGGAACATACAATGATTGCAGGGGTAGTTGGGGCAACCGGTTACGCAGGCGCGGAACTGGTCAGGCTTTTGTCTGGGCACGGGAAAATTGACCGCCTTGTTCTTTCTTCGGTAAGTTTTGAAGGCGGACACATTGAGGATGTGTACCCCAACTTTCTTGGACGCATCAGCATGTCACTGGGAAAAGCCGAAGATGTAATTGCCGCCGCCGGTGTGGTTTTTTCCGCCCTTCCCCACGGGGTTGGCGAACCTTATGCACATACCTGTTTCGAAAAAGGAATCCCCTTCATCGACCTGTCCGCAGATTTCCGTTTTGGCAATGACGAAGCGGCCTTCAGTGCATGGTACGGTAAACCCTACACATATCCGAAACTCCGCGATCATACGGTGTACGGCCTGCCGGAACTCAATCGCAATCGCATAAAAGAACTTGCTTCCTCGGGCAAAGTGATTATCGGCAATCCGGGCTGTTATCCCACCGGCGCTTCGCTGGGAGCGTTTCCCGCACTGGCAAAAGGGCTGCCTGCCGGCGGCACAACGATTGTCATTGATTCGATCTCTGGCGTATCCGGCGGCGGACGTGAACCTTCTCGTTCGTTCCATTTCCCCGAATGTGCCGATGCCGTCTCCCCGTACAAAGTCGGCTCGCACCGGCACACCCCGGAAATTGCCCGGAATTTCGCCGCGATGTCGGGAAATGAAAATTCCCCGGCAATTATTTTTACCCCGCACCTTGCCCCCATGAACAGGGGAATACTTTCCACGATATACATTCCCCTTTCCGCACAATGGCGTGCGGCAAGCACAGAAACAGCAATCCGCCCGCCATCAAACGAAATTGAACAGCAGACCGCCGCAATTCGCGCCCTGTATACCGATTTTTACCGCAATGAACCATTTGTCCGGGTATTGCCGGAAGGCGTTACCGCCGCTACGAACAGGGTGCGCCAGTCAAACTACTGTGACATATCGGTACACCTCGATCACAGCGGCTCCACACTGATTGTCTGCACTGCCATTGACAACATGGTTAAGGGCGCAGCGGGACAGGCAATACAGAACATGAATATTATTTTTGATTATGAAGAACGCACCGGTTTAGAACATATTCCGGCACTTTTTTAAAGTAAGAAGTAAGAGGTAAGAGGGTAAGAGGGTAAGATGAAAGAAATAGCTGGTGGGGTGTGTGCGCCCATAGGGTTTATGGCGGGCGGTATCTGGTGCGGCATCAAGGCACAGTCACAAAAAAGAGACCTTGCCCTTATTTATTCGGAAAAAAGCTGTACGGCTTCGGCTGTGTTCACGACGAACCGGGTAAAGGCGGCAAGCATTATTGTCAGCATGGAACACATTGCCGCGGGGAAACTCCACGCAATCATCGCTAATTCCGGCAATGCCAATGCCTGCACCGGAGCTGCGGGCCTGGACGCTGCACAGCGCATGGCCGCTCTTGCCGCCGATGAATTTGTCATAAACCCCCGGCATGTCGCGGTTGCTTCAACCGGGGTTATCGGGGTGCCGCTGCCCATTGCCGCCATTGAAAACAGCATAGGCGCGCTGGCAAATTCACTGCGGGGGGATGAAGCAGGCCACGCCGCGGCCCTTGAAGCGATAATGACCACGGATACCCGCAAAAAAGAAGTGTCGGTTGAAATCGAAATTGGCGGTTTGCCGGTGCGGATAGGCGGCATGGCAAAAGGCTCGGGGATGATACATCCCAACATGGCAACCATGCTCTGTTTCCTGACCACCGATGCAGCAATTTCACGGGAACTGCTCGACAAAAGCCTGCACCGCGCCGTCAGCCGCTCATTTAACCGCCTGACCGTAGACGGCGATACATCAACAAATGACATGGTAGTTGTCATGGCAAACGGCGCATCGGGCATTCCGGCAATTACCGAAGAAGACGATGGATATGAACTGTTTGCCGGTGCACTTGAAGCCTGCTGTGTCAAACTGGTTCGTGCCATGGCGCGTGACGGCGAAGGCGCGACGAAACTGGTGACAGTCACTGTAAACGGCACGGACGATGAAGCAACAGCGGAAACCCTGGCAAAGTCCATCGCTTCATCCAGCCTGGTAAAGACAGCCTGTTTCGGGGCGGATGCCAACTGGGGCCGCATACTCTGTGCCATGGGTTATTCCGGCGCGGAATTCGATCCTCTTCAGACCACTGTTGCATTCAAAAGTACCGCTGGGGAAATTACCGTATTTAAAAACGGGGAGCCGTTCCCCTTTTATGAAGAAGATGCAAAAAACATACTCTCGCAGGAAGAAATTGAAATTATTATTACCATCGGCAATGAAAACAACGCCGTCTCGGTATGGGGCTGCGATTTAACCTACGATTATGTTAAAATAAATGGCGACTACCGCTCATAGGATAATATTATGACAAACTCTGCACATATACTCATACAAGCCCTTCCGTATATTCAGTGCTTTCACGGAAAAACCATTGTGGTTAAGTACGGCGGCAACGCCATGATCAACGATGAACTTAAGGCTGCAGTCATACAGGATGTGGTGCTGATGGCCTGTGTCGGCATACGCACGGTGCTCGTTCACGGCGGAGGGCCGGAAATCGAGGCAATGCTGAAAAAAACCGGCGGTGAGAGCCGTTTTGTCAACGGCCTGCGTTACACCGATGCCGGTACCATGGAAATTGTCCAGATGGTTCTCTGCGGTAAAGTAAATAAAGATATAACCAGACATATCCAGCAGGCAGGAGGCAAGGCCATTGGGCTGTGCGGCATTGACGGGGCAATGCTGAAAGCCCGAAGGATGGCAAATGGGGATTACGGGCTCGTCGGCGAGATTGCGGAAGTCGATGTTTCAATCCTCAATTCTACGCTGGATTCGGGGTTTATCCCCGTGGTTTCCTCGGTGGCTTACGGCATTGATGACAGTATGAATGATACAGCACTCAACATAAACGCCGACACTGCAGCCGCGCAAATAGCCGCTGCCCTTTCGGCTGAAAAACTCATTTTAATGACCGATGTTCAGGGCATTCTCCGGGATGTAAACGATCCCAATTCCCTTATCAAAACGGCAACGAGGGCGGAACTGGAGCGCCTGAAAGCGGACGGCGTGATAAACAAGGGTATGATTCCCAAGGTTGACTGCTGCGCTCTGGCCCTGGACGGGGGGGTCCACAAAGCCCATATCCTCGACGGACGCCTGCCCCATGCGTTACTCATCGAACTGTTCACCGATGAGGGGATAGGAACAATGCTGAGTTTATGATATAATAAGTCTCCTTACCCCTTTCCGGAGGTTTAATGAAGATAGGGATTGATACCTTTGCCTGCGATAGCGGTAAGTCAGGGGTAGGTACTTATTTAACGCAGCTGCTCAGGCGTATCCTTCCTTCCAATGATGCCCGTTTTGAATTATTCGGATGGGAATACGACCGATATATCTACAGCGAATTTGCCCCTAACCTTGAATTCATTGCACGTTGTTCCATAACCGGCAGATCGGCAAATGCAGTTTGGCATCTGCGCAGATACCCGCAATTCGCACAAGATAGGGCCTACAATGCCTGTTTTTTCCCCGCAGCGCACCGGCAACCCCCCTACAAATCCCCCTGCCCCGCTATCGGCGTAGTCCATGACATGGCTGCCTATTGGGGTACCAGACGGACCAGGGAGCATTTAGGGGCTATCCTGCGGGTAGTCATGCCAAACTCGCTGCGGCGCCTTGACAGAATAATCGCCGTAAGTGATTGGGTAAAACAGGAACTGATAGATCTTGCCAGAGTCAGGGAATCCCGCATAGAGGTAGTGCAGAACGGAATTGATCATTCTGCCTTTTTCCCCCGCCCCCACAGTGATGATGAAAGCGAACTGCTCATACAGCCTTTCAGCTTCCGCCGGCCTTATATACTCTGCGTGTCACGCATTGATCATCCGGTTAAAAACCATATCCGGCTCATCAGAGCATTTGGCATATTTAAAGAACGCACCGGCAGCCCCCACCGCCTCATTCTTGCCGGAAAAGACAGCAATAATGCATCCAGGGTATATGCCGAAGCCGCCAAATCCGCATGGAAAAGCGACATTTTTTTTACCGGTCATTTTCCCCATGAAAGCCTTCCGGATTTATACTCCGGCGCGGATTTTGTGGTTTTCCCGTCAATGTATGAAGGTTTCGGCATGGGGGTTATCGAAGCGATGGCATCGGGAATTCCCGCAGCCTGCGCCCGCGCCGCCTCCCTTCCGGAAACCGCCGAACATGCCGCTCTGTACTTTAACCCCCGCGATCCGGAAGACATGGCCGACCGCATGGTTACCCTTGCAACCGACCGTGTGCAATACGAAGAATGCCGCCGGCTGGGCCTGGAACGCGCTCAATTTTTTTCCTGGGACCGCTGTATTGAACGTACATTTGAGATAATTACGGAGACAGCGGGGGGATAGCGGGGAAAATGCATGACCGAATCTGTATACGGGACTTTTCTTCTCATGTATTCTGGGATGTTGACAGAAGCAAGCTTGATTTGAAAAAGGACAGCGATTTTATCATTGAAAGAGTAGTCGCCTATGGTCGTCAATCCGATGAAATATTACTTCATAAAATATATTCATATAAAAAAATAAAAAAAACCGTGACAAAAATTGATTATTTAAGCGAAAATACCATTGCTTATTTAAGCGCAATATTCAAAGTAAAAAAGGAACGATTCAAATGCTTCGGAAAGAAACCGTTACACTGGATATGATTGAAATTATCCGGACTCTGCAAACAGAGCCCTTGCTTGATGGTTTTTTTCTTGCGGGTGGCACTGCCCTTGCATTGCAAATCGGACACAGAAAATCAATTGATATCGATTTATTTTCTGTAAAAAAACATGACTACACAAAAATACTGGATTTTTTACGAAATACTTTTACTTGTATAGATATTCTAAGCTATGACGAGAATGCAATTCAGGCTGTTATTGGTGAAACTGGTCTTGATATAATCAGTATAAAAGGCAATATTATCGACCCCCTGATAACAGATGACGGGATAACAATGTTGGGGATTAACGATATTTCAGCAATGAAAATGCTTGCAATCGAAGGAAGGAAAAAAGCAAAAGACTATATAGATATTGCATATATACTTAATGAAATAACACTTGTAACAATGTTTAAAAATTACCAAAAAAAATATGGAAACAGGGATATTATCGGGGTAAAAAAAGCATTGACAGCGGCTGAGTATGTAAATCCATATGAATGGGAAAAGATAATAATGCTAAAAAATGACATTTATTTAAGCGATATTCCAGAAAAGCTCAAAGAAGAAGTTAATCAATACAATAAAAAGCATAACATAGGAAAAACCCGATACAACAACACTTCTCACTATTAACTATTTAGTTTTTAACTATTAACTTTTCTCTTTCCGCTCGTTTTTTTCCTGACAATGTCCTTGTCAAACAATAACACAAACGCGTCTTTGGCATTATCGACAAATTCGACTGTGATGGCAGTGCGGATATCCTTGTCAAGTTCTTCCCATTCACTGCGGTTATCGCAGGGCAATAAAACCTTTTCCATACCGTTGCGGATGGCGACAAGCAATTTTTCTTTCAAACCGCCAATGGGTAAAATACGCCCGGTAAGCGTAAGCTCGCCCGTCATGGCATAACCGGATCGCAACGGCTTTTGGCACAGGGTTGACAACAAAGAGGCGGCAATGGCAATGCCTGCGGAAGGGCCGTCTTTGGGAATGGCGCCTTCGGGAACATGGATGTGAAAATCGGTTTTACCTGCGTCTTTTACCTGATAGTTATAACTATCCTGTACGCTGCGAAGATAGGTCAGTGCAATACGGGCGCTTTCTTTCATCACGTCGCCGAGATTTCCCGTCATGGCAACTTCGCCGCTGCCTTCAAAACGGGTGCTTTCCACGGGTAGCATGGCGCCGCCGGTTTCTGTCCAGGCAAGACCGCAGCTTACCCCTACCCCCGGCTCACGGAATACAACATCGCTTTTATATTTCCGTCTGCCCAGCAGTTTTTCCAGCCCTTCGCTTTTAACAATTTTCTTAAAATCAGTAATGTGCTTGTCTTTGCCATATCCATTGGCGACTGCCCGCCGTGCAATGCGCCGTATACAGCGGGAAATTTCCCGTTCAAGACCGCGAACACCGGATTCCATGGTCCAATAACGGATGATGCTCCTGATGGCGTCATCGGTAAAGCGGATATGCGCTTCCCAAAGGCCGTTTTCCGTCAGCGCCTTGGGAACAAGGAATTGTTTGGCGATTTCCAGTTTGTCATTTTCGCCATAACCGGGAATGTCTATTATTTCCATACGATCAAGCAGGGGATACGGAATGCCGTGCAGGGAATTTGCCGTTGTTATGAACAGCACCCGTGAAAGATCATAAGGCACTTCCATGTAATGATCGGTGAATGTTGCGTTTTGTTCAGGATCAAGCACTTCAAGCAGGGCGCTGGCAGGATCCCCCCGGAAATCGCTTGATAGTTTATCTATTTCGTCAAAAAGGATAACCGGATTCATGGTACCGGCTTTTTTCATTGACTGGATTATCCTGCCGGGCAGCGAGCCAACGTATGTTTTCCGGTGACCGCGAATCTCCGCCTCATCCCGCAAGCCCCCAAGCGAAATGCGGACAAAGCGCCGCCCCAATGCCCGCGCCACCGACTTGCCTAAGCTGGTCTTACCCGTCCCCGGCGGCCCCACGAAGCAGAGAATTGGCCCTTTTATTGGGGACTGGGGTTCAGTATTCGGACTACCGGGAGTTAACCCGGAAGTTAGGTTATCTTTCTTACCACGATCCCTGGTCCCTGATCCCTGATCCCTGATCCCTGATCCCTGATCCCCACTTAGCAGCTGCCGCACTGCAATAAATTCCACAATGCGTTCTTTTGCCTTGCGCATGTTGAAATGGTCTTCGTCAAGTATACGCTGCGCTTCGTCAAGATCGCCCGAATCGGCGCTGTATTCGCTCCAGGGAAGATCGGTAATCCACTCAAGGTATGTGCGCAATACTCCGGCTTCGGGAGACAGGGGCTGTAGTTTGCGCAAACGGGCAATTTCCTTGCTTGTTTTTGCGATTACTTCCGGCGGAGGTTTTTTTTCGGCAATGTTTTTTTCAATATCGGCAAACTCGTCTTCTTTTTTATCCTTGCCCAGTTCTTTGTTAATTTCCTTGAGTTGTTCGTGCAGATAGTATTCGCGCTGGTGTTTATCTATGCGGCTTTTTACCTTGCCGGAAATATTTTTCTGAATGCCGAAAATTTCATTTTCACGTTCAAGCGTTTCCAGAACCGTCTCAAGCCGCTGCACAGCATCCGATATGGCAAGAAGTTCAATTTTTTTATCGGTTTTTATCTGAATAGCATTGCAAATAAGATTGGCAAGGCGTTCGGGGTTTTCAGCGCGTTCAACGGCAAGCAGCGTTTCCGACCCTACTTTTTTTGAAAGCTCGGCGTATTGGTTAAACGACCTTTGCACGGCGCGCAGAAGGGCAACATCCTGCGGGAACGGCGGATCGGCAAAAACACCCGCATTAATGGGCTCGACAGTAACAAGGGAATAATTCTCCTTTATGTGCGTCTCAAGGATTCTGGCACGATACTCTCCCTGCAGTACAAGCCGGAAAGTACCGTCAGGCAGTTTCAGGTGCTGAATGATTCTGACAACGGTGCCAAACGGCCAGGGCTCATCATTCGTTCTGATGCAGGCCGCAAACAACCGGTTATCACGGCGGAGAGCTTCTTCCAGCGCTGCCATTCCCGGCTGGGTAGTAATAAAAAACGGAACGACGGTATTGGGGTACAGAACCAGATCACGCAGAGGGAGCAGGGTAAATTCTTCTGCCGATAGTACTCCGCCGGATTTTATTTTCAGCGCGGAAAGAAACGACGAGAACCCGTTTTTTTTTGAGCTGCCGCCATGTTTCAATTCTACGCGCTCTTTTGGAATAGCTGGATTTCCGGCACTTTTGAATGTTCAACAACATCCTGGGTGATGGTCACCTGTTTGCTGCCCTTCATCGAAGGTATTTCAAACATGATATCCGTCATGAGCCGTTCAACAATGGCCCGCAAACCGCGCGCTCCGGTTTTTTGCTTTATCGCAGTGTCGGCAATCGCATCAATAGCCCCTTCCGTAAATTCCAGTACCACATCGTCATAAGCGAGTGAAGCCTGATATTGCTTGACAATGGCGTTATGCGGCTCTGTGATGATCCGCTTAAGTTCCTCCCGCCTGAGTTCCGCAAGACTCACCGTGATGGGAAGCCTGCCGATAAATTCGGGTATCATGCCGAAGTGGATAAGGTCGTCCGGATGCAGCGCTTCGAATAATTCCTTGAGGCTTTTTTCTCCGCTGCCGGCTTCTGAACCAAACCCCAGGGGGTGCTGCACAACCCTTCGGGCAATCATTTTGTCAAGACCGACAAAAGCGCCGCCGCAGATGAACAGAATATTGGTAGTGTCAATGCGTATCAATTCCTGGTTGGGGTGTTTCCTTCCGCCCTGCGGCGGCACGGAAGCAACGGTTCCCTCAATAATTTTTAACAGCGCCTGCTGTACACCTTCACCGGACACATCGCGGGTTATCGAAACATTTTCTCCCTTGCGGGCGATCTTGTCTATTTCATCTATGTAAATTATACCCCGTTCGGCGGCAGCGATATTCCCACCGGCATTCTGGATCAGTTTGAGGAGGATGTTTTCCACATCCTCGCCTACATAACCGGCTTCGGTCAGTGTGGTCGCGTCTACAATGGCAAAAGGCACCTTGAGCTTTTTGGCAAGTATTTTTGCAAGCAGGGTTTTACCTGTTCCGGTGGGGCCTATAAGCAGGACATTTGATTTTTCAATTTCGATTGTATTGCTTTTACTTTTAATGGGATTGGCAATGCGTTTGTAATGGTTATACACCGCAACAGACAGCGCCTTTTTCGCATCATCCTGCCCGACCACATACTGGTCAAGGTACAGTTTAATTTCCCGGGGCGTGGGTATATCACCGGTAAACTGGGATGAAAGTTCTTCGTCTTCATCGGAAAGTATTTTAAGGCATACTTCGACACATTCATCACAAATAAAAACATCGTTGGGTCCGGCGATGAGCCTGCGGGCCATGTCGGCGCTTTTTCCGCAAAACGAACAAACCCGCTCTGCTGCTGCTGTGTTTTTAAGCCGTGCCATTTTTCTCCCTCGTTAAAATGCGATCTGCTACGCCATAAGTCACGGCATCTTCCGCCGACATATAAAAATCCCGCTCCATATCGGCGGCAATTTTTTCCGGTGTCTTTCCCGTGTGTTTTGCAAAATAATCAATAGTCATTTTTTTTAAGCGGATAATTTCTTTGGACTGTATGCCAATATCCCGTGCCTGCCCCGATGCGCCGCCCCAGGGCTGGTGAATCAACATTCGTGCCGAAGGAAGGACGAGACGCTTGCCGGGCGCACCTGCCGCGACAATGAGCGCCGCCATACTTGCCGCCTGCCCCATACAGATCGTCTGCACATCGGACTTTACATACTGCATGGTATCGTAAATGGCAAGGCCTGCAGTCACCGATCCTCCGGGCGAATTTATATACAGGTTAATGTCTTTTTCCGTATCCTGACCGTCCAGAAACAGGAGCTGTGCGACAACCAGGTCTGCGTTAAGATCATTTATTTCTCCGTCAATAAACACAATCCTGTCTTTAAGGAGCCGGGAAAAAATGTCATAAGACCGCTCCCCGGCGCCGGTCTGCTCAACAACAATGGGAACGAGATTGCTCATTTGCTCTATCATACTACAATTTACCTGTTTTTTTCCACAACGTCCAGATAATTCATCCGGGAACCTGTTTTTATGGTATTTTCCGCTATCAGCATAGCAAACATCCTGCGTTCTTTTATCTCTTCTTTGATGTATTCCAGAGCATTACCCTCACCGTAGCGTTGTTCTGTTTCTTCAAGGGACTCACCCGAACTGGCGGCTATCGCTTCCATTTCCTTGCCGATATCCTCATCGCTTGCCTCAATTTGCTGCTCTTCCATGAGGTTTTCAAGAATAAGCCGGGAATGGAGCGCTTTTTCCGCCGACGGCCGCCATTGTCCCTGAATATCTTCAAGCCCCTGGCCGTCATGAGCAAGTAATTGCATAAGTTTGGCGGTATCAACGCCAAAACGCCTTGCCAGATTACGCAAACGGCCGTCTAGTTCTACTCTGACCATGGATTCAGGGAGGACTACGGGGGTATTTTCCATTATTTTTTCGAGTATATTGTTGATTTTGATCTCTTCCAGGCGCTGTTTGAGGTTTTGTTCCAGCCGTTCTCGTATATTGTTTTTCAGATCATCGAGGGTTTGGAATTTTTCATCAACGTCCTGGGCCAAGTCATCGTCCAGATCGGGGAGTTTTTTTTCTTTGAGTTCTTTCAGCGTAACCCTCATTTTTTTCGTCTTGGTAAATTCTCTGGTTTCGCCTTTCTTCATCCCGATAATATCATCATCAAACATAGTGGTATTTTGCACATTACCCAGGGTAAAAGTAAAATCTTCCCTGGTGGTATCGGGCACTACACCGCCGTTTTCATCCAGTTCGCAGTGGGTTATTGTTACCACATCACCGGTTTGCGCCTCAGCATTATCATCCCGGTCAAGGACAAATGAATTACGTTCCCGCACCTCTTCCAGTTCGCGGGTTAGATCTTCTTCGGTCACTGCCGCATCGGGGACTTCCACTTCAAGCCCCTTCCACTGACCGACGGTTACTTTTGGCAGCACGTCATAAATAAGGGAAAAGCTTAAATCCTTGTCAAAGTCAAGTTTCAGGTCTTCTTCCTGAAGCTGGGGTTGTGAATACGGCAGCGGCCGTTCGTCCCTTGGCAGGTTTTCATCGTCAAATACTTCGCCCACTGCCTTTTCGACGATCTTTCCCAGCGCTTCGCCCTTGAGCGCCTCGCCAAATTTCCGTTCCAGGACATCCTGCGGCACCTTTCCTTTGCGAAAGCCCGGTAATTGAATGTTTTTGGCATAATCTTTGATTAGATCATGGTACTGGGACTGTACGTCTTCTTTAGGGATGGTCAAATTGATTTTGACATTTGATTTTTCCAGCCGGGTGATTTCTTTCGTTACGGACACTGTATTTTCCTCGTGAATAATAAATATACTGTGAAAAGCCTGCGAGAGATGGGACTTGAACCCATATACCTTAGGCACCAGAACCTAAATCTGGCGTGTCTGCCAGTTCCACCACTCTCGCTTATATGGCAGTGTATCTTGTAGTTAATAGTGTGTCAATGGCAATGCTTGAAAATGTTTTTCCCTTGCAGAGGAAAAAGTATTGATAATTTGAAGTTTTTCCCCTATAGAGGAAATAGTATTGATAATTTGAAGTTTTTCCCCTATAATTACTCTACAGGGAGATTACAATGATCCAACGGACTCAATATATGGAACGTCTAAAATCCTTCAAGGATACTAAACTGATAAAAGTAATAACCGGGCTTAGACGCTGCGGAAAGTCTACGTTGCTGCAATTGCTTAAGCAGGAACTGCTGGAATCAGGTATTGCTGCCGGCCATATCATTGACATTAACTTTGAATTGATGGCTTATGACGAAATCCGGGATTACCGCCGGTTATATAAACTAGTGAGAGAAATGATCCCATCCAGGGGAAAGTGTTATGTACTGCTTGATGAGGTTCAGCAGGTAAATCAATGGGAAAAAGCGGTAAACAGTCTGAGTATAGAGACTGATATTGATGTTGATATGTATGTTACCGGATCAAATGCATATATGCTGTCATCTGACATTTCCACCCTGCTGTCAGGACGTTATGTGGAAATAAAAATGCTGCCGCTTTCATTTAAAGAGTACCTGTTGTTTGACCATCTTCCGGCTGATATGTCTGTTGAAGATAAATTCCGGCAGTACATAAAATACGGCTGTCTGCCTGCTGTTACAACCTTGCCGCAGGAAGATAATATAATCAATGAATTCTTACGGGGGATCTACAATACCGTCATTATCAAGGATGTGGTGGCAAGAAGCAATAACAGGAATGTAGAATTGCTGGAGAAAATTGTTCGATATATTATCAGTAATACCGGCAATATCATCTCATCAAATAAAATAAGCGGTTTTTTAAGTTCTCAGGGAAAAGGGGAGACCGTTAAATCTGCAACAATTACATCTTACCTTGCCACTCTGGAAAAAGCGTATATTGTCTATCAGGCAGATCGTTTTGATATCAAAGGCAAAGAGCAGCTAAAAACACTGTCAAAGTTCTATGTAACTGATACGGGTATCCGTAACATGCTTATGGGTTATTCAGACGGCGATATGGGGCATGTGCTGGAAACTATTGTTTACTTTGAATTGCTGCGCCGCGGCTATCAGGTGTTCATCGGTAAATGGTACGACAGCGAGGTGGATTTTCTGGCCATCAGGCAAAATACCCGGAAGTACTTTCAAGTCACGCTAAGTTTGATGGACGAAAGCGTAAAAAAAAGGGAAATTGCCCCTCTTGCAACAATCCGCGATAATTATGAAAAAACCATATTGTCAATGGACAAAACATATATTACCGATCATGAAGGCATTGTATTCAGGAATATTATCGACTTCCTGCTGTCAAGTAAGTAAACTTAATGTTGCCTGTTCCTGTTTGGGTACGCCAAAATCCACGATGGGCAGGACAGGTTTTGATTCGGCGGCGGCTTTGTTTTCCGCTATAATTGCATCATACACTTCCTGGCGGAACACTTTTACTGTTTTGGGGGCATCAACGCCGATACGTACCTGTTCGCCGCGGACTTCAATAATGGAGACGGAAATGTTGTCTCCTATCATGATTTTTTCGTTGACTTTTCTGGATAGTATGAGCATTAATTTGTCCCCAACGGCTCCGAAGGAGACGACGACTCCGGAGACGACAGTTCCGCCATAATGTCATGCTTTGTTTTCCAGCGGTTGTCAGCCAGTACAGCCTGTTTACCGGTTCTGTTTTCACGGTTAATAACAATCGGGCCCTGAAGATTTGCGGTCATGGAACTGCCGTCAGCCGGTATAGTGACAATTGAAAAAATAAGGGCTTTTTCAGGTAAATCTATGTCAATCTCGGCCAGTTCTTCATTGCTGATATTAACTTCGTAGTCAGGCCTGAACAGGAACGGATTGAGCAGTACAAATGCAACCTCTTCTACTTCCATGGACTGGAGCCAGTAAAACGGCTGACGTTCAGCATCAAGGAGGAGATAATCGTGTAATGTTTCAAAACCAAAGAGCCCTTCGGGAAATACAATTTTTTGACGCTCGTCAACATCAATTAAACCGTAAGCCTTGGTAGCAACTTTCAAAATCATCTCCTCAAACGAAACGGAGTCCTATCGGAGAAAATCAAGAAGCGTTGTCGGTATTGTACGCGCGGCAGTCTGAAGAGTCGCTCTGTGTGCAAAATCCAGCATTCGGAGGTCGGTAGCCGCAGTGGTCATATCTACAGACGAGACACGGGCAAGGTTTGATGTTACATCGGGTATCTCACGGTTAATCCGCTGCCACACCATTTCTGCGCGTTCCTGACGGCTGCCTATATCCGCTATACGTGCTGTCAGGTTGCCGATGGCAAGGTCCATGCCTGCAATTCCCTGGCTGCCGATAAAATCATAATCACCCCGGAATAAAGCGTCACGCAGACGTACCATCATATCGAACATCGAACCGCCGGAAACCCGTGAACGGGTTGTATCCCAATTAGGCGCATTGTTTTGCATATTCCCCAGGATAATCCCCAGGTCTCTCATAACCGTTGCCCCTTCGGCACCGTCTTCAATGCGGATAAGGTGGGGGTTTGTCCCTTCCAGCATGAGTCCTCTGGTGTAAGGATCAACGGATGCTTTTACCGGCGCCGGTGAATCGTTTATTTTTGCAACAATCGAAGGCAATGTATCTCCGGGAGTCACCTTTATTTCAACACCGTCTATAAAAAAAGAGCCGTGTTCATTAACCCGGTAATTCGCTGCATTGACATTGGAGAAAATGTTCATTCTTTCTGCCCAAAATAATTCTCCTCCGCCAATATCAAGGTCAATAAAGGAACGATCGCTGATTTCGGTACGTCGTGTAGCGCCGGCACCCCGGTATTCTACCCTGACAACCATGCTTTCACCGCCGCCTTCAACCATACCTTCCACGAGGCGGAAAGGCTCGGTAAATGCCTTATCACCGGCAAACAACTGCTTGCCGTCAGGCCCTGTTGCGTTAGAAATAGCGGCCAGTTCCTTGATAAGTTCATTAATTTCCATAGCCATTAATTTTTGATCTTCGGCTGTCCATGTACCATTCGCTCCCTGAACCGCAAGCTCACGGGTGCGCTGCATGATGCCTATAGCCTCATTCACATACGCCTGCACAATATTGTAATGGTCCTTTGCGTACTGGGTATTATTTTCAAAACGCGAAAGCCGTGCCAGATAGGATTCATACCGTACCGCATGCGCGGCAGCCAAAGGATCATCCCGCAGCTCGTTAATCCTGCTCTGTGATGAAATTTGATTGTTTAGCTTTGCAAGCCTTGCTTCCTGCTGCCTCAGATAAAACTGCGTATCTGTATGCGGCATATCACTCGAAATTCTTCTCATACTCTACACTCCTTGTTATTTTTTTGTACATCCATGTACAACTATTAAGCTCCCAGTCTCATCAATGTATCAAGCATTGAATTAACGGTAGATATAAAACGCGCGGCGGCATTGTAGCCATGCTGGTAGCGGAGCATGTTGGCAAGTTCTTCATCAACATTCACACCGGAAATTGAGTCGCGCATATCGCGCAGTTCCTTCATGATAATATTTTCCGTTGTCAAAGACCGCTCGCTCCGCTCTCCGTGTAAACCGACGCGGGCAACAGAATCGGCAAAATAATCATCAAATGTCGAATGACGGCCGACCATGACCGGGTTGTTCCGTATTGATGCAATTGCCGCAGCGGCATCGCCATTGCCGGGATTGGCAGTGTTACCGTTAACGCCGAAACCGGATGCAACAGACATGGGATCTCTGACCAGGGCGGGATTTACTTCGATCCAGCCGGATGGATGGGAAATGGGGGCAACGGCGAAACTCGCCCCGTCACGCAGGGTGTTTACCGCATCGGCTGTACCCCAGTCGTATGTTCCCCCTTCAACGCCGCCCAGCAGACCGGCGTACCCGGTAAGGAAATGCCCGGTATCGCTGACATGCCGAATAACAAAATCAGGGTTTTCCCTAACGCCGTTCACCGGCTCGGCCGTAGTTCCCTTGAGGGAAAGCCTGCCGTCACGATTGAGGCTTGCTACAACCTCGGCGCCGGAATTGTTAATCCTGCTGATAATATCCGCTATGGTGTCGGTTGAATTATACGGCACAAAGATATTGCCGTTTGCACCGGAAAGGGTGATTACCCCTTCAAGGCCGGGCTGTGCCTGCGCTTCAAGTACATGCTGCCCGTTTATCCGGTAAATATAACTGGAATCAAATTCACCGTCGCCGGAACGGTCGTAGTTGCCGTTAACATTGGGAACAAAAGGATATTCGGAAAAGAATTCAATGCCGGTATTGCCGTTTATCCCGTATCCGTCTCGGTGAATTTCATTGACCAGATCAACAAAGTTCATGGTCATATTGTCCAGAGTCTGGATTTCATGGTTTATCGTTACATCGCGAAGCTCCAAAAGTGCACCCAGGCTCCCCCTTTGGAAACGTATTTCCTGCCCGGTATCCTGCCAGAAAATGTGTGCATAACCTTCAGTGTCAATGCCTCTGCGAAGATCAAACTGCCGGCCTATCTGCCCCTGAACAACAGTAAATCCGGCAGTGTGAATCATAAATTCATCCGGATCGCTCGTTTCAATGGTTATGTCAATTATTTTCGAGAGTCTGTCAACCAGCAGGTCTCGGCGATCCATAAGGTCGTTGGGGTTATCACCCATTGCCTTTATCCGTTGAATATCGCCGTTAAGGGCTGCTATCTGACGTGTTAAATCATTCACCCGTCCGACGGTAATTTCAATGTCACCGTTCACCTGATCCTGCAGGCCTTTGAGCCCGTGATAGCGGTTGTGTATACCGTCTATAAGCGTCTTTCCCCGCTCAATTACCGCATGACGCGGCGCAGCATCCGTAGGATATATTGAAAGTTCCTGCCAGGCATCCCAGAATTCGTCCATTTTCGATCGCACGGAATTCCCCCCCGGCTCAAGGTACAGCTGTTCCATTGAGCGAATGTACGGGTCACGTGCTTCCCAATACCCTTCATTGGATGCCTGCGCTACAATGCGCCGGTCAAGCAGCTGATCCCTCAGCCGTTCCACACGCTCAACAATAACGCCCTGACCTATCTGCCCGGCTGTTTCTGCACGGTTCAGTCCGGGAAGGTAAATCGGCTCAAATGCCGACATTTCTACGCGCTGCCGGGTATAACCTTCGGTTTTGGCATTAGTGATGTTATGCCCGGTAACATACTGGGCCTGTTGATGGGCCTGCACGCCCCGTTTTCCAATCTCAATTCCCATAAAAGTCGATGTCATAGTGTTGTACCTCTCTTGTTAAAAACAACGGTTGAGAACCATGCTGCGCATATCATGAGAAACAGGTATCCCATGCGGCGTGTATAATTTGCCGCCCCGGTCGGGGAAGGCAATTTCAAAAAAACCTGCCAGGGTAGCGCGCACACCGGCAATATACCCCATGAGCGCATCACCTGCCGCCTGAACCTTTAAGGCTTCCAATTTCAAATTGCGGTAAATTCCGGTCAGCTCGTTACGCTGTTCCGCCTGAAATTGAACGACAAAGGTATAAAAACCGCCGGTAAAAAGCCGCTCCCTTTCATCTTCAAGAACGGCAAATTCCTCCCGAGTTCCGTCCAGTTCCTTAAAATGAACATCAAAATCGACCCATTCCCGGTTCATAACCGCTTCCATGATCGTGTTTTGCAGCGTTTCAATACGCTGTATCAGTTCAATTTCTTTCAGTAAAATGCCCTTGCATTCATCGAATAGCATCCTTGCATTACCTCCATGAGAGATTCCTCACTATCTGTATCGGCGTTTGAAAATAAAGGTTGAGTGAAATCTCAATCTAATATATCGACTTGGTAACACACCGGCGGCGGCGGGGTAACGGTCCGTCAAAACAGGCCGGGGAATCTGCTTGCGAAGCCGCTCGGCTGCTTAAATACATATCGTATGTTTTCTATCGAAGAATACGGGTTTAAGCAGCCGGGCAATTATTCGCTCTCCAATTTCTACATTTACTCACACGTCTTCTCCAGCAGGGAATCCGGCAAATGTTTTGCCGGCCCGCTTCCCCCGCCGCCGCCGGTCTGGTGTCCAGTGCATTTGGTTTGAGGTTTCCTTTATTGATAGATAAGAGGGTGCTTTGTGATAGGGGGAGCGTTTGCAGGGGCGGCACGTTTGCCACTGACACCCGCCTTATCATGCTTTAGGGGGATACATTGCTGCTTTATTCAGTGGGTTATCAATGGGGGTGCTTTGTAATAGGGGGTAGTAAAAGTATTGTGATTTTAAAGTTTTTCCCCTATATTTGTAGTTATCCACCATCTGCATTAAGGAGAATTGGTATGAAAAAAGCAGTCTTAATCGGTTTTATCATGTGTTTATTTATAGCACAATTAGCCAGCCAGCAAAATTCCGGAATTATACCTGGATCAACCTATAGAGGCAGAACCTCCCAGACTCCCAGTGATTTTATTAGTTATATTCGATTTTCGTCCAATAACAGGATAGAACTGTGGGATCAACATGAAGTCCCGGATGAGAATCCAAGCAGGAGGAATATTAGAACCGGTACATATTCCATTCGTAATAGAAATGGTTTGGATTTCCTGACTGTTTCCTGGAGTTCCGGTACACGGGAAGAATATTTAGTTTTATTAAACAATTCCAGAGGGGATATATTTTTATATACATCAAATTCCATTCAATTTTTTGGAAATAATGATTCATTTTGGACAGGTTATGCACAAATTGGAGATGATTCCTGGATTAGAGCGTCTTCTTCATTGAGGGAAACCATAGGCGGAAGGGTTGTGGTTTATACCCCGGAAAGATTGGGAACAAGAATTGGTGAGTGCTGGGTTCCGGTTAATGAATTAAATGAGCGTTTAACACTTACAATTAGTTCAGCCAGCCAGTTGAGTGGTGATGAACTCTATATTTCATCAGGATTTGTATCATTTACGAATCCAAATTTATTTACAGATAATTCCCGAATGAGGAGAATTCGTGTATCAGATAATTTTGGAAACTCAAGAATTATTGTATTATTGGATACGCCACATTTTCAATCAATTTCATTGAGCGATTTTGAGCTTAATCATGAAACATGGACATATGTTTTAACTATTGAGATATTGGATGTGTACCCGGGGACAAGATACCGTCACACCTGTGTCAATGCTATCTACTATTATTAGTCAAGGGGCTTGTTCTAACAGGATATAACCTGCCCTCTTACCGATTTTGTAAAATTTTCACCATATTCTCAGTAATTTACATAAACCAATCCCCATGCCAATGCCGGATATTGTTTAGATACAAAGAAAGCTGTATATTGTAAACAACACAATTACAATGATGGAGGACTAAAGATGAAAAAATGGATTTGTTCAGTATGCGGTTATGGACACACAGGTGATCAGCCGCCGGCACAGTGCCCCCAATGTAAAGCTCCGGCGGAAAAGTTCAAGGAACAGTCTGCTGATGCGGCTTTTGCTGCAGAGCATGTTGTTGGCGTTGCCAAGGACGTTGATGCCGGCATTGTAAAAGATTTGCAGGCGAATTTTAACGGCGAATGCTGCGAAGTGGGTATGTACCTGGCAATGGCCCGTGTAGCCCACCGGGAAGGCTATCCCGAAATAGGCCTGTACTGGGAAAAAGCGGCCTGGGAAGAAGCAGAACACGCCGCCAAGTTTGCAGAGCTTTTAGGTGAAGTTATTACCGACAGCACAAAGAAAAACCTTGAGATGCGGATCGAGGCGGAATTCGGCGCCTGTGCCGGTAAAACAGACGTTGCCAAACGTGCCAAAGAATTGGGCCTGGACGCAATCCATGACACCGTTCACGAAATGGCCCGCGATGAAGCCCGTCACTGCGCCGCTTTTAAGGGTTTATTGAAACGATACTTTAGCTAAACAACTCTCCCTGTATTGACGGCTTCATACTCGCGGTATTATTCGTTTCCGCCAGTAATGCCGAAAACTGTTGTTCGTCAATGACAGGTATTCCCAACTCGCGGGCTTTTTTATTTTTTGCCGAGCCGGATTGCGGGGTGTTCGTGACGAGGTAGGACAGACCTTTAACCACCGATGTTTTAACCGACGCCCCCAATACTTTTACTTTTTCTTCGGCCTGAGTGCGCTTCATGGAGACAAGTTCTCCGGTAAAACAAAACGACTTTCCGCGCAACAGCAGAGAATCTTCCGGCGGCGGATCGGCAATGCTGATAATACTGGTTGCCGCACCTGGTTGAGGTGATAGTACTGCATCCATTTCAGCGGCTGTTTCAACAAGACCGTCAACAATTGCCTTGGCGGTTATTTCTCCCAAACCGTGAACGGCGGCAAGGTCTTCCACCGAAGCATCCCGGAGTTTTGCCAAAGTGTCAAATCCGGCGGCGGCAATTTTTTCCATGGTGGTTTCAGCGATGCCTTCAAGATCAAAACCCGCAATAAAAACCGCCAGTGAAAGTTCTCTCGGCGTTTGAATATGACGTATAACCTTGGCGGAGGAAAGCTCTCCCATACGCTCATAATCAGCAAGCTCTTCGGCGGTTAGTGTGTATAAATCCGCTATATGCCGCACCCTGCCTTTATCAAACAACTGACGGAGTAATTTATCGCCTAACTCACGAATGTCAAGCACAGAAACCCATTTTTCCAGCCGGTGATGCAGGCGTTTAGGGCAAGCGGCATTGGGGCAGTACAAACGGGTACCCGCATCCACTAAATCCGCGCCGCATACAGCACAGCGGTCAGGGATGGTTATTTCCTGAAAGCCAGAGGTAAAAGCTGACGGAGGTAATGCCCCTTCCGGCGCGAGTTTTTCGATCTTGGGGATTATCTCGCCGCGTTTTACCACACACACCGCAGAGCCGATTTTTAAATCCATGGAACGAATCATGTCGGGGTTATTAAGGTTGGCCCGCTGCACGGTGGTTCCGGCCAGTTGCACCGGATCGAAAATGCCGATGGGAGTATACGTCGCGCCGGATTCGCTCCAGGCAACTACCCTGAGTATGCTTATGGCGGTTTCAAGTTCAAACTTAAAGGCAATCTGTTTTTCCGGCCGGGTGCGGCGCAGGTCGGTCATATCAATGGTTATATCCTTGACGACAAGGCCGTCAATCCCAAAGGGAAGGCTGTCTCGTTTGGCTCCTACATCATCACGGAAGGCAATGACTTCATCAACACTACCGCATAATTTAGTAGTAGCAATCTGAAACCCCTGTTTTTCCAGCCATTGTATTTTGTGCATTTCATCGGAGAAATAACCGTCATCGCCTGCCGCCGCCGCATCATAGGCAACGAACATAAGGTCTTCACAGCCGCAGCCGTCCTTGCGGCGCATGATCCCGCTGGAGATATTACGGCTGTTGGGATTATCAGCATGTTTTTTTTTCCAGACATCACGGGGCATTACCACTTCGCCCCTTACCCCGCCCGAAAAAGGCAGGGTTAGTTTTTCAGGCACATGCGCCATGCGGCGGGCATTGGCGGTAATGTCGTCTCCGGTTATCCCGTCACCGCGAGTAACGGCCCTTACCAGCCTGCCTTGTTCGTATTGCAGTTCAAGGCTTGCCCCGTCAAGTTTGTATTGAACGATGAATTGCGACAGACCGGTTTTGATTGCCCATGCGCGGAATTCTTCGGGGTTGGCGGCTTTGTCCTGGCTGCCCATGAGGAGTATATGGCGCGTTTTTGGAAAACCGTCAATGCCAAAAACAGCATCGCTCCCCACCCCTACCCTATTGATCACATCGCTGTCAGGCGCAAGGTTTTTCAGTTCATCCCACAGGATGTCAAATTCATCATCGGAAATTTCCGGCTCGCCGTCGTAATATGACTTTTGATATTTGAGTATCAATATTTCAAGGGTTTTTTGCCGTTCAAGGGCTGTTTTGTCTTTACGCGTCATGGTGATATTTTTTTTTAAAAAGGAGCTTTAGGCGGTTTCCATCTCGTTGTTTTTGGCTTTTTTTCCGTTACCCGTCAGTGCGTAAATAGTGAAAATTATAGCTGGAATTAAAGGCATACAGAGCAAAATTATCAAATTCATTATTCTCCTCCTGCTGATGTCAGCAAAATGATTCCCGTAGTAACTAATATCAATGCAATACCTCCGCCGACAAGAAGTAATGCTAAGTGATCATAATCGCCTCTGATAATAGTTCCTAATACAAGGCTTGCAAATGTAAGGTTTCCGAAATTGACCAATACTTTGCCAACTTCCTTTGTAGCTCTTTTCTTTCTGCTTGGTTCCTTGCTTCCCATGTGTCAAATATAGCACTTTTATCTAAAAATGACAAGAAAAAACCTGTCCAATGTCGCCGTTCAAGGGCGGCATCGTATTTTAAAGCACCTGACACCATCTAATTTGTCTAAGCAGACATTTTCGGTGTCAGGCACTTTCGCGTTTCCGTATTTTACAATCTTTCCGAAGCTGTTCCAACCACTTGCGCCGATGTTGTGTCCAATGCCCTTAAACGTAACCGGCGGAAATTCCCTTCGCCGTCAATTCTGCCGGTAATTACTACACTCGCTCCGGCAATATGCCCAATGCTTGCGGCGGTATTATCATCAACTTCGCCGGATAAACCAAACTGCTGTTCAGCACGCACTCTGTCCAGTTCAGACCGGTCGATAATAGTATAGCCCAGTCTTCGTAAAATATGTTCAAGTTCACCGGTAAAAAATTCCGTTGTACTTCTGTCCTGAGCGGCAATATACACAATGGCTATTCGCGCCCCAGCTGGAAAGTCTTTTGATACATCCTCTGACGCTCTTTCCAAAGCATTTTCCATATTTACTGCAGTTACAGCGCCTCGCTGTACCACTCTGCCGTTTGCAGTAAATTCATGATTTGGAGCAACAAATTCCCTAACATTTTGTGGTGGAATCTGGTTTCCTTGAATCCAGGTAATATCGCGTATATCTATATTGCCTTCAAATTCCTGTTGAGCGACTTCCAAAAGAGCTGCATAAGCTCTTTGATTTACTGCTGCTATACCAGCGGAAGTTCCTCTATTGGCATTGTCTACAGCTAATGGCCCTTCAAATCTCGCTTGCACGGAACCAATAACATTATCATCCGAAGTAGAGGGCAGATAAATAACTGGTTCATTTGACGGATTACTGGCACAAGACAGTAACAAACCAGCCAGTAAACTTAAAATCACCCAAAAATTCATTTTTTTCATAAAATCCTCCTATGAAATTTTTACGTTTAATGCCCGCCGGCGGGTATCCGGCATAGCCGGACACCTTGGGAGTTTGCGGCAATACTGCAAACTCCATATAAGATGAACAAACCCATACGGGCTGTTGGTTGCTGTTTTTTACACAGAGCACTGCTCCCGAAACTCTGTGTCCTGCGCCTTTCGTTGAAAGGCGAGTGAACTTTGTACCTTTTCCAGTACTTGAGTTTTAGGCGCTGGATTTGTGTGAAAAATAACGAAAAATTGGTATTATTTTTGAGGAAAAAACATCTGTGTAGTTGACATAAATCTAAGTGGTAGTTTTCATATAATTGGGAGCTTGCGACTTTACTGGGGACTGGGGACTGGGGACTGGGGACTGGGGACTGGGGTCTGGGGACTGGGGACTGGGGACTGGGGACTGGGGACTGGTATGGAGGACTCTGCTTTGAGGGAGTGGGCGTTGGTCATTGGAAAAATACTACCAGAAAACGGAAATTAGTGCAAGATGATTTTCAAGTGAAAAGGGAACGCAGGGCCTTTTATTGACGAATGAAGCGAGATCGCGACCGTGCTTGCACGGGCATGGTCGAGCGAATGCGAAAACAAAAGGTTTAACACCCCGCGGCGTACGATTGCAGACCGGATAGCGGGGTGACGCATGTAGAAAATTTTTGATAATGTCACCCTAAGCGACCAGTAGAAATGTCACATGGTAAACTGCTTCTGGAGGGGAAGATGGCCAGGAGATTACCAATGAGCGACAAAGAAAGGACAAGAAGTAAAGTACTGGAAATGGTGCAGCAGGGAAAAATGACATTGAAAGCAGCGGTTAAAATGTTAAGAGTCAGCTACCGGCAGGGGATACGGCTCTATGCCGCATATCGGTTAGAAGGGGACAATGGCCTCATTCATGGGAATTGTCAGAGGCAGTCAAACAACCGAACCCCGGAAGCTATACTGAAAGCAGCCCTTGAAGCCTACCGCACCCGGTACAGCGGTTTCGGCCCAACCTTTGCGGCAGAAAAAATGGCCGAGGTGGAAGGGATACCCATCAGCGTCAGTGTATTACGGCGGCACTTGATTGCAGCAGGGGAATGGAGAGGGTGCCGGCTTACCAAGGAGTACCGCAGCCGCCGAGAACGGAAAGCGCATTTCGGTGAGCTTGTTCAGTTTGACGGGAGCCACCACCGGTGGTTTGAAGACCGTGGCCCGATTTGCTGCCTTATCACCATGATAGACGATGCGACAAACATCCGTCTTTCGCGCTTCTTTGAAGCAGAGACGACCGCAGGGGCTATGTCGGTATTTTCATTGTGGATAAGGAAATACGGTATCCCTGAAGCGCTCTATTGCGATAAAAAAAATGCGTTTGTCTTAACCCGTGAACCGACGGATGCTGAATTGCTGCGCGGGATAACCGAGCCTAAGAGCCATTTTGGGCGTGCTTGCGAAAAACTGGGCACGCAGGTGATAGCAGCCCACAGCCCCCAGGCGAAAGGCCGCGTGGAAAGAAACCACGGTGTAGATCAAGATCGGCTGATAAAGGAACTGCGCCTTGCCGGTATTTCCACCATTGCCGAGGCCAACCGGTTTTTGGAAGAATATTACCTGCCCAAAATGAATACTAAGTTTTCCCGCCCGTCTGCAAAGCCGGAGAACGCTCATGTCCCGCTGGGGAATGCCAACATGGAAGCCATCATGTGTTTTGAATATGAGCGCACAGTAGACAACAGTTATGTAATACGGTTTGAAAACCGCCTGTTCCAGATTCTCAAGTCCAAAAAACCGTTGCCCAGGCCGAAAGACAAGGTAACCATACGAATCTCCCTAGACGGAAAACTGATCATCCTCTGGCATAGAAACAAGCTCCTTGTTAAGGAGATAACAAATATACAAGACCTAGAAACCCAGAAGGCTGCCTAACCTATGTGACATTTCTACTGAACGGAAATAGGTGACATTTCTACTGGTCGTTGACAATAGCGGGGTGATGCATTGTATAGCCTTTCCATATCTGCTACACTGTAATCTAGGCTGTAGTTACATGACATCAGAAGAAAAATTTGAATATTGGCTTGAATTGGCGCAGTATGATCTTGATACTGCCGCCTCAATGTTTACCTCCGGGCGATGGTTTTATGTGGTATTCATGTGCCAGCAGGCAATAGAGAAACTATGTAAAGGTTTGTATACTTTATATCTAAGTGACAATGTCCCTAAAATCCATGATATTAAGCAGATTTTTTTGTGTTTTGAAGAAAAGTTACCTGTCACTGCCAGTGAAGATACATATATTTTATTTAATTCCCTTTCTGCATATTATCTTACATCCCGATATCCTGATTTTAATAAACGCATTCAAATAAATAAAAACGAAGCAGAACTTTTGCTAAAAAAAACCAAGGAGGTGTTTACATGGCTGTTGACTTTGAAGCCATCAACCGAATAGCCAGAGACTATGCCACAGATGTAAGCCAGGAGTTACCGGTAGAAAAAGCAGTACTTTTTGGGTCTTATGCCAAAGGTTATGCCAGTGAGCAAAGTGACATTGATATATGTTTTTTTCTGAAAAGTTATTATGGGAAACGCAGAGTTGATTTACTTGCACAAATTCTGGGACTAAGCGGCGAAAAGTACCGTGGATTTTTTTTTGAACCTATTATTTTTGAAACATCCGAAATACAACGCGACAACCCTTTTGTCCGGGAAATTCTGGCAACCGGCAAGGAACTGTTGTAGGCGGCTTATTACCGCATATTTCCCTAATCCCATTGAATGGACAGAACTATGAAGAAAGTTAGCAGGGAATTGGGGAACCTGTCGCCGTTCAAGGGCGGCATTGTCTTTTAAAGCACCTGACACCATCTAATTTGTCTAAGCAGACGTTTTCGGTGTCAGGCACTTTCGCGTTTCCGCATTTTACAATCTTTCCGAAGCTGTTCCAACCACTTGCGCCGATGTTGTGTCCAATGCCCTTAAACGTAACCGGCGGAAATTCCCTTCGCCGTCAATTCTGCCGGTAATTACTACACTC
>WRLF01000005.1 GCA_009777735.1 Treponema sp.
ATCCTTTTAATTCTCCAGTTTGGACAGATCAACCATTTTCATTTTCTTGGCTACCACCGTGGTAACAACCAGGTCGCCGGTAACGTTAAGGGCAGTTCTTCCCATGTCAAGAAGGGCATCTATACCGAGGATCATCGCATAAGCGCCTGCGGCTACGGTTCCCGACTGGATTGGCAAGTTAATGGCTTCAAGCACCATAAGGAGCATGATTGCCCCGGCACCCGGAATTCCGGCTGACCCGATGGAAGCAAGGGTTGCCGTCAGGATGATAATGCCAATCTGGGAGGGGTTAAACCCATGTCCCCATGTAGTAAGTGCAATAAAGGTGGCGGCAACACCAAGATAAATTGCCGCTCCGTCCATATTGATTGTGGCTCCCAGTGGAAGCGAGAATGAATACACATCTTTTTTTACACCCAGGTTCTCTGCTGCCTGGATGGTAACAGGAAGGGTTCCGTTGGAGCTTCTGGTTACAAAGGCAGTAATGAAAGGGTTCTTCGCATCCCTGATAAAGCGTCTTACGTTTATCTTTCCATACATCTTAATCAGAAAAATTGCATACACCAGAACCACATGGATCGTATAAGCTACAAAACAGGCAATAACGATAGTCCCCAGAACGCCGACTACTCTTGGTCCGCTTGTGGCGAAAACGCCGGTAATAAGTCCCAATACACCAATGGGTGCATATTGCATGACGCCTTTAATCATTTTCATGACAATTTCCGCTATGCCCTCAAAAAAGCTATAAATCATATCTGCGGTGTTTTTAATTCTCGCATCTCCCGACATTCTGAGATACGAAAGGGCCAGCCCGAAAACAAGTGAGAAGAAAATAACCGGCAGAACTTGTACGTTTACGATTGATGCAACAATATTGGTGGGGATTATATTAAGCAGGATGTCAAAAATACTTGTTCTGGTAGCTTCTCTTACGATTTCTTCTGTCAAAGCTGCAATTTCAGCCTGGGGACGGAAAATACCGCCCATCGCCAGGCCGATTCCAATCGCAAATGCAGAGGTAGCAAGATAGAAGAAAAAGATCCGGATACCAACTTTTCCAAGCTGTGCAGGGCTCACCGAAGATGCCCCTACAATCAGGGTTGAGATTATAAGTGGCAACATTATCATGTTAAGAAGCCTTACGAATATGTTTCCAAAGAAAGAAAACCAGCTAAGAACACCCTGTAATGCTTCACCCTCTATTGTTGTTCCCAACACCATTCCTATAACCGCCCCCAGTATAAGGCCGATCATTATCCTGTAGAGCAGGTTAAAATTAAAGTACCAACCCAATAAACCTTTCTTTGTCTCCATATCATATCTCCTTGTCTTTTGATTGGATACTTCAGCACGATAACACATTATAAAAGAAAAAATTGCCGCATTCACGACAGGGGAAAAACCTTTTACGACAAAAGCATGATTATTTACGCCCCAAAAAGCCGTTTTCGCGACATTTCAAGGCGGGCTGGTTCCAGGGCAACGGGGGATCGTCATTCAATTAAAGTATGACTGATATAAGTTTATTAAAGTCTTTTGATGCTGCTGCGTCTTTATCCACTGTCAGATTGGGCTTCGCCATGACAAACTGCCGGGCTTTGGCTAACGCTTCCATGCCGCCGCCGGTGACGTTCAGCATAACGACAGCATTTTTATCGATCAAACCATCCTGTGCCCTTTTAATCAACGACGCCAACGCGACGCCCGATTCGGGACAAATATCCCACCCTTCCAGCTTAAAGAACATTTCCTGTGCATTGCGGATTGCATCATTGTCCACTGCATCAATGTCCCCGTCTGATTCGACGAGCGCATCAAACAGCCCGCCGGTAATGCCGTACGGCGGCTGGCGGTTTGAAAGCACCTTGGCATCAATTGCGCTAAGCTGCCTTTTGGCCTCCTCTTCGTCCATTGGAGCGATATCCCGGCTTTTTTGTTTCCATGCCTGTACCATTGGTATAAAGGGCAGGTTCTGTGATACGATCAGACGCATCATTTTCCGGCTAAATGCACCGCTTGCACTCAGGCGCAGGTTTGCTTCATGCGCCGCGATCGCTCCCGTGCCGCTGCCCACTGCCTGAAAATAGTAATCCGGTATTTCACCTATTGTTTCCGCTGCGGACAGCACAGTGGTTCCCATGCCGTCGCGGCGTCCCACATTCTTCGCACCGCCCTCATTGATAAAGCCGTCCATGGTTGCAATGGTGTTTGCTGTTTTTATCGCGTCAGAATAGTCAGCGTTGCCGCTGACCGCGACGATTTTTACGCATGGGTTTATTTCTTTCAAAGACCAGAGATTGCCCAGGCCCCTTTCGGGTATAACGATCACGGCGTTAATATGATTGTCGGACGCAACTTTCATGAATGCCCGCGCCGTATTCCCTGCGGAGGCCAATACCAAAGTACCGCTGTCTGCGGGCAGCCGTGCACAGACAGCGTAAGCTTCACATTCTTTAAATGTCCCCGTTGTCATGGAAACACCAATATCAGGCCAATACCCGCTGAACGTAATGTATAACCTGTCCAGTCCCAGAGTTTTTCCCAGTCCTTTGCTTGCATACGTTACCGGGGCGCTGTCTGAATGGATTTCCCGGTTGACCGGAAGCCAGTCGAAATACCGGAATATTCCCGGCAGATCTTTTCGGATTTGCAGCGTTTTGCTGTCGTAATCAGAACGCATCAGCGCCGGAGCCGCCGCTGCCGGATTCGCCAGCAGCAACCCGTCATCCGCCAATATCTCGTTAGTAGCAAGGCACTTAAGTTTATAATTATTCTTCATGGTTACTCCTAAAAAGGCAAACTGAAAAATCTGCCGCTGAAGAAAAACACGGCCGCTGCCAATGTAAGGATAATATTAAATATCTGACCAACTAAATACAGCGTAAGGGGGTTACCGCCTTTTACCATTTTGGCCATTTCCTTAAAATTGGACTCCAGGCCTATACTGACAAAGGCCATGGTAAATAAAAATTCCTGAAAACCACCTACCACCGGTAATGTTACATCAACTTTTTCCTTCGAAAACGCAAATGAAAACAGCAGGGATGCGCCAATAAACCCAAAAATAAACTTGGGCATCCTGTTCCATATTTCAATCGGTCCAACCGTTGCTTCAGAGACAGATTTTTTCTCAATCTTTGTAGCAAAGTAAATGGCTACGCCAAAAGCGATAAAACCAATCAGTATATTCTGTATCATCTTTACTACCGTTGCCACTTGTAAAGCTTCTGGGCCTAACATGCCTCCTGCCGCAGCTACTGCACCGGTCGAATCAATGGTTCCGCCTAACCAGGCGCCGCCTTCAGCAGGGCTTAAGCCCAGGGCATTGACCAATAACGGCATTCCTATCATCATAACAACCGTAAAAATCAGGCTAATGGAAATGGCAAGACTGATTTCTTCTTTTTTCGCTTTACTGGCAGCGCCGACAGCAATTGCCGCCGACACGCCGCACACAGAAGTAGTCGCGGAAATCACCATGGACAAACTTTTTTGCTCCCGCATTTTTAAGACTTTTTGGGAAAACCAATACATAAAAACAAGCACTATCGGTGTAACTCCCCAGGCAACTCCCAGCCCCATGGTACCAAGGGCCAATATACGGTTAAATAAAATGGAAGCGCCAAGCAAAACCAGCCCTGTCTTTATATATAATTCGGTACGAACAGCCCCTTTAAGAAAAGCGGGAGTTTTAACGGTATTGCTAATCAGCAAACCGACAGCCAATGCCCAAATGACATTATTCAAACCATAAAGCCGCCATGGCGCATAATTACCGATTACCTCTGCAATAAGGGCCAAAATAAAAATTAACGGAAAGGCAATAATGAATTTCTTTATTCCCTGCCTTTCGGTGAAAAACAACGCAAGACAAAAGAGGCCAAATATTAATAATCCCGTGAATAAAATCCCCGGTACAATCTCAAGCGGTATTGAGCCAAGTATTGTCTCCGCTCCCGCGCGTCCCGGCCCCCACCGCAATGGCAGTACCGGCCTTGAAATTATGCCGGCAACAGCGCCGCCAATCATGAGAAACCCGACCCACACTGCCCACCAGTCTTCTTTTTTCCACAATTGTGACCAATTAATTTTCTTTTCGCCTGTTTTGCTCATCCTGTTATCTCCCTGTTTAATACAATGCTAAAAATTTTCACCGACAATATACCATATATAGAGGCTAAAAATTGCCGCATTAACGACATGGAAAAAATCATTTACGACAAAACATGGTTATTTACGTCAAAAAAAGCCGTTTTCGCGACATTTTACTCATTTATGGTTTGACTGATATTTAATTCCTGAATCAGAAATTCTTCATCAATAACGGTATTTAATGTGACAAACTCATAGTTCTTCAAAATATTCTGAATGATGGTAAGGCCAATTCCGCGGCCTGTCCCCTTTGTGGTATACCCCTCCTGAAAGAGAAGGTTTATTTGCGGTTTGACAAGGAAAGAGTTGGCGATGATAATGCTGATATCCTGATTCTCATTTTTTATCACCGAAAAGGACAACACTTTTTCTTTGGAAATTTCCGCTGCCTCAATTGCATTGTCCAAAAAGATGCTTATCACCCGGCAGAGATCTATCACCTGTATACCCGTTTCGTCAAAATAATCATCAATAAACAGGGATACTTTTATATTACTCTGTATTGCCCTTTGGAAGGCGGTAACCAATAATCCTTTTAAGGGGATACATTTAATATATTCAATATTGAGAAAAATACTGTTCACATCAAAACCATCAGGTTGATTTCCCAGCACCTCCCTAAAATAGTATTCCCTTAAGCCCTCCATGTCATTGTTTTCTATATAAGTTTTAAGCGTCAATAATATGTTGTTTACATCATGTCTGAAAAACCGTATGTCCCTTGTCAGCTTTTCCACAATGCCCGTATAGACAAGGATCTGTTCGTATTTTTCCTTTTGATCGTCCAGTTTAATCCTGTTAATAATGGCTGTTTTATAAAGAAGATAACCAATAATATTAAGTATGGGAAATATGAGAAATGGAATATAGGACGCAAACCTGTCCCTGTCCAGAATGCCTCCGGATATCCAGACCGCACCGAAGGCGGATATGCCCACCATCAATAATAAAGCTACTTTAAAATAAAATGGGTACGGCGTGTTGGCCAGTTTTTTTCGCAGAGTGCGGTAGTGCTTGCGGAGCGTACGTCTTGAAAAAAAGTTCCACCCCAAAAGGAAAACAACACAGAGAACGGTTACGACCAGCGCGTAAGCCCAGATTGCAAACCATTCCCAAATACCGTCCGGCCCCAGATAAAACCATTTATATAACTCCAGTATCAGCATACAGGCCACATTCAAAATAAGAATGGCCGAAATATAGATAATGTTATGCACTATTGTCATCCTGTAAAACAGGATAACGAGCAATGTTACAATTATTGCCCAAATAACAACACGGATTACCAGTATGGAAACCCAGCCAAGAAAAAAATAACCTGCCATATTAACGAGTAAATAGATTAGGAATTTTCCTGCTTTAAGTCTTGTCTGGCTTGTGACGATTAATTGTATAGTATACGAAATCGCCGTTATAAAAATCAGCGCTTCGGCCGCATTATAAAGTATGTTTCTCATAGTCCAGCAGCTTCTTTAAATATTTTGGCGCAATGAGGCATTTAAAGTCATTAAGCATTATAACATGCAGATCGCTCCGGTTTTTGGAAACAGACCTGATATGCCTTAAATTTATCAGAAAAGAACGATGACAGCGGTAAAAAGAATCGTCGAGACTGTTTTTCAATTCATCCAGTGTACTTCTGAATTCAATGGTTTTATTGATCGTGTGCAGAATAATGCTTCTTTTTTCGGTGTTCGTCTCAAAAAAAATAATATCCCTGGTTGGGATGATAAAATCCGTTCCGCTGGTACGAATCAGTATTGTGCGTTCCCCGGATATGCCGCTTATTCCGGCACGTTCGTTTCGGATGGTTTCCAAACACTGAAATATCTTTCGTTTCATTTCTTCATCGCTTTTCAGTATATAATCCAGCGCCCGTACTTTATACTGAATCGCCGGATAGGCAAACTCCATATGACTTGTAATAAATACGATGTAACCGAAAATATCCTTGCTCCTGATTTTCTGTGCAAGACTTAGGCCGTTTGTTTCGTCACCGAGGATGATATCCAGAAAGTAAATGTTTATAACCATGTTATCGGGAACGATCTGCTCCAGAATACTTTCATAGCGTTCGCTGACAGTAATTATCTGTGATTCTATCTTATGTTTTGACAGATATTCACTGATATATTCCCTGATTTGATGTATTATCTGTATGTTGTCTTCAATGATGAAAATCCGGCTGTTTTCATCCATAAATGATATTTTCTCCCATTTTGCTCAATGCTTCACCGGTCCAGTACCCTGGAATACCCGGAAAGATCAAAGCTGGTTATAAACGGGGGCAGGTTTTCAATGCCGGTGCTGACAAGAGCCTCTCCGTCAAATCGGTATTGTACATCAACAAGATCAATAATCTGATTGAGCAGATCACGGCTCATACCAATGAAGTTCATGATGAGAAAAATATTGCCCTGATACGAGGAGTTTCCGTTTACATGGAGAATATTCTGTTCGTTACCCTGAGCCCACAGCCTGCCATTTCCAAACAGTCTATAGCTTAAAGCGGAAAGTTCCACCTGAAAAGGATTGGGATTGTCAATTTGAATACCAACCCTGAAACTCGTGTTGACAAGATCATCCCTGAGAATGGCAATTTCGGTGATACTGAACACCGGGGGCAGTACAACGGGATCGTCCGCCTCTGTCTCGTCTGACACCAAAACTTCGGTAATTGCGGGCAGCTCTTCGGGAGTCTCTGCCGGTTGAATGCTTTTACATCCCGCCAGGTTAATCAGGAAGAAAAATATTAAAAAAACAAGGAAACAGGAGTTAGGAGTTGGGATAATACATTGCTTCATGTTGGGAATCCGCATTAACTCTTACCTTTATCATACGGCTTACCCGCAGCTCTGGGGGCATAATCCTTGCCGCTGAATATTACCAAAGTGATCAGCGTTATAAGATACGGTATGGCGCTGAAAAATTCCGAGGGGAGGAATTGCAGGCTGCTGATATTTACAATGTTAACCGCAAGAGCAGAGGAAAATCCAAACAGCAGACTGGCGCCGAATATGCCCAGGGGTATCCACCGGCCAAAGGACACTGCCGCAAGAGCGATAAAGCCTTTGCCGTTAATGGTGTTAACGGTAAACTGAATGTCCTGGGTAAGAACGAGAGCGCCTCCGGCAAGACCGGCAAGGATGCCGGAAATTAAAACGGCAATATACCTGATTTTAATGACATTAACACCGGCGGAGGCAAGAGCCTGGGGATGTTCCCCGGCAGCACGTAAACGCAGTCCCCATGGCCGCTTGTACAGCACAAACCAGCTAATCGCCAGAATTGCCAAAGCAATCCATACCGTCGGGTAAAAACCAAAAGTACCGGGGAGTATGCCCATACGATATGTAGGGCTTCTGTCCGCACTGAATAAAATCTGGCAGATAAACACGGTTATTCCGGTGGAAAGGAGGTTTATCCCCGTTCCGGAAATGACCTGATCGGCGCGCAGGGTAATGGAAGCGAACGCATGTATCAGTGCAAACAGGCCGCCCACCGCCGCAGCAATGAGCAGAGCTATTGGTATGGAAAAAGCAATGTTTGATTCCAAAAGAACATGGATAACGGCGGCGCTCATTGCACCCATTGTCATAAGCCCTTCAAGTGCAATGTTGACAACGCCGGCGCGTTCGCAAATCATTCCCCCTATTGCGGCAATGAGGATGGGGGAAAAAATCATGAGGGTAGAAGGAAGCATTCCCAGGATGCTTTCAAAGAAATTCATGCGGTCCTCCTTGCCTTTTCTTTCATCCGCCAGTCGATAATCAGCTTGACGCCCGCCCGCAGGGAAATAAATACCACAATGAGACCCATAATGATGGAGGTGATTTCTCTGGGTATCTGGTTGCTCTGCATCGAAGACTGGGCGGCTCTGAGCATGCCGAATAAAAGCCCGGCAAGACCGGTTCCCACGGCGGTACTGTTGCCGACCAGCGCTACGGCAATGCCGTCAAAACCATAGTTTTCAAAACCCGCCAGTATGCGGCCGGACGAAAATACGCCAAGGGATACAGATGCTCCGGCAAGACCGGCAAACGCTCCGGCAATGGCCATTGCCACAGTGATGTTTTTGTTAACGCCAATGCCGCCGTAAAAAGCGGCATCTTTGTTCAGTCCGGTAGCCCGCAGGGAATAACCCAGACGGGTCTTCTCCATGATGAGCCAAAATACGGCAATAGCAATAATGGTAAACCACAAGCTATAGTTAAGCGAAGAAGGAGGGGTAGTCATATTGGCGAGCAAGGGACTTGCAATGGTAGCTGTGGAAGAAAATGGCGGGGTCTGGAATGTGCCGCTCCCCGGTATTCTCATTGTTATTATCCGGTGTACATACAGGGCTATGTAATTCATCATTATGGTTGCAACAACCTCGGAAACCTTAAACCGTGCCTTGAAAAAGCCGACTATTCCCCCCCATAACGCCCCGGCTGCAACCGCACCCAAAACGGCTGCAATCCAGTGCAGTACGGGAACAGGCGGAAAATAAATCGCGACAAGCTGGGCGGCGGTAAGACCGATGATGTACTGCCCTTCAGCGCCTATGTTGAATAGCCCCGCACGCATGGCAAAAGCCACGGACAGGCCGCAGAGGATCAGCGGGATGGAACTGACCAGCCATTCGCCGATAAAATAGGGGTGCCAGACCCATACTCCCCGCCGGTTCCAGATACCGGTAACGGTTTGTAATATTGCCCCGTACATTCCCGCCGGGTTCCTGCCAATAAAAATGATGAGCAAGGTAGCGACAAGGAATCCTAACAATACTACCGCAACAGAAACGAGCGCATCGGAACCGGTGAACGCTTCGATAACCCTGTCGCTCAATGTATCAATTGCCCGTTTGGCGGGATGTATTTTTTTTCCGTTTTCATTTTCAGGCATACGCGGCTCCTTTAGAGGCGACACCTCCCATCATTGCGCCAATCCGCCGTTCATCCGCTTCTTCAACCGGGAGGATGCCTACCACTTGTCCTTTGGAAATGGCGGCAATGCGGTCACACAGGCCGAGTATTTCATCTAACTCAAACGATATCAGTAAAACAGCGCGGCCCTTGTCCCGTTCTTCTACAATGCGCCGGTGAATGTATTCGATGGCGCCAACATCCAGGCCCCGTGTCGGCTGTGATACAATCAATAGCCGGGGAGAAAGATCTATTTCGCGGGCAATAATTATTTTTTGTTGATTGCCGCCGGACATGGATTTTGCAATGGTTGCCGGCCCGTTTCCGGCACGTATGTCATAATCACCGATAAGCGCTTCGGCATGTTTCACAATGGCCGGAAACTGCAAAAAACCTATCGAGTTGGAATACGGCGGCTTACGGAAATTTTTGAGAATTAAATTTTCGTCAACCCTGAAATCAAGAACGAGCCCGTGTTTGTGCCGGTCTTCCGGCACCAGTCCCAGTCCGCTTTCATTCCGTTTCCTGATGCTGTCTTTGGAAATGTCATTGCCCTGCAGTACTACCCTGCCGGAATGTACCGGCAAAAGCCCCGCAATGGCGCTGACCAGTTCCGATTGGCCGTTACCGTCAACGCCTGCAATACCGACAATTTCGCCGGCACGGACATCCAGAGAAAGCCCGCTTACCGCCGGGGTCCCTTTTGCTCCAATGACGGTAAGGTCTTCGATTTTAAGCACCACATCGCCGGGCTGTGCAGGTTTTTTGGTAATTCTGAATGTTACGGCCCTTCCCACCATTTTTTCGGCAAGTTCCGATTCGGTTACTTCGGATACGTTAACCGTATCAATATATATCCCCCGCCGCAGCACCGTACAGCGATCCGCTACAGCTTTAATTTCCCGGAGTTTATGGGTGATAAACAGAATCGTTTTTCCTTCCGCTTTAAGAAGTTGGAAAATAGCCAGTAATTCATCAATTTCCTGCGGGGTAAGTACTGCGGTCGGCTCGTCAAAAATCAGGATGTCGGCATTGCGGTACAGGATTTTTAAAATCTCAACCCGCTGCTGCATCCCCACGGTGATATTTTCAATTTTCGCTTTTGGATCCACTGCCAGGCCGTACATTTGGGAAAGTTCCGCCACCCGTTCTTCGGCGCTGTGCAGGTCAATATTTCCCATGCCGCCGCGCGGCTCCATACCGAGAACTATATTCTCCGTAACTGTAAAGTTATGAACGAGCTTGAAATGCTGATGTACCATGCCGATTCGCAGGGCGGTAGCGTCATTGGGATTGCGAATCTTCACTTCCTCGCCCCAGATTTTGATAACACCTCCATCCGGCTCGTACAGGCCGAATAGCATGGACATAAGCGTCGATTTACCGGCTCCGTTTTCTCCAAGGAGTACATGTATTTCGCCCTGTTTAACCAGCAGGTTTACATTGTCGTTAGCTACTACCCCGGGGAAAACCTTGCTAATCCCCAGCATTTCAATTGCATTAGTCATCTATTGCCTTTAAATTTTGCGGAAAGCCGGGTAATTGCCGCGCTTCGGCGTAAGTTTCTGCGATTTGAATTTCACCGTCAATGATCTGTTGTTTTATTATTTCAAGCTGATCGATAATGGAAGTGCTCAGTGCGGGATTGGTGGTGGAATAGCCAACACCATCTATGGCAAGATTGAAATTTATTTCCTTGCCTTCAAACCGGCCATCCCTGACAGCTTCAAGTGCGTATATCAAACTATTTTCCACCCGCTTCAGCATTGAGGTGAGTACTGCTGAATCTGTTGCGTTGAACAGGCCTTCTTCATGCTGATCTGAATCAACGCCGATGGCCCATACATTCCGTCCTACAGCCCGGTATTCCTTGGCCTGGGCAATGGTCCCGTTGCCGCTGTTGCCTGCCGCCGAATAAATGGCGTACACACCGGTGTCATACCAGTTCCTTGCCTGGGTTTTTGCAAGAGCCGGATCGCCCCAGCTATTGACATAATAATCAACAATATTGGCATCGGGAAGAATTGACAGAACACCCTGCACAAACCCTACCTGAAACTTTGTGATTACCGCGTTCGGTATACCGCCGATAAAACCAAAACTGGGATTACTGACGCCGTCCTCAATGGCTTTCAGGGCTGCCGCCACGCCGACCAGAAATGAGCCTTCATGTTCGGCATACGTTGCCATCATAACATTGAAAGTGTCCTCCAGGTGAACATCCACCATCATGTAAAATTGATCGGGATTTGCACGGGAAACCTCTACCAAAGCATCGGCCCAGGAAAAACCGGTTGTTACAATAAGATCATATCCTTCCAGGGTGGCCTGCCTGAGAGTGGGAACATATCTGTCCATGGTTTGGGCGGTGATAACATCATACGCATAACCTCTTCTGGTCATGTTGTCCCATGTATCACCGTAAAACTCCATGATACCCCGCCATGCTGCCGCATTAAACGATTTATCATCTATTCCTGTGGCGTCAGTTAACAGCCGTACCGAAATTTCACCGTCCGCCATGTATCTTCCCGATGTGTTGGCTCCTCTTTGACAACCAATCACCGTAAACGTAAACGCTGCAAAAACACATAAAATCACCAATTTTTTCATTAATTTCCTCCGTAATTTAGTATAGACAGAATTCTCTCTGTGGTCAATAATACTTGAAAACAGCACTGTAGGAGAAGAAAAATGGCAAATAATCGTTTTACCGTTGCATACCCAAAAATTGGTATACGTCCAACCATTGACGGACGGCAGGGTGTACTTAAAGTACGTGAGTCAATGGAAGTTCAGACCATGAATATGGCAAAAGCCGCAAAAGCATTGCTCGAAAAACACCTGCGTTACCCGAACGGAGAAGCGGTACAGGTAGTGATTGCCGATACAACCATCGGGCGTGTCCCCGAAACGGCAGCTTGTGCAGATAAATTCCGGCGGGAAGGCGTGGATATTACCTTGACGGTAACGCCCTGCTGGTGTTATGGCAGCGAAACCATGGACATGGATCCGAATACCATAAAAGGCGTATGGGGCTTTAACGGGACTGAACGTCCCGGCGCTGTTTTTCTTGCTGCAGTGCTGGCAGGCCACGCGCAAAAAGGGCTGCCCGCTTTTGGTATTTACGGCCGCGATGTACAAAACAATGACGATACGGAAATTCCCGCTGATGTACAGGAAAAAATCCTGCGTTTTGGCAGGGCAGCGCTGGCTGCCGCAATTATGCGGGGCAAGAGTTATCTGCAAATCGGCTCAATCTGCATGGGGATCGCCGGATCTATCATCAACCCTGAATTTTTTGAAGAATATCTGGGAATGAGGGTTGAGAGCGTTGATGAAGTTGAAATTATCCGCCGTATGGAAAACGGTATTTATGATGAAAAAGAATTTCAAAAAGCGCTTGCCTGGACAAAACAGTATTGTAAGGAAGGTTTTGATAAAAATCCAACTGCATTGCAGCGTTCCCGCGAGGAACAGGACAAGGCATGGGAATTTGTTGTCAAGATGATGTGCATTATAAAAGATCTTTTTAACGGCAATCCCAATCTTCCCGCCGGCTGTGAAGAAGAACGGCTGGGGCATAATGCCATTGCGGGCGGTTTCCAGGGGCAGCGTCAATGGACTGACTTTTACCCCAACTGCGATTTCCCCGAATCCCTTATGTGTTCTTCATTTGACTGGGAAGGCCCCCGCGAACCATACATACTGGCAACGGAGAACGACACCCTTAACGGCACGGGAATGTTATTCGGAAAACTATTAACCGGCACCGCACAGATATTTGCCGATGTACGCACGTACTGGAGCCCCGAAGCGGTTAAACGCGCAACGGGTTATGATATTACCGGAGTGGCAAAAGATGCGGGCGGTTTTATTCACCTGATCAATTCGGGCGCGGCTTGTGTTGATGCTTCGGGGGTAATGAAAGATTCGTCCGGCAAGAATACAATGAAACCGTTCTGGGAAGTTACCGAGGCGGATTGGAAAACATGCATTGACGCGGTAACGTGGAATGCGGCTGACTTTGGCTATTTCCGCGGCGGCGGTTTTTCTTCGCGGTTTATCACAAAAGCCGAAATGCCTGTCACCATGTCGCGGCTTAACATTGTCAAGGGAATAGGCCCGGTATTGCAGATTGCCGAAGGCTGGACAGTGAACCTGCCGGATGATGTTTCGGAAATTCTCTGGAAGCGGACTGACTACACGTGGCCCTGCACGTGGTTTGCCCCCAGAACTACCGGCTGCGGTCCGTTCAAAACCGCCTACGATGTAATGAACAACTGGGGCGCCAACCACGGATCAATTTCTTATGGACATATTGGCGCGGATTTAATTTCGCTTTGTTCGATACTGCGGATTCCGGTATGTATGCACAATGTACCGGAAGAACAAATTTTCCGCCCCAGTTACTGGAATGCCTTTGGCATGGACAAGGAAGGTTCGGATTACCGGGCATGTGCCGCTTTGGGGCCAATGTACAGGTGATTCGCGGCATAGACAAAACCGTTATTTTTTGTTATTATTAAAAAAACCAATACTTTTGGCGCCGTACCCAAGTGGTAAGGGAGAAGTCTGCAAAACTTTTACGCATCGGTTCGAATCCGATCGGCGCCTGTTTCCATCTGCCACTCAACAGGCCACTGTCCTTCCGCATGTTCCTCGCCAAACAGAACGCCGGCGCAAACTTCCATGTTAGCCGGGGATGTGGCAAGGGAAATGATCAGATTAGGGCAATTTTTCGGTACGCTGATGGGGTAGGGGGTATTGGTTATCACAATAATTTTGGGTGAACCGGCTGCATTAAATTTGACCAGTAGTTCTTCAATAAATTCATTGTTGGATAATTTTCCCCGCATGTAAAAACTGGTTATCACCACCGAGTCATAACGGGGGATATTTTGCAGTATTCGTTCCCGGTCATTTTCATCAAATGTAAAATCCGTTTCCAGGTAGTCGGCTGCCGTATACTTCAGGCAGTTTTTATACATAATACCCGGATGCCAAAATGAGTCATTGGGCGTTTTGCCTATCTGCTCGACAATCAGTACTTTGCCGGTTTTCTGCAGAGGCAGATCGCGGTTTTTTATAACCAGTACCGAGCGCTTTGCCATGTGCCGTGAAAGGGCTATTATTCCCGGATCGTTCAGTACGTCTTGCGGGTCTTCTCTAAGCTGCGGCGAAAAAAGGCCGTTGTCATATTTCACCTTGAGTACCCGGTACACCTTTTTATCCAGTTCCGCTTCAGTGATTCTCCCTGCCGAAACAAATTCCTTAATTTTATTAAAGACTTCTCCAATCAGGGAGTTTTCCGCTTTCATTAATACCAGGTCGGCCCCGGCTTCCAGAGACAAGGCGCAGGCATTGGGTACGCCGTAACGTACCGCCACGCCGCCCATGGTCATGCTGTCTGTGGTGATAACCCCTTCAAACCCCAGGGTATCGCGTAAAAGGCCGGTAATAATCGGTTTTGACACAGTGGCAATGTCGGTATCATCAAAGGCGGGAAAAATGCTGTGAGCCGTCATAATCGAAGGCAGCAGATCCCGTTTTATTAATTCCCGGTAAGGAAGCAATTCGCGGTTCATTATGGTATCCCTGCCGGCCTTGATGACCGGCACTTCAAAGTGGGCGTCTACCGCCGAATCGCCCCTACCGGGGAAGTGCTTGCCGGTTGCGATGAGTTGTTCTTCCTTAAAACCTTCGCAGGTTTTAACGGCATATTCGGCGACTTCTTCGGCCCTGTCCGAATAGGCGCGGGTGTAGATTTCCGGGTTAAGGGGATCGGTGTTAATGTCGAGGACCGGCGAGTGGATCCAGCTAAAACCTGCGGCTTTTGCCTGCCGTGCTGCGGCTTTGGCAACGGCATAAGCGAGGCCCGGATCGCCTGATGCACGAATGCCCATTGGCTTGGGGAAAATGTTGACGCCGCCAAAGCTAAAGTCGGCGCTGCTGCCGCCTTCCTGATCAAAAGAGAAATGCAGGGGCAGTGCCAGCGGACGCGATGCAGCCAGCGCGGAAAGCTCATCCAGCATCTGCGCATATTGTGTTACGCTTACCGACGGGGCGGGCAGTTCTTTTTTGAACCCTTTTGTGTCGTTTATATCCACTACCGTTTTACCCGACCTGGGATCGACATAACTGCCGAAAAAACGGGCAATGGGAGTGAGCCGCAGCCCGCCGCAATGGTATTTAATAATAGAGTCGCGGATATGCGGTCTTATTATTGTCCCGGTCATACCAAGGGTTAACAGTGCGCCAATTTTTTGATCTTCGCTCATTCGTGCAATGATATTTTTGATAAACTTGTTTTTCATTATTGCATTTTCCTTCACTTCTGCCAGGGAGCCTTTTCCGGTAGTGCTTTTTTAAACTCATCAAGCAGCGATTCCTGATAATCGCCCTCATAACTCATACCGAAAAATGTATCCAGGGCTTCTTCGTAAAAACGCCGCCAGGATTCATCTTCGCTGCCGGGAATAATCGGGTAAAAAAGTACGCCGACAGATTCGGCGGCAACCAGATCGCCGGGCGCATCGCCTATCATTAAAATTTTATCCGCCGGATACTTGCCACGGGCCGCATATTCCAAATGCTGCGACTTTGTTCCCAATTCCTGTCCTGCGATAAAACACACGAGATTGTCTATGCCTAGATCAGCCCATTCACGTGCAAGCGTTTCTCCCGGTGTTTGAGACACTACTATTACATCCGCCTGTTTGCGCATTTTTTCCAGGCTTTCCCTGAATAACGGAAAGGGCGGCACGCCATGTGCAATTTTTTTCACCGCATCGTTAACATCAATCGACCATTGGTAAACACGCTTAAGTTCCGGATCCTGGGTTTTGTCCAGTTCCGCCTTCAGGGTTGGGTTGCCCAGTGTTGATTCCCTTTGCACCCAGGCTTTCAATACCGGCAGATCAATTATATTCGCGCCGCGCTTTGCAATCTCGGCGCGCTCGCGCAGCAAATCAAGGGCTTTTATAACGGCATGAAAACGGTTACAGCCCCTGTCGCGGGAGTATAAATTGACAAAGTCCCATACTTCACGGGCGTATTTTGAAACACTTTGCAGTGCAAAGTTGTTAATAAATGCCGGGCAAAAACATTCCTTGTGTTTTAATTCCATTGAATCAAATACACAGCCGTCAGAATCAATGCCGATAAAAAATTCTTTTTCGGCACGAAGATTTCTTAAATCCTGTGGTGTCATGGTTAAATCCTGTAAGGTATAAATGTCAAAGTCATTGGACTAATATGCTCGCCGTTGAGGGTTTTACCTTTCAGCCTGACAATGTGATTGCCGGCATCAAGAGTAATGCGATCCACAACAGAGGAAGTATCGCCGGGCCGGTAATCCAGATCATGCTCGGCTCCGTTAATTTCAATGCTGACAGTTCCCGCATTGCCGGAGCTGCAATACTCAAGCGCAAGGCTAAAGCTGTACTTTTCACGCAGGCTGAGGTTCCAGCTTATGGACATATCGTTCGAAACCCAGCCGGACAGAAAATTCCGGGCAACCTTGCCGTCACCCCTGGTAAAATTGCCGGTTAAATCTGCGTCAAACACCTGCAATACGTTTTTTACACGGGGATCAAGCAGGCGATGGGGATATGAGGTATAACCGCCGTTAAGGGTTAATGCAATGACCGTACTGTCCGTATCCGGACAGGCGGCGGGAAGGGTTATGCGAATATCGCTGCCTTCCTGTGACCATGCAAGTGTTTCACCGGTAGCAAACAGGGCCGCTCTGCGTATATCCGCCTTGAGGCTGCCCAGCCACAGTACTCCGTCCTGCGGCCATTGGTGTACATGCAAAAATAGTGTGTCATTTTTCTTCGTAATGACTCCCCAGTTGGGAACGGGAATATCGTTTGTACGGACAGTGCCGTAAATTGACTCGCCGTTTTTTTCCAGCCATGCTCCCACAGCATTGAATATATCCGCATCCCGTGTATCCCACTTCCCGTTCCCCATGGGGCCTACATTCAGCAGGATATTTCCGCCTTTGGAAACGGCACATGCCAGCAGGCGAATAAAATGCACGGGCGGCTTGTGTGAATTATCAACAGAACTGTAACCGAATGAATTATTTGTAGTGGGGATTGTTTCCCAGTATTCATCGGCAAGTGGAAAAAAATATGCTGCCCGGTCGCCTGAGTTTTCATAATCGCCTAACTGGTAATTTTCCCATCGGGCAAGGCGGCCATTGATGACTATTTCCGGTTTTAGCTCCCGCAAAAATTTACATATTTCGATATTGAGATACAGGGGCAGTTTGTGCGGCGTGTCAAACCACATAATGTCAGGATCAAGTTTGCGTACCAGTTCGGCAATCTGCGGTTTGGCTTTTTCCTCCACATATTTTTCCGCATGCTGTAAAAATTGATGATAGGTATTGTCCTGCCACCATTCCCTGCCCCCGTGCAGTTTGTCCCCGCCGGGGTTGCTTCGCGGAAAACCGGTAATGGCGCTGAAGTCGTCCCAGTCGTTACCGGGGGCATGGGGGTGTTCCCAGTCAAAGGCGTGAGAATAATACGGGCCGAATTTGATCCCGTGTTTTTTTGCCGCATTACACAATTCCATAATCGGATCGCGCTGATTGAATTTTGTCATCCGCATATCATAGTCGTATGTATCTGAATGCCACATGGCAAAACCGTCATGGTGTTTTGCCGTGATAATAAAATAGCGCATACCCGCTTTTTTTGCCTGCAGGATCCATTCTTCGGCATCGAATAAAAAAGGGTTAAAGTTTTTAACAACTTTTTCTTTATACTCAGCCAGGGGAATTGCCGCCATACGCATAATGTGTTCGGCATAACCGTCGTAAGCCGTGCCGTCCCACCTGCTTTCCAGGGCGGAATACGGCCCCCAGTGAATAAAACAGCCGAATTTTGCCTCGCAAAACCAGCCCATGCGGTCATGCAGAGATATCTGAGAATCTTTCCACCAGCCGTTTATCGCTTCTTTGGCGGCGGCGTAGTCCTGGGGAAGCTGCATCGTGCCCGGTTCAAGTCCTTGTTCGCCGCCATGATTTAATGCCATACACTTCACCTTTGCCTGTACTGCCGGTTGTAAGCTGTTTGTTTTAGCTCCAGGTACCGGGAAAGTTCCAGCTGCCTGAAGCCCGCGATGTATGCATCCCAATCGCGATCCAGACTCCTGTTGCCGGTAAGGAATGCGGCAATATTTTCGTGAACATAGGTTCTGATTTCACTGCTCATGCGCCCGGCATCCACTGTTTCTCCGGCAGTATGATGGACTATCAGCGGATAATACACGCCGGACGGGGGCCGGAAAGGATGGTATTTTTCTACGGTTTCAAGATATGCCTTTACTTCTGTCTCAAAAATAATTTCCGGATCATTCCAGTCTGTCTGCCTGCCAATCCTGAAATTCACATGCTGATTGCCCAGGAGCATGGGAGCAAAGTAGGGGCTTACATGCGGCGGTTCGCCTTCATAAACTAAAGTTTTAAAGAGGGCGGGTTGTCTGTTTATGCCAAGAGCGCCCTCGTCGGGGTCATCGTGTATCACCCCTTTGATTCCCAGGCGGAGATTTTTTGTCGCTTCCTCGCTGTACATTCCCTCCAGCCAGCGGAAAGCCAAAACCGGGTCTCTGGCATTATCGGTAATATTGGCAAAGGCCGGATTAATGCCCACACTGGTAATCTGGGCGTAGCGTACCCCGCGAGGGCCCCGCAGGGGAGGAATTGCGATATAATTATCTGCGCGGAAATCCGGCATATCAAGCCTGTCTCCTACGACGCCTCCCCAAAGCAAATCGGTAAATACGCCGATGCGCGCTGCGTCCGGTGTCATCCCCAACTGCCTGGCTTGATCCACATTCTGGGTAAAAGAAGCCCGGTGTAAAAGCCCTTCGTCAACAAGCCGGGCGATAAAACGCAGGCCTTCCCGGAATTCTTCCGTGTCGGCTGTGAAAACAACCTGGCCGTCTTCCAGCGCAAGAAATGTTTGGGGGTCAAAATACACAAAAGAATTGAGGAGGAATGGATAAGGCCAGCTTTGGGTGTTAACCCCGAAATAACCCATCATGGGGATTTCATCGTCCCTGCCGTTACCGTTGGGGTCCATGGTTTGAAATACCTTGAGCATCTCATAAAATTCTTCGGTTGTTTCGGGCATTGCAAGCCCCAGCCTGTCCAGCCAATCCCGGTTTACCCAGGCCTTATGCTGATAAAATGTGTATAACGTTTGATTGATGTTGGGAAGGCCGTATATTTTTCCGTCGGGCAGGGTTATTGCCGGAATAACATCGGGGATTTGTTCGGTAACTTTATGGAACCAATAGCTGTGTTGCTCGATAAGCTCGTTCAGCGGAACGAATATCCCCTGACTGCCATAGTTAATTTCATCCATCGTCGTCATCCAACTGAACATGATGATGTCCGGATAATCACCGGTAGCGATATGCAGATTAGCGGATTCCCTTGCGGTGTGGTAGGGAGTATGGATATACCTGACGCGGACATTGGTCAGTTCTTCGTACCATTCGGCTGCCAGATTATTGTTGAGATCGGATATATGCGCCGGTTTTGCCAGCAAAACGGTAAGCTCCGATTTTTCTTTGGTTAAAGGGAATTGTCCCGGTGCGGCAGTCACCGCAGTCTGCTCCATAAGCACAGACAGGGGAATCTGCTCCCGCCTGTTGCCGCAGCTCACAAAGAGAACGATAAGTACTGTGCTGATCGCCGCTATGTATGTTTTAAGATCCATACTAAATCTCCTGAAATTAACGGTACTGCCGATTGTAGGCATTTTGAATTAATTGTAAATATTGTGTAAGCTCAAGCCGCCTGAATTCCCCGATATAAGAAGCCCAGTCCCTGTCCAGATTTTTGTTTCCGGTAATAAAGGCGACAATGCTTTCCCCGACAAAGGTATTTATCTGGTTAGCCATGCGGCCCAGTTCGGCCGCTTCAATGGTGGTATAGTTGAGGTTGTGCGGGAGCGCCACTCCTTCCGGCGGCCGGTGGGGGTAATATTTCTCCAGTGTTTCCCGGTACAGTTTGGGCTCGCGGTCATGGTAGGTGACGGGATTATCCCAGTCTGCCTGCTCTCCCAGCCGGAGTTCCGAAGTGCGGTTGCCCAGAAACTGGGGGGCGTAGTAGGGGCTTTCCGGGGGAGCGTTTGGTATTACCAGCAGTTTCCAGATAGCGGGCAGACGGTTAATTCCCAGAGCGCCCGGATCGGGATCGTCGCGCACCCTCCCCATAATGCCAAGCTGGAGGACTTTTGTCGCTTCCAGCGAATACATGGCATCCAGCCAGCGGAAGGCGAGAATGGGGTCTCTGGCATTATCGGTTATTTGCGCCCATGCCGGGTTGAAACCATTGCCTGTTTCCAGGGCATAACGAACGCCCTGTGGACCGCGCAGGGGCGGAATGGCCACATAGTTGTCTGCGCGGTGTTCCGGCGTGTCCAGCCTGTCTCCCACAAAATTCCACCAGACAAAGTCGGTAAAAGCGCCGATACGCGGGGCGCCCGGGCTCGTTCCCAACTGCCGGGCTTGATCGATGTTTTGGGTAAAAGAAGCCCGGTGTAAAAGCCCTTCGTCCACCAGCCGGGCAACATAGCGCAGCCCCTCGCGGAATTCTTCCGTATTGGCCACAAATACCACGTTTCCGTTGTTCATGGCCAGGTAATTATTGGGGTTAAAGTACACAAAAGAATTGAGCAGGAAAACATACGGCACCGGCTGGAACACATTGGGCCTGAAGTATCCCATAAAGGGAATTTCGTCGCCCCTGGTTCTGTCGCCGTTGGGATTCTGGGTCTGGAAGGCCCTGAGTGTTTGGTAAAATTCTTCCGTTGTTTCCGGCATTTGCAGCCCCAGGTTATCCAGCCAGTCCTGGTTAATCCATGCTTTTATGCTGTAAAATGTATGGAAAGCTTCGTTGATGTTGGGAAGGCCGTAAATGTTTCCGTCAGGCTGGGTGATGGCCGCCGGAAGAATAGGGATTCGCTCAATTGCCTTATTGTACCAGTAGCCGTGTTCTTCTATCAGATCGTTTAACGGAATAAAAATACCCTGGCTGCCGTAGTTAATCTCGTCTATGGTGCTCATCCCGGCGTTCATGATAATGTCGGGATAGTCTCCGGCGGCTATGTGTAAATTGGTTGTTTCCCTTTGGCCGTGCTGCGGGACATGGATATACCTGACGCGGACATTCGTATATTCCTCGTACCATGCGGTGGATTCATTGCGGTTCAAGTCGGAAACCCACGGCGGCTTGTTTACCAATACCGTGAGTTCCGCTCTTTCCTCGGTAAGAGGCAGCTCTCCCGGCGCTGCGGTAACCGCAGTATGTTCCATGAGTTCCGCCAGCGAAGGCCGCTTCTCCCTGCACGCAAAAAGCCCCAACGCCCCCAACACAACCAGCAATACAATTCTAAATAGTCTCATACTCTTACCTCTTACCTTTTACCTTAACCTTTTATCGCTCCGACCATTATCCCTTTGACAAAATGCCGCTGAATAAACGGATACAATATAAGCATGGGCAGGCTGGCAATCACCATGAGCGAATATTTGAGCAGCTGCGACAAACCCTGCTGCCTGATGAGGGCTGAGGTATCGCCAAGCATATCATCAGCCATTTCATTCATGATTAGAATATCCCGTAAAACCAACTGCAGGGTTTTCAGTTCCGGATCACGCAGGTAAATCATCGCGTTAAAAAATGAATTCCAATGACCTACGGCATAAAACATGGTGAGCACCGCTATAATCGGCGCAGAAAGCGGAACGACCACCTTGAAAAGGAAGCGGAAGTCGCTGCAGCCGTCAATCACGGCCGCTTCGTGCAGATCGTTGGGTATATTGCTGCGGAAAAATGTGCGGGCGACAATCACGTTGAACACCCCAACCGCACCGGGCAGAATGATCGCCCAGTGGGTGTTGAACAAACCCAGCGAACGGACCAGAAGGAAACTGGGGATAAGCCCGCCGGAAAACAGCATGGTAAAAGTGATGAGCGCCATAAAAACATTGCGTCCGTAAAGATCCTTGCGGGAAAGTGGATATGCCAGGGCGATGGTAAGTATCACATTGACGGCTGTTCCCACGCACATAACGTAAATGCTGTTCATAAAACCTCTGGGTACCTGGGAAGATCGGAACACCGCTGTATAGCCGTCCAGAGTCGGTTCTACCGGCCAGAGCCAGACCCTGCCCTGCATTACCGCCAGACTGCTGGAAAAAGAAGCGCTGACAATATAAATCAGAGGGTAGAGTACGGTAAGTGTTATCAATCCAAGAATAATTGTGCAGCAGAGTGAAAATACCCAATCTCCGCCGATTGTTTTATGTATGCCCCGTTTCATATTCAACCTCCTACCACAGGCTTGTTTCACCCAGCTTGCGGGCTATTTGATTAACCACAACCAGAAGGATCGTATTAACGACCGAGTTAAACAAACCTACCGCCGCAGAAAAACTGTACTGGGCATTTTCCAGCCCCATGCGGTATACATACGTGGAAATCACATCCGATGAGGACATATTTAAATTGTTCTGCATAAGGAGGATTCTTTCAAAGCCTACATTCATGATTTGTCCGCTGTTGAGGATTAATAAAATAACAATAGTGGGGGCGATGCCCGGCAGGTCTATATGCCGTATTTTCTGGAATTTGCTGGCTCCGTCTATCGTAGCTGCCTCGTAAAGAGTCGGATCGATGGCGGACAGGGCGGCAATATATATTACGGAGCTGTACCCCATGCTCTGCCATATTCCCGACCAGACGAAAATCGATTTGAAATATTCCGGTCTGGCGATAAAATCTATCCGGTCGCCGCCAAGCGCGGCAATGAGATTATTTATCGGTCCGCCATAGATGGATATAAACATAAGAACCATATTCGTCATTACTACGGTGGAAATAAAATAGGGGGCGAATGTGATAAGCTGTACGCTTCGTTTGAATGCTTTATTGGAGGCTTCATTGATGAGAATTGCCAGCATAATGGGAATGGGAAAGCCTACCAGAAGACCGTAGAAACTGATTCCCAGGGTATTGGTTAAAACCCGCCGGAACTGGAATGAATTAAAAAATATTCTGAAATGTTCAAAACCTACCCAGGGGCTGCCCCAAATACCGTCTCTTGGCCGAAAGTTTTTAAACGCTATCTGCACCCCAAACATCGGACCATAACTGAAAACCAGAATAAACAGCAATGGAAGCAGCATTATTACATAGAGCTGCCAGCACCGGCTCATCTGCCGGAGCGTGCTGCGCGGCGCAAGTACCTTCATCGTAAACCTCCAGAATACGGGTAACTACAATCTATGTTGTTTTGATTTTATCTACAAGTGCAAATTTTAAGCTGGGGGGACATTTTTTATGATATCAGTTTTCATTCATAACTTTTGCTCTATATTCAGATGGCTTAAGGCCGGTATATTGCCGGAAAAGCCTGGAGAAATAAAAGGCGTTTTCATATCCCAGAGTATGGGCAATTTCATTTATCCGTAATGTATTTTTTCGCAGCAATTCGCAGGCCGTATCAATCTTTGTCTGGTTGATAAAATCCATCAGGCTCTGGTTAAATTCACGCTTGAACAGGGTGGAAAGATACCCCGGCGAGATGTTGGCAAAGTCTGCCACATCCTGCAGCATGATCCGTTCTTCAATATGGTTAAGAACATATTGCAGAGCTTTTTGGACAGCTTCAGAATACATCCCCTTTTTTTTGCGGTAATACTGATCTTCGATACTAAACAGGGCCTGACCGGGACTCTTTTCCGCTTCTTCCGACTCAAAAAAATCTGAAGCGATAAGATCTACACCCAGCCTGGTAATCTGGCCGGATGTCTTGACAAGTTGTTCTTTGAAACGGGTTATATCGGAATCCCATGTGTGTGGTTGTAAATTCCAGGCAAACAGTAATAAATCATGGTAAATATTCCGCGGGGGACATGGCAGCAACAGTACATGGGAAAAGAAAGAACCGGCCAGGTGCTTGGCGATTTCCATTTCCCATGTGAAAATTTTTTTAAAGCCGTCTTCGGGAAGATAGGGGTATTCCGGCAGGATTGCATAATTAATGGGAATAAATGCAAATGCAAAATTGCTGAGCATCCCTTCTTCCATAAGCAGCGCCATTTCATTGGGCAGCAGGGCAGGACCGCGTAAAAAATGCTCAATCGCTGTTTGAATCAGATCTTGCCGGATCCGGGCCGCGAGCAATGTGTCTGTTTCATCAATCCGGTGCAGTTTGTTCCGGGTTTCATACTCCGTAATGGCCCGTTCCAGCGCTTTTTCCAGCACTGCCGCTTCCAGTTCATTTTTAACCAGGTATTCAGCCACCCGGTAATGCAGCGATTCCCGGGCAAATGTAAAATCATCCTGGTTCGTCAGCATGATGAATACCGTTCCGGGGAATTCGGTATAGGCTTGTTTTAGTACGTCCAGTCCGGTAATACCGGGCATTGTTATGTCGCAAATGACCACATCGGTCTGCGTCTTCCTCATCAAAGCCAGTGCCGCATTTCCGTTGGTAGCAGTTCCCAAAATGATGCAGTTGTTTTTCTCCCAGTCGATTAGGCCTTTTACTCCCGAAAGTGCGAGGGGATCATCATCTACCAGTAATACCCGATACATAGCGCCTCAGCGTTCCATTTTAATTCTTATTACCGCTTCAGTATATTCACCCGGCCGGCTGGTAAATGAGATGCCGCAGGATTCGCCAAAGTACATTTTCAGCCGTTCTTCTACATTTGCTATACCAATATGGTTAAGAGAAGGGTTACCCTGACGTTTCTTGCCGCTTTTCGTTTTGATATTTGCCAGCAGTTCCGGGTCTATCCCCACGCCGGTATCATGCACGATTATATTAAGGAATTCTCCTTCGCCGGCTGTACTCAGGGTAATGGTACCGAACCTGCCGGAAGGAATTATGCCGTGGAGGATGGCGTTTTCCACAAAGGGCTGTAAAGTAAGCAAAGGGATACGGCAATCCAGAAAATCTTCGGGAATGGTATTCACTATGCGAAAACTCCCCATATACCTTAGGGACATCAATTCTGTATAGTCTTCCAGAACAAGCAGTTCCTCTGCCAGGGTGATGACTCCTGTCTGTCCTGCGATCCCCTGCAGCAGGTTGATGAGGCGTTTTATAATGTCGGCAATGGCGTTATTGTTCTGAATTTTTGCCATCCATTGGATTGAATCCAGGGTATTGTACAAAAAATGCGGATTGATTTGGGTTTGTAACAGGGCAATTTCAGTACTTTTTTGCTGCTGGTAATGTTCCTGTATTTTTATCAGGTAATTGGCAATGTCGGCGGACATTTCATTTAACGCCTTGCCAATGAGCCCGATCTCATCTCCCCGCTTTTCAATTTCCGGGTCGTGGGAAAAATCTTTTTCTACGGAGATTTTTCGAATTCTGCCGATAAGTGCGTAAATTGGCCGGGTTAAAAAAACAGACAGGACTAATGTCATCCCTGCGGCAGCCAGCAGGGACAGAAGAACGGTTCCGAGTACGGTATAGAGTATTCTCTGATCGTCAAAGGCAAAACTGGTTACATCTGTCTGGTTGTACAATATCAGGTTTTCGTTTTCCAGCGGTATCCGGTCAAGCCGGAAATTCCGCCTGCCTTCGCGGAACCGGAAAGAAGAATCCGTATCCGGCGGGATAAAAACCATACCCCCTTCCTGCGGTATTGTAAGATGCGGACTGTCATGGAGAATAACCTCTCCGCTTGCGGGAATGAAGGCAAATATTTTCCCTCTATCGGCATGGTAGGGATATTCCCTCAGCGAGGCAGTAATCATATCTATCCCGGTTTCCAAATAGATGAAGGCTTCTGTGCTGTATTGGAAAGAACCGTATACCCGGAAAAGCAGTTGGTAGGCATCCTGTGATCTGACCGTACTGATTGATTGGCCAAAACCGCTTACCCAGGGAAGGTTATCGGCGATAAACCGGGTGTATATTGACAGTTGCCGGATATTGTCCAGGTCTGCCGGAGCCCCCACCTGCCTGCCCTGAGCCTGTACAAATATATCCTGGCTGTTAAAAAGTATCAGTTTGTCGATGTATGAGTTGATCGGGCTTGCCCGTAAAAAAGCATTCATCTGGTCCTGTACACCAAGGGAATCTATAATAATCTCCCGTTCCTGCCGGTAATCCCTGGAAATGAGTTGCAGCACTGCCGGTTCTGTGGCGCACAAGGCGGCAAGCGAAAAAACATTATCAAAATTCCGGTCCAGCTGAAAACACACTGTTTGGATGTATGCCCGGTTCAACTGTTCCGACTTCCGGGACACTGCTTCCTGAAGGTAAAAAAACAGGAACAAATTACCGGTTATCCCTATACCCACAATATACGCTGTAACAGTAAAAGCGATCTTAAACTGTAAATTTGCGTTCTTTATCATCCTTGAAAACCACGTTATCCCTATTAAGGGCAATAGTCAATAATAATGGGATACCGTCAATCTAAAAATATTAATATACATTTCGTAAATATTATATATGCGAATGGCTGGTTTGGTGGTATATTGTAATAGGAAAGCAGGTGTTTACTTGGAGGTGTATATGAAAAACAGGTTTTTAATTGGCGTTATTTTAACCACAATGCTTATTTTTGTGGTTACAGGATGTCCTTCTCCAACGGGGCCAATTGCAAATATTCAATCATCAATAACAAGGCAGGAGCTTCAGGATAAAGTGGCGGAGGCCAATATTCTGCTGGCAATAACCAGGGGATCTAACGATGGAAATGATGTGGCGACTACCCAGAAATGGGTTCCGCATGAAGTGTACGATGAATTGGTAAGAGCCCGTGACGAAGCCAGAAGAGTATCCCTGCTGCCGAATCCCACGATTGCGGAGATAGAGAATTCATACGACGATATAGTAGCAGCCATTGAGAACGCTGAGGATGATAATGTATGGAATTGGGGCTTAAGCTGGAGTGCCGCTGACAAAACTGATTTGAATCTAAAAATAATCGATGCTGAAACAGTTATGACAGGTATAATCATCAGCGTGGATGGCACGGATTTACCACCATCCATACAATGGGTTACCCAGTTTGTATGGGATAACCTCAATAGCGCTCTCGAAGCGGCCTATATCGTACAGGATGATGACGACGCTACGCAGGCCGAAATTAATAATGCCGCTACAGTCCTTGAAATAGCCATTAATAACTTTATTCCTGAAAATGGCACCAGTCAAACTCTTTACGGTTTTTTACTGGATAATAATGAGATAGAATTGTTTACGTTAACCGGAGCCCAATTTATCAGACCCGCAGATCCGGTTGTTACCATTACCAATACCGGCGTAGAAGCTCTGACTATCCTTACGGAAATAACCGGGCCGGGAGGAAATATTTTTTCAATTTCTCCGGCAACCGCGATCATCCCGTCAGGGGATTCGGCAGTATTTACCATTCAATTACTGATAAATGATCCCGGCAATAATACATTCGATGCTTTTGTGTTTTTTACAACCGATGACAGCCAGGGCGGACTGCTCAGCAGGGTAGATATCAGTTATATTGGCTGTCAGTTTATCAATGTTGACATTGACATTAGCGGCGGCATGCTTTATGTGGGAAAAACCGGTGTATTCGCCACGACGAACGAGCCTGACAAGGGCTCTAATCCCTGGTACTCCAGTAATAGTTCCGTGGCAGCAATAGACCCGGATACAGGCGAACTCACCATTAACGGATCAGGTGATGTAATAATCGGGTATATTCTCAATGCAAATCCTTTGACATTAAAAGGCAGAGTGGTCAGAGTGCCGGTATCCTTGATTCCGAGGTACCCGCTGGAGGCAGGAGTGCTTTCCCGCCCTGCCGGCAGTACTGCCGGTTTGCTTAACCTGAATGAAATTGACGCGGCGGCATCCGGAAATGAGATCAGATTTACCAGAACCGGTGGTGAAAGCGTTATCTCCGCCATAAATGGGACTACCGGAGCATTGACATTCAGAAATGACGCGGCGCCCGGCACAAATTCCGCCATTACGGTAACACTGATAATAGTAAGTTATACGCCCGAAGGTGAAATAATAACCCATGCGGGTGATGCCGCTTTTTCCGTGCGGGTTGGGGATGCACCCCCGCCGTTGTTTGTTAGCGCGGGAACAATTAACTCGGTAAGCGCTATTCAGACAGTAACGGTCGAGGCAATATTTAACGGAGACATAAGCGCAACCAGCCAGACTCATCATGCCGGATTTACCATCAGCAGGAATACAACAAATCTGACAATACAAAGTTCAGCCATTGCCAACAACAGAATTATTTTTACCCTGGCCGGCGCCGATCCCATATTGTACGGGCATGTGATAACCATAAGCTACAATGATACAGCCGGAACAATAAATAATAACGGTGTCAGTCTTGCAAGTTTCACTGGCCGTCCGGTAACGAATAACTTGCGGGAAGTTGAACCGGGACCGGCTATGCAGACTGTGGAAATAGACGGCCTGGAGCACAGCATTTCGGACAGGCTGGTAATTACCTACGACAAACCGCCTGTACTGACAAGCCTTGCGGGTTTCTCAATTGAGAATACCACTGCCGGAGCTTTCGTGTACATGAGCCACAGTGTAAGCGCAAACAGATTAACCATTATTCTGAACCGGTCGCCTGTCTGGTCGGAAATTACGGCAACAGGCGGCAATGCTCTCCGTGTGGTATATAACGGTGAAACAGGCAATGTCGTAGATGCCGAAGGCTGGCGTAAGCTGGGAGGATCCGAAACCATTAATTTCACTAATTTTTCCGAAGAAGAATATAATGGGCCGGAAGTTGAAGAAATTACACTGAACGCAAGCGCTTCAACCAGTCTCGTTATTCAATATACAAAACATCTGAGCGGCGAATCCGGCCGGGGCGGCTTTATGCTGAACGGCGCTCCCGGTGTATCATTTACGAATCATCTGGTAAGCGGCGATACGCTGACTCTTACATTAAGCAGGGCTCCCGCGGTTGCCGAAGTAGCCGCCGGGCTTACCCTGTCATACAATTCGGTTACCGGAAGTATTTCAGACGGACGAAACAGGGCCGAAAGCTTTACGAATATCCCGGTAATAACATCGGGGCAGTTCCAGACACCCCCGGTGCCTGAAAACGCGGCCATTAGTTCCGATTCACCCACCAGCCTGGTTTTGGGATTTGACAGGGCGGTAAACATTGCCAACACTCAAGGGTTTTCTGTCAGCGGTTCCGCCACAGCCACCAATATAATGGCAGTAAGCGGCAGCGGGTCAACAACCCTGACGTTTACCCTGAATCTTAAACCTGCTTTTGGCGAGACTGTAACCCTCAGTTATAACGGGGCATTGGGCAATGTTGTAGACAACACTGCCTCAGATGTGGCGGTGGCTACGTTTGACAGACAGGTATCACTGACCGGATTTACGGAAAATGATCATGGCAGGCCTGTTGCTGTCAGCGCTGCCATTGATGCGGGCAGTCCGTTCAGCCAAACAAACGCCAGAAATCTGGTTGTCACCTTTAACAAGGCGGTAACGGCAAATACTACCGGGTTTAGCCTTACAGGGTCGGAGACTGCCCGCACGTTTACCGGCGTTACCGGCTCCGGCACAACAACCCTGACATTTGCCATGAATGACTGGCCGTCCTGGAACGAAACGGACTTTACCCTTCACTACAACAGGAACCTTGGAACTGCAAGCGATGCCAATAATAACCTGTTGGTAGACTTTAGCCGCACTATTGAACTTGTCAATTTCGGCACTCAAATGAACATTGATGAAGAGCCGCCCCGGATCGTAAGGGGCTTGATAGAAAACCATGCCCCGTTAGTCCTGCGGCTTGCCTTTGATAAACCGGTAGCCATAACGCCTTCGTTGTTCCAGGTAAAAGTGCATGGCACTCCCTGGGTTAATTACGCTTCTGTAACAGTCCCTGTAGGCGGAACCCAGATGGATGTTGGCATTGTCACCAGGAACATAACCGCCGCTTCTCCCGTATCGGGGACCAATAACGCAGTCTGGAACCTGACCATGAGCGAATCTGCCCGGTACGGTGAAATCATCAGGGTTGCCACCACTGCGGCAGGCGCGGCAAGGAGCGTGGCCGCAGATGTACAATTACCGGTCATACCCCAGTTTATTGTCCGCAGCGAAATACGGCGGGTGAAAGATACCTGGGAAGATGAAGCGGGCTTTTACCGCAACGGTGTGAGGGATACGTCAATTACAGACGGTACCGGCGGCCAGATGTACAACAATATATTAAACGCCAATAAATTGGGTACGCAGTCAGCCAGACATGCTGATCATCCCCGAGAGGGCGAGGTTATTACCATTGTACTGGATTCTGATCAGAACGTGACGGTGAACGGACCATGGAATAGCTTTAGCCAGGCTGACCTCCTCCGGGACCGCCAGTTTGGCGGCGCTACCATTATATTTACCACAACAACGGCGAATGTGAATTCCGCTAACCCCCGGACCATCTACATTAATGTAGGCAATGTAACACCCCGCTGGGCGCAGAACAATATCACCATGATTATTGACGAGTACATTGTCTTAAGGAGAGACCCGGCTGTTGCTTCCCGAAGCGCCGCTCTTATCATGCTGGGAGACGGTGGCAAGCTGATTCTTGACGGCGGAGAAATAAGGGATAATTCTGCATCTGGCGATGGAAATACCGGGGGCGCCCTGACGGTGGGCGGCGGATCTTATGGCGGAATGGTTTTGATTAACCGGGGGAGAATAACAGGCAACACCCTAACCGCTACCGGCACTGGTGTGGCCCAAACCCACTCTACTATAGCTGTTGATCAGAATGTAATTATTGTCATGCACGACGGCGAGATATCCGGCAATACGGTAAACCAAACTGCAAATCCGAATTCTCCCCGTGCTGCGGTTATATCCCACTTCAACAACAGTGCCCAAAACCACGGAAAGAGCAGTTTTTACATGACCGGCGGGGTAATTGCAGGCAACCGGCTGACTGGCGCTGCTACGTATACCAGGCCCGCTGCGGGAGCTGTCATTGTCAACGGCACATTCATGAAGGTCGGCGGCACCATTTACGGAGCGAATCCCGATCCGGCCCTGGCAAATACAACGAGCAACTTTAACCACGCCATACGTGCAGACGCGGTAGTTGTTCTGACTACCTTTAACGGGACAATTCAGAACATGACTGCGGCGCAGTCGTACCGGCGTAATGCTACCAGCGGCCCGGACGATGTCCTGGTGGCTGACTGTTCAAAAACAGCCAATGGCAACGCCGGTAATTTTACCATTCCAACGTGGATACGAAGTTACTGGGATTAACAATTTAAAAGGAGAGTATGGCTATGAAAGAGAAGAGAAAAAAATTGCTTACAGGGTTAAACCTGACGGTTTTAGCGGCAGTATTGGTTTTTAACGCCTGCGAAGGGATAGGCCTGGATATTCCCCATGCCAGTGTTTTTTCGACAAGGCCGGAACTCACTTTTGCCAGCAGCGAAACGGACAACTGGGGGTTGGCTAATCAGGGGCAGATACAATACAGTTTTACCGCCGCGAAAGACAGATTCGGCGGTGAAATTGAAGATGTTACCTATACAGTGTTTGTAGTCCCCGGTGTAGTTTCTGACCATAATGAACTCATTGAAGTTATTATCGCAGGAGGCCCCGGAACACAGATTTCAGACAATGACGGACTCCCTCTAATGCCGGATACACCGGGCATTTTTGCCGGTACCCCCGGTGTATTGTACAGCGCCGTGGTGATGGCGGTAAAAGACAACTATACCGATTTTTCCGAGGTTGTGCAGGGGCGGGGGCATTCGGCCTTTGCGGAGCCGCCGGAACTGATTTTTTCAAGCGATAATCCAAACTGGATTGCCGCTGACAACGGAAAGATACAATACAGTTTTTCCCCGGCAAGAGACGGTAACAATGCAAGCATCAGCGCCGCTTATACCGTCTTTATCGCCGAAGGTGAGCATCATGAAGTTGATGATGTGATAGATAATAAAATTTATGAAGAAACAAGGCTTCCCATTGCCGCACAAGTCTTCACCGGGACCGCAGGCGAATGGTACAGCGCCGTGGTGCGTGTCGAGCTTAATGAAGATAAAGCATATTCATCCGTTGCGCGGGCGCAGGCTTTTGAATTCGAAGACTTGCAGCAAGGCGACTTTACCACAGCGCCTGTTCTGACTTTTACCAGTGATGTGCCGGAATGGAATAGTGCCAACCAGGGGTGGATTCGGTACGGATTTACACCGGCTGCCGGCGGAGACTCCGAAGGCGTTATTTACACAGTGTACATTGCGCCCGGACAGATAACAACGGCTGACACTGTCAGGCGGCAGGGAACGGTATTTACCGGGTTATCCCCCGATACGAATTTTACTTTTTCAGACGGAACACCCGGCTCGTGGTACAGCGCCGTAGTATACGCAAGGAGAGGAAATTATACCATAACTTCGGCTGTAATCCAGGCGCAGGCATACACTATTTTCAGTACAGCGCCGGTGTTGACTTTTACCGGTGACGGACCCGGTTGGAATGTAAATAATTTTGGGCATGTACAGTATAGTTTTACGGCGGCAAAAAATCCCGCCGGCGAAGATATTCCCGGTGTCAGTTATACCGTGTATGTAGCGGAAGGCCAGATAAATTCCGCCGGTACAGTCATGCAAAGAGCCGAAGTCACCAATACAACCATCCAGCCCGGTGCAGCGGTTTCCTATCCTACAGGGCGGCCGGACAGATGGTTCAGCGCTGTAGTGTATGCCGCATTGGACGGGCAGATAATCAACTCGGCTGTTTTACAGGCGCAGGCTTACAAGGGGTATATGGAATTTGAAGGAACGGGAACTCTGGTATCCCTTGGCAAAACCACGGTGCCGGGCAGATTTACGTACTACGTTGATGCCGAACGCGGGAATGACTCCAATGACGGCAGAACTCCCATTACCGCATGGAGAACACTGGAGAAAGTAAATAACACCGTATTCCAGCCCGGTGACCATATTCTTTTGGAAGCTAACAGTATTTGGAACGGCGTAGGTTCCTACAACAGCAACCGGGCGGCGCATCTGGCGGCGCGCGGCAACGGCGGGATGCTGTCCCCGCAGGGGAACGGCACTGCGGAAAGGCGGATTGTCATTGACTTATACGACACAGAAGAAGTCAGTGGTATGTTGAATGTGTATTACAGTTCCAATAAACGCCCGATTATTAACGGGAACGGCACTCCGCATCTGGCAGCCGATAATCCCTACGGAGAGTCCGGTGCCATTAATTTTAATGAACAGGACTTTTGGCATGTGAGAAATCTTGAGGCAACGAACAGTTACCGGTTCCCCGAGATTGCGTCTAACCCGGATTTGCTCAGAACCCACTGGGATGAGCGGATTGTTCCCAAAAATCTTGCGGTTGTCGCTGTTCATGGCGGTAATCAATATCCCAACCATGCGCGCGGCTTCATAATGGAGTACATCTATGCCCATGACGGTCAGACCCTGCATAACAATAACGGTAATTCCTACCGTCAATATACAAGCAATGAATTCGGTACCCCCGGTACCACTGGGGGCAAGGGCGGCGGTTTCATTGTAGTCGCGACTGAAACAACAGTGCAATACTGCATAGTGAAACGTACCGGACTGGAAGGCCTGCGTACCCAGCATGGTAACTGGGGCTACAATATGGTTTTCCGGGGCAATTTTATCGAAATGGTTGCCGGAGACGGCATGGTAATGTCAAGAAGCTATGACTCCCTGGTAGAAAGCAACCTGATCAAGGATGCCAATGCCGGCGATCACGGCAGCGGGAATTACGCTTCCAACTGGGCGTATGTAGCGAACAGAATTCTGTACCAGTTTAACGAAAGTTATGGAACCATGTACGGCAACCTTGACGGCGAGGCATGGGACGTAGACGGCGAGTGTAACAATGTTATTTACCAATATAATTTTAGCCATCATAATGTCGGCGGGACCATACTCTTTATGGGAAGCCAAAACCGTGCTATTTTCCGTTATAACATCAGTGTAAATGACGGTACCGGCGGTCAATGGCTTGCCGGGCTTACCGACCCAACAACCGATCCCCTCGATCCGCGCGCACAATATGATCGGCCAAACGACCATTCCTATGTAAACTATCCCAGAGGGCAGTCTCTGATTCACTATGCCTGGGGCGGTTATACCGACCATTCGAGAGTACCGCTGGTGCATAACAATACATTCTACATCGGGGACGGCTATGATGTTGGCATTGTCGGGAATACATCATCTTCAGGTGAATTGAATAAACAGGTGCGGTTTTTAAATAATATCATTGTAAAAGACGGTCCAGTCGGTGTTGTACGCATCGGCGACAACCACAACCCGCCGACAGCCAGCCGTAATCCCGCTGCCGGAGGTTTCCAGGGCGGCGTTCTCAGGAATAACATTTTCTGGGCGCCAAACCAGAGCCAGTTTGTAAACAGCGGCAATGCCAACAACGGTTATGGCGGTAATCAAATTGCCAGTATTACGAATAATACCAATCCCGACAGCACGCAAACAAGCGGCAATATGTGGATAAACCCTCAATTAAGAATTCAAAGTCTTGATCAAAGCGAAAAGACCGCCATATTCAGGCAATTACGGAATGACCGGTTACCGCAGACGGACTTTAATGACCCGCAAAAAATCAGGGCTTATGTCAATCCCGACCGCCTGCGTATGAGGGCGCAATGGTTTAGCCCCCAGGCTGGTTCCCCAGCTATTGAAGCGGGCCGGGTGCTACCGGTAGTAGCCAACTTAACTACAACGGATGCAACTGTTTTGAGAAGCGCATGGAATGGTCACATTCATGGTCATCAGGCAGCCGGGTATAGATCGGTAGATGAACTTACCGATTATCCAACACCGTGGACAGCCGGTGTCGGCATTACACGAGACTTTTTCAATAACCCGATTAACACGGCAGCGCCGCCTATAGGCGCAGCCGCCGGACCGGTGGTTATACCGTAGTACATATAAACAATTGGAGGTAAATTATGAAATTGCTTATTGCTATGCTGATTTTGTTCATGGCAGCCGCCGGCGGTCTTGCGGAAGAGGAAGAACAGGACAATAAACTGTTTTCTTTTGGGGTAGATACGGTTTCGGATGTATTTTCCATTCGTTCTTTTAACGGTTCTTTTAACGATGACGACGAAGAAGGCAAAGGTGAAACCGGAAACCCCCTTATTCCTCCGCATAATCCGTTCCCGTATCAGGGCGGGGCTGAAACAAGGTTGTTTCAACCGCCCGCTTACGGTAACGGTCTGGATATTTGGGTTAAATTTAATTTTGAAACCGAAAAATTTGGCACTCTGTTAAAATTATCCGCCTACGGCACCGGGATAAACGATATACATCTGAGCGAATGGAACGGATGGTTTACCCTTGGCCCCTGGTTTGATGATAATATCAGCCTCAGGATTCTGGCGGGGAATATCGGCCCGTATGGGAGTATTCCCGCATATCATGTTTCTGACTCTCCGTTATTGTACAAAAAAAATTCAATGGGTGTTGTAATACCTTCCGGTACCATGACAAGCAGGTATCATGCCAGAAATGTCGTATATATTACCGAAACAAACTTCCCCTATGGCTATTGGAGGCCGGGTGTTCCCACGGGGTACGCTGAGTTTAACACTGTGGATACGCTCAATGTATTTTCACCGGCCGGTAACATAATCGATCAATCAAGAGAAATCCTGGAACAGTATCCTGCTGGTATTCTGTTTGATATTAACACGAAACCGGTAACATTTACACTGGCAATGGGAAATCTTGTGGAAATGATGGGCCGTCCTTTCGCGTCGGCGTTGGAGTCGTATTGGTCGTTTAATCAAACCGGCAGATATGATCCGCATGGGGATAATTTACTGCTGGACAGGAATTTAAGTGTGGTTTTTCGCGCGGAAAGCGCCAGAATAATGGATCTTTTTATGGTTTCGGCTGTGTATAAATATAGAGAGATGGGCATGACAAAAAAATCCGGACCAGCCGGCACCTTTTTCCATGCTATAGATACAAAAGGCCAAACCCACGAATTCGGCATATTTTTTAATGTAGATGAGCTGCCGTTTTTCCCGGCTCTGGGGGTAACTCTCGGTTATTCAGGGCTTTACGAAGTATGGAACACCAGTGTATTAAATGATTTGAGGAGCGCCAACTTCCCGGGGAATGCCGCCGAAAAAGAACTTTTATGGTGGGCGCAATGGAAAAAAGCCGAGCTTCCGTTTTACAATGGCATTGATCTGAGGTTACATTACAACGGGATTGAAAACCTTGGCATATCTTTTAATAATAATGTGACGTTCGCCTCGGTAAACGGATTTAATGAAAATCTGGTCACTCATAGCAATGACCCGGATTTTAGAACCGGGGATCTATACAGGCCTGCATGGATATACGAGTATTGGCTGGTAGATAATGACAATCTGTCAGAAAGATATTTTGGATTGAACAATGTCCTGGGAGCAAGCTATCAGGTAAATGAAACGCTGATTGTGGATTTACAGATTGCCAACCAGTTAGGTCTTTTTACATTAAAACAGGGAAAAACCACTGTGGCAACCGCTATAATAAACCGTTTTGAAATTTATGGCGGCGCCGGTTTACATTTCGCTTACGGAAAACATTTTAACGCAAAACTGACGGGCGGCTTGTTATTCGCATTAAATACATTTTCTTATGAGGAGCCTGAATTCAGGGCAAGATCTAATGCGGGTTATGTTGATTTTGCCATTCCTCTGGGCATTCATGTTTCATATTAAGAGGTGCAAAATGAAAAAATTGTTTGTTGCGTTTGCAATACTCCTTTTTATAACAGCCGGTCTTTTTGCCGAGGATAATCTGTTCTCTTTTGGGTTGAATTCGGTTTGGGATCCGTTTTATTTACGATCATTTACCGGTTCTTTTGCCAAGGAAGGCGTGTTAACTGACAGAGCTCCCGACCCCTTTCCCTATCAGGGGGGGAATGAAATCCAGTCGTTCAGGTCATCGGTATTTGGTTCGGGAAATGACGCATGGGTTAGATTCAATTACAATACCGAACGATTCGGCGCCAGAGTGCAATTAACCGCTTATGGTATGGAAAACATTGATTTCCACCTGAGTAACTGGAATGCATGGATCAGGGTGGGGGCGTGGTTTGATGACAATCTCTCCGTCCGTCTGCTTGCCGGAACAACAGGGCAGGATAGCAGTATACCGTCGTATCAGAATTTTGCCGCTCCGCTCCAGTTCAGAAAAGATGCCATGGGCGTTATGGTACCCATAAATAATATGACAGATATGTTTAGCAATGCCGATAACCTTCCCGAGACTGTGTTCCCTTATGGTTACGGTTTAACGAATATACCGACCGGTTATGTGAATTTTGCTTCCATAAATGTCGCCAATTTATTTGTACCTGCCGGAAGCGTTGTTCTTGATAAATACGGCAACGCTTTTGAACAGGAGGCGTCCGGTTTCCTCGTTGATATAGAAACAAAACCGGTTACCGTATCCCTGTCACTGGGCGGTCTTATGGAAAGTCTTGCCCGCCCGTTTTCTGTCCCCTGGCCGCATTTGTGGAGGAATGCGGCCCGCAGAAACTATGCCGAGAGGATGTACGATTCGAACAGCGAACACTTGCTGGAAGATGTAACTTTTACTATCGGAGCCCGTGCGGAAACAAAACGATTTTCCGATATGTGGATGATGTCGGCTTTGTATAAATACACCGAAATGAGATTGACAAAAAAAGAAACACCCTATCCGGATTCTGTTGGCAGCTTTACCGTTGACTCGAAAAATCAAAGTCATGAATTTGGTTTATACGCAAACGCTGTACTGCCGTTTAATTTGGGGGTAACAATCGGTTATTCGGGAATGATGAGGAGATGGATATCGGATAATTATACATTTATGGAAACACTTGGGGTTAACGGATATGATGATGTAATGAGATACTGGTTTACCTCATGGAAACGGGTAGATTTTCCTTTCTTCAACGGCATTGACCTGCGAATGGAATATACAGGCATTGAAAGATTCGTAATCACATTCAATAACAATATAACTTTTGCCAGAGTGAATGGTTACACGGAAAGAGAAGACGGAGAGCCGGTCTTATACCGGACATCCTGGACTTATGAAGACAGAATCTTTAATAATCCCGATCGGTCGGAACGATATACCGGCCTGAACAATGTCCTGGGTTTTACCTTCGAGGCAACAGATGCTTTGAAGTTACATGTGCATGTTTCCAACCAGTTTGGTATTTTTAACCTTGTAAACAATAATGATTCGGAGAGGATCGCCCATTCCATGGTTAATTGTTTTGGTTTTTATGCCGGGGCTAATTTTGACATGATGGTAAGGGAATCGTTCAAACTGGGTTTTAGGGGCGGCGTTTCATTTGCAAACCGTACGTTTAACTATCAGTCTCCGGACAACTCAGAAAGGTTTAAAGCCGGCTGGATTGATCTGGGGTTCCCCATAGGTATAAGTTTACAGTATTAAGCTTGTAAGGAATGCTATAGTTTCGTCAGGTAATTTACCGGGGAAACAATGTTACCCTCGCTTCTTTTATTTTTTGGTTTATGAAAATCTCATACTGGTCGTTTATCCATTTGTTGCGGCCGACAACCGGCGCTTCTTCTAAGCGCATAACATGGCCGCCTTCCTTGTTTATGATGTAATATACTTCCGGTCTGTCTTCCGGCCCGATAACGCATGACCCTATGTCCCCTTCCCAAAGATTTTCCGCTATCCCCTGTTCGTAGGTGTCTTCCCTGGAAATAAAGCGGCTGTCAATGGAAAATTCTTCATAAGCAAGTCCGGGAACAGACCCGGACAGATTGAGAACAATCTCACCGGGTGAAAGGCCGTCTTTCAGGTTCAGTTCAAGCACGGGGCGCAATGTTTCGTTGGAAACAGTGTCCTCATCCCAGCGGAAGTGTATTCCGGTTACAATGAGGGGTGCTATTTTCTGCCAGTCAGGGGCGGAATCATAGGCAGCCTGTAACTGCTCAATGGTCGGGGCAAGCTCATTTCCAAGAAGATAGGTTTTTAGCATGTCCCTGATGCCGGTAATCCTGTAGCTGTTGAATTCCGCAGGACCAAGTGTTCTTGGCCCAAAAACAATATCGTCTGTTGGCGCGTTCCAGGCTGCCCGTTCTTCTTCAAGGTCATGAAATACTTCCGGAGTATCAATGCCTCTCTTGCGCGCTTCCTGAATGGTCACCATGTTTTTTACAAGGTCATCCAGTGCAAGCCTTTCCAGGAATTGCCGGGGGGTTTGGCCGTCATATTCTGTGTCCCAGAAACGGGCGCCCATTAAGCTTATATTGTATGCCTGTCCGTAATGGGCGGCAACGGCAGCCCTGAATTCCATGGCATATACATTCAAATCAAACTCGAAAAAAGGCTCCCCATTTACCATGCCGATGGCTTTTACCCCGTCGTAGTAGAGTATATCGGCCTGTGCCAAATCGGCGGCGGTAAGCGCCGCTTCCTGCCTGATTCGGGGAATGTCTCTGCTCAGGACTGCAATGCCCGCCGCAATGATAACAACTGCTATAATAAACAGAACAATGGCGGTATTTTTTTTTATATACATAGTGGTTCTCCCCGCATTATGATAATGATTAAGGGTAATTTATGGTAAAAACAGGTATTAATCAATATACATTTTTTGATAAAAAGAGTATTTTTTTAAAATCTTTACTGATATAATTTTTTTGGATCATTAGAATGCAAAAACAACGACAGATTTTCGCCAGTTTCTCGCTGTCTTTTCTGTTTTTTATTATTATTCCCGTACTGGTATTTAATATAGCCATCTGGCTGGCAATCAGGGTGACAGGCAATAATGAGCGCCAGAACATGGTAGTCCGCCTTTCCGAGAGCAGCGGCAGAATGGATATCTGGATACGGGATATCCAGAATATGGTAACGAGGCTGCGCAGGAACGAGCAAATTCGCGCTTTGGAACGGATGGACAGTTCCGAAGACGCGGAATATTTTACTGTCTGGCTTGCCATACAGAGTCTTCTCAGGATGGATATTCCCACACAGGGGCTGGATATAATGGTGTTCTGTCAAAACACCGGCCGTGTTCTGAGCCCCGGTTTTCTGGCGGGCAATATGAGCGAAGCCTGGGGCAGCAGTTTCCAATTCGGGGATTATGATTATTCCGGTTTTCTTGATTATTTTTGTTTTTCCGGTTTTCGGCCGGTATTTTTCCCCGGTATGGATACTATTTGGGAGAACACCCCTCACCGGGGAATGCTGTACGGGATGCGCCTTGATGTCAACAGTGAAATGTATACTTTTTCCCTCCTGCGGGAACAACGCATACGGGAGCATTTCTCCCCGGTGTTTTCCGGCGGCGGCGCTCTGTATATCTATGACGCATCGGGTTCTGTGCTGATCTCCCTTGGCGGCGGATTCCCTGCTGAACAATTGGATCCGGCGTTATTTGCGGGAAACGGGCTGCTTCCCGATGGTTTTTGGGGGCCGGGAATTATAGGTGCATACTCCCATTCCGATCACGGACTGTTTTATGTATCCGCGCTGAGTACTGAAGCCGCGTTGTATAATGTGCAGCGCTTATGGAATATTACGGTTATAATCAATATTACTGCCATATTTCTTACTCTGGGATATGCTGTATTTTTAGCCGCATGGAACACGAAGCAAGTCGGCGAGGCCTTCCAGTTATTAAGCAAAGCCCCCGGCTTCTCCTCCTATGAAAAAGGAAATGCTCTGCGGTATTTAAATAATTCCGTGAAGCAGCTTGTCAGCGCCAATGTCCGGTTCAGGAAGGATGCCGATTCCCGTTACGAAATACTCAAAGTGGCCTATATTGACCGGCTTCTCAACGATGAATGGGAAACGCCTCAAAAAGCGGCCGCATTGGCTGAATATGCGGGTATCTCCGTTACCGGGCGGCGCTTTTGCGTAATCCTGCTCGTGATAGGAGCGAAGAAAATAGATGAAGTCAATGCAACCGAAACATACCACCGGATTCATGATATTTTGGAAAAGACATTGCCCGCAGATGAGGCAGTAATGTACAACCGCAATCCGGGCCGTATAGGGATTTTTCTTTTTCTTAAACCGGAACATTGGGCTGATTATAAAAAATATCTGGAAAACATTTTTCAAAACACAGTAATTCCGGATATAACAGAGCATTATAAGCTCATTGGAAGCCCTCTGTATGAAGATATTTTTGAAATACGGGAAGCTTACCAGCTTTGCAGGGAATATGCCCTTATACATGACAATCTGGAAGACAGGCACCTGTATTGGATTGACCCTATCTTGCCCCTGCTGCATCAACAGATGATATTTTCCTTTCCTCTTGAGGTAGAACAAAAGCTCATTAACCAGCTGCGATGCGCTGATTTTGAAAATGCCCGCAATTTAATTCAGGCAGTATTTAATGCCAATGTGCGGGAAATCCGCCTCAGCGAGCGCATGCTTATGATTTTCTACGCGAACCTCCAGGGCAGTTTTCTTAAATCTTTGGAAGGTTCTTTGGCGGATTTTTGGCGTGACGCCATTGAAGACCTGGACTTTAACTATTTGCCGCAGGAAATGGAAGAGATTTTTATTGAGCTTGCTCGCAGCATTTGCTCCTCTTCCCATGCGGAGCTTTCGAAGAAAAATTTTTTCATTAAAAAAGAAGACCTTGTCGCCTGGGTGGAAGAACACTTTAGTGAGGAACGGCTTTCCCTGGGGCTGGCGGCCCGTCATTTCGGTTTCTCTGAATCGTATTTTTCCCAAATGTTCAAGGAAATTACCGGCGAAAATTTTTCTGTTTTTGCGGAACAAACCCGGCTGAACCATGCCCGGCTTCTGCTCAGGCAGCATCTAAAAATCGAAGAAGTCGCCTATCGCTGCGGTTACAGTTCAGCCAATTCATTCCGGCGAGCGTACAAGCGGCATTTCGGCATAAATCCCGCCCGTACACCTCCGAATTAATTTTCCCAGTTGTCCGGGGCAAACACAGGCTTTGTGATTTGTCCAAGAGAGTTAGAGTTATGGTGACCGGGTTTAATACCCTGGGTAAACAGCATGACATTTTCGCCTGCATCGGCATTACGGTACCAGTGATCGCCGGTATTGCCGTTTCTTGTTCCGAATTGCACGGCGACATTTGTCCGGCGGGTGCCCTGGTTATATGTGTTTGTATTATCCGCTATAACCCCGCCGGTTTTCTGGAGCGTGCCGCTGAGCATAATGCCGCCGGCGGATACCAGGGGGTTCGCTCCGCTGTTGCCGGTGAATGCATTGCCCGTTACGCTGCCGCCGGTCATGTAGAATGCATGCATGTTGGCCCGGTTTTGCGACGCGCTGCCTTCAGCATTCTGAATGCTGCCAAAACCGGTAATCCCGCCGCCGTGCGTATAAACGGGCGTGCCGCTGCTGCCGTTTGTAAGGGTATTGTTGCTGACTTCCCCGTCGTGCATCACAAAGTACGCCATACAAAACAAAGCTATCCCGCCGGCGTTTACATGCCTGCCGGTCATAGTCAGGGTGTTATTCGTAACTTTCCCGCTGTTCATAATGAAATAACCCTGGCCGTGCTGGTTGCTTTGTTCCCAGCCGTCGTCAACCCACATAGCGACACCTGCTGCTCCATTACCGTCTCTGCGGTTGCCGCGGATTTCCCCGCCGTCCAGGATCAGCCTGCCGCCGTCCCGCACATCAATAAGCGCGGCATTGTTGAGGCTGCCTGTTGCGCTTGTGTGTGTAAAAGCAACATTTTGTTCAATGATAAGGGTGATACCGTTCCTGATAACCATGGCGGAACCGTTGCCGCTTACCGTGATCACTTTTTCGTTTGAGTCCGCACTGGCAAGGACAATGGTAAAACCGGCGCTGGGCATGAGCACCTGGCCTCCGGAAACTGTGACATTATTGGAGAACTGCGCCTGGGTAAATGTTCCTGCGCGGGCCGGAGCCGCCGTGTCGTATGTCTGGTTTTCTCCCAGAACGATAGTATATGTTCTGCCGTTAGCCTGGGAGTTGGCGTTTGTTATCAGCCAGTCAATGGCCCTCTGGTACAGTGTACCAGCAGGGGTTGCGGCAACGGCGCCTACCGCTGTGCCGTCCTGGTAAAAACCGGCTGTAGTAGAAGAAAACCCGCCCCTTGGCACAAGATTTTTTACGATAAATTCCTGCATGGGCTTAATCGGATAGCCGATTTCTTCAACGGCAGAAAATTCTTCTGTTACCGCCAGGCGAATTATTTCACCGTGTCTTGCAGCTCCGCTCATGGTGAGCGTCCAGGTATCGGCAAACGGGCCGCCTCCCACCGGAACCGGCGAACTAACCGTCCGTGTTGTCATTGCCATGTCCAGCAGGGGTGCGGAATTATTGCCGAAATTTCCAATACGTACAGGAGGCTGGTCGTTTACTTTTATTGTAAAGGCTGCCGCATTATCAATGCGGACCGGCTCGCTGAAAGAAATCTGTATCTGGTTTGAAGCGCCGGTAAGGACCTCCGCTTTGGTAATCCAGATATCTTTATCATGGAGAATGCGGTTGTCTACTGGTTGATCGGTGAAAGACACAATGGGAAATGAATTATTATGGAATGAAACCAGCGAACCGGCAGCGGCATTATAGCTTATTGTTACATCATCTTCATATATGATGTTGATTCCCATTGAAAATGTAATAACTGCGCCGTCTATTACCGCCGATGTAACGGGAAGTGTTGCCCTGCGCCTGCTGATAGTAAAACCATTTCCTGGATTACCCGCACCGGCGGATACCTCCGCGTCAAAGTGCAGCTCTATCGTCGTGGTAGATATGGCATACTCATCAGCGGGAACAGCCTGCGCCAGGGCAAACACGGGAGGCACAAATTGGTAGCCGTTTACCGGAGTAAAGCTGTCTGCCGCTGTTCCCAGGTCTATCAGCGCCTGATTCACCATGTATTGATCTGCCGTAGTATCATTAAATACATCCAGTGCCGTATCCCGCGCGGCTAATAACTCGTCATACATCGCCTGCGTTACCCACTGATGGTTTTGCGGGACATCCTGACCGTTTTCGCTTATTCTCACCTGGTCAAGGCGCACGTCAACCTCAAGGATTAAAAGAAACAATGCTTCCTTGTCAATGGCGCTTGTCCCGGAAGCCGGATGAAAATTATCCAGTGCGTCCACAATATCCATAACAGCCGCTGCTATTGTTCTGCTGGTAGCCGCTGGATCGTTAAAGACATCTATTCCGTTTTCCAGCGCATTTTCCAGAGCTGCATATACCGGCGGCAGCACCCACTGCAGGAATGTGGGTACATCAGCGCCGTCCAGGCTTGGGAGAACGCCGTCCATTCTTTGCTCGGCTTCGCTTATCCTTGTCCCCAGCCCGGCTTTGTTTACCGGCGGCGGTGGCGGCACTTTCATTTCAGGATCATTCGGACACCCTGTGAACAGCACGCCCGCAGTAAGCGTGGCAAGCAGTATCAGCCAGCTTATGCCGGTTTTTCCTAAAATACCGTTCATGTAATGTTCCTCCTAATACTGTACCCTTAACGAAACAGGAATGCCAAATTCAATAACCCCGGCTCTATGGGTGTTAATTTCCCTTTGCCCCTGGATAATCCTCTGATGCGCGAATGATGATAAACGCAAATCCAGACCGCCCCGGAGAGTACCTCTGACCCTGTCATTGCTTATGCTGAAAACATCACAGGATACGCCCAGATAAGCCCCCAGATAATGGGTATAGCTGACCGGGTTATCCCCTTCATCCCATTGCAGTATGAATACTCCCATCTGGCTGGAAACGGATGCTTCAGCGGATAAAGTTTCGTTCACCGCATACCGTGCGCCCAGCGCGTTAAAAATACCGGTATACTGCTCTCTGCGGTTTTCCCCGCCGCCGCCGTGGTTTCCAAGCAAGTTGGAATAAGCCCACCCCTGGCTGAACATACCTTTTTCAAATTCTTCCGTAGTTAACCCGCGCACTCTGGCGTACGTAAAATTGTTGTTTGAGGTGAATGTGAATTTTTCCAGTCCGGTATAAACAAGACGCAGGTCAATGCCGTGATATATGGGCATCCTGGCTTTGCCGTATTGAGACAGCTCACGATCAGGATCACTGTTGTCCACAGTGGTTACTAAATACAAAGTGTTCGTCCACGTCTGGAACAGCCCTGAATACCCGACTGAAACACCCAGATCTTCAAGAGGAGAAAAGTTTGCATACAATCCGTAGGCATGGTTTGTTTTCCTTTCTTCAATGCTGTTTGACGGATTGGGTGCGGTCAATTTTGTGAGGAACGATTCGGTATATTTATAAACCGCAGCGAAAGATATAAAATCGGCGATTTGCGCACCTTCTACCCTGACTCCAAAATTAATGCCCCCTATGGCGGCCGGATCATGTACATTATCCCAAAGTATCGCCCTCATATCTTCACCCCGATCAGAATTAAAAGGATCATTTGTGGGTACGGAATCGTTTTCGAATAAACCGCCGGTGGCAAGAGTAACGGTAAACGGATGAAATACAAAATCGGTCAGGATATTGAGGTTCCTGCGGATATTAAAACCTACCGGCATGAACAAGTCGGCGGTATCCGTGCTGTAAAAACTTACAAAACCAAAATCATCGCCCATGGCATCATAACCGTAGGGGAATCCTGCCGTTGTGTCAAAATTATTGCCAAAAACAAAGTTCCCGTTTTTTCTCCAGACGGGATACAAAACACCAAAACTCCCGACGTATGCTTTCAGGAAGCCATCAAAGTTGTTAAATCGGGGGAGCTGTCCGCCCTGGCCGGTGTTGCCGGCAAGAACACGAAGATCAAACGTATCAAACAGTGAGTTGAACCGCAGCCATGCAGACCAATCAACATCTCTATGTGAGGAATCGTCGGTTGACATCCGCAACTGCATGGATCCGCCCAGATTTTCGGCGTTGTAGGCAAAGCCCACCCTGCCCTTGATGCCGTCGTCAAACGCAGAACTCTGGAAAAATTTACTTTGTCCAAGCCCCTGGTAACGGTATGGGCTGCCGGCAATATCAGGCGTTTTGCATGTATAGTCACCGGTATATCTCCTGATATACATGGCATCGACAACACCGTCCACTGTCACCGAAAATACACTGTCCTCATCTGCGCTGAGAAATGCGGGAATTAAGGTGCAAAAAGCAATTACGAACACAATCTTTTTCATCATTTTCTCCTTATCTAAAAATTTTAGCCCCTAAATTATCGGGTGGGGTCGTATCTGGCATGGTCAAAATACCCCTGACTTGCACCGACCGCGGGCGGGTTTGTAATTGGATAACCAAAGAAACACAGCATCTGCGCATTCGCTGCGGGAACACTGGGAATGTTCCCTACGGTCCTGTCCATTGTCCGGAAACCATCGTTCCAGCCGCCGTCTATGGTTGGGCCGGCTGTGCCGGGAATAACCATGCCTACCCGTAAAGCATTCAACGCTGCCTGATCAACGGGCATGAACAGGCTGGCACGGTTGCGCAGCCGTTCCCTGCTGGTAAATGCCGCAAGCCTGTCAGGATCATTGTTGTTTTGATCCGTGTCGGCAAAAACCGTATTGCGCTGCTGGCGAAGCACCGCATACATACCCGGCTCCGAAATTTTCAGCCGGGGGTTGAACCAGCGGTTTCCAAACTGCGTTGTCAGTTCCTCAATGGCCATACCGGCGCCGTTTCTGATGCGGGTATAATCGCCCACAGCCGGGTTCTCGCGGTAGGCCCATAATACATTGTTTCTGAAGCCCGATGCCGGATTGATGATAAACCCGTCAGGGTGGCCGCTGCCTGACTGCCCATAAGACAGGTGCAAAATGCCGTCTCCGGCCTTGAGTATGATATTATTATAAAAACGGACATATTTGCTCACCGCTGCTGCTGCGTTATGCCCGACCAAGCCGACCGAATTAACATTAGGCCCGATAAAAAATGTATTGTTGTAAATCAGGGGGACGTTGGCATGGGCCGTTGTACCCGTATACGTGTAGTGGAAAATATTCTGACCGTTATTCCAGCTTGTGTATGAATTCGCATTTGTGTTGACAGGAGGCGCGTCAGGAGGGGCAAAACCGTCATTCTGGAGCGCGTGCATGAACCTGGTACCGGCGCCGTCATTGGCGCTGATATTGTAGCGGAAAATACCGTTGGACGTGCCCATCATAAGCAGCGACCCGCCGGCATTGTGGTGGCTGTAGTTGTACTGGTAAATTGTTTCATTCGAGTTGATATCAATGTCCCAGGCTTCACCGTCATTCCAGCCATACACCGTGCCGTAGGCCTCGTTAAACTGGAACAGGGTGTAGCGGGAGTTCATCGCCCAGCATGCCGCAAAATTCCCCGTGCCGTGGTTGGGCGCAGCGCTTGTTTCCTTGAAAACATTGTGCTCAATTCTGCTCCATTCGGAGGGGTTGCCTCTCGTAGAACTGATTACCAGACCGTCGCCGAAAATATCTTCGATATAGTTTCCGATAAAATTATTCAGCTTGCTCATATACCGGTCGCTTGTATACGTCCGTATACCCATGTATGAGGCGCGCCGGACAATATTATGCTGCACTGTTGATTCGGTAAATGATACGGCAATTCCCCCGCCGGCTTTACCCGGCCGGCCGTTATCAAAACCAAAATAATTGTGCCGCCAGTCCGCCGCAATATCCTGGTTGTTGCTGTGCAGGCTCTGAATGTCATGGGCATAGATATGCTCAATCAATATTCCGGTAATGGGTACTTCGTTATAGTCTGCGCGCACATAGACTCCGTATAAGGGTTTGGGAACCCCAAAGTGCGGTTCTCTTGAGTCATAAGCCCCAATTATTGATGGGTATCTTGATGTATTGTAGCTCCATTTGAGCCAGTGCCGTTCGCGCAGACCCGGAATCTCCGCAAGAAAGGGGAAGTCAAAGCTGTTCGTAACCTCTATGTTACGGATATGCCAGTGCGACTGGTCATTCATGTGTATGGCGCCTGAGTTCGCGTACGGGTTATCGCCATCTATGTAGGGCGTCCCGTTACCGTTAATAATGGGGCGAATATCGGCGCTGTAGTAAACGGCTTTGATAATATCGTCTTCTTTTTCTACCCTGTAGAGGTCTATTACAATGGGCCGACCAGGAGCGCCTTCGCCACGGGGGCGGAGCATCCCGCCGTTGCCCCGTTCATTCCTTTGCTGTACAAAGTTGTCCCTCGTTACGGAGACGCCGTTCCACGTGCTGTTTGCTTCCAATAGAATATGATCGCCAGGCAGGAACTCGGGGTGGTGGTTTACCCTCGTCAATGTCTTCCAGGCTGACAGGGGGCTTAAACCGTCATTTTCGTCATCCCCGTTTTCCCAGTCAATGAAGTACGTTCTGGCCCCCTGCACAGTCGTTCTGCCGCGTGACTGCAATGTACCGGTTCCCTGGCTCTCTGTCAGGCCGCTGAATGAAGAGGACTGCCGGACTGCCGAAACCGCTTCGTCTTCTCCCCGGCTGGCAACGACAACAGCGCTGTACCATTCTCCCGGATTCCCCGCAAAATTATATTCTATGCCGCTAAGTCTTTCTGTTACCAGAACATAATCCTGACGAATGCGGGCGGCCTCGTTCACAATGCCCTCGGCGAAATATACGGTATATGTTACATTGTTGCCGGGAGATGCAGGGGTAAAACTGAACCGGATCCGGTCTCTGTCGTATGGCCCTCCGCCCTGTATATCCCCGGAAAATGTCAGAACCGGCGCGGCGGTAAAAACACCGGACAAACTCGGCCCTTCCGGATCAGTTAACGGAAAAGCCACATTCCCGGTTACCAGACCGTCCACAAGACAACCGGTACATACCAATACCGCGGCAAGCGTGAACAAACCCGGCATCTGCCGTCTCCAACGCATTTTTTTCATAAAAACACTCCCGAATAACAGTAATGTGCCTATAATATAATATGGTTATGAAAAAAAACAATTACATATTTTCAGGTAAGGGTGCAATTTCTTTGTTTTCGAGGAATTTCACACGGTGGACACGGAGGAATGAAGAAATTTGGGGAGAAAAAATAGTGTGCTGTTAATGGGGGGGATGCATACTATCCGGCGCTAACCGCTGAAAACTGCTCCAACGATTGTACTTTATCAAGATCAAGCCCTGTAGCAGAAACAACTGTCTCCGGAGGAAACCCGAGGTTGAGCAGATTCCGGGCAATGTCAAACGCCTTGCGTTCCTCACCTCTGGCTTCCCACTCTGCCGTCATACCAGCATCTTCAAGTACTTTTGCAAGAGTTAATTTTGCTTTCCCCATTTGAATTTCCTCCTGTATTACCCTGCTATTTGTCATATAAACTGCATTTAGATATGCCTGTATTCGGGCATCTTTATCTTTACTTGCGGCTTCAGCGCTTATCTGCCTGAAAACATTAAGATCCAGCCGGTTATACAGGCTTTTAAGCCATATATTATCCTTGGCCAGCAGCTTACGATTATCAATTATCTGTATCGGCAGTATGTCGCCTGATACAGTATAAATCCCTGGACCGGTTTTTTCAACCTTATATCCGCGGACTTCTTTTAAGTGTTTCAACAATTTTGCAGGATAGCGGCTTTGGACAAACGATACTGTCAAGCCGGTTACCGGATTTTTTTTTAATGAAGCATACAGACAGGCATAGCCGTAGACTTTGTAGAAATCGGCTACCGAGATATAATCGCTGGGGCTTTTGTATTCCAGCAGATTTGCCTCCCTGAAGATGGCGGCAATGTTCTTTTTAATGACGACATTTTTTGCCTTTTTGATAACAACACAGTCGATTCGCAGCGGTTCGGAGGTTAGCTGGCATTCGGGAATGAACTCAAGTATGTCCCTGTAAGCTTCCAATTCCATCTGCAGTGCTTCAACAAATGCTGGGTGCCATGGAATTCGTTCCTGTTTACCGTCATGTTTTTCTGTTTCCATATACTATATATGGCGGGAAAAGCCGTTTTGCTTTAGTGTCAAGATTTTTTTCGTTAAGATTGTGCTTGTTCTTTTTTATCCAGGTAGGGTTTTATAGCTAAACCGAATATGCTAAATGCGATTGACAGGCACATAATGCCTATGATGACATACAGCGTAATTTCCATAGCTATTTATTCTCCTCGTATGTAATGACCAGCACAGTTCCTATTATCGCACTGACTATCGAGATAAGCAACCCCGCTGCAAAAATAGTGGCGTGAGAAATGTCCCATCGTATAACAAAAAAAGCCGCCCGGCGATGCGGGCGGCTTTTAAGAAAGTGTGTCTGGTATCTAATTCTCCCAGTTGTTGGGGACAAAGGACGGTATATTGATAGAACCCCCGTTATTATTGTTAGCGCCGCCGACAGCCCTTACCCCCTCGGCAAACAGAAGGAAATCATCGTCCATGTCTCCGTTCTTCCAAAGGTGATCATTTTGGGTCAAAGTCAATGCGTTATTATTCTGCCTATTTGTATTCGAACGGTTCATGACAATTTGATGCGCCTTCACACCATTTGCCGAAACACTTTGGGTATTGCCCTGTATCCTCCCGCCGGTTTTCTGGAGTGTACCGCGCATAGCTATACCACCTGCAGAATGCGTGGTTCTTGTACCTACGGTACCGCTTACAGCATTGTTTTGTATCGCCCCGCCGGTCATATAAACACCATACATATTACTCCGGCCTTGCTGTCCGGCTGCATTTGAAGCATTGGCAAACCCTGCTATTCCGCCGGCATGACTATAAGGATCAGTAGTGGTAGTCAAACCGCTGGTAAGAGTTGCCGCATTATTGCTGACTTCCCCGTCATGCATCACGAAAAAGGCTTTGATGAACAGGGCAATACCGGCTGCACATACATGATTACTTGTAATATCAAGATTATTCCCCGTTACTTTTCCGCTGTTCATAATGAAATAGGCTTCACCGCCATTTTCTACTGCGCCGTCGCCTGACCAGAGATCAACACCTGCCGCGCCCTCGCCGCGCCTGAAATTTTTGCGAATTTCTCCGCCGTTCAGTATCAGTTTGCCGCCATCTGCCACCATGATTAACGCCGCATTATTGGGAATACCGGAGGTTAAGCCCTGGTTTTCGTGTTCAATGGCTACATTATCTTCGATAATTAAGGTGATGCCGTTTCTGATTCTCAGGGCGGAACCGTTTCCGGTTACGGTTATCACGTTTTCACCCGTGCCTGCCGCGCTGGCAAGAACAATGGTAAAGCTGCGGTCGGGGGCGCGCACAACATTATTGCCTGAAGAAGTATCAACGGAGAACTCTGCTGCGGAAAAAGATTCTGTACCCGCAAATGTTTGGTCGGCTCCCAGCACGATGGTGTAGGTAGTGCCGTGGGTACCGGTAGGAATATTAGTAGCTGCGTTCGCAACAAGCCAGTCGATGGCTTCCTGGTAGAGAAGGTTATTTGCGCTGGCGGTAAAGCCGTCTACCGGAGTACCGTTGAGGTAGAAACCTGCCGTGCTTGGGTTAGTCTCGGTTTTGGACACGAGGTTCCGCACAATGAACTCTTGCATGGTTCCCCTCAGCGGATTGCCGCCCCGGTCACTGGCTACCGTCTCATCGGTCAAGGCCAGGCGGAGAATTTCGCCGAAACCGGCGTTTCCACTCACGGTCAGATTCCAGGTATTGCTGTAAACCCCGCCTGCCGAAGTTGCGTTGCTGACGGTTCTGGTTGTCATAGATCTGTCCAGTATAGGTGCGGTATTACCGCTTACCTGCCCTACCCGGACGGCGGGCTGGTTGTTCACTTTTACTGAAAAAGATCCCGTTTTGGTTGTATCAATCCTCACCGGTTCGCTGAATGTTACCTGTATCACGTTGGCTGCCGTAACCGATGCGCGGGTAATCCACGGGCTGTCGGTATTCGTAATATTGTTTGTTATTGTTGCGTTCGCGATAGGATCGGCGCCCTGACTGGTTGTTGCACTGACAATTGAACCTGTTGTGGGACTGTAACTGATGGTGAGAGCGCCTGATTGTCCGATAGGATCATCAGGATGCAGGGTAAATGTTACTGTTGAACCGCTTATGGCAGCACTATCGATGCGGCGCACATTTCCGGCAAAGTTAATCGAAAATCCGTTTGCCGGGTTGGCGGAGCTTACCGCTTCATTGAATACCAGTTCCACAGTGTAGGTAAATTTATCATTGGCATTTGCGAGGATCGTTTGTGCGCTGGCAAATATCGGCCCGGCAGTAACCCATGTTCCCTGCCTTTTAGCCGCATTGAATGTTCCGGTGGCGCCGGATAGTACGGTTAATGCATCAGATAATTCAGCAGCAGTGGGCGACTCAGTGGCAAGCGTTGCCGCATTGTAAGTGCCGGCACTACCGGCTGTGCCACCGGTTACGGTTAATTTTTCGGCCAGAGCATCTGCTGTGTCAATAGCCGAAGTATAGGCAGCTCTGGCACCGGCGCTCACAAACCACACGCCTTCTAGAACATCATTCGCGTTATCTGCGGTTTCGGTTATTGATGCCAGGTTTAATTTCGCTGCCGCTACTGCTTCACGCAGCGGATTGCGGTCGTTGGCGTTGTACAACTCAATGCTGTATGCCCCTACATTGTTCTGGGATCCGTTTCTGCCGGTAATACTGAACCGGAAATACCGGGCGGTATGCATTTGGCTAAAGAGGAAGTGGTAACCTATTGCGCCTGCATTGGTAGGGCCGGGCAGAACAGTTATACGTGATGTTTCGTCATGGGCCATTACCCACGTATTCCCGTCATCGCTTGCTTCAATACTAAATGAAGTCATCCATGAAGCTGTAGCGCCTGAAGCAAAAATCCATGCGGCGTTCACCGGTACGGGTTGGGCAAACTCCAGAGCCAGGCGGATGGGGTTTGTTGCGGGAGTGGGAGAATTATTTGCAGGCAGGCTGCCGGCGGCAGTTTGCCACCTGTTGGCATCGGTGTCGCCTGCTCTGTTTCCGTTCACTGCGTTTGCGGCGCGGAAATTTGTTGCATGTTCTGTTGCAGCAGTGGCAATCACCGATGAATACCAGGGGGCAATGTTCGTGTAAGCCGGGGCTGCCGGGACCAGGTTAATATTGGCTGTGCCGCCTGTTTCGGTTACAGAAACGGTCTGTCTTTCAGTTTCTGCGCCAAACTTTTGCTCGACTATTATATTCTGGCCGATGAATGAGGATGAGATGTTCACTTCGTAGGCAGAAGCTCTCGTATGATTAGTGGATGTATTTGTTGTTGTCTCTGTTAGCGGGATCGCTGTGCCTATAAGAGTTGTCCCGTCTGACTGGAAGAGCGACAGTTCGCCCAGCCTTATGCCTTGCAGGTTTACGGTAATAACCGGGCCGGGGGCTGCGGTTCCCGGCTCAGGATCAAAATCGTCCAATGCGGTTTCAAGTTCATCAAGCGCCTCGGCTATCTCATCTTCAGTGGCGGCAGGATTGTTGTTCACCGCTATTGCCGCTTGCAGCGCATCATTGAGGGCATCGTAGACTTCCTGGGTAACCCATAATTCGCTTGGTTCTTTACTCGAACCGTCTCCGTTGGGACATGGGCTGGCGCTTCCAAAAATCGCTTGAGCTTCGGCTATTTTGGCGGCGAGTTCCTCTTTGGGGTTCGGCTGCATTTTGCCCGGCTGCAGGGCGTTGACTGCTGCGGTTAATAAGGTGAGCGCTTCATTGATTTCAATAATGGTGGAATCTGCGTCACCGTTGACTTCAATGGCATGTTCGAGCGCATCCAGGAAAGCTTCAATTTCGGCAGCTGAGCCCCAGTATTGGCTTGCGGGGATATCTTCGCCGTCATTGCTTTCATGAACATTAGCCGCTATATCCTGTGCGCTGCTTATGGCTGCGGCTAATTGCGCCCTGCCTCCCTGGTCTACATTAATATATTTTCCCATGGGGCATGCCAACAGCAGGGCTGCTGCAAGTAAGGGGATAAAAAACACTGTGGTTTTTCCATTTAAAATTTTGTTCATAAAGGCCTCCTCGCATTAATAAGATAACACGCCTGACACAGAAAGAAAGTGCAATCGTTCAGGTAAAGGTGCAAATCTTCAGCCATAGCATGCTTCCTTCGTTTACAGCGGACCCCGGTATTGGAGCAGGTCAAGTTTATCAAGCCGGTTCTGGTGAACAGTCAGCCGTTTGGCAAATTCATTAATATCCCTGTCTTTCCTGGCTGACCAAAGCGCTTCGCCGATGGCGCAGATACGGGGGAAAATCATATACTCGGCGATTTTTCCGGCGTAGATATTTTCGGCCCAGCAGTTTCCCTGGCCCCCCAGAACAAGCAAAGCGGCCTTTTCGTCCATTTCCGGCGTTACCGGGTTTAAGTTAAAACCCTGGGTAATGGTACCGATACCGAGCCTGCCTATTTCATCGGGCAGGTCCGCATGGCGGTAGTCCAGATAACAGCCGTTTGTTTGCGGCGACATGATAACACGGCGGCCCAGAGCGGCGGCTTTGCTGCCCCCCCCTTCGCCGCGCCAGGACTGGACAATAACATCGTCCGGCAGGGGGAATAACTCCGTGTTTTCAAGAATTTCGTCCCAGCCGATGGCGGCTTTTCCCCGTTTGCGGAGCATTTCGGCAAGGCGGGAAGTAATCCAGCTTTGCAGTTGCGGCGGCTCACTCAAGCCTAAGTCAGCCAGGCGTTTTTGGCATTTGGGGCATTTTTTCCAGTGGTTAAAGCGCACTTCATCACCGCCAATATGCACATACGCGGAAGGGAACAGTTCAGCCAATGTGTCAAAAACCGCCTCTGCCAGAGGAAATATGTCATCGTTGCCCGCACACAGTACATCTTCGAAAATGCCGCAGCGATCTTCTACCCGGTAGGGGCCTCCGGTACAGCCCAGACCGGGATATGCGGCTAAAATGGCACTGGCGTGCCCGGGAAGGTCTACTTCAGGTACCACTTCGATATGGCGTTCTGCGGCATACGAGACAATGTCCCGGATTTCCGTTTCAGTGTAAAAACCGCCGACATAACGGTAAATGCGGTTGTCATATCGTTTTGAGCCAATTTCTGTCAGCAGTGGATATTGCTTGACCGGGAAACGCCAGCCCTGATCATCGGTCAGGTGCCAGTGAAAAATATTGATATGCTGTAGCGACAGCGCGTCCAGCAATTTTTTGATAAATTCGACAGAGAAAAAATTCCGCGAACTGTCCAGCATCAGCCCCCGCCAGGAAAAGCGGGGTGCATCTTCAATGATGCCGCAGGGAATAACCAACTCTCCGTCATGGTAACCCGAAAGAATAAGCTGCCGCAGAACCTGCAAGCCCCGGAAAGCTCCTGTTCCGCCTGCCGCGCTTATGCGGATTTCTTTTCCGGTAATTTCCAGCCGGTAAGCCTCCGCTCCCGCCGGACTGTCTGTTTTAAGCAGATGTATGTGCTCCGCGCCATTGGGATTGCCAAAAGTTTTAGCAATCTGTCCGGTAAAAACCTGCGCTTCGCTGTGAAAATCCTGATCGCCTGCCGCAATGCGGGGGATTCCGGTACATTGAAAACTTCCCTGCCGGTACTGGATAGACTGCGGCTGGGGGATAATAGCATATTCTGTCATCATGAAAACAGGATATAAAAAATATGGCATGAAAGAAAGTGCAATTGTTACGGTCAAGGTGCAAAATTTATGCCAGAGTATGTTTTTTTTATGGAAATGATATATATTCATCTCAATATAAAACTTCCTGCAGGAGCGATACTATGCACAAATTGTACAAACTCTGGTATGACAAACCGGCCCCCAACAGGGGCATTCCTCCCGATGACGAAAAAGGGAAAGACCCGGACTGGGAAGAATGGTCTCTGCCGCTGGGCGGCGGACATTTCGGTGTGAATATTTTCGGGCGTACCGATACGGAGCGGATGCAGGTTACCGAGGTTTCCCTGGCCAACCCCTATCCCCACGGTGTCAACAACTTTGCCGAAGTATATTTGGATTTTGGGCATGACGAAGGCAGCGTATCAGAATATTACCGCGACCTGGTTCTTAACGATGCGACAGCCCATGTTAAGTACAACTTCCAGGGGATCAGCTATGAGCGCGAGTACCTTACCTCTTACCCAGACGGGGTTTTGGCAGTCAAATTGACGGCCTCTGAAAAAGGCAGCCTTTCCTTTACTCTGCGCGCGCAAACACCGTACCTTAAACCATTCGGGACAAACGGTACGAGCGGCAGAGGCATAGAGAACAATATCGGCAAAACCGGTGTTGTCGAAGCAAAAGGCAATACGATTACTCTGTCAGGCGAAATGGAACACTACGGCATTTCGTATGAAGGTCAGATACAGGTAATCGCACAGGGCGGCAAACTCCAGGCCGTCGATGGAAGCATTAAGATTGAAGCCGCCGACAGCGTTGTTGTATTATTGGCGGCGGGCACGAATTATATCCTTGATGAACGAACGTATCTGGAAGAAGACCGCTTAAAAAAACTTGCAGGAAATGAACACCCGCACAAAAAGGTGACTGACACCATTTTAAAGGCTGCTGCACTGGGATATGAGGTTATCCGGCAGCGGCACATTGCCGATTACCGCGCTTTTTTTGACCGGATGCAGCTTGATCTGGGAGGCAGTCTTTCAGACAAGCCGACAGACCGGCTTTTGGAAGACTACAAGGCCGGGACTCTTGACCGCTATCTGGAAGAACTGTATTTCCAGTATGGCCGTTATCTGCTTATCGCTTCTTCCCGGAAAGGAACCCTGCCCGGCAACCTCCAGGGTCTGTGGAACCAGTATGACAGTTCGCCGTGGAGCGCGGGTTATTGGCATAATATTAATATCCAGATGAACTACTGGCCGGCCTTTACCACAAACCTTGCGGAAATGTTTGAATCGTATGTCGCCATGAATAAAGCTTTTAGAAAATTAACATACCGCTTTGCCGACAATTACCTTGCCCATATCCGCATGGAATACCCCGATGTGGATTACGTTATCCCCATGGATCAGCCGGGTACAGGCAAAAACGGCTGGGCCATTGGCACAGGCGGCATGCCGTACACGATCCACAAACCTTGGCCGGGCGGCCATTCCGGCCCGGCAACGAATGCGCTGACTGCAAAGCTTTTTTGGGATTACTACGATTATACCCGCGATGCGGATATACTCAAGGAAACCGTATATCCGGTACTGTCCGGCGCGGCGGATTTTTTATCAAAAACCCTTATCAAAAAAGATGGCCTCCTGCTGGCGCATCCATCATCATCGCCGGAGCAGTGCATAGACAATGTGTATCCCAATTACTATCAGACAAGCGGCTGCGCCTTTGACCAGCAGATGATCTACGAAAACCACAAAGACCTCATTGCCGCCGCCGAAATACTGGGCATAGATGATGCCATTGTCCGCATTGTCAAAGAGCAGATTGATAAGCTCGATCCGGTTATTATCGGGGAAGACGGCCAGATAAAAGAATACCGCGAAGAGCGGCATTACGGTGAAATTGGCGACCCGCATCACCGCCATATTTCTCATCTAAAAGGCCTGTTACCAGGCCAGACAATCAACTCAAGCAGGCCCGAATGGCTGCAGGCCGCTAAAGTGACCCTGACAATGCGGGGCGACAAATCTACCGGCTGGGCCATGGCATTCCGGCTATTGTGCTGGGCACGCGCACAGGACAGCGCAGGCGCTTACCGTATGTTCAAAACCCTGCTGCAGACCGGTACCCTGACGAATCTGTGGGATACCCATCCCCCGTTCCAGATTGACGGCAATTACGGCGGTACAGCCGGAGTTGCAGAGATGCTCCTGCAGAGCAACGGCAATATCATTGAGCCGCTGCCGGCGCTTCCCGCAGAATGGCCCTCGGGCAGTTTTAACGGCCTTGTTGCCAGGGGCAATGTTGTCATTGGCTGCGAATGGGAAAACGGCAGGCTGCGTACAATGACCCTAAGCCCCCGTGCGGGCGGTACATTCCGCATTAAGTATCCCGGCATTGGCACCGCCAGGGTAAGTACGCAGGACGGCGGCGGGGCAGGCGCACAGGCGGACGGCGGCGATTTGGTCATCAGCATGGAGAAAGGCGCGGTGTATACTATAAAATTTGCCCTCTAAGTGAAAAAACGCGCAATCTATTGTTAAATGTTTTTATCCAGATATGCTCCGGCAAAACGCAGGGTGGGGAACAGGCGGCTTTCCGTTATGTTGATCCGTATTGCATCGGCGTTAATCATGGGGAAGCGGCAAATCTTTTTCCACCCGACTGTTTCTGCGGCATAGTTGCCAAAGATTGAAGGGGGTGTATGGGGAAATACCGTGACCCATTCGCCGTTCGAGCGCACCTGGATATTAAACTGTTCAATCCTCTGGCTCTGGCGGATTTGTTCCTGTAATACCACATGGGTAATGTCCTGTGCCTCCGGCAGGGTTATGGTGATAGTGGCAACTTCGCGCTCTCCTCTGGGGCGCCAGTAGCTTTCATCGTCAGTGAGGATGTTTGAGGCGGGGTGCATGGGATCGGCAGGCCCCGACATGGCGGTTACACCGGGAATGGCTAACAGGTTATCATCAAAAATATTCCGTATCGCAACGCCCATTGCCGCCAAATTAAGCTCTTCACGCGGGGAGAAGCGGCCTTCGCGGTTAGGCGGAATGTTCAAAAGCAGGGTGACATTGCCGCCGACCGAGCGCTCGTACATACTAAGTAGTTGCGCGGTCGAGTATGTAGCCCAGGGAGTGCCTGTCCGGTAAAACCACCGCGAGTGGGAACTATCGCTGGGCGGATTTGTTGGTGTGACGCTCCGTGTAATCGAAACATCCGCTTCGTAGGGGTACCAGATAAGGTTACGGAACTGGCTTATCATTTCACGCTTGCCAAAATCCGGATCGCGTCTGTTATAAGGCGGAGCATCAGGGTTTAACTGGGAAGCATCCGCGACAACACGGCCGTCGGCAAAGTTGGCAGGCAGGACGCTCCATTGAAAAGGCTGGACTTCGGCATTTTCGTTGCCAATCCATCCGGCATCCGGTCCGGCGACGGTAATGACTGCCATAGGCTGCAATTCACGGATAGTCCGGTACCATGAGGAGTAATCATAGTATTGCTGATAGTTTGTTGAAACATGTCCCTGTGCGCCGTCAATCCACCAGGCAAATATTTCGCCGCATTTATGGTTAAAGTGCAAATCCCAATGCTCAAGGGAATCATCGTCGGAGTTATACTGGGGGCATCTGGTGTAATTACCATATCTGCCGTCCATTGTTTCCCGTATCTGTCTGCGGTATAGTTCATTGTAATCAATGAGATGAAGGGGAGCATCTGGATCGGTAGACCCTCCCGTCGGCAGGACAACATTATTCCAGGGCGGAACATTGCCGAATTCCTGGGTGTGCCCATCGCCGGAAGACATGTATATGCCCATTTCAATCCTGCCCCTGGAAACAGATTTAGAAATTTCTCTCAGTACGTCAATCCCGCTGGATTCGGGGTGGTTAATGGCATAGTTATGTATCGCCGTCTCCCACATGGCAAAACCGTCGTGGTGTTTTGCGGTAACGATAACGCCCTTCATGCCGGCGCTCTTCATTGCCTCGACCCACTGGTCGGTGTTCAGGGCGGTGGGCCGGAACAATCTGGGGTGTTGATCTTCAATAATGTTATTCTGGGGATCTCTCGCTCCGGGGGCAGGGTTTGGGTGGCCGTGGCCCCATTCCACCCCGGTTGTTCCGGTATACGTATTGATGCCGTAGTGGATAAAGCCATAGAATTCAATGGCCTGCCAGCGGATCTGCCGCTCGTGGGGGCGTATCTGCACAAGCCGCCGGGCTTCCATCTGGTGATCACTCACCGTTGCTCCGGAGTTATCCACCTGTTCTTTCTCTGAATCAGTGAGGGCGCCGTCAATAAAACCTTTCCTGTATACTTCGGTAAACGCCTCTTGATCGCAGCCTTGAGAAAATACCATAAAAACCATAACGGCAGAACACGCCAAAACAACCGGCATACTGTTTTTTTTCACCATATTAAATCTCCTAAAAAATCGCGTTAAGGCCGCGAGCCCCAAAGCTGGAACTCCCAGAGAGTCGGCTCCTGAGAGGCGTTGATAATCCTCAGTCTGAAATGATTTGCTGTGACAGGGGAGAATGGAAACGATACCCATACCAGGGCGTTGCTGTCCGTAGAACCCTGTACCGGCGTGTCGGTATAGCTGTACACAACTTCCCAGTCTGTACCGTTACTGGAATACTCAATATTAAATCTCGTGATACGGGAAGCGTAAGAAGCGATACGAGCACGCCTTACCCGGATTGGATCGTTATAACTCAAAGTGATTGTACATTCATTCGCTCCGGTCGGCGTGGCCCAGCGGGTGCTGTTATTCCCGTCAACCGCATTCGCCACGGGAAATGCGGCGATTTCAGTGCTTGCCTCAACATTGGCGTAGGGTCTGGTGACATCTACTGCGGCATCTACGATCACATTGTTGATCACGTCCGCCTCAAATGCCTCAAGCGGTGCGCCGTTTTGATCTCTCAGGTTCCCGCTTGCGTTGTACCTGATATACGCTTCGTCCCCGAACTCAATGGGGTAGGCAAGGATAAGCCTGATGTTATTTTCCAATAAAAATGCACTATGAATGGCAAGAGGTATGCCGAAAATGTCGGCGCTTAAACCGGTAATACTCCCTGCTGCGCTGATCGGCTCACTGAAATTAAGGGCAACTTCAACTGCGCCGGTATCGGCGGGATCATTGGCAGTTCTTGCAATTATTGCAGGCAATACGGCTATTTCCCAGCCTCTGATTTGATAACCATCAGCGGCCGGAGACAATAAACCGACTACCGTATTGCCGCCGCTATGCAGAGTCATGAATCCATTGCTGTTTACCTGTGCAATACGCGGATGGAATGATATCCAGTCGCCGGGGCCGGAAGGCCTGTTCAGCAGGACTGTTGGCTGTCTTGTTATTCCCGCCCTTAATCCGGTGGATGTAAGGGCAATTTCTTCTTCTTCAATAAATGTGCATACATGGTACGTAATGGGAAGCCTTTGGTAATTTCCTTCATAACCTACCAGAAGCTCCGCACGGTAGCTTGTGGGCCTTCGCGGGTTTCCCTGTACCATTTTAACCGTGACAAATGCTGTTTCACAGGGCTCAAGATTGTCAATTCTGCCCGGAGAAAAACTAAACATATCCCTGTCGGGGCCGGTCAGCAGCACATTCAGCCTGTTGATAGTTTGATTCCAGTTATTGGTCACCGGAATTTCAATATCATCAGGCGGGAAAATAATGGGGAAGTCAAACTCAACATGCGTCGGCGCATAGACAATGGCTTCATCTCCGCTGTTAATGTCAATGCGGTAAATACCTTCTTCAATTATTCTGTCAACCGGTCCCAGACACATCATGAGGAACAGCAGCGGCACAAGATACACGGCGGTTAAAACCAGTTTTCTTCTCATATAAACCTCTATTTGGTGTCAGTCACCGATTATGGCGCGGCAAGCAGGATAGCGTCGTTAGTTCCCGGACGCAGCTGTAACTGGCGTCCACCCGGTGCACCGCCCTGAAGCCTGTTCAGATCAGCCTGGGTAAGGGTGTACGTGTCTGTGCCTCTGACGAAGACTGCTCCGGCTGCGTGTGCAGTGCGCAAGGTAATGGTTTCAATCCCGCCGGTACCAGTCAATGGTCCGGTGATGATGATAATATTGCTGCCTCCAAAATTCATACGCCCGATTGCAGCATCACCCTGCATATACAGATCACCGGTGTCAGTGCCGTTCTCATACAGGATATCAGGTCCCGGAGAAGTGCCAGATGGCACAAGGTTTCCGGAGATACTCCCGCCTTCCATTATTAGCCTGCCTGTATGGCCGCCTCTGTGTACGCCTGCAGTTAGCCATCCACCACTGGCGGTATTGTTAGTATTAACGGTAATTTCTCCGCCTCTCATGGTAAAGATGGCGCTAGCAAATAAAGTCACCGCACCAAAGTTTCCATTATTTAAGGTAAAGCCGGTAATTTTTGAGCCGTTAAGCATAATGAAGTTTGCATTGTCAACGCTAACCAATGCAGCACTCGCTGTACCTGAAGTTGCACCACTTAAGGTAATGTTGTTACCCAGGATAAGGGTTCTGGTCAAACCGCCGCTGACGGTAAAGAGCGTTCCTGCTGCGCTCGGCCTGATTGTCCTCTCGCTTCCCAGGCCAATCAATGTCAAACTGGTATTATTTCTGGTCATGCTTTGGGCTGCATTGGTTACATTATCGTTTATCGCGTACACAAAATTCCCGTCGTTTGTATTAACATGGGTAAAGGCCGCGGGAATATTATTCGCTGCGACTCCGGTAACGGCGGCGGGGACGCTCCACCGGGCAGTGAGGGTCATGGATCCGGTAACAATGCCGGTTTCAAAGTTCCATGCCGTACTGCTGCCTGCTGCGAACCAGCCGTCAAAAACCCAGCTCTGCGGCGCGGCATACCGGTACAGGCCTGCTGCTGTAATTGCTGCGTTGAATTCTTCCGGTGAAGCAAATGTTCTGGTTGGATCGGCGGGCCTGTTGCTGTTTCCAATGGCTGTATTCGGGGTTACGCTTATTGAACCCGGACTGACGGCGCTGCCTCCGGCGCTGTTAAATGTAACGGTAAAATTGGATGGTCCCTGCCCTGTTGCAAGCAGGATAGCATCGTTAGTTAACGGGCGCAGTTCCAGCCAGCGTCCGAATGGCTGACCGCCGGCTATATTGTCCAGGTCATTTTGAGTGAGGGTGTATTCAGTTGTGCCTCTGACGAAGACGGCGTTGTTTGCAATATCGGCGGTGCGTACAATAAAGCCGCCGATGGAGCCGCTATAGGGCCCGGTAATTTCAATGATGTTATTGGGAGAAGCATGAATAACCCCGATTTCGACATTCCCCGACAATCGCAGTATCCCCGGCCCGCTCGTCTCAACATTGCGATCCATGAACATATCCTTGGCCGTTGGCGGTGAGCCTGTTCCCTGTGTATTGCCGGAGACTCTGCCGCTTTCCAGAATTATATTTCCCGCATTATTGCCCCTGTTTATGCCCGCACTGGCCCAACCGCTGGTGGACGAAGTATGGTTATTGATTATTTCCCCGCCTCTCAAGATAACTGTTGCGGAAAATACATTGGGGTCTCCCGTCATGTTTATTATGGCATCGGCGTTATTCGATTGAACACCGGTAATTTTTGAGCCTGCAAGCATGATAAATGTGGGGCCGTTCTGTAATTGAATAAGCCTGCCCGTAAGTGTAGTAGTAGCATGCCCCGATAATGTAATATTGTTTCCCAGTGTCAGCGTCCGGTCAGCTCCATTAATATTAAAGAGAACTACGGTACTGGCTGCCCCGCCCACCGTGTTGGGCCTGATAATCCTTTCCCCGCCCAGACCAATCAATGTTAAGCTGGTATTGGCTCTGCTCAGGGATTGGACTGCAATATTTGCATTCTCGCTTATCGCATACACATAGTGGGTTGCAGGATTGGCTGCATTGTTAACATGGGTAAATGCTGCGGGAATATTATTTGCTGCCACTGCGGTGCGGGAGATGCTCCAGCGGGCAGTGAGGGTCATGGGGCCGGTAACGGTGTCTGTGGTAAAGTTCCATAAATTGCCGCCGGCATCTTCCCAGCCGTCAAATTGCCAGGTCAGCGGTGTTTGATACAAACCCGCTGTCTGTATTGCGGCAATCATTTCCGCTTCCGATCCCGGCGTTCTTGTTGGGGGGGTGGGCTCTGTTATCGGTCCGTCATGAGACACATGCTCAGGGGCAACCGGGGTTCCGCCGGCGCTGTTAAACGTAACCTCATGTGTTATTACATTATCGTCAATGGTATAAGTCCTTTCCGCTATAGCGCTGTTACGCCATTGGGCTTTGACAGCGATAGCTCTAATAGTAACCGTACCGGTGGTAATACCAAGCGATCCCATTGTGAAGGGCCCTGTGTACTGGGTTCCGGTATTTACCGCAGGATTGGTGTTGTTAGTCGTATACCAAATATCCGCATCGGGCGTTGTTGTTGTAATTGTTATTTGGGTTATGGGCTGCACTGTATTTATGGATGGAGCTATCACCGGCAGGACAACCTGCGGGTCACCCGGCTGCCTTGCTGTATTAAACCCCGTGATTGCGCTATTCAGTGTGGAAAGAGCTGCTGCGACAACCGCCTCCGTAGGGGTTTTTGCGGCAATATCAACAACACTGGATTGTTTTGCTGTCTGAACAGCTGTATTAAATGTATTCCATACCGTTTGGGTAACCCAGAATTGCTCCGGGGGGAATTCGCTGCCGTCCCCTGCCGCAGAAATGTGGGTATTTGTCAGAAGATTTTCTGCCTGGGTTATGGCATCAAGCAAATCCTCAAGACCCGGAATGGCGATCAGGAACAGTTCGAATTCAAATATCGATGGGTCGGTGGTTGCCGCGCTGTTAATATTCAGGCGGAAATGCCGGGCGGTAACGGAAATACTCTGTTGGTTAAACATAAATGAATATTCAGGGTGGGGAATGCCGTTTGTGCCGCGATCTGTCTCACTGTGAACATTGGTCCAGACGATTCCGTCAACGCTGGATTGAATCGAAAAGTTCCTGGTACGGCCAATACTGCCGGCAGTAAAAGGCCAGTCAAAAATCCGTGCCGCATTCACCGTTACCGGGGAAGAAAACATCAGGGTTAATGTACTGGGTATGCTGCCTGTAGTAGTAGCCCAGCGTGACGGAGCGATAGTAACACCGTCTACCGCCAACTTCACCGGAAATGTAGCATTGGTGCCGTTAGATGTAGATACGGATGTATACCATGGCGCGACATTATCCCAGGAATCATTGGGAATGGGCAGATCCAAATCTATGGAAAACCAATTTGGGCTCAGCGTTTCCGTAACCGGGGCGCTCCGGTAGTCGTTATGTTCCTGCACAAATGTCACTTGCTTCCCGGTAAGTTCAGCCAGGGTGGATCCGTAAAAATGACCAAGGGTCATGATATCCATGATGATGAGAGCCTCTCTGGTTGTTTGCTGCGTGATGTCTGTTTCATTACCTATGGGCTGTGTATGGACCGGAGTTGCCGTTGTATCAACGCCTTCGAATATCAAAATGTCTCCCCATCGTGCGCCGGTGATATTAACCGTGACATTCAGCATGTCGGAGTCTACCGAGAAAGTTTGCCCCTTTATAATCAGAGGAAACTCGCTGAATACAAAACCGATAATAACAATTCCCGGTCTGTGCGGTGTAAGTACATTGCCATTGAATGAGGCAACATTGGGATCGCTGGTAAACCAGCTGCTTGCGGAGGTAAAGTCAGGATCGGTTGTGCTGACCGTTACGGGGACATCCACCATCAGGGGCGGGTTACTTACCGGAGTAAACAGTATTTCCGCAGCCTGTAACAGGATGCTGCCGTAAATAAGCGTTGTAGCTGTAGGCGGCGTTATATTCTGGTTGTTATCGAATCTGACAAGTGCGGTAAATGTTTCTCCTCCGGGATCGCCCACGATATATTCAAGGGTAAAATCCTGGAAATCCCCTGCCGGAATTCCCGCGCTTAAAGGGGTAACACTAAAGCAGCTGCTGTCCGGGCCAATAAGACTCGGCGTAATGGTCAGGGTTCCCTGGCCGGTGTTTGTAACCCGGATAATCTGATCATCGGGCCAGACAAAGCCGATTCCGGATAACATGTAATTGGTAATGATTTGCCTGTCCACCGTGTAACTGTAGACAGTATTATCGCCTGACGGGAAGACAGGCTGATCGCATCCGCCAAGACCGAGTGTCATGAGCATGACGGCGGAAAGCGCCGAAAAAATTCCTAACAACCGTTTCATATTTTTCTCCTTAATATAATTATTTGCTAAAACGAAACCGTCAAAGCAAGCGGAATGCCAAAGTCATACCAGCCGGCCCGGTGGGTGCCGACACCCGGTTCCTGGTGCTGGAATGAATGTAAATACAGGGCAAGGCCGGTTCTGAAAACTGCACGCATGTAATCGTTTTCCACAAAGGAATAGCGTATTCCGGCAAAAAAGCCCAGATGATCGATAAGGGTTCTGACTTTACCTTCTTCATACGTGAGGGTAAATAAACCCATCTGATTGGCAAGCTGGAACATAAGCGTCGTTTTTTCGTCCAAATGGTAGTTTACACCCAACGCATTATAGAGGCCCAAATAGTTTTCCTGCCGGTAATGGCTTATCGCATTAACCTGGAAATAATAGGCCCAACTGTCGGTGTACTCGTTTTTTCCCCTGTCAGGTCCCTTAACTTTTGCGAAACTGATGTTGTTATTGAATGAAATAACCAGCCGGTCGAAACCCGTATACTGGGCCCGCAAATCGATCCCATGAAAAACCGGAAAATGCACTTTCGAGTACTCGGTAAGGCGGTAATCGTCGTAATCCGAGGTGAATGGCGGGATATTCCACCTGCTGTGCAGAGGATTTTCCAGGGATTTAATCAGCCCTGAATACCCGACAGTTATCCCCAGGCCTTCAACCATGGGCAGATCCGTGTTGGCATACACGCCGTAAGCATGATCAAAACTTTTTGCGTCAATAAATGTCGGTGCCGCATTTGTAGATTCTGTTTTGTGGAGCCAGGAATAAGCTAATTTATATACTGCGGCTAAATTTATCAAACCGGCAATGTTGGACGATTCTACCCTGATGCCGGCATTCATTGATTGGTTAATGACAGGTTCCTTGTCATAATCGGAGAGCGTTCCGCCGTCAAGGGTTGACTCAAAAGGAGACTTAAACGGCTTTCTTATATCGGCAAACAGCCCGCCCAGTGATAATGATACAGTTACGGGGTCAATGCGTATGTCGGTTAGAATGCCCAGCGGCACTCTGCCGTTGTCTCCCGCCGGTACAAACAGGTCATTGGTCATGGTGGAAGTAAATTCGGCAAAACCCAGACTATAATCCAGTTCCGTATAGCCGTAGGGAAAATTAAGGGTTATATCAAGGTTATTAACGAGATGTGTGGGGCGGGCAGTCATGCGCCAGATGGGGTACATAACTCCCAATTCTCCTATCTGCCCTCTTAGAAACCCGTCAAAATTGGCATAACGCGGGATATTGCCCCCCTGACCGGTATTGCCTACCGTAAAACGCACACGTTCATCAAATAACTTTGCCCACAGGCTCCAGTCCCATAAAGTCTGACCGTAACCTTCGTCATTTTTAATCCGCATCTGCAAACCGCCGCCCAACTTTTCGCCATTGTAGGCAAAACCTGTGCGTCCCCTGATGCCGTCGACAAAACCGGAAGTCTGAAAACTCTGAACCATGCCAAAGGAATCTCCCTGATATAAATATGGAGGCTGCATACTGCCCGAGTGCATCAGAGCCGGTTCTTTATTGGTATAGTCGCCGAAAAAAAACCTGATAAACAGCGGATCTGCGGCTCCTTCCACCGTTACGGAAAATAACTTTTGTTCCTGGGCAAATGCCGCACCGCAGATACATACCGTTATAAGCAATGTAATGGTAATTTTTTTCATGATTCCTCCAAATTAGTTTGTTACCGACATAGTTGCCGTATAAGGTATTACCGCCGCACCGAAAGGCGGGCTCTGCATATTAACCGTATTGCCAAATATATCCTCTGTTACACCCCGGTCATTCCATGCGTTATCCAGTGAGGAAACCGGCCCTCCATTTTGCCCTCCCGAAGGGATAGACATACCGCCGCTAACAAAGGCCGCATTTGTGGGACTAAACAGGCTGGCACGGGCGCGCAGCCGTTCCTTGCTCGTAAATGATCCCAGTATGCCAGGATCAAGCCTGGCAGGATTGTGGTAATCGGCTTCCGGGAAAATCGTGTCCCGCTGCTGGCGGAGTAAAGCGGGCTGACCGGCTCCCTGGATTCTCAACTGCGGGTTTCTCCACACATTGCCAAGCGTTGTGTCAAAACCGGAAATATTGTTAAGGGGGTTATTCCCGTTCCTGAATTTTGATTGTGCAAACGTCAGGTTGTCCGGCTGGCCTCTTTCAAACCCCCAAAAAATGTTGCTGCGTAATCCCGAAGCCGGGTTTGCCACCGAACCTGCGCCGGCGGCGGTAGTAGTGAGGGACTGGTCGTGTGCATAACTCAGATGTATGGTTCCCGCGCCTTCTTTAAGTACAATATTATTAAAAAACCGTATGTATGCGGAAAAAGATTGAGTTGTATTACGCCCATAAAGACCTACCGTATACCCATCTCCGATATAAAATGTATTATTGTGAATTAAGGGAATGGTTCTGCCTGCGACAAGTCCCAAATTCGATGCATAGTGAATAATGGCCTGATAATGTGGATAATCCGTATATGATGAAGCAGCAGTACTTATCTCCAGAGCGCCCGGAGCAGAATTGCCGTCGTTTCGTAAAACATACATGCCTCTCGTGCCTATGCCGTCATTGGCGCTGATATTAAAGCGGACGATGTTATCCATCTGGCTGCCGAGGAACAGTACATGTCCGCCCTGGTTATGGTGGGTATAATTGTATTGGTAAATAGAGTTATACTGATCTCCGTCAAAATCGAAGGCCTCGCCGTCAACATAACCGTACATCGTGCCGTATATTTCGTTGTATTGAATCAGGTTAAAAGTACCGGCGATTAACCAGAAAGCTGCGTAATTGCCGACCCCATGGTTCGGCGCGGCGCAGGAATCTTTAACAATATTGTGCTGAACCAGATTCCAGTTGTTGATGTCGCCTTTTAATCCTGCTGCGACAAAGGCATCACCGAACACCGTCTCTATGTAATTACCTTCCATAAGGAAATCCCCGCCGCCGGCATTGATATTATTCATGGTACGTATACCCATGTATGAAGTCCGCCGGACAACGTTCCCCCGTATAATTGCATTATTTACCACCATACCAATCCCGCCGCCAGCCTTACCGGGGTTATCCATTTGCATGCCGAAGTACGTATTGGCGCCCCATGTGTTATCCGAACGGTTGTTATTGTGAGCGCTCTGCACATCATGAATATAGCAATTTTCGACGACAAGGCCGTGAAATACATCATGCTGCGGCCGTCCGGGCAGGCTGGAATCCCCATAAGCCAAAACACCGGCAAGGGGTTTGGGGACTCCCCGTTCTTCCCTTGGATCTAAATTGGTATGCGGATACAGGAGGGTGGGAAAATTGGTGGCGTAAGTCCATTTATACCAGTGCCGCTCACGCAGGCCGGGAACGTCTGCGAATAGCGGCATGTCAAAACTGTTTGTAACTTCCAGATTGCGGATATGCCAGTAATTCAGCCCGGTTAGGTGGACAGCGCCGGTATAACCGTAAGGATCGAAACTCAAGGACGGCGTGCCGTTCCCGTTGATTATGGGCCGTTTGTCTGCGCTATAGTAAACGGCGGTAATTGCCCCTCCGGCATCCGTTGCCACACTGTATATATCAAGCACCAGAGGTCTTGCTTCTGTACCGCTGCTCAGCGGAGCAAACATACCGCCGTTACCTCTGGCTATCCGTTGGGCGTTAAAATTATCTCTGGTAACCGGCGTGCCGATCCAGATGCTTTCTGCCTCCAGCAGGATATGATCGCCGGGGATGAAATTATGATTGTTTGCCCGTTCCAGCGTTTTCCAGGGGGATAAGGCGCTTTGGCCGTTATTTGCGTCGTCACCTCTTTCAAAATCAATATAATATGTTCTGCCGCCGGGGTAGGGCGACCTGCCCCGTGATACAAATACCCCGCTGCCCTGTTCTGCATGCACACTAAAAGACTGCGCCTGCCGAACCCCGGAAACCGCTCTTCTGGTATCTGTTTCAGCTATAACTATGGCGCTGAACCAGTTCCCCACCCTGGCGGCGCCGCCATTAAAAATATAGGTTTCTCCATCTTCCCATACTGAAGGGAGGGTTGTTTGAAACGGGAATATGTTTTCATTTGATGCTTCAATTATACCGGCGCTGCCATGCTGTCCTTCGGCAATAAGTACCCGGTAAGTAACATTACCGGTATCAGGTTCTGCCGGAGTAAAGCTGTACTGCAAGCGGCCTATACGGTCGGTGACATCATCCGGTATAACTCCGGTAATGGTGAGTACCGGCGCCCTGGTAAAACCTCCGAGTATGGGCCCGTCCAGCGCTTCGGGGCCGTCTGTTTCCTGTATAATGGTCGCTTCAATATCAGCGAGACAAGATCCAAAAACCACTCCTGCCATAACAATAGACAGACACGCCAAAAGCCTGCAACTTTTCATACAACACTCCTTTTATATAAAAATGAATTGTTTTCATATAAAACATATCATAAGCAGGTATTATAACAAAGTACAATTTTTAAGGTTATAGTGCAAATTTTTAGATCGGGGAATGGGGAACAGGGAACATGGATTAGATATCAAAGTCCGCATCGGTAAACATAATTATCCGGGCGGACTTGATTTTTTCGGCAATAAATACCTCAAATTGATCGTTAATCCATTTATTCCGGCCAAGGCCGGGCGCTTCTTCAAATGAATACAAACCGCCGCCTTCTTTTCTGGTCAGATAGTACAGCGCCGGGCTGTCTTCGGGAGCAGGAACGAAATCGGTAGAGCCGTCTTCAATGGCCTGCCGCATCAGGCCCACCCGCTCCTGATCATAATCACTTGCGCGGGAAACATAACGGCTTTCAATTTCAAAATCTTCCAGGGTAAGGCCGGGATAGTCTCCGGACAAAGCATTAACAGCCTCTTCCGGAGAAAGCCCCTGCCTCAGAGCCGCCTGAATGGCTGCGGAAACGGTCTCGTTGGGAAGACTCCTGTCCCAGCTAAACCGTATCCCGGATACTAAAAATTCGGCGGTTATTGTGGCCGGCGGAAGTGTATAAAAAGCTGCCCGCATCTGATCGACTGTGGGGGCAAGCTCATTTTCCAACAGTACTGTTTTGAGCGCATTCGATATGCCGGTAATGCGGTAGTTATGAAATTCCAGGGGGGCAAGTGTTTGCGGCCCGTATACAATATCATCAGTGGGGGCGTTCCATGCTTCACGTTCATTTTCCAGTTCGCTGAAAGTACCGGGTGTATCAATGCCCCTTAAACGTGCTTCCTGGATAATTATCATATTTCGCGCCAGATCATCAAGCGCCAGCTGGTTCATGAATTCCCGCGGGGTACTGCCGTCAAAATCCGTGTCCCAAAAAGATGCCCCCATGCCGCCCAGGTTGTATACACGCCCGTAATGCGCGGCGACAGCGGCCCTCAGTTCAGCGGCATACACCGCTAAATCTTCCTGAAAAAAATGTTCGCCGTTTACCATGCCCGCCGGTTTTCTGCCGCTCTGACGGTATATGAGAACAGCGGCGGCCCTGTCAGCGGCAAAGGCTTCCCGTGTGATTCTGTCTGCTGCTATGCGGCGAAATGCTGTAACTCCCGCAAGGATAAGCAGGCAAAGACCCGCGCAGATACCGGCATAAACCAGCATTTTTCTTTTTTGAGCGGCGGCTTGCCTCTGTTGTTTTGCGGCGCGGTTTTTCTTTTTCATCTGTTATGGTAATCCTTTTTCCGTACCGTACCGCGAACACAATTATTTTTCAAGGGGGATTATTGATCCCGGTGGCTTGCATTTTCAATGTTACTGTATAACAATAATGTATCAAACATTAACAATGGAAAAAATCATGAAAACAGGCAAAGAAAAGTGGATTGATGATTTAATGGGCGCCATGGATATCCGCCAGAAAGTCGGACAGCTCATGGTCTTTGGATTTTGCGGGACAGGTATTACGCCGGATGTTGCGGAGCTGATTACGAAATACCATGTCGGCGGTTTAAGGATTAGCAACCGCCTCAGATGTCTGACCATTTTCAATGATATTAAACCCGGCGAACAGCCGGATGAATGTACGCAGCGATCGCTTATAAAACCAAGCGGAAAAAACAGGGATTATGCCCTGGTTAAGAACTGCACATCGGCAACAGCGGGTGAATATGCAGGTGTGCTGAACACTCTGCGCGGGTTTGCCCTGGAAAGAAAAAATGGTATACCGCTGCATTTTACTGTTGACCAGGAAGGCAACGGCAACGACGATATGCTCTTTGGGCAGCGGCTTTTTCCGGGGCCAATGGGGCTGGCCGCATCGGGCGATACGGATTTAATTTACCGCGCCGCTCTGGCGGTTGGCAGGCAGGTGAGAGCCCTCGGTGTCAACATGATGCATTCGCCCTGCCTTGATGTTAACACAAATCCTAAAAACCCTGAAATTGCCAACAGGGCCTATTCCGATAACCCGGCGGATGTAACGAAGTATGCGCTTGCTACTCTGAAAGGTTTACAGGAAATGAACATAATCGCCACAGGCAAGCATTTTCCAGGGCGCGGAGAATCCGAGGCCGATGCGCACTGGGGGCTTCCTTCGGTTAACCTTGATCGCGATACCCTGCTCGCCGGGCATGCCGCTCCTTACAAGGCGCTGATAGATGCGGGGCTGCCGGCAATTATGTTTGCCCATTGCTGTTATCCTGCATTGGGGGTGAGCGATATACCAGCGGGAATGTCAAAAGACCTTATCCACAATTTCCTGCGTGCGGAACTTGGCTTTGAAGGCGTTATTACCACGGACAATATGATAATGGGCGGCATCCTCAAGCAATATGAAATGAGCGATGCGGTTGTGGAAGTATTGGCGGCCGGATGTAATTTGGTTTTGATGAGGGATGAAAGCCCCATCCGTATAAAAATAATCGAAAAAGTTCTTGACGCAGTAAAATCGGGCAGGCTGAGCGAAAATCTCATTGACGATTCTGTCAAGCGCATTCTTGGTATGCGCTGGGATATGGGTATAACGGAAAACGGCGGCATTGTTGATCAGGCCAGTGCCGATGCCATACTTCGGGACGAAACGGTAAATAAAACTGCTGATGAAGCGGCGCGTAAATGCGCCCTTGTGTTAAGAGACAGGGAAAAACTACTTCCCATCAAGCCTGACGAAAATGTCCTGCTGGTGGAGCAAATTTTTCATACTCATTGGGAGGCCAATAATTTTTACTGCCATCCGGGAATGTTATGGGAAGCAATGTGTACTATTTCGCCCAACGTACACTCTGTCGAAATATCGACAACGCCATCGGAAGAAGAGATAAACAGGGTGCGTGCGAGGCTTGGTGAGGCGGATACCGTTGTGTTCACGAATTACTATAACCATAAAAGCCCGTCAAACTACAATGACTTTATCGAAGAGATTCACCGTTCAGGCAAAAAACTTATCCTGGTAAGCAATACGGTTTACGAACTGACTAATCCGCCGGGCGTTCCTACAGTCATTGTAGCCGGCACACCGGCAGGACGCGAAAACCTTAATGTAATAGCGCAAATACTGTACGGGAATATCAACGCGACTGCGCAATCACCGCTGAAAATTACCGGTTAAGGCAGACACGGGAAACACCCCATAAAATTTCAGTTGACACTGTTTATATATCGTGTTAACCTTGTACTTGTTATGGTTAACACAAATAGCAATACCGGTTCAGCAGTATCTACCGTGGTCTCTACAAAGGCAAAAGTCCTTATGTCTCTGCGTGGAAGTGCCGGAAAACCAATCAGCGGCAGTATATTGGCAGAGGCAATGGGTATTTCCCGTGTTGCAGTGTGGAAAGGGATACAGGCCCTTATTGAAGCGGGATATCCTGTTGAGGCCTCTGATGCTGGGTATACTCTAAGCCCCGATACGGGGAACGATTTTCTCTATCCCTGGGAATTCGGTGAAAAAGAAGCGATATTCCGCTATTTTGACAATACCGGCAGTACCATGGATCGGGCGCGGGAATGTGCCGGAACACGTGAGGTAGTGACAGTGATAACCGCCGGAAAGCAAAGCGCTGGGAGGGGACGCAATGGCAGGGTATGGGCTTCACGCCTGGGCGGGCTGTATTTTACCGTTCTTAACCGGCCGTATACAGCTGAACCGAAAATGGCCATAGCCGATTATTCCCTGCCCGCGATGATGTATCACATTGCCATTGCCCGTGTTCTGGGTTCTGTATGCGGTAAGGCAGCCCGGCTGCGCTGGCCAAACGACATCTATATTGGCAAACAAAAAATTGCCGGAGTGATGACCGAGATTGGCGGTGAAGGGGATGCCATTAACTGGCTGGCTGTAGGGATAGGGATAAATGCAAACAATAAAGTTCCGTCGGAAAAGGCAGTCAGTTGTGCCGGGATTACCGGTCATCCGGTTTCCCGCCGCGATCTTTTACTGAAAATACTGGATGAAGCAGAATCTGTAAAAAAAGAGTTTAGCACCGGTACTGTGTATGCACAGGGAAACCGGCTGCTGGCCGCCGAATGGAATTCACTGGCCGATTGCATGGGGGCAAGGATAGCGATTGTCAGTTCCGGTTCGTATGAACCCGCAGCGCTAAAATCTCAGCCGGTTGATTCAAAAGACCGTGTTCTTGCAAAGGGGATTTTTGCCGGGGTTGATCCGGCGGGACGCTGCATAATTAAACCGGAAAGCGGGGAAGGGATCCGGTATTTTAATCCGGGGCCGGTGTCGGTGGTATATATAAATAATAGTTAAAAGGTAAGAGGTAAGAGGTAAAAATGAGTGGCAGGAAAATGATTGTTCGGTTGGTTTTTACGGCTTTGTTTGCGGCGCTGATTTCGGCGGGGGCGTTTATTGTAGTCCCCATCGGGCCTGTTCCCATTGTGCTGCAAAACCTTTTTACCCTGCTCGCCGGTCTGGTTCTGGGGCCTGTTTTGGGATCTTCGGCGGTGGGGCTATTTCTCGCGGCAGGAGCAATAGGCCTTCCGGTGTTTGCCAATACCGGTGCGCCGATGGGTATAGCCCGGATTATGGGGCCAACGGGCGGTTACCTGTTTGGTTATCTTCTGGGGACCCTTACAGCAGGTCTTATCATAGGTTTTCCGCGTCCGGAAAAAAAAACACCTGTTTGGCGGATTATACTTGCGGTGGCCGCGGCAACGATTATTGTATACATACCAGGTTTACTCAGGCTGAAATTTGTTTTAGATTTTGACTGGGCCCGAACATTTACCGTTGGCTTTCTTCCCTTCATTATTGGTGATGCGATCAAGGGAGTTGCTGCCGGATTGATTGCTCCGCGCCTGCGCCGAATTGCTTCGCAGTTGCTTGCTTAGTATTATGTAAAAAGAATATTCCAATATTAATCACATGGAGGCACGAAGGAACAAAGGACACAAAGAAGAGAGAAATGAGGAAGGAAAAATAAAACTCCAACCTCCGTGTCTCTGTGTCTCCGTGAGAGGATATTTTGGGAATAGTATGATACAAACGCTTTTTTCACTGAAAAATATTATGAAAATATTTCCCGGCGCATCGGGAGAGGCATCATCATCTACCGTTCTCGATGATATCAGTTTTAATATTGATGAAGGCCAATGTTTGATGATTGCCGGATCAAACGGATCGGGGAAGACCCTGCTGATGCGAATTGTTGCAGGTTTGCTGGAGCCAAGCGGCGGAGAAGTGTTTTTCCGGGGGCAGCCTTTATTTGCAGCCGAAAAACGGCAGAGGCGGGAAACAGAAAAAAGCCTTCGCAGGGAAGTGGGGCTGGTGTTTCAGGACGCCGATGCGCAGATAGTGGGAGAGACCGTTGCCGAAGACATTGCTTTTGGCCCAGAAAACCTCGGTTTAAGCAGCGCTGAAATACAAACCAATGTTGACCGGGCCCTTATCGCAATGGGCCTGGCCGACAAACGGGACAGCTCTCCAAGGCGGTTATCCGGCGGGGAAAAACGGCGTCTTGCCATTGCCGGAGTGCTGGCAATGGGCTGCGGTACAGTTATCATGGACGAGCCTTTTGCCAACCTTGACTGGCCGGGAGTGGTTCAAACTCTCAGCATAATCCGCGATTTAAAAAAATCCGGCAAGACGCTTATCATACTCACCCACGAGCTGGAAAAAGCGGCGGCTCTGGCGGACAGGCTAATAATCCTACACCGGGGACGCTTACGCGATGACGGCCCTCCTGCCAGAGTACTGGACAGTATTGATCCGGCATGGGGTGTGCGTGATCCAAGGCGGAATTACACCGCCATAGAGGACTGTTCGTGGCTGGAAACATAGTTTCGTCCCGCATCCCATTTGCCTACCGCTCCGGAAAAACCATACTGCACCGGGTTCCTGCCGGGCTCAAATTGCTTTTCGTTATAGCTGTTTCTGCCGCTGCCTTTGCTTCCGTCTACGGTCTTGCCGCCGCAATCCTGCTGATTTTTATCTTTTCACTAGCTGCGAAAATTCCGCCCCGGGAATTGCTGAAAGGCTGCCGTCCGGTTCTTTTCCTGTCGCTGCTCATTGTGCTGGTAAAAACTGTTGAACCGGGTTCTCAGGGGATATCGATCCTCGGTGTGTACATTCCCGCTGTCAGTACAGCCGGTTTTATCAGCGCCTTGAATACCATCCTCTGTATCCTCAGTACATTTGCCGCCGCCGCCCTTCTGTTTGCTGTCACTACCATGCGGGAACTGCGTCTTTCCATTGCAGCGGTTGAGTTAGCCGTTAAACGGTTATTTCGCCGCCGTAACTCCGTTGGATTTTTCAGCCTGGGTTTATGCCTTATGCTGGGGTTTATCCCCCGCTTTTTTGAGCTGTGGGAAACGGCGAATCTTGCCTGTGAAGCACGTTCATGCAAACATGGCCCGCGCCGGCTGCTTATTCTCATCCCGCTGGTAACTGAACAGATGATGGAGACTGCCGCCGATACCGCCCTCGCACTGGAGGCCAGGGGCCTGTCAGGTGTTTAACGTAATGTCTGTTGGCGCAATTCCCGGTACCGAAGCGGTTAGTGTGCAATGTTCTTTGACTGCGGTATCAATCAGCGCGTAGATAATAAGCCTGCCCTGATTCAGGCGGCGGGTTGCTGACCGGTACTCGGTGCAGTCGGCAATGTCGCCGTTTTCCATACCCAGGAACCGGGCAGGGCCGTTCAGGGTAATAAATACACCGGAATTACCCCTAACGCATAGGCGCCCGTTTTCGTCCAGCAGTTCCGCTTCGATTTGTATAATTCGGTACTGACCGTTCTGTACGGCAGTCTGACCGCTGCCGGCAGGCTGCCATTTACTCAGACGCAACTGTACCGGCGGTAAGGTGGATTCCAGGGTGTCTGTGACATCCGCTCCAATGCCCCGTACCGAAATTTCTCCCCGCTCAAAAGGTATTGTCCAGAGAATGCAGGTACTGTCATCGCCGCGCTTTCCCTTTCCCAGACTTTTACCGTTGCAGAACAGTTCCGCCTCATTTAAGTTTGTATAACAGGCTACTTCTATAATTTTGCCGGGCAGATAATCCCAGCAGCGGAACAGGTGCCAGGGCGGAATTTCTCCTTCGTACCTGGGCTGTTTGCTTTCTTCACTTTCTGGTTTTAGCCGTGTTGCAAGGTAGAGCATGGGAATATCTGTCCATAGGGCTTTCCGCCGGTAAAAAGCGGTTTTTTCATTGCCCGCAGTGTCAAGAATCCCCGCGCCGGAACAGCGGATCGGCCAGCCATGAGCTTCTCCCAGATAGTCAATTCCTGTCCATAGGAACTGTGAGCTGATATAGTCATTGTCCCGCACCGCTTTCCACGCATCAAGGCTGTGGCTGTTCTCACTTCCCATGATGGGCAGAGCAGGGAAGCGTTTATGATCTTCCCCATAAAATTGTTCTTTGTAATTATACCCAACAACATCAAGCGCGTCATAAAAACCCAGACGGGAGGACAGTTCCGGAAAAGCGGCTGCCAGCGTAACCGGGCGGGTAGTGTCGTGTTGTTTAACGATGCGTGCCAGATTGGCCGCAATGGTTGCCAGGCGTTCCATGTTTGGTTTGTTCCGGTTGTATTGCCGTTCAGCCGCCGGTTTATTTGCGTCATTGTTGCCGGTCATTTCCATAAACAGCGGGTGCACGTAGGGATCGTTGGGATAGTCAATTTCATTGCCGATGCTCCACATTATTACGCTGGGATGGTTGCGATCCCGCACGACCATGGCGGCAAGATCCCGCTCATGCCATTCGATGAAATCTTCGGCATACCCCTGATGCTTTGGCGGATACACATTGTGTCCCTGCCACCACTTGTTTTTACAGCCCTCCCATTCGTCAAATGCTTCATCAATAACGAGGAATCCTATTTCATCGCAGAGATCGTATAACTCTTCCATGTGGGGGTTATGGCTCATCCGGATTGCGTTACACCCTGCCGCTTTGAGTTTTTCCAGCCGCCGCCGCCACACATCAGGCCAAACGGCAGCGCCCAGGCATCCGGCATCATGGTGGACGCAGACGCCCCGCATTTTCATGGATTTTCCGTTCAGGAAAAAGCCCCTGTCGGGATCAAACGAAAAACTGCGAATCCCCGTCCTAAGCGGCGGAATGGCCGACAGCGGTTCTTTTGTACCCTCCGCATGGATTTCCAGGTTAAGCGTGTATAGATTGGGCGAATCCGGTGACCACAGTTGCGGCTTGGAAACCGGTACGGTCATCTCAAAAGGAACCTTACACGTTTTTGCCGTACACGGCTCAGTGCAAGGTGCAAGAAGAATTTCTGCACCGAATGTCTTTCCTTCCGCTGCCGTAAGCCGCGCCGTTATTCGCAATGCACCGGTGTCCGCCATGTTCCCGCAATGTACCTTGCCGGAAATGATAACATCTGCATCAGCGGGCGATTCGTCATTGGCGCTGCCGCTTCGAACAAATACGGTGGTTTCATCGATATAAACAGGATCGTAAAAACGGACAAACACTTTGCGGTATATGCCGGAACCGGTGTACCAGCGTGAATCGGCAATATCTTCGTGGGTAACTTTTACCGCAAGAATATTATCGCCCTCGCGCAGGCAGTGCGAAATATCATATTTGAAATTGGCATACCCAAATGGCCGTTTTCCCAGATAATACCCGTTACACCATACCTGGCTGTTTTTATACACTCCGTCAAAATGGATAAAGGCCGATTCCCCGTTCCAGCCGGAAGGAACGGTAAAAGCCGTGCGGTACCAGCCGGTCCCTCCGGGAAGGTATCCGGTTCCGCTGGAATTTGCCGTTGAAAACGGCAATGTTACCGCCCAGTCATGGGGAACAACAACATCCTGCCATTGGGAGTCATCAGCATCAGGCTGCCACATATCAATGCTTTTTATCGGAGCATCATCAGCATTGAGGGTAAATTTCCAATTTTGTAACAATAGTGTTTTCATAAATTTTATTGTATATCCATAACCCGTCCGAGTCAAACCCACGCATCTGACAGCCTGCTTCTCCGGCGGTTTTTTACGGTTTCTCACCCCTTGCCCGGAATTGAACGGTTGCTATACTGTAAATGTATGTTTTTACCTTTATTTATTTTGTTATTTATTTTTTTCAGCGGTTGCTCCGCAGCGGACATTCAGGGTGGCAGAGCCGGTAGTACCGTTGATCGTTCGGTTACTATTGATGTAAACACCCGATTCCAGACTATTGAGGGGTTTGGTGCATCCGATTGCTGGATGGTCAATTTTGTCGGCAATTACTGGGATGAGCCGGAGAAAGAAACCCTTGCCCGCCGGCTTTTCAGTCAGGAGATAAATCAAGACGGCAGCCCGGAAGGGATAGGCCTTTCCATGTGGCGTTTCAACCTGGGTGCGGGGACGTATGAACAGGGTGCTGAGTCAGGTATACCAGACATTCCCCGCAGGGCGGAAAGTTTTCTGGCAGATATATACACTGCCGGAACTTACGACTGGTCAAAACAGGCCGGTCAGCAGTACTTTTTACGGAAAGCCCGGGATTACGGCGTTGAGCACATTGTTCTTTTTTCCAATTCACCTCCGGTCGCCTTTACTGTTAATGGCAGAGGGTTTGCTGACAGAGGGGGGCGCGCCAATCTGCGGGACGATGCCTTCAATGATTTTGCCGTGTATCTGGCTGATGCTGCCGCAAATTTCCGGCAGGAAGGGATTCCCGTTACTTACATCAGCCCGGTGAACGAGCCCCAGTACAACTGGGACGGTAATTCTCAGGAAGGATCGCCCTGGTCCAACGCAGACATTGCCCGTTTAGCAAGGGAACTGGACAGGGAGATTCAGGCGCGTGCTCTTGATACTAAAATCCTTATTCCCGAATCGGGTTCATGGCATGCGCTGTTTGAAAATAACGGCAGGACCGGTAATCAGATTTGGGCCTTTTTTGATCCTGCAAGCCCCGATTATGTCGGCAATCTTCCCGCTATGCCAGGGATGTTGGGCGCTCACAGTTTGTGGAGCCACGGCAGTGACCATTCGCTCAGGAGTACCCGCAGGTTTGCCCGCAGGCTTGCCGACCGTTACAACATTGAACTGTCTCAGACCGAGTGGAGTATGCTGCAGGGGGGAGACGGCCTGCCTCAAGACATTAACTCTGCGGGCTATTTTGACATGGCCCTGTTTATGGGTAAAATAATTCATTGTGATATGGCAGATGCCCATGTTACTTCATGGTCATTTTGGACATCAATGGACATGGATCGCCACCAATACAAAAACCGTTACCTGCTTATTGCCCTGGATCCTGCCGATGGCGATCTTCCGCACCCTGTCTACCATTCCGGTACGGTTGAAGCCCGTTCCACCCTGTGGGTGCTGGGTAATTACAGTTTTTTCATCAGGCCCGGTTACACGAGAATTGCGCTGGACGGTGCCGATGATACCGGATCGCTCATGGGCAGCGCCTACATTGCGCCGGATCACAGCAGGATTGTGGCGGTGTATGTCAACATGGACAGCCGGGATCATCGGGTGACAACCACCATCAACGGCCTGCATGCCCAGCCAAAAACGGTAAACATGTATGTATCAAGCGATGGACGTGATTTGGAAATCTCCGGTCCCGCGCGTTCGTTTGATCAGGCTGCCCGGCTTGTAATTCCCGCCCGGTCGGTAGTTACGGTGGTGTATAACGGTGATGCGGATCCTCTGGCTGCGCGTACCATTGACGCGGTGATGATAGGAGATCCGGAGTCGGAATTTAACCATCAGTTTGCGGGCAGTAATGCCCGCGGCGGTTTCAATAACGGAGGATATTGGCGTGACGCAGCGGGCGATGACGGAGGTTTCTACCGGTATACCCTGGAAACCAGCGGCAATGAAAACCTCGCTTTATGGGTCCGCTACTGGGGTAATGACACGGGCGAAAGGGCGTTTTCGATATATCTTGACGGCGAACACCTTGCCGATGAAGACATCTCCGGCAAATGGTCACAGGATAATTTTATCATGGTAGAATATCCCATTCCTCCCGCTCTTGTCAGGGGAAAAAGAACCGTTACCGTGCAATTCCGGTCTACGGGCAGCAATATCGCCGGAGGTATTTACGGCCTGCGTCTGGTGAGATAACCTGCCGGGCTATGCTTTCTCGTAGTCTTTGTATAAAAACCGGCGGATCTTCTGCTGGGCATTTTTCTCAAAAGGTTCACTGCGAACCGTGAAATCACTGATTTTTTTGTAGACCGGCAGGGTGCGGTTTACATCTTCAATGATTTTTTTTATTTGACTTTTGATAAATTCCATATCATTTTCCCTGCCGGGATGATCTTCCTTTATTGCATCAAAATGGGGAACAACTACCCCGAATATCTGTTCGCTGCCGTAAGTCGGTTCTTTGCGGCCTACAACGAGAATTTCGCTTATGATTCGCGAATTGGCAAAGTGCGCTTCAACTTCTTCCGGGTAGACATTCTTGCCGCCCGATCCGACGATAAGGTTTTTTTTGCGGCCCTTGATGTAAAGGTAACCATCTTCGTCCCGGAAACCAAGGTCGCCGGTTAAAAGATAACCGTCTTCGTTAATAACCTCTTTTGTCGCTTCTTCGTTTTCAAAATATCCGAGCATAACCGACGGTGATTTTACGGCAATTTCCCCGATGCCTTCCGGACCCGGGTCGAGGATTTTTACATCGGTGTACATTACCGGCAGGCCGACTGATTCGTTCCGCCTGTGGCGGGGAGTGTTCACGCTGACAAGAGGGCTGTTCTCGCTCATGCCATAACCGTGGACCATGTTAAACCCGAGTGAATCGAAAAAGTCCGCTGTTACGGGGCTGAGGGGGCCGCCGCCGGCGACCATCATTCTTATTGAATGCAGGCTGGCTTTTTTCCTGATAAAACGGAATACATTTTGTCCAAATTCGGGGCATCCTTTTTTTGCTTTTGCGAGGGCGATTTTTCGTAATATATTTAACGGGCCGCGGATGATCGGCGATAATTTATTGTACCTTGTTTCAATAGCAGTCATTACCTTGTCGTATAACAAGGGGACGGCAATGAGGAATGTGCCGCCTGCGTCCCTGATGTCGTCTATCACTACCTTGCCGACTATTTTTTCAACAATTATTGTCGGAATGCCGACGGACAGGGGCGCCATGAACGAACAGGTGGTGGGGTAGGTGTGATGCAGGGGAAGCACATTTATAAATATATCTTTGCTTAAGGGATTCAACTGGCGGACTGCCGCACTGGTGTTGGCAATGATGTTTTTATGGGAAAGGGTTACACCCTTGGCAAAACCGGTTGTCCCTGATGTGTAGACAATGGATGCCGGATGATTTGGCGCGATACTGTCCGGATGGGGAAGAGCCTGATTCCCTGAATCCGTACCAAAGCCGGTATACTCGGCTGGCTGCCCGCTTGTTTCATCGGGGCTGATACAGATTGATACCGACAGGGAAAACCCCTTACCCGGCAGCGATTGGGCAAAATCCCGCTTCCGGCAGGAATAAAAAAAAGCTTTGGCACGGGTTATTTTTATAATGTTTTCACATTCCTGTTCGGATACGAGAAAATCCACCGGTACAATGACAATTCCCGCGATTACCGTTCCCATCCAGACTGCCATCCATTCGGGCCGGTTTTCTGCCCACAGCACAACACGGTCTCCTTTTTCCAGCCCGGCAGCCAGCAGCCCCCGTGCTATCCTGCGGCATTCCTCGCCGAACCGTGCATAGCTCCAACGGGAAAAATCTTTCTGCCCGCCGCTCCTGAACAAAATAGCATCTTTGGCTGCATGATCCCGTGTTATTTGTTCCAAAAATTGGGCATAATTATCATGGGGATTGTCGGGGCGGTTGGTAACATAATCACTGACTTGTAACATATATACCTCGTGATTTTTTTGTATCTCTATAATTTACACTTTTCCGGTTTTTGTCAAGATAAAAACATTTTTTTTGCAACTTTTTTTGAATATATGTGTCGTACAGCGGTTGCCTGCTGATTAATGGGTAATCTTGTTCATTGCCTGTAGCTATGGTATCATAAAAACCTGTTTAAGGAGATAGCTATGGACAGCAGGCAGTTAATTATTGACGGAAAAACCAGCCTGGGCATTGAACTCGGTTCAACCAGAATTAAAGCTGTATTGATAGGAGATGATTTTTTACCTCTTGCATCCGGCAGCCATGAATGGGAAAACCGGCTGGAAGACGGTGTGTGGACCTATAGCCTTGATAATGTCATGAATGGGCTGCAGGATTGTTACCTGGGTCTGGCAGGAGATGTCCGGCAAAAGTACGGCCTTGCGCTCGAAAAAGTTGGATCAATCGGCATCTCCGCCATGATGCACGGATATCTCGTTTTCGATAAAACGGGTAAACAGCTTGTTCCATTCAGAACATGGCGGAATACCATCACGGAAAAAGCCGCGGCAGAACTTACCGCGCTGTTTAATCACAATATTCCCCAGCGCTGGAGCATAGCCCATTTGTACCAGGCAATGATGAATAAAGAACCCCATGTTTCGGACATTGATTGCATGACAAGCCTTGCCGGTTATGTACATTGGCAGCTTACCGGAAAAAAAGTCCTGGGTATTAATGACGCTTCGGGGTTGTTCCCGCTGGAAAACGGCAAATATAACCCCCGGATGCTCCGTCAGTTTGATGAGATTACCGGCAGTTATGGTTTTTCCTGGAAACTGGAAAATATTCTGCCCTGGGCGCTGAGGGCCGGAACCCTGGCAGGAACCCTCACTGCTGCGGGAGCAAAAATGCTGGATCCTTCCGGCGTACTCCATGCAGGGATACCATTTTGCCCGCCGGAGGGAGATGCCGGAACCGGTATGATCGCCACAAACAGTATTGCGCCGCGAACCGGTAATATTTCAGCCGGTACCTCTATCTTTGCGATGATTGTGCTGGAGAAGGAATTGTCGAAGGTATATCCGGAAATTGATCTCGTTGCCACTCCGGCAGGCAATCCGGTGGCAATGGTGCATTGCAATAATTGTCTAAACGACCTGGATGCATGGGTGAGGCTGTTTGCCGAAGCGGTGGAGGTGGCCGGTTCCGCTGACGGAACCAAAAATTCCATGAGCAAAACCGCGTTATACGATGCCCTGTATGCAAAAGCATTGGAAGGGGATACCGATTGCGGAGGACTGGTGGCATGCAACTACATTTCCGGAGAGCACCTCACCGGGTTTGAGCAGGGCCGCCCCTTCTTTGCCCGTCTGCCGGACGGAAATTTTTCCCTTGCAAATTTCATGCGAAACCTGCTGTTTTCCATAATGGGGACGTTAAAACTGGGTATGGATCAACTTATCGAACAGGAAAAAGTACCGTTAGACGGCTTGCTGGGACATGGCGGCCTTTTCAAGACCAAAGGCGTTGCCCAGCGTCTAATGGCTGCAGCCCTGGAAACGCCGATTTCGGTTATGGAATCAGCAGGCGAAGGGGGAGCATGGGGCATAGCCCTGCTGGCGGCATTTTTGCGGCAGGAATCGGGAATGTCTCTGGGAAACTTCCTGACTCATAAAGTTTTTGCAGGCAGCGCCGGGGAAACAATTAACCCTGACCCGGAAGATGTGCGGGGTTTTAAGGAATACATGAAACGCTATTCTGCGGGGCTTAAAATCGAACGTGCCGCTGTTGATAATTTGGAGATATAAAATGGTTAATCTGAAAAAATTTGAATTTTGGTTAATAATCGGAAGTCAGGATCTGTACGGAGATAAAGCGCTTGAACAGGTTGCGGCTAACGCCCGTGTAATGGCGGAGGATCTGGCAAAAGATCCGCTGCTGCCGGGTACCCTCGTTCTCAAGCCGGTAGCAATCACACCGTCTGTTATACGCAGGCTTTTTGCCGATGCAAATGCCGCCGAAAACTGCGCCGGGATAATAACCTGGATGCATACTTTTTCGCCGTCAAAAATGTGGATACAGGGTCTTGCCATAAACAGCAAACCATTGCTGCATTTACATACCCAGTTTAACCGGGATATTCCCTGGGGTTCTATCGACATGGATTTTATGAACCTCAACCAGTCGGCGCACGGGGACAGGGAACATGGGTATATCCACACAAGGATGATGCTGAACCGCAAGGTTGTCGCCGGTTTCTGGAAAGACCCGGATGTTCGCAGGAGGATTGGCGTTTGGATGCGCTGCGCTGCTGCACGGCATGACGGCTTGGATTCCGTAGTCATGCGTTTTGGCGACAATATGCGAGAAGTTGCGGTAACAGAAGGCGACAAGGTTGATGCGCAGATCCGATTTGGCTGGCAGGTCAATACCTGGGGTGTCGGGGAGCTTGCCCGGCGTTATGCGGAAATTCCCAACGGCGATGCGGAAACACTGCTTGGCGAATACGCAGAGCGTTACGAATTTGACCCTGCTGTTAAAACATCAGGGCCGGCGCGGAATGCCGTACTTGAACAGGCAAAGATTGAACTGGCCCTCAAAAGCCTGCTGGATGCAGAAGGAGCGGGAGCTTTCACCACCACTTTCCAGGACCTTCACGGGCTTCCCCAACTGCCCGGGCTTGCCTGCCAGCGGCTTATGGAACAGGGGTACGGCTTTGGCGCAGAAGGCGACTGGAAACAATCCATGCTTGTTCATGCAGCCAAGGTTATGGCGAGCGGCCTGCCCGGAGGCGTTTCATTCATGGAAGATTATACTTACCACCTGGAGCCCGGTAAAGAAGCTGCTCTGGGCGCACACATGCTGGAAATTTGCCCCAGCATTAGCGGGAAAAAGCCGCGTTTAGAGGTACATCCTCTGGGCATCGGCGGAAAAGCGGATCCCGCCCGTCTGGTTTTTGACGCAGCTCCCGGAAATGCCGTACTTGCGACCCTTGTTGACCTCGGCAGCCGATTCAGGATGATTGTCAATGAAGTAGAAACCATTAAAATAAATCGCAAAATGCACCAATTACCTGTTGCACGGGCATTGTGGAAGCCCCTTCCCAATCTGCGTGACTCCTCTGAATCCTGGATTATTGCCGGCGGCACCCACCATTCGGTATACGCTTCAGCTCTTACGGCTGAATACTTCCGCGACTGGGCAGAGATGTGCGGCATCGAATATGTTCACATTGGCAGCGGTACAAAACCGGATCGGCTGCAGGATGAGTTACGGTGGGCACAAGGGTATTGGAACAGCAAACCCTGATCACACCGGGTAAACTTTAATTTCTATATCAGACCAAAAGCTTCTCATATTATCCCTCCGTTGACAGAAATTACCTGCCGGGTGATGTAGGAAGCGGATTCTGAAAGGAGAAACACTGCCAAACCGGCTACTTCTTCAGGTTTGCCGATCCTGCCCATGGGTATAGATGGCAGAATCATGTCCGGCGGCACTTCCCGGCTCATTTCGGTATCAATGATTCCCGGTGCTATGCAGTTAACGGTGATGGAACGGCTTGCTAATTCCACCGCTAGGGCTTTAGTCGCTCCAATAATTCCCGCTTTGGCAGCACTGTAATTTACCTGGCCCCGGTTTCCCATGATCCCGGACACTGAAGAAATGGTGATAATTCGTCCTTGCTTTTTGCGGCATAAAGGCATTATAAGGGGAAAAAGTACATTATAAAAACCGTCAAGGTTCGTACGCAGAACCCTGTCCCAATTGTCCGGGCTCATGGCCGGGAAAACATCATCCGCAATAATCCCGGCATTGCAAATTATTCCCCAGAATGCGCCGTTTTCTTCCTGCCATTTTTCTAGTTTTTCCCGGCAGTCTTCCCTGTTGGAAATATCAAACCGGATCAGTTTAATACTGCCGCCTTTTTTGAGAATTTCTTTTTCAAGAGATTCTGCCGCTTCTTTTCCCTGAAAATAATGAGCGGTTACATGATACCCTGCTTCTGATACAGCCAGGGCTATGGCCCGGCCTATGCCTCTGCTTGCTCCAGTGACAATAACTTTTTTTTCTCCGGCCAATCGCATGATTTTCCTTTATGAATAATGATTTCATATACGCATCATTTGCATGGAGCAGATAATGGGAAATAAAATTGAAAATCCGATATAATATATATGGCATTATATTATATTGGAATATCCTATTTGTCAAATGAAATTGAAGGATGTTTGGGTATCCGTCCGGAAATACGTATATTTTCTCATCCGGCGTCCATTTTCAAGTAGTACTTGTGCTTCGCTGATATTTATATTATTAATGTCATGAGGGTTCTTTTGAAAAAAATATATCTTTCTGAACCGGGGCTTATTTGCTGTGCCGGCCGTAACAAAGATGAATTATATAGATCATGTATTACCGGAAACAAAAGCGGAATGATAATCCGGAAACTTGCCGAAGGGGGAAATTTTCCGACCGGGCAAATCCAGTGCCGGGAAATTCCTCCGGTGGAGCTTCCTGTTCAATCCATGGCATATACTAATGCATGTTATACAACGGACACAAGGTTAATCCGTATTATTGATAAAGCTTTGGAACAAATGCGGCCCACAATTGAAAAAGCCATTGCTGTATATGGTCATGAAAAAATCGGAGTTTGCCTTGGTTCCTGTGACAATGGCTCGGAGGGCTCTTTGCTTGGACATAGAGAATTTTTTACCGGCGGCAGCTTCCCAGAAGATTACCGGCTTTATTTCCAAAGCGCTTCGTTTCCCGCAGAATATATTGCCCTGAAATTCGGACTTAAAGGTCCGGTTTTTACGGTTGCCACCGCATGTGCTTCCGGGGCAAGTGCCATTATGAGAGGAGCTGAACTTATACGCGCAGGTTTCTGCTCCGCTGTTATTGCCGGCGGTGCAGATGTTGTTTCTGAAACTGTTCTTATGGGATTCCATGCACTGGAGGCTGTTTCAAACAGCCCAACAAATCCCCTTAGTAAAAACCGCAAAGGGATAAACCTTGGTGAAGGAGCCGCTTTTTTTCTGCTTGATTCAGACGGCTCGCATCTTAATGGATGTTCGCATCCTTACGGATGTGTTGAGCTTCTGGGAGCCGGGGAAAGTGCAGATGCCTATCATATGACTGCCCCCGGGCCGGACGGTGCGGGACCGGCAAAGGCTATGAAAACAGCAATCATGGAAGCACAGATTACCCCCTCGCAAATCGACTATATAAACCTCCATGGTACCGGTACAGATCTAAATGACAAAGCAGAAGCATTTGCCTTAAGGGATGTTTTTGGAGAAACAATTCCCCATGTGAGTTCAACAAAGCCCATCATGGGTCATACCCTTGGAGCGGCGGGAGCGTTGGAAACAGCTGTTTGCTGGATGGTTTTGAAAGAGCAAAAAGGGCTTCCGGTTCATTGCTGGGACGGCGATTGGGATGAAGAATTCCCTTCACTTCCTGTTGTTTCACTATCCGGGATAGAACAGCACGATCGGATTTCGATCTGTATGACAAACAGCTTTGCCTTTGGCGGCTGTAATGTAAGCCTGATAATAGGGAGCAGAACATGACTCCTAAACTTGATTGTCCGGGTTCAATAGTCCCTCATAAAGGAAAAATGCTGCTTCTTTCGAGAATTATTAGTTATGACCTGGAAGAACAAATACTTTGCGCAGAATATGATATTACTGAAAATTGCATTTTTTACAACCCTGAGATTGAAGGGGTACCGGCATGGGTAGGTTTTGAATTCATAGCCCAGGCTATTTCTGCTCTTTCCGGAATTAGGGGGCTTATGTCGGGAGAAGAACCAAAGATCGGTTATATTTTAAGTGTTTCTTCCATGCAGATAGACTGTCATTTTTTTCAAGCCGGAAACACAGTACAAATAAATGTAAAGGAAATCGGCTGTATGGATCAGGTTTTCAATTTTGAAGGGGCAATTTTTTTAGAAGGTAAAAAAGTATTGGATGGAAAACTTACCGTTATTGAAACAGCTTCAAATAGAGCTCCTTAAGAAAATCCCTGGGGCATATTTCATTTTTATCCATTGAATATATAAAATCGGAACATGGTTTTCGTGAAAGAAGGAGGCTAAAGGCAAAAGGAGGTAATGGTTCAGTGACAAAACAGGAATATTCTTCCGGAACTTCCTCGTCTGCATAGACTAATACAAGTTCATCCGCTGTTCCTGTATTCAGCATTGCAGCCGCTGCAATTAGACCTGCTTTAATTGAATTGTTTATTGGATAAACGGCAGTATAACCTCCCTTTAAGTCAAGAGCCATAGAAGCCAGTGCCGCAGGAGCGTTAAACACGGAAAAGGAAAAAGCTGCCGGTAAAAAACTGCCGCTTTCAATCTGCATTTTGTTTATTTTAAACTGTCTTGAAAGTTCTCCGCGAAAAGAGAGAAAAATCATTTTTGTTTCTTTCTTTACAGGTAAAATATCATGAACTACCTGTATAGTCATTTTTGAAATTTGACTTAAGCGGCGGCGAAACATTGAATCGGTAAATTCGATTTTCGGACTTTCGGATGCACAGCTCATTTCCCGTCTGCCTGCAGCCCATTCTTCCCATTCTTTGGCATTTTCCATGCCGGGAGCCCAGGCAGAAAACCGGGATATGTAAATTTCATTGTGTTTCACGGTTTTTATCATCCGGCACTATTTTGTAACGCAAAAGCGAATAATCTTTGGAACCATGATTATGCCTCGTTTCAACTAGTGTAAAGCCTGCCCTTTCAATAGCATTTGTTAGATCATTAAAACGATACATTTTACTGTTTCCGTTTGCCATACAGGTAAAATACAGAGATATAGCCTGCAGAGAAAACGATGCTGCTTCAAAACGCTGTTTATCCCAGAGAGGCTCAAGAACATAAATGTTTGAATCCGGCCCTGCCGATGCTCTTACCTTTTTCATTATGCAGGTTATTTCTTCCGGAGAAAAACAATCCAGGAATTGGCTCATCCAGTAAACATCCGCACCGGTAGGCAAAGCGGTCTCATCGTTTAGCATATTGCAGGGGAAGACATTTATTCTATCGGAAAAGCCGGCAATGCCGGCATTCTTTTCGGCTACTGCTGTTTGCCCTGGCAGGTCTGCAATGAGTACTTTAACACTTGGGTCATATTTGCAGCAACATATAGCCCATTTTGCGGTATTCCCGCCAATATCAACTATTTTTTTTGGTTTATGTGAAAATACTATGGGAAGAGCTTCTTCAAAACTAATATCAGAATAAAAATGATCAAACGCGAACCAGCTTTCTTTTACTCTTTCCGGTAAAGACGAAAGAACCTCATAAATTGTTTTACCTTCATATCCAAAAACATCAAGCCCCTGCGGTTTTCCTGTTTTTATGGAACGAGTCAATTCAAAAGCGCCTTTGTAGCATACATCATTTGAAAAATTAAAATTTACTTTTGTCATTTCATCATCCAAAAGAAAGAAGCCAATTTTACCAAGAATGAAACGGTTATCTTCCTCCGGAGTCTCTTTGCCCGGCAATAGCTTTATAATATTCATTCCTAAAGCAACTTCTAATAAAACTTCCGCACCATAAGCGGAAATTCCTGCCGCCGCCGCTGCTTCACTGAGAGAAATGCCATTTTCCTTTGATTCGGAAATGATCTGCAAGAGACCTAAATCCAATAAAGCCCGTACAGCCTGAAATGTCAGAGGTGCAAATGCGATTTTCTGGGCTTCATGTCTTGCATCTACTGCCTTAATATTGTCACAAAAATAGTTATTGCCGGTATATATAGACATATTTTTCCTGTATATTCTATCGAAAATAATACCATTAGGTCAATATCCCGACATATTGACCTAAAATATAAAAGCTACATATAATAATTACAGAGGTTAGTTTTTTTCATGAAAAGTGTACCGGAAATAGGCCGGGACAGACTCACTGTCAACAATCTTGTTACAGCGGTAAAAAAAAATATGGGTGTAAAACTTTGTGATTCACCCGAATTTATCGCTAAAATACAGGCTGGGCCCGCTTTAATTAACAATATTCTAAAAAAACATGGTGATATGTACGGAGTCACTACCGGTTTTGGCGATTCCTGTACCGAGCAAATTAATCCGGAACATTATCATAAACTGCCGATTAACTTAACCCGCTTCCACGGCTGTGGTATGGGGGACTATTTCGACAATGAAACTGTCAGGGCTTTGATGATTATCAGACTTAACACGCTGGCACAAGGTTTTTCCGGTGTAAGCATGGAGCTTTTACAGGTAATTTATTTTTTTATTGAACATGATATTTTACCGCTTGTCCCTCAGGAAGGTTCGGTAGGCGCTTCCGGGGATCTTACACCTCTTTCATATCTTGCCAGAGCGCTTACCGGAGAACAGCAGGTAATGTACAAAAACACCATCCGTCACTCCGCCGATGTGCTTGCGGAACTTGGCAGGCAGCCGTATCAATTTTGCCCCAAGGAAGCTCTTGCAATAATGAACGGGACTGCGGTCATGAATGCAGTAGCAGCTCTTGCTTTTTCCCGGGCTGAATACATAGCGGACCTTGCCTGCCGCATCACCGCAATGAATTCCCTGGCTTTAAAGGGTAATACATATCATTTTCATAAACGTCTTTTTGAATTGAAACCTCATCCCGGGCAGGCTCTGGCGGCGGAAAAGATACTTGCGGCTCTTCCCTGTTTCCCGTCTTACGATTCCGGGCGTATTCAGGATTCATACTCAATTCGCTGTGCGCCCCATGTTATCGGGCTGTTTTACGATATGCGCGAAACCCTGCGGAACTATATTGAGACCGAAATGAACAGCGCTAATGATAATCCCCTGGTTGATCCCGAAACCCAATCGGTATATCACGGTGGGCATTTCTACGGCGGGCATATCTGTTTTGCCATGGATTCCCTGAAAAATATTATTGCCAATATTGCCGACCTTTTAGACAGGCAGCTTGCCCTGCTCGTGGACCATAAATACAACCGGGGCCTTCCCCCCAACCTGACCGGCAGCCAGGACAATTCTTGCAACCACGGCTTCAAAGCGGTGCAAATTGCCGTTTCTGCCTGGACCGCCGAGGCGCTGAAAACCAGTATGCCCATGAGTGTTTTCTCCCGTTCCACGGAATGCCATAACCAGGATAAAGTTAGCATGGGGACAATAGCTGCCCGGGACTGCGCGAGAATAAATAAACTAACCACCCAGGTCCTGGCCGCCTCTCTGCTTGCCGCTTTTCAAGCCCTAACCATCAGGCTTAACAAAGGCGAGCTCATGCTTGAGGACCTGGGGCAGGCAGAAAAAACCTACAACGAAATTGCCGGCTTTTTCAAACCCCTTGAAGAAGACCGCCCTTTGGAAGAAGACCTCCGCAAAGCCTTGCAGTTAATAGAGGAACGGCATTTTTGCCTGCAACCATGAAACTGAAATTAATTTACCCCCGCTGGCACAAATTGCCCGGACAGACTGTTTTTAACCTGCCTCCCCACGGGCCTGTGGTGTTTGCCGCAGCTCTTCCTTCACATGTGGAAGTTACCTTTATCGATGAGAATGTTCAGGACATGTGCTTTGATGATGACTGCGATCTTGTGGCCATTTCTGTGATGCTCAGTGCCCAGATACAGCGAGGCTGGGCTATAGCTGACGAGTACCGCCGCCGGGGTAAAAAGGTTATTTTTGGAGGCATTGCTACCATGCTGCATGCCGAAGAAACCATGGAGCATGCGGACTCGGTGTTTTTGGGCGAAGCTGAAACCCGTATGGAGCAGGTCATTGATGACTGGAAAAATGACCAGCTGCAGCAGGTGTACAATTTCATGTCGCAGCATCCGCCGGTTGATGTGGTGGGACCGGCCCGCAGGGATCTGTACAACCGGGAATTGTACAGCCACAAGGGCGTACAGATGGTGGACCTGTTCCATGCATCCCGTGGCTGCCGTTTTAGCTGTTACCCCTGCGCGGTTTCTTACTTGGGCGGGCGTTCTTTCCGTCCCCGCCCCATGGATAAGGTAATTGAGGAACTGGCAGGCATTGATAATAACCGGCTCTTTATCGTTGACAATTCGCTGGCCCAGGATTCGCAATGGGAGATGGAATTGTTTAGGGAAATGATTCCCTTCAAAAAAAAGTGGATCAGCCATACAATTGAGGACGATCCAAAAGTGTTGGAGCTGGCCGCCCGGGCCGGGGCATGGTATGTATACCAGGCTATTTACGATACATCGGATTATATAAAAGAACGGGTGAAACGCTACCATGACTACGGCATCGGAGTAGAAGGTACGGTTCTGTTGGGTCTGGACAACCAGACTGAAGATGATATAAAGCGTCTCATTGACTTCCTTTTGGATATACAACTTGATCTGGCCGAATTTACCGTAATGACCCCTTTTCCGCATACTAAAGCATGGGATGATCTGGCCCGGCAGGGGCGCATTTTTGACAGGAACTGGGATCATTTTAATGCGGGGCAGGTGGTTTTTACCCCCAAACACATAAGCGCCGAACGTCTTCAGGAACTGTACGACGGTGCATGGAAGACATTTTATCACAATGAATCCCAGGAAGAAAAAATGTTCCATCTGTTATACAGCGTGATCAGCCGTGAAATGGATGACGGAACCTATCGGCCCCGGAACAGAGCTTTGATTCGCCGGTCCTTTGGCAAGGATCTGACAAAAAAAGGCGAAACAGGTACATAAACATGCAGGTACCGGAAAAATACTACGACGAGCTTTTTCATTTCAAAGGACAGTGGGACATGCCTTCCTGCTGCGGCCTGCGAGTACTCAGGCAGGAAACAACAGTGGTGATTGCCACCGAACTTTACCAGGACAATCCCGGAACCTCGGTAGCCGCTGCGGGGAAAAGCCTGGCGGAGCAGATATGCCGACAGAAGGGGCTAAATCTCAATGAAATTATGTTTCTGCAGTGCAACCCTGATACCAGCTCAAAACTTTCATTTTACGACGAGGAGATTTTTGAAGTCGATTTTACCGACGGCCCCGAACCGGTCTACCGGCAATTGAGTGCAGAGGACATTAAGGAGTTGTTTCCATTTTAATAGCTAACGAGGCTATTCGGACACACCCGTAACGTACTGCAATGAGTCATCTTGACAAAAAGTCTAAGAATATAAAGAATGGAAATTCAACTGGATAAAACATGATTGAAAAGACAATACACTATGTTTGGCTTGGGAACAAAGAAATTCCCGAGAAGCATTACGCTTTTATACGCGGCTGGCAGGAGCTTCATCCTGATTGGGAAATAATTAAATGGAGTGAAAATAATTTTGATTGTAAGGGTAATTCCTGGGTTAAAATCGCAATTGAACAGGGAAATTGGGCGCTTGCCGCCGATGTTATACGAAGTTATGTTCTTTTAAACCACGGCGGTGTTTATCTTGATACCGACGTTGAGCTTTTCAAATCGCTTAACGAATTAGCCGCCGAAAACGACTTTTTTATCGGATATGAAACGGATTTTTGGTTTGGATGTGCTGTTTTAGGAGCGAAAAAAGGGCACAGAATAATGCGTGAAGTGTACGAGAGGTATCTTACCCCCTGTGAAAAACTTAACACCAGTTCAAATATGCTATGTGTTTTGAATTTCAGTTCCTCGATTAAAAGGCTATATAACCCAAAATTGGACGGAAAGACAAAAAAAATACAGGACAATGCGCTGCTTCTTTCGACAGAATACTTCTTCCCAAAAAACTATATTACCCACAGAATAAAAATTACCGAAAATACAATTGCTATGCACCACCTTTCTTCAATATGGTTCTCTTTCGGAAAGCGGATAGGGATAAAAATTGCAAGAGGTTTGCGTCTAATTCTCGGTAAATTCTTATTTGGCGGCTTTGAAAGAATTGCAAGGATAAACATGCTGGGTAAGCTTAATAGGGAATACAAAAAGAAATGCCGAAAAAATAAATCATAAGTTTAAATCAGGAACATTTTATGGGAAAATATACCAAAATTATTAAAGAAAATATTTCGGCTATAATAAAATCCGGTAAAACATTAAAAGATGTTTATACCGTCATGTTTTCTCATTCCGACCTTATTGCTTATGAAAGGCTTGTTGATTTTGAAGTTGACGCTGTAACCTACGCGGCGTATGATTTGGAGATAAGGGCTTTTGCCGCGTATTTAAAGCATATTTACCCAAATGAAAAATCGGGGTTTATAGGTATCGACCTTGGCAATACACCAAATTTTTTAATCGCGTTTTGGGGCGTTTTAATGAGCGGTAGCAAACCGTATTTAATAAATTCGTTTTATCCTTCTGAACTAAAAATAAAACTTCTAAATAAACTAAATGTCAAAATTGTAATAACGAGCGCGGCCGACTATATTGATTTTACCATTGTAAATATCGATGTTTTTGACAAGAAGTGTCCGCGAATCGCAGATGATTATTGGCAAAACGAATTTGCAATTTCCTCTACGCTGACGGGTCTTGAAGCAAAAATATGCGTGTTTGACGGCGAGGCAGTTGTAAATCAAATCCTTAAAACTCCAAACATTATAAAAACAAATAATTGGCTGATTAGTGATTATCAAAAAAGAATCAAAGTTGCCATGATTTTGCCGCTTTTCCACATTTTCGGAATAATGGTGAGTTATTTTTGGTTTGCATTTTTCGGGCAAACAATGGTTTTTTTGAAAGACAGTTCACCGGATACTATTAGAGGAACTATAAACAGGCACAAAGTAACGCATATTTTTGCACCGCCGATTCTTTTTCACAAATTATATAAAGGTATAATGAACGGTATTTTACAGGAAAGTAAAAAGAGGAAGAATGATTTCAAATTAGGGATTAAATTTGCTTTTTTCTTACAAAATATATTTCCTTTGTTAGGTGTTATGGTTTCCAGAAGACTTTTTAAAGATGTACTTGTTGCCTCGTTTGGAATGTCACCGAGGTTTATGATTTCTGGAGGAGCACATATAGACAGTGAGGCACATAAAATAATTAATTGTATCGGCTACCCTCTTTTTAACGGTTACGGAACGACGGAAACGGCTATTACGGGAGCAAATTTTTCATTGAAAATAAGCAAAAGAACAAACGGATCAATAGGGAATCCGTTTAAAAATATCACCTACACTTATGATGAGGATGAAACATTGATTGTTTCGAGCGACTCTAATTGCAAAAGAATCATCTCACTGGACAGCTTACCGCCGAACACCAATTCTATAAACGAAGAGGAAAGTGCCGGGCATTGCATTAAAACAAATGATTTAGTTAAAATAATAAACGGCAGGCTTTTTGTTGTCGGACGAAAAAGTGATCTGTATGTTGGTGAAAACGGTGAAAATATCAGTCCTGATACAATTCAAAACAATTTAAATGTAAAAAGTGCAAACAGATTTTGTGTTTTAGAAATAGATAAAAAACTTTCTGTTGTTTTGGAATATAATAATAATATACCATGTGAAATAATTCATAATGAAATTGAATATATAAAGAATACATTGGCAAATATTTCAAACGGGCATTATGTTAACGATATTTTTATAACGTATGAACCTATTTCAAGTCTTAATGCAATTAAAGTCTCGCGTGCGCTCCTTAGAAAAAAAATTGATGAAGGCGATGTTATATTAAATGATTATAGAAAGCTAAAAATCAATGAAAATGCGCAAAAAAACGTACATGATGATAAAACAATGTCGGTAATTAAGCAGTCATTTAAAAAGGCAGCGGATACTGACGCAGATATTCAGTCAAATGATGACTTTTTTTTGGATTTAGGAGGAGACAGCCTTGACTATTTCTCGCTTATTTGTGAGCTTGAAAGTATTTTTAATATTAAATTTAATCTTGAAAAGAACAAAAGCCTTCGTACTCCGGATAAATTTTATGAATATTTAAAGGAACTACTGTGATCACGGTTATATATTACATTCATCTCATCCTGGCGTTATTCCTTCAAATATTTTTGTTTAAGACGAAAATTTATCATGAGGACGACAGCAGGCAAAACAAACGGATTAAAGGCAGTTCAATAATTATAACAAATCATCGTTGGTTTTTGGACGGCCTTGTTATTGCGCTCGTCTTTTTTTTAAAAAGGTTACATTTTATTGCTACGGATTTTTACAAATATAAATATAAAATAGTAAAATTAATTGTACATATTGCTGGGGGGATTTTCGTTGATAGCGAAGTAAATAGTATTGATTTTATTGAAAAGAGCAGGAAAATAACCGCAAAAGGCAGGTCAATTATGATATTTCCCGAAGGAGATTTTAAACATACATACGAGCCATCAAAATTTTCTGCGGGATACATTATGCTTGCAATAAGATTAGGTGCAAAAATAATACCCATTGTTAATGATTTTAGTTACGGACTTTTTAAAAGAGTACATTTAATGATTGGAAACAGTATAGATTTATCTGGTTATGCTAATACAGAACTTACTAAAGAAAAGATTAAAGAAATAAATGAAGAAATTTATGGTAAATATTTAATGCTTTTCTACGAATTAAAAAAGAAAAAAGCTGAAAATATTATTTACAAATACGAATTTATATCGCCGAAACCGGGTAATGTAATCCGTATTGATGCAGGATCTTACTACCATTACGGTGTATTTTTGAATGCCAATGAGGTTATCCAGTTTGGTTACCCTGTAAACAGGCCTGGTGAAAATATTGTTGTAAATTCTGTTTCTTTGAATGAATTCTGCGGTAATAAAATACCGGAAGTCCGTACTTTAAAAAAGCGATTTATCAGAAATATCGATGATATAGAGAGATACGCAAAATCCTGTCTTGGACAAGGAAGATATAATATAATAAGCAACAATTGTTTTGATTTTGCTAATAGAGTCACCTTAAATATTTAGTTATGAATATATTATTAAACGGTATAATAAATAATTCCTTGATTATATTTTTCTTTTATGCAATTGCAATAATTGCGATTGTCACTATTATATTATTCATTCTTTTAGTTCTATTAATATTTTTAAACACAACATATCGCATCCCCTATAAAAAACGAACAAGGGAATGTACCCGAAAAAAAGACGAGTCGCAAATGCGTATGTTTTCCGAAGGAGTTGTCTGGTCAGAAAAATTTAAAGATATTAAAGAGCAGCTTCAAATAATAAGCGACGATCTAAATTTATACGGTGAATATATTAATTTTGGATTTGATAAATGTGCCATAATCCTACAGGGAAGAGGTGAGTCATTGCTCTATTCTTACTATTTTGCTGATGTTTATGCTAAAAGCAAACACAATATTCTGGTTGTCGATGTTCGTGCGCATGGTCTGAGTGACGGGAAATATCAAACGGGAGGCATAAAAGAAAGTGACGATTTGATTTTATGGATAAAACTGATAAACGAAAAATATAAAATTAATGATTTTACAATTCATGGCATTTGTATTGGCGGTGCAACGGCAGTTTATTCATATAGTAAACTTAAAAACAATGGTAACGGTTTGGTAAAGAGGATAGTGACTGACGGATTATATAAAAGTTATTATGAGTTATATAAAATGCACTTCAAAGCATATAAAGCACCCGTAATCCCTCCCGCTATTTATGTTGTTTTTTTTCTTATATTTATTCTTGCCAAAGCTAGACCTTTTAAGGAAATTCCGATAAAATATATGAAAGATATAGATATTCCGATTTTGTTTATATGGAGTGCTATGGATAAGTTTTCTATTAAAGCAAACAGCGAAGAGTTATATGAAGCATGTGCATCGGAGTATAAAGAAATTTGCTTTTTCCCCAAAGGCAGACACTCTCATGTCAGGGCTTCGCAAAAAACGGAATATGATGAGTTAATTTCAAAATTTTTATATAAGCATATATAAATTATTTTTTGGAGTTTAATAATGAAGCTGATGTTTCTTTTAGTTATAATAATGTTATCAAGCTGTATTTCTTTTATGGAAAAAGCCGGACAGATGCTTGACGGATCTGCTTTTAACGAAAAAAGAATTGCCCATTACAGTACAGGAAAAAAAAGGAGAGCAGCCGCCGACACAGAAATTACAGTTGTTCAAAATAAAACAGGCGAAACGGCAGTAATAATAAAATTAGGAGAATTCCCAATGATAAAAATACGCGGTTCTGCACCGGATGCAAACGGGGAATTCTATCTAACCTCTCTGGAATACCTTAGCGGAAGCAGCAATGGGTGGAATGAATATTCTATGGAGATATTAGGAGAAGGTACACTGTTTTTAAACGATAATGCAATTCTGAAAATAAATGAAAAAATAGAAATGATACAAATATCATCCGGACGTATGCATCGGTATGATACCCGAATAACCGGCAGCGATGCATTGTCAGCTTTACGCAACCGCCGAGAACGTATTTTATCAACGGTTGAGTGGATGTCTTCTCTTAATTATGTTCCGAAGGAACAGACAATTAATGAATTCGAAAAATATTGGAAATCTGTATTATTTCCGGAAATTGTTTCTAAAAAGAACAGGCCATTCGGTTGGCTTCAGGCAGGAGACCAATTTATCAGGGCCGAAGACATAAAATGGAATACAAGTTATACAGAACGCATTTTTCCGGAAGAGCTAAGGCCGATACGGGATTCAGGGATACTTTTAAGGGATTGGGAAGAAGCATTCCGTTGGATATATGTGGAATTTGAATGGGAAAGAATAACAGGCATTCTGTCCCGTGAAATAGTTTTGCAAAAAATTAAATAATATGCGATTATTGATCTGTGTTATGGAGGAGTTATTAATGTGATAAAAAAAATTATTTTTACCATTTTGATTGCATTTGTTTTAATTCCCCTATTTGCTCGTGATATAGAAATCATTGTTGTAGATGCTGAACTTGGCCTGCCTCTTGAAGGAGCAATTATACGCTCATGGGACGGAAACCAGCATATATGCAATGAAGAAGGCATTGCCGTTATTGCCGTGCCGGTTGACAGACAGGTAGTAATTCAAGCCTCTTATCCCGGCTATGAAACAGGAAGACTTGTTATTACTACACAGACAGACAATATTACACTGGGACTTTTGTTGTCCGGAATATTGCAAAGCCGCGAATTGGTGGTTGAAGCGTCCAGATATGCCGAAACTGAAACAAGAACAGGACGAAGCGTTGCCATTTCCGGGCAGGATATAGGACAGTCTGCTGAAATAGGCGGTGTCGAAGATGCTATTGCTTCCGTAAAACTTCTGCCTGGTGTAATTGTTACAGAATTTGCCGACGCCCAGCCAAGCATACGTGGGGGAGATCCACAGGATACGAGCGCATCTCTGGATGGTTTTTATATTGACTTTCCTTATTATTGGGGCGGTGCTTTTTCAATATTTGATCCACGCATGGTAGAAAGTGCACAACTCTCTCACGGGGTTTTTTCCAGCCGCCATGGAAATACCATATCCGGTTTAATTGACATAACAAGCCAAAAGCCATCCCCGACTGAAACAGAATTGGAATTAGGTCTCAGTGCCAGTGCAGCCAGCGTTAGCATTTCCTATCCGCTAATGGGTAAGGGCGGAATTTTATTCATGGGGCGCGTTACTTACATCGATCCATTTATTTTTCTGGCAAAGGAAGCAGCCAAAATACCCGAATTTCCCGATGATCTTGCTGGATTAATAAACTCAATAAAGACAGCGCCGTTTATCAGAAGCGGAACCGCAACGGGAAACTTCCGTTTTACCGACAGGCTTGAATTACGCGCTACAGCTTTCTTTGGCGCTGATGGCGTTGGAATAAAATATGAAAATTCTTTCCGTATAGACGGTCTTAACAGCGATGAAAAATTGTTTATTGACTATACTCATTATCAGGGATTTTTTACAACATCTCTTCTTCTGAACCCTCGAAACGATATGCTAATAAAGTTTTTTATCGGCGCGGGTTTTCAGGATAGAATTTTTGAAGAAGAAGAAAGCAGCAATATTTACGAAAAGTCTTTTTCACAGAACTTTATAGACAAGTACGATATTTTAAACGATCTGGGACTCGCCGATTTAAATGTACCTTACAATTTAACAACAAGATCCACATCTACACATTCTGAACTTGTTAAGAACATACAGGGACGAATCGATTATGATTGGGAGATTACAAACGGTTTATTATTTTCCGCCGGTTTACAGGAAATAATCAGTATGCGCGGCATATCCGGTACTCAAAATACGCGTGTGGAAAACTGGCTGCGCGATTTTGATGACAAAGAATCAATTTTTAATTTCATGGGCATTGCTCCCGATGACCCGCGCCGTACTATTCTTGAAGATTTTTTGATTGTAAGCACTCCTGCTCTTTTGGATTACGATATTCCCGGAAATACTGTCTTTACAACATCGCTTTATGGACTTATAGAATACAATTCACCTGCAGGACGGTTTGGTACGGAGCTTGGACTGCGAATTGATCATTATTATCTTTCGGGCGGCAATCTATCGCTGGGAACAAGACCGGTTTTAAATCCAAGACTTAATCTTGATTTTAATCTTTTTAGAGACCGATTCATTTTCGAATCCCTAAACCTGACAGCAGGAACAGGTCTTTTTTCGTCTATGCCTGATATGGTTGTGTCGGCGGAGGAACAATTAAGAATAGATGAAATTAAACCAACCCGTTCATGGACATCCGTTGTTGGAGCCGAATTAAAATTTCCTTACGGTATGTATATCAATATTGAAGGTTATTACAAACATATATTCGACAGGATGTATGCCCCCGTAAATTTTGATCTTGATGGCTATATTGATACTCAATACTTTTTTAACGGTAAAGGCAGAATCTGGGGGATTGATCTTATGCTGAAAAAAACACATTCCCGGTTTTGGGACGGATGGATATCATATTCTTACAATTGGACACAGCATCTGGATCCGAATGCAAAAGACTTTGATATGGGTTTTAATTCTACAGCTATAGGCAATGAATGGTTTTTTCCCTATTACCATCGTTTTCATTCTTTGAATCTTATTTTAAATGTAAGGCCGGTTCAGCGTATTAATATATACACCCGTTTCGGTCTTGCAAGCGGAGAGCAGATTAACAAGCGTGTCGGCTCAGGGCCGGAAAGTTATCCGGTATATATATTCAATTCGCAGACAAATAACGGATATTTTATTGAAAAATATTACTGGAACGAAGTACGGGATAAAAATAACCGCACAACCCCATTTATGCAAATGGACATAAAAGTATCTTTTTTTAACAGTAATAAAGCAGGAAGAGTAAGGTTCGAGGCATATTCTGCTTTGGAAAATATACTTTCTTTGTTGTATACTTCTCAGGGGAATACTTATTTTAACCCATACACCGGCGAAGTTTCCAAAGGCAGAACTTCGGCAAGTTATAGTTTGCCTTTTCCGATACCCTCTTTTGGGTTTAAATTCAGTTATTAGGAAATCCCCGGCTAATTGTCATCACCCCGGAGGAATAAACAATTTCACCTCCGGGAGAAGAATATTTAAAAACAATATTTTTTTTATCTGATTCTATAAAAAGAACCAATGGATTTTCCGGACGGATTATATTTAAGAATTTAATCCGGTTTATTTTAGAAATACCGATATTAATGCCAAAATGCTCCGAGGCAAAACGGACAACCAAATCCACTTGAGCCACGGCAGGAAGTACGGGAAACCCCGGAAAATGACCGTCATAATAATGGCTTGTGCCGTGAAGAGAGAATTCCAGGATAATGGAATTTTCTTTTTTTTCAATAAGTTTTACATTGTGATATTTCCGCAAATAGGGATTTACCTGTTCATTTCCTTCGGAAAAAAGCCGAAATATTGCTTTTCTATTTTTTTTCCCCTGAATATCTGCCGGAATCTCTTCAGGATACCGCCATTTTTTGGGAATTACGACATTTTCAAAATAATTTAGCAGGTATTCTCTCCAGAATTTATTTATATTATGTACTTCGGTATTATCAAATCTTTCTTTGCCTTTATTGTTAAGAACAATTACAGCAGCAAGATACTGACGGTTACTTTCCATTGGTATCACATAGGCATCACAAGCAAAACCTGATTGTATTATACGGGCTTCCATTTCTACAAGAGAGATGCGTTTTTCTTCTATTTTAACCACCGAGTCAATACGCCCTTTCAGTATAAAGCGTCCATCATCAAGTAATTCTGCCGTATCAGCAGTTTCAAAACCTGCCGGATTTTTTATATACGGTGAACGAATAATCAGACAGCCTTCATCATTTTGGTCAAGCTGTACATTGTCAAAAGGAGTCCATTCGATACCATTGTTTGACTGTCTCCAGGCAATGCCGGAAGTTTCAGTGCTGCCATAAATTTCAATTGGCCAAAAACCGAAAATTTCTCCGGTTTTTCCTGCCAATCCTGAATCTAATACACCGCCTGACACAAAAATCCAGGGAGATTTTGAAAAAAAATCGTTTGGAGTTAAAATTTCCACCCCTCGCTTAAGAAATGCCGGAACTGTTATAATCGTATACTCTGTATCAATGAAATTATAAAATTCCTCGGGAACATGTATTCTCTGTCTCCTGAAAGGGATGCCAGCAGTAAAAGGTAACAGTATAGAAAAAAGAAGCCCGTAAATATGATGATGGTTTACAGTAGAGCAAAATTTTCGGACTAATAAATCTTCTCCCCACATGGAAAGAATAAAGGCGTTATCATTTTCTAATTCAGTAAGCCGTTGTTTTATTGCTTTTGGTGTTCCGGTGCTGCCGGAAGTAAATAAAACAATTGATGTTTTGTTTCCTGTTATTTTTGGAAATTTATTAATATCCTCATGGGATTTTTCCGAAAGTATTGATGGTATAAGGAATGTTTTTTCATAAATATTGTTAATAGGATAAATTTGATCTGTAAGAAAATTCGCATCTCCTTTTATTTCTGCAATATAAGCAGGGCTTATATTAACAGAGAGTATTATTTCTTTTTTACACTGGAGTAAAGCGGTAAATGCCAAAAGGAAATGCCAGCAATCTTCACAATATAAAAACCATCTGTCACAACCAGCAGATTCAATGTTTTTCCGCAGAACAGATGTTTCTTTAAGAAAATCGTTCCAGGTTTTATAAATACCATCACTCCATATCCCTTCGTAACATATAACATCATAAATGTCTCTTGATTTTTTATTAATAGATGACAAAGGAACCGATTTTGGTATTTTTTTATGCAAAATATTTCTTACAGTAAATTCAAAAAGCGTAAGAGCTATATTAACGAGAGAAAATATCCTTTTTGAATCTTTCTGCCCCCCACATTAATTTTCAGGAAATAATCATTTTAATTCTCATTTTGATTCTCTGGCAATTTCGATATATGCCGCCAATGTGTCAACCGAGGCAAAATGCTTTCTGTTGTCTTCCGACTTTTCTGCGGAAAATTTGATGCCAAATTTTTTTCTTAATGCTACCCCTAACTCCAGGGCATCAATTGAATCAAGTCCCAAGCCTTCTCCAAAGAGCGGCTCCGAATCAATTATATCTCCCGGCTTGATATCTTCAAGCTCCAGAGCGTCAATAATAAGTTCTTTAATTTGAAGTTTTAAATCATCCATGAGTATATTTTAAATAAATACAGAAATAATTTCAATGGATAGTTTTAAAATTAGATGCCATGACAAACAAAAATATGAAGCAAATCGACAAAATTTTAAAATATGTCATTTAAAACCTGCATACCTGTTGACAAATACTGAAATTTTCCGCATATTATAGAAGTATGCATCCTATTAAGCTCATTTTTATATTATTCATCGTTGTTTCTCTTCTATCATGTAAATCAGTATCCAGAAACGATATATATCATGTATATATTACAGACAACTCAAAATTTATTTTACTGCCTCCGGAAGGAATTGAAAAACCCTTGGATATGGCTCAATTTTTAACAGCCGAATTCAGGGGAAAGAATTATTTTTTAAACTCCTGGGTAAAGGCAGATGAAAATGCAATAGAGATGATATTTTTTAATGAGCTGGGCGCGAGCATAGGAGAGCTTTCATACAGGGACGGCACAATTCATTTCTCATCGTCTGTTTTTCCTGTTTCTATTTTACGGTATTTTAAACCGGAGTATATTATAGCTGATTTTCAACTTTGTTTTTATGATCCATTTCTGCTGGGCAACTCACTGACAGACAGCGGCCTTGTTTTGGATACGACAGACGAAAGCCGCCGCATTTTAAGCGGGAATGAAGTAATAATCGAGATTGAAAAAACGGAAAATACTGTTAAACTAATCAATCATTTACGAGGGTACGCTTATATTCTGGAAGGAGATTTTCATGGAATCCGGTAAAAACGACTATTTCAACAAGGGGGTATAAATATGAATATAAATAGTAAAATATTATTTCTATGCTGTTTTTTTATATTTTCTTTTGTGTGGGCAGAGGAAGATGTTTTCCGCCATCCTCTGGCGCCGCAGACTATGATTTCTTTTAATGCTACCTGTGCAAATCTTGCAGAAAAACCCATAATGAAAGGAAATTTTGTACAGGAAAAATACCTGAACCGTTTTGATAGGTCGCTTTTATCTTCCGGTAATTTTATAATTGCATCAGAACAAGGTATGGTTTGGGAAACATTACAGCCTTTTCCGTCTACAATGATACTGGGAAAGGATTTTATTATGCAGTCAAGGCCTGACGGAAGAAAATCTGTTTTAAGCTCTCAAGGGAACGAAACATTTACACAGATGGCTGATGTTATAAGCTCGGTATTTTCCGGTCAAAGTCAAGGGCTTTTGGAAAACTTTGAAATTTACTTTTTTGGTAATGTTTCCGGCTGGAATATGGGGCTTTTACCGCGGGACAGCATTTTTGCTTCTTTTATTACTAGAATAACTATGAATGGTGATTCTGCAATACGAAATATCCGGATATTCGAAAAAAACGGAGATATCATTACATATACATTGTCAAACCACAGTTATCCGATAGCGCTAAATGATCATGAAGAAGCTTTTTTTACAACTCAATAAGACCATGCTTCAAAGGAAGCATGGTATCTTCCTTAAGCTTTGGTTTATAATACATTTGGGTATACCGGCCTTTTTGGGCTTATCATTGTTTTTTGCACCCCCCTTGCGTTTAAGCACCCAGCTTTTGGATTTGCTTCCGCAGAGAGACAGGCATAGGATTGCCGAAGCAGACAACATTCTTACAGATAGAAACAGCCGTGAAACAGTTATCCTTTTTGCATCACCTGTTTTTGAAAAAGCTAAAAATACAGCTATTTCTTTTTATAACGAATTTAAAAATACTGCAGAGGTTGACAATGCCTCTCTTCTTTTTGATTCCCAAGCTATCGCGGAAATTGTCCGGTATTTCTATAAATACCGTTTTGTTATTGCCGGTAAAAACACCGTTGAATTGCTGGAATCGGGCAATGCCGGAGAAATTGCTATGGATGCTCTCGCTTCGGTTTATGGAGCATTTAGCTATATTCCGCTTGATAATTTAGATAAAGATCCTTTTCTTCTCACAGAAAGAAGAATGAAAGAATTTCTTTCATCATCTTTGCTTGCAAGCGGGAATATTGGCATTAAAGAAGATGTCCTGTCGGTCCAAAAGGACGGGATTTGGTATGTTATCCTTCGAATGACACTTTCTTCTCAGGCGGTTTCTGTTAATAATATTGCAAACAGTATCATTGATGATTTTTATTCTGCTGCCATCCTGATTAAAGAAAAAGAACCGGAACTGGAACTGTATTTTTCCGGATTTCCTTTTCACAGTTACGAAAGCGCTTCCAGTGCACAAAAAGAAATCACTATTCTCTGCACTATTTCAATGGTTTTTATCCTCTTGCTTTTTATTGTTATTTTTCGTTCGCCCATTCCTGTCATTTTTTCGATACTGGATGTTTTAATCTCTTTAATTCTGGCAACAACTACGGTTTTTTTATTTTTTAGAGAAATTCATGTTTTCACATTTATATTTGGCACAACCCTGATAGGAATATGCATAGATTATTCTATTCATTTTTTTACTCAATGGAAAGGAAATACTGCATTGAAAAACGGATCTGAAATTCGTTCTTTTTTTTCCAAGAGCCTGATAATGTGTTTTGTATCTACTGTATTATGTTTTCTTTCCATTCTTTTTACACCTTTCCCCATTTTTAAACAGTTTTCGGTTTTTACAATGGTAGGACTTATTAGTTCTTTTCTTACTGCCTATTGCATCTATCCGCTATTAAAGCTGCCTGACGAATGTAAAAGGCAGATAAAATTTCCGCAAGTAAAAAATATTTCTATATCTCCCGTATTTAGAATAATATTAGTTTCTGTTTTGGCAGTAATATTTATAATTATTCTTTATTTTAATCCCCATGGTATGAAAATAAATACTGATTTAAATTCTCTTTACACAATGTCGCCTTTCCTTGAGGAGTCGGAAAAACAGGCGGCTATGGTTTTGGATCATGGATCTTCCCCATGGTATTTTTTAATTTCGGGCAGAAGTGCCGAAGAAACTCTAAAAAATGAAGAATTGCTTACACAGCAGCTTGAAGAAGAAATCGCCAAAGGGAATCTCGGTTCATTTATGGGAACTTCAATTTTTGTCCCTTCGTTAGAACGGCAAAATAGAACATATACAGCTATGAGTGCGCTGCTCCCTCTGGCCGGATTTCAGTATGAAAACCTGGGATTCCCCCCGGAGTATGAAGAATTGTTTCATGTAGAATTTGATGCCGCAAGAATTCATTTCCATCCTGAAGATATAAGTTCCTGGACAGAAGTTTCAAATCTGTGGATAGGTGAAATAAACGGGTATTATTATTCTTCTGTGTTTCCTTTTCATCCTAAAGATTCGGGAGTATTTAAATCCATTGCAGATGAACATGATTTTGTGTATTTAATCAATAAAGAAGAAGATATAAACCGGGATTTGGATATCCTCACAAAAAATATTGTGTTGATATTTTTTATAGCCTATTTTATTATTGCTGTTATAATTTTTATTGTTTATCCCCTGAAAGAGAGCATTAAAATTTGCATAACTCCTGTTTTGGCTGTCATTGCTGTTTTAGTTGTTCTTGCTGTAAGAGAAATACCTTTGGGGTTTTTATCCATTTCTGCTCTTATTTTGGTTTTTGGTCTGGGAATTGATTTTATTATTTTCATGTCCTGCAGCAAAAACAGAAATGAAAAAAAACTTATACGTTTAGCGGTGATTTTATCATTTTTTACTACCGGTCTTTCATTCGGTATATTAACTTTCAGCAGCTTTACACCGGTTAACATTTTTGGGTTTACATTTGCGGTAGGGTTGACTGCGGCATTTATATTCACAATGCTTTTGCAGGGAACGGCAGATAATTGAAAAAAAGTGCTTATCCCTGTTATACAAAGACGTCAATTTATTCTGATTCTTGTTCATTTATCAGGTACTGTACTTTTTTGATCAAAACTTCGGGACAGACAAAACAGGATTCATCGGTTTTAATATCGTAAGCCATCTGGGTACTCAATCCTCTGGTAACAGCAGTTCCGGTTTCGTCATTGTAGATCTCATATTTTATTCTTAGACAATTTTCGTATTCTATTAATATGGCTTTAATACGAATTTTATCCTTGAACTTCAGAGGTTTTATATATTTTACTGTGATTTCCACAACCGGAAATGAAAAACCGGAATCTTTCATCTCATTATAGCTATAGCCGATTTTTTCCAGAAGAGAGCGGCGGCCCAATTCAAAATATTTAATATAATTTCCGTGCCATACTACTTGCATGGGGTCAAGGCTGTAAAATTCGATAATTGTTTCCGTTTCCGCATATATATTGAAAGGGCCATTGTCTTTTCGTGAGTACATGAGCATTCTCCTTTTACCGAAAAATTATTAATAATATACCACAAGGAAGGTTTTTTACGGTTCGTTCATCAAGAATCCTCGATCTTAAACAGCCACTTAAAAAAACGGATAATTGATTTTAAAATTCGGCTGAATAAACCGGGGTTCCGTAAACGGTATATTCTTTTTGATGCTTCTGCTATTTCTTCCATTGTAAAATCACGCCGCTGGGTGTTTTCTTCAACTTCAAGTTCAAGCCGGGCTAGTTCATTGCTGCTCTCGGAAATAATGGCATTTATCGTACGCCATCCAAGATATTTTGCTGCTTCCAGCCGTCTTCCGCCGGCGATGAGAATATTTTTTTTATTTATTACGATAGGGCTTATTTGCCCATAGCGTTTGAGGCTTTCAGCAAGGGGTTCTATATCACCAACCTCTTTACGAATTCGTCTTTTGACAATAATGTCTTTTATGGGTACCTGCATGTATTCATCCTCAATCCATCAATGGATTGTGGGAAGGCGGATTCATGCCATAGCCAATTCCGTCCTGATCGCTGTGTACGGTTATTTCTTCAAAAATCATACTGTCACTATCCTCATTTTCCTCAGGTTCCTGAGGGGGACTGTATATTGCTGAGGCTGGATCATCCGGATGCCCGGCGGAAGGCGGAACAACAACATCAGCGGTCTGACTACTTGGCTGCTGCTGTTGAGGCCGCGATGGCGCAGACCGGGGAGGAGGCCGCCGTGACGGAGGCGGAGGCAGCGGCGGTAAATTCAATATGTCGTAATTAAGCCCGGGATCGATGAATGTCCAGAATGGATCACGCGGAGAACCGGATGAGCCGCCGGGGGGTTGGGGAGTAGGCCTTAATAGATCATCGGGCATAGTGATGTTTCCCGTAAAAGAAGTTCCCATTCCCCTGATGCTTTCCTGCATATTTCTGTACACGGCTGTGGCAGTCCATGATTCGCCATCGTGAATGGTACAGGCCCTGGTTGGCTGGGTTCCCGAAAGGAAGGGAAGTGTTACCGTACCCTCGTTGCAGTTGGGGTTTCTCATCATCCCCGATACGGAACAAACAGTAAAATCAATGACCCCTGAAGGGCGGTTAAATTCCCGGTAAGGTAACCCTTGATGTATTGTGTTCATATAATTTGCCCAAACGGGAGCGGAAAGCTGAGCGCCGGAACCTGATTCACCCAGGGAGTTGCCCGGCTGGTCAAAACCAAACCAGATTGCTGTAGTATAATACGGGGTATATCCGACAACCCATGCATCCGACCAGTTCTGGGTAGTTCCCGTCTTTCCTGCAACCGGCATCCTGAAAGACCTGCCGTTATCGTCTGTGAAAACAAAACTGTTTCTGGCGGAGGTAAGGATGCCTTCATCAAGGCCTCTTTCCAGTATCCTTGTCATAACATAGGCATTTTGCTGACTGACAACCTGAATGCTTCCCGCCTGCTGCTGCTGCTGCATACGGAGATCCCGTTCTAAATCCAGTACAACGCGTCCGTTCCTGTCTTCAATATAACGAATGGCAATGGGTGTTACTTCCTGACCCTGATTTCCAAATACGGCAAAAGCCCGTGCCATACGTAACGGAGAGACAGAGCTTATCCCCAGGCCCAACGGGAAAACACGGGGAAACAGTCTGTCTATCTGGTTTTGATCGGTTATTCCCAGCAGTGCCGCTGAACGGTCAATCGCCTCATCAAAACCTACCGCATCCAAAACTTTAAGGGAAGGAATGTTCAATGACAGAGACATTGCCCTGTGCATGAGGACCGGGCCCCGCCAGAGTCCCCCGTAATTCTGGGGAATATGGGGATCGCCTTCATCGGTATAAAACACAACAGGGACATCGTATATAAGCGTTGCCGCAGTAACTCTTCTGCTGTCAATTGCCGCAGAGTAATAAAAAGGTTTAAAAGCCGATCCAGGCTGTACGCTTGCCTGTGTAGCTCTGATATACTGATTTGATGCATCGTATTTTGAACCGCCGACTATTGCGGTGATGTAGCCGGTCTGGTTTTCAATAGAGATAAGAGCGCCTTCAACAACATTTTGCTGTGTTCTTGTTCTCTGCTGGGTGAATCCCGCGCTGGTCATCGTTCTGAGGTCATCAATGTCAAACATCATTGCCATTATGTCAATAACGGGATTTATTGATTCTGAATATTGAGCCAGCGCTCGTTGTTCGTTTTGAGCTGTCAATGTTGAGTGAACATCGCTTAAATTAAAAATCAGGGAAAGGAGATCTACAACGGGGACAAATGTTCTGTCTGCCTGTCTGGAGCTTCTTCCTATTGACCTCAGGTACTCTCTGTTTGCCCTTTCCAGCCCGTCTGCCATATATCGTTCAGCCGATTCCTGATGACGGAGATCCAGGGTTGTATACACTATGTAACCGTCACGGTAATAATCCATGGTTCCGTACATCATTCGGTCCAGTTCACGGCGGACATATTCACTGAACCAGGGGGCTCTGTCATCACGCTGGTGGAATGCTGCGGAAGAAGCACGGGTATAATCGTAATTATCCCAGTATTCATCAAATGACAGTTCGGCTTCTTCTCTGGTGATGTAACCGTATTCCACCATTCTGTCCAGTACAGAGCGCTGACGGTTCATCGCAACATTGGGATTCTCAAGAGGATTGTAGCGCGCCGGGCTGGAAAGCTGCACAACGAGCAGTGCCGCTTCTGCAATACTTATATCTTTCGCGCTTTTTCCGAAAAAGTATTTGCTTGCCGCTTCCACTCCGTAAACTCCCGGCCCCATATACATGTAATTAAGATATATTTCAAGTATTTCATTTTTGGTATAGCGGCGTTCCAACTGTAATGCCCACCACAGTTCTTTTATCTTCCTGCTGATGGTCCGTTCGCTGCGGTCGGTGTACAAGGTTCCCGCCACCTGCTGAGTGATGGTTGATCCGCCGCCCAGAGATTGTTTTAAAATAAATTGTCCATACGCTGCCCGAATAATCCCCCTGATACTAAATCCCCGGTGATTGTAAAAATCAATGTCTTCCCTTGCAAGCACCGCCTGGATAAGGTGGCGCGGAAGCTCATTGAGGGAAATTAATTCACGTTTTTCATCAGCGGAAAATTCCGTTATCAGGGTTCCGTTAATATCCAGTATTTTTGTCGGTAATGCCGGGATAAATTCATCAAAGTTTTCTATGTTTTTTACATTTGCCGTTTCCGCAAGGACAAATCCAAGACCCGCGCCGATTGGTATTGCTAAAACAATTGTAAAAAAAATAATTATTTTAGCAATAGTTCCCGAGATTATTGAACCTCTCCCGTTTCTTCCCATATTATAAAGCCTATACGGAAATGGTAATAATGTCAAGTATGCGGCGCAAACCTCCATTACTGCCATTATTCAGTGGGCACCAATTTAGATATATTAGGTTATTGAATGTCATAAAAAAAGGCCGGTTTTCACCGGCCCTGCCCCTTGAGGCAACCGGACATGTAGCGATTTGGGAGGGGAACTACATGTCCGATACATTACATATCGGAGAATTCATCCGTTTTCTTTAATCCTTTTGGAGAGTCTGTTACTCGCTTTCTTCAATGTCAATATCTACAGCCAGGGCAATTCGGTAGGTTCTTCCCCGCTGAACGGTAATAGTTCTGGTAATCGAATAGTCGCCAACATGAAATCGTGCCTCATGAATCCCCGGTTCTACCGGAATAGGGCCGCTGTTTCGTGAAATCAGGCTGTTATTCAGGAATATTCGGGTGTTTTCCGGCGCTTCAAAAATTAGTAAAGGTGTTGGATCCTGTAACTCTATGGTTAAATCCAGGATTCTTCCCCTTTCGACCATAAATCGGCGATTTTCATTCCGAAAATTCTCTGAAAGTACTGATAAATGGTGTTCACCTTCCCTTAAAATTCGTTCCTCGTTAATATTTGTAATCACAGAATCGTTAATCAGCACAGTAAACGGCCTGCCTTGAAGCTGTTGCGGGTACCGAAAATTAAGCCTTACCGCCCCATCATTGCTCAGAATGGGTTTTACGGTAAGGGTAAATGGCATGCTGTCAAGTTCATTATTCGGTTCATTGGTAAGAGGCGACAGCATGAACAGGATGGGAAAAGAAGACGGAAGGACAACGCCGGATAACACTGTCGCATAGGGGCCGGTTCTAAGTCCGTGGGCCTGCCGTACCGGGATCTGGTAGATGGTATTTAGTCTGTTCGTAAGGATGGTATGAACAATACGCCGTCCCTCAAGGTTGATCATTCCCGGAGATGGCTGACGGCTCAGTTCCGAATATACCGTCATCGCAATGCTGCCCTGATATAAAAGCCATGCCTGGGGTGCGGCAAGTTCAAGCTCAACACCCAGTAAAAAACGGGCATCCCTCCTCAATTGAATTACTACAGAACTATTGTTCGTTAGGCGGATAGATGCGCCTTCGCGGTTTTCGGAGGATAATGTAAGGTTTCCGACCACCATGGTACGGAACGATTCCGCTCCTGCCGGGACAATAATTATTAGACATATTACCCAGGCAAAAACAGCTTTCTGCATCAGCGCCTGCCCGGAGGAAGATGTTGATTGGGATTCTGCGGGGTTCCGTTTTGATGCAATTCAAAGTGAAGATGGGGGCCGGTTGATTGTCCCGTAGTTCCTACATATCCGATAAGGGTACCCGCTGCAACACTGGAATTCACGGTAATACCGGTCGCAATCCTCTGTAAGTGACCATACACACTGACAAAGTTGTTCGCATGCCTTATCCTGATATGGTTTCCTAAAAACCGGTCATATCCTGCTGTAATTACCGTACCGCTCGCGACAGAGTAAACTTCGGTCCCCGCGGTTGCGGCAATATCAATCCCCCCGTGAAATTCATTCCTTCCGGTAACGGGGTTCCGCCTTGATCCGAAACCGGAAGTCTGGCGGACAAAATTACGCAAGGGAAAAATGAATCCTGAACTGAGGAAAAAAGCCATTTCAGTTGAACTGAATTCAGCTCCGGGAAAAAAATAATATATGGAACTGGTTCCGTTTACCGGATTTCTAATGGTAATCTCAACCGAATGGGATTCGAGCTGTTCCTGGTTGGATATCATGAGCCGTTCAAGAGCGGAATCCGGCTGTTCGGGAATAAACAATCCCGGTGCCGAGGGTATGAGAATGGGTCTACCGGTCTCATGCATCGAAGGGGTACTCACACGATTGAGGCTTGCAAGTGTCCAGTACGGTATAACACAACGGGCATGGAGTGAAAAGAGCGTATCACTTTCACCGGGGACATATTGGTATATGGTAAGATGATCGGCAATGGCGCGGACATCGTTTGCGTTGTTTTTATTCAGGTTAAAGACACGTCTGCGGTTTGCTTCAACTTCAGTAATAAATTGCCTGAAATTCAGGTCCTGGCGATCCAGCCTTGTTATAGCAGGATATTCCTGGGCATGGCAAATAACGGATAGTAATAAAAAAAAGGCAAGGACGAACCCCTTGCCGAATTTCACCATAATTTGTCCTTAATGTTATTCACCGGATATAGCATCTACCGGACAGGTGCTGACGCAAACGCCGCAGTCAACACATGTACCTGCATCGATGGCCCGCTTTCCGTTTTTTTCGGAAATAGCTTCTGTTGGGCACTCACTGTCACAAGCACCGCAATTTGTGCATGCATCACTGATCTTATAAGCCATAATGTACCTCTCATTTAATAAGATATAGTAAGGATATCATAAATACCATATAATTGCAATAGGGCACAGGAGAAATGCCGTTGACACTTTCCAGAGGTATAATATGACAAACAAAGACTTATTGAAAAGGTTACATAGCAAAGAAGGGACGGTTTTACTTGAATCCATGTATGGTTCTGAAACGGCAGATATGGAACGGCAGCGTTATACCAGGCTCGTTGAAGAAATATCGGAAGATGCCGGTTTATTCAAGCGAGTCAATAATTTGAGGATATTCAGTGCGCCGGGACGTACCGAACTGGGGGGAAACCATACCGATCACAACCGGGGAAGGGTGCTGGCTGCTTCGATACAAATGGACGCTGTAGCCGTTGTTGTTCCCCGGAGTGACAGGCAGGTATTTTTTCGTTCTGTCGGTTTTCCTGATGTGCGGGTAAATCTTGATGACAATAACGGTAAGTCCGATCTAGCGCCAAAACCGGAAGAGCAGGGAACTACCGCTTCTCTGGTACGGGGCATCGCCGCCGAATTTGTCAGGCAGGGTGTGGAAGTGCGCGGTTTCAGCGCGAATGCTTCAAATACGGTGCTGAATGGATCTGGCTTGTCTTCATCCGCTGCGGTAGAAGTACTAATTGCCAAAATATTTGACGGTTTGTACGGAAGGGATCGCTTCTCTGCTGTTGAACTTGCCAAAATAAGCCAGAAAGCGGAAAATATTTATTTCGGCAAACCCTGCGGCCTCATGGATCAGGCTGCTTCTGCGTGCGGCGGGGCTGTCGCCATTGACTTTGCCGATCCTGCCGTGACATTGGTAAGGCAAATTAAGTTTGACCCGCTGTCTCTGGGTTTTGCCCTCTGCGTGATAAATACCCGAGGCAGCCATGCCGACCTTACCCCGGATTATGCCGCCATACCCAAAGAAATGCAGGCCGTTGCCGGATGCCTTGGCAAATCATACCTTAGGGAAGCCTCCCTGTCCCAGGTATTGTCCGCCGTAGGCGAAATACGAAAAACAACCGGTGACCGGGCGCTTTTGCGGGCCATTCACTTTTTCAACGAAGATAATCGAGCCGAGGAAATGGCCGCATTGCTGGAAGAATTGGCATCCTCTGAATCTCTTGAGGTGAAACGGGAGCTTATGGGGAGGTTTTTGGATATGGTTAATGAATCGGGAGATTCTTCATGGAAGCTCCTCCAGAACATTTATTCATCCAGGGAGCCGTCCGTACAGGAAATCACATTGGCGCTGGCAGTGTCCAATGAATTTTTCCGCAGCCGCAAGTTACAGGCAGCCTGCCGGGTTCACGGCGGAGGCTTTGCCGGAACCATTCAGGCATATGTCCCTGTCGAGGCGCTTGAGGATTACCGGACGCAAATGGAAACGATTTTTGGCCCCGGAGCACTCACCATGCTGCGGATACGGCCGGTAGGGGCAGTTGAGGTTATGTTTAGTTAAGTAAAAAGTAAGAGGTAAGAGGTGGAAGAGAGTGTTGCCGAGTTGGTGCGGCTGATACGAGAGGCAAAATATTGTGTGGCGTTTACAGGTGCGGGAGTCAGTACGCTTTCCGGTATTCGGGATTTTCGCGGTAAAAATGGTTTGTACAACGATATTGATGCTGAAAAAATATTTGATATTAATTATTTTGAACAGGATCCATCATTGTATTATGGTAGCGCCGGATCATTTATTTATGGTATCGATGAAAAACAGCCGTCTGTGGTGCATACCGTTTTGGGAGAACTTGAAAAACAGGGATTCCTTAAATCAGTGATCACACAAAACATCGACCTGCTCCATCAAAAAGGGGGCAGCTCCAATGTTATCGAAGTACACGGTTCGCCCAAAATCCATTATTGCCTTTGCTGCGCAGGGATTAGAATGAGTTATGAAGATGCTGCCGCGATTGTCCGCGCCGGGGGGATGCCTCAATGCCCATCATGCGGCAAGGTACTAAAACCGGCGATAACATTTTTCGGCGAAAGCCTGCCCATAGAGGCGTTGCGGCAGGCGGTAACGGAATCCCAGCAAGCCGACCTTATGCTGGTGCTGGGAAGCAGCCTGACTGTGTATCCCGCCGCCTCCATGCCCGATTACACCCTCCGCAACGGCGGCAAAATCATCATTGTGAACAACATGCCTACCCACCTTGATCGTATGGCGGCCATGCGCTTTGACGAACTGGAACCGGTGTTTGAAAGTATCAGAGAACTGTTATAAAAAGGCTTCAGGCACCGTTTTCCGTTAATAACGCCAATGCCTTGTCCACCCGCTGCAATGATTTTTCAACGCCGAGAAGCCGCAGGGAGCCGAACAGGGGAGGGCTGACCCGGCTGCCGGTAATGGCGACACGCAGAGGCATCATCACATCGCCTAACTTGACCGATTCCTGTTCGCACTTTTCCTTGATGATAACTTCAGCCGTCGTGTCGTCCGGGGATTGGGCAAGGGACGGGATGAGTTCTCTGCCCAGTTGCAGCAGTTGTATAGTTCCGGTACGATCAGATTTTTTTGGGATAAATTCTTCGGCGGCGGGGAGGGCGGGCTCACTGAACAGGTAGGCGATTTTTTCGGGAGCTTCATTGAGCAAGACAAGCCGTTCGCGGATGAGGGGCATGGCGGCGGTGAATAATTTGTGCTGATCTGCCGTTGGCTCTTTCCCTTCTGTACCGAACAGACCTGCCTCTATAGCAAATGGCAGACAAAGAACAGCAAGTTCGTCATCGCTTTTCATTCTGATGTACTGGCCGTTAAACCATTCGAGTTTCTTGTAGTCAAAAACCGCAGGCGCTTTGCTGAGTTTTTCCAGGCAGAACAGTTTCTCAAGCTCCTGCAGACTGTATATATCTCTGTTATCTTCATAAGAAGCGCCCAGCAGTGCAACGTAATTAATTAGTGCTTCGGGCATATATCCCTGTAAGCGGAATTCGTCGATGCTCGTTGCCCCGTGCCGCTTGCTGAGTTTTTTTCCGTCCTGACCCATCACCATGGGGAGGTGGCAGAATTGCGGCGGCTCCCAGCCGAAACACCGGTACATGATCACATGCAGCGGCGTTGATGCCAGCCATTCCTGGGCGCGCAGGACGTGGCTTATTTCCATAAGGTGATCATCAACCACATTGGCAAGGTGGTAAGTGGGGAATCCGTCAGACTTGAGCAGTACGGGGTCGGGGTTAACATCGTCGTTTTTCCATTCAATATCGCCTAACAAATGGTCGTGAAAACGGGTGGTTTCGCCTAACGGTATTTTCAGCCGTATCGTACAGGCCTCTCCTGCCTGCGCCCTGCGTGCCGCTTCTTCCGGCGGGATAACCCGGCAATGGCGGTCGTAGCCGCTTTCCGGTGAACGGGCTGCTTCCCGTTCCTGACGAACCTGGTCGATTCGTTCGGCAGTACAGAAACAATAATACCCAAACCCTTTGCCAACCAGTTCTTCGGCGAATTTTTTGTACAGTTCCGATCGTTCGGATTGTATATACGGCGCAAAATGTCCTCCGCAGTCAGGCCCTTCGTCCCAGCGGATGCCCAGCCACTTGAACGTATCGTAGAGGTTTTGCACAAAACTCTGGTCAGAGCGGGTACGGTCGGTATCTTCCAGCCGGAGGATAAATGTGCCGCTCTTTGAACGGGCAAACAGATAATTAAACAGGGCGGTTCTGATTCCGCCAATATGCTGCAACCCTGTAGGAGAGGGGGCATAACGGTCACGGATTTTCATGAAAATAGTATACAAGGAATAAGGGTATAAGTTATACTGCCACCATGAGCGCATTACCGCATTACACTGTAGAGGTAACTACTCTGCCCGGATTAAATATTTCACTTGAGAAGGTGTTTAGATGAAAATAAACAGGCAAAAATTTGGGGTTCTCTCCAATGGGAAAAAAGTGTTTTTATACACTTTAAAAGCAGGAGATTTGCAATTCAGCATTACCAATTTTGGCGCAACATGGACAAGCCTGATAGTCCCTTCACGTAAAGGCGGCTCGCTACCCGGGGGTGGCGCATCCGATGTGCTTTTGGGGTTTTCCGGATTAGACGGCTATTTGAACAACGGACCATACATTGGGGTTACCGTTGGCCGTTTTGCCAATCGTATTGGCGGCGCCGGTTTCTCTTTGGGCGGCAAGACATACCAGCTTGACAAAAATGCCGGAAACAATACCCTGCACGGAGGACAGCGGGGGTATGATAAAAAACTCTGGAAATCCGAGGCTTATGAGGAAAGTGACGGTGTATTTGTTCGATTCGAGCTTGAAAGTCCCGATGGAGAGTGTGGATTTCCGGGAAACCTCAGGTCTGCAGTTAGCTACGGTTTAACCAAGTCAAATAAAATCATTGCAATGTATGAAGCAAAAGCCGACGCTCCAACTCCGGTAAACATCACGAATCACGCATATTTCAATTTAGCGGGGGAGGGCAGCGGTTCCATACTTTCCCACGAAGCCTGTTTGTATGCATCCTCGTATATTGAAGTAGATGATCAGCTTATACCAACAGGCAGACTGATTCCGGTTCGCGGCAGCCCCTTCGACTTCCGGAAAAAGAAAGCCATATCCCAGGATATAAAAAAAGAATTCGGCGGTTCGGGCGGTGCTAAAGGTGTTGACGGTTACGATCACTGTTTTACCGTTGACGGCGACCCGGGAAAACTCCGCCCCTGTGCCGAGATATATGAATCCAAAACCGGCAGAACAATGAAGGTATTCACCACCCAGCCGGGAGTTCAGTTTTATATCGGCAATATGCTACCCGGCATTCCTGGCAAGGCAGGAGCGCTGTATTCCCGGCATACCGGTTTTTGCCTGGAAACACAGCATTTCCCTGATTCTCCCAATATTAAAGATTTTCCTTCGGCAATATTCGGGCCCGGTAATGATTACAGAGAAAAGTCGGTGTTCGCATTTGAGATAGAGTAAATTACACAAATCCGGTGTATTTTCTTTATGAATTAAAATTTAAAATTTGTGGTATTTTACTATTGCCATTTTTTTCGATATGTGGTAAAAGGGTAAATGTAGTATCTAGCAAACGCCTGTGCGTTTTATATAACGACAAAAAGAGGGAAGCATGGATATCCAGGTACAGGAACTCATTGATAAAATAAAAAGAGACGGTATCGAGACCGCTTCGGAAGAAGCTGCCAGAATCAAGCTTGAGGCCGAAAACGAGGCAAAGCAGATTGTTGAATCGGCTAAAAAAGAAGCTACAGACATTGTCGCGAAAGGCAAAAAAGACGCAGAACGTGCCGAAAAAGCCGGAACGGCAGCCCTTGAACAGGCATCACGCAACCTTGTGCTGGTGTTTAAAGGTGAAATTCAAGCTTTGCTGGACAAAGTAGTCAATGCACAGCTTGGAGCGTCGTATAATACCGATGTTCTCAAGGCTGTGTTACCCGATCTTTTAAAATCCTGGGGAGCAAAAAGTGCGAATTCTCTTGTTTTACTCCTGCCCGAAGCTGCTCTAGACAAACTGAAGAGCTTCTTCATGGATAAACTCTCATCTGAACTTAAAAAAGGTCTTGAACTTAAGTCAGATCCTAATCTGGCTGACGGGTTCCGTATTGCCAATAAAGATGGTTCCGCATACTATGATTTTTCGGCGGATTCTGTAGCGGAAATGCTCTCAGCCTACCTTAACCCCCAGTTAGCGGGAATTCTTACATCATCGGTAAAAAACCAGAAAAAGGAAGCATAGGTGGGACACTACTATTATCTGGTACCCCAGCTTGCCCACCTCGTATTCGGTCAGACGCCGCCTGTATCGTCACAGGAGTTCAGGGCAGCTGCAATGCCTTTGCTCACAGAAGAAGATGCAGCCCTAATGGACCTGCTTGGTCTTGACCCCCAACCGCTCAAGCGAAATGAGGAAATATCCGGCCTTACCTACACTAACAGATTTCCGTGCAGTGGTTCGGATTTTATTGACGGCTGGCGGGAATGGGAAAGGGTTTTACGTTTGAACCTTGCCAAATTCCGCTCTGCTAAACTTAAACGGGAAACGGCGGTTGATCCCCCGGGTTCTCCGGCTGATGCTGTTGCTGCTGCGGCACGGGCTGTTCAGGAAACATCACCGCTTGACGGAGAAAAAATTATCGACAAGGCCCGCTGGAACGCTATTGAAGCTTTACAGGGAACGGATTATTTTGATCGTAATACCGTTTTTGCCTATCTATTAAAGCTCATCATTCTGGAACGTAATGCATTATTTCACCCCGAAACGGGGTTTTCTGAATATAAATCTCTGTACACTTCCATTTTGGAAAGTGCAACACAAGGTGCTTCACCTACGGGAGAACCTAAATGACAGGAACAAAAGGAACGGTTGTAGCCGTCAACGGCAATATGGTAAGCGCTCGTTTTAACGGCGCTGTTTCCATGAACGAAGTCGGTTATGTGAAAGTCGCCGACACACGGCTCAAAAGCGAAATCATCCGAATTCGCGGCGAGGTATGTCAGTTACAGGTCTTTGAAATTACCAAAGGAATCACCGTCGGTGATGAAGTGGAATTTACTACAGACATGCTGGCAGTAGAATTGGGGCCGGGCCTCCTTGGTCAGGTCTACGACGGTCTGCAAAACCCTTTGCCCCAGCTTGCCAAGGCGGCGGGGTATTTTCTGGAGCGGGGTGTCTACATGGATCCCCTGCCCTCAGACAATAAATGGGAATTTACCCCGGTGGTACAAGTCGGCGACAAAGTCGAACGGTCAGATACACTTGGTACAGTGCCGGAAGGAGCATTTACCCACCGTATAATGGTGCCTTTTGGGATGTACGGCTCGTACACTGTTGATAAAATTAAAAAAGCGGGATCATACAAGATCACTGAAACTATTGCGGAGTTAAAAGACGATAAAGGCAAAGTCATCCCTGTAACGATGAGTTTTCGCTGGCCGGTTAAACGAGCGGTTGACTGTTACAAAGAACGGCTTATGCCCGTTGATCCCATGGTAACCAGGGTTCGCCTTGTCGATACGTTTTTCCCGGTTGCACGCGGCGGGACGTATTGTATTCCCGGCCCCTTCGGCGCCGGCAAGACGGTTTTGCAGCAGATCACCAGCCGGTTCGCCGATGTTGACATCGTTATAGTTGCAGCTTGCGGCGAGCGGGCAGGCGAAGTTGTTGAGACCCTCAAGGAATTCCCCGAACTGGTTGATGAAAAAACCGGCCGCTCCCTCATGGAACGGACGATCATTATCTGTAATACTTCATCGATGCCTGTCGCTGCCCGCGAAGCTTCGGTGTATACGGCAGTAACCCTTGCCGAATACTACCGGCAAATGGGCCTGCATGTCCTCCTCCTGGCAGACTCAACGAGCCGCTGGGCGCAGGCGATGCGCGAAATGTCCGGCCGCCTGGAGGAAATACCCGGCGAGGAAGCCTTCCCCGCCTACCTCGAATCAACGATTGCCAGTTTCTACGAACGGGCCGGTATTGTAAAACTCAATGACAACAGCCTTGGCTCTGTCACTATCGGCGGCACGGTTTCTCCGGCCGGCGGTAACTTTGAAGAGCCGGTAACCCAGGCAACACTGAAAGTTGTCGGGGCCTTCCACGGTCTTTCCCGTGAACGCTCCGATGCCCGTAAGTTTCCCGCCATTCACCCCATGGACTCCTGGTCAAAATACAAGGGCATTATTGATGCGGAAAAAGTCGCCTATGCTCACGGCTTCATGCGCCGGGGCGGCGAGGTTGAACAGATGATGAAGGTTGTCGGCGAAGAAGGAACCAGCATAGAAGACTATGTGGTCTACCTCAAGGGTGATCTAATAGACTCGGTATACTTTCAGCAAAACTCCTTTGATGAAGTTGACGCGGCAGTTAAACCTGAACGGCAGATTTACACGTTTACCAAACTGTTGGTTATATTGGCATCGCAATTCAGTTTCCCCGACAAGAATGAAGCCCGCATCTGGTTCTCAAGGCTCAGGCAGAAATTCCTTGACTACAACGGTTCCAAATGGCAGGAAGCCCAGTTCAAGAAACTGGAAAAAGAAATCGAAGATTCGATTAAGAATCAGTCGCAAGGTCTTGATAAGGCCGCCGAAAAATATTTGGCATAGGACGGGAGTATATGAAAAAGGTATATAGCAAAATTGAATCCATTACCGGCAGCGTTATTACCGTCCGGGCAGAGGGTATCCGTTACGGGGATCTTGCTGAAGTAGATACGGTATTCGGTACATCGCTTGCCGAGGTAAACCGGCTGCACGATGACCTTGTCTCTCTCCAGGTATTTGCCGGAGGGCGGGGTATTTCTACCGGTGATACAGTCCGATTTTTGGGTCGGCCCATGCAGGTGCCGTTTTCCGAAAACCTCATGGGCAGGGTTTTTTCCGGCTCCGGCAAACCACGTGACAAAGGACCGGCACTGCACGACAATATGATCCCCATCGGCGGTCCGTCGGTCAATCCTTCCGAGCGTATCATCCCCCGTAAAATGATCCGCACCGGTATCCCCATGATTGACCTCTTTAACACTCTTGTTGTATCTCAGAAACTGCCGATCTTTTCGGTATCCGGTGAGCCGTACAACGAATTGCTCGCCCGTATTGCCATGCAGGCCGAGGTTGATGTTATTATTCTGGGCGGTATGGGTCTTAAATACGACGATTATCTAATTTTCAAGGATACTCTGGAAAACGCCGGCGCGCTTGCCCGAACAGTCATGTTCATGCATACCGCAAGCGATCCCACCGTTGAATGTCTTATGATCCCCGATATGTCTCTTGCCGTCGCCGAGCAATTTGCCCTGCAAGGCAAGGACGTACTGGTACTTCTGACCGACATGACAAACTTTGCCGACGCAATGAAGGAAATCTCTATCATCCAGGAGCAGGTTCCGTCAAACCGTGGATATCCGGGTGACCTGTATAGCCAGCTTGCCAGCCGTTATGAAAAGGCAGTTGACTTTGAAGGCGCCGGTTCCATAACCGTTTTGGGCGTAACTACCATGCCCGGCGATGACGTAACCCATCCTGTGCCTGACAACACCGGCTATATCACCGAAGGCCAATATTACCTTAAAAACGGTCGTATTGAGCCTTTCGGTTCGCTCAGCCGCCTCAAACAGTTGGTTAACGGAAAAACCCGCGCCGACCACCGCGCCTTAATGGACGGTATGATTAAGCTTTACTCCGCCTTCAGGGACACCCTGGAGAAAAAGGCAATGGGTTTTACCATGTCTGCCTGGGACGAAAAGCTCCTCAAATACGGCGCTCAGTTTGAAAACAAGATGATGGATCTTTCGGTTAATATCCCCCTGGAAAAAGCTCTTGACCTTGGCTGGGAAATTTTGGCCGATTGTTTCAACCCTGAAGATACCGGTCTGCGAACCGAATTGATCAGCAAATTCTGGCCGAAAAAGGATTAGGGGGCGCCGGTGGCGAAAATCAGGCTCACAAAAAATGAGCTCAAAAAGCAAAAAGATTCCCTTAAAATGTTCCAGCGTTATCTACCTACGCTGATGCTCAAAAAACAGCAGTTACAGGGAGAAATACGGTTAACAGAACTACGGTTAAAGGAACTGCAAAACCAAAAAGAATTGCTTAATGAATCTTTTAAAATATGGATTGGTGTATTTGGCGAGGTTAATTTTTTTACACCCGATCTTGTAAAAATCACCAGCCTGAGAACCGGTCAGGGTAATATCGCCGGTGTTCCCATACCTGTTTTTGAAGGCGCCGATTTTCTTACCGCACCGTATGATCTTGTCCGCATGCCTCTGTGGATTGACGCTGCTGTAGAGAATATGAAAAAAGTTCTCCTGCTCGATCTGGAAGCCGAGATTGTCGAAGAGCAGCGTAAGCGGCTGGCTCATGAATTGCGAATAACTACCCAGCGGGTTAACCTGTTTGAAAAAATCAAAATTCCCGAAACGAGAGATAATATAAAAAAAATACAGGTATATCTGGGCGATCAGCAGACTGCGGCCGTAGTACGGGGAAAGATCGCCAAATCCGGACTTGAAAAGGCGGCGAGGTAATTAATGATTGTACCGATGAAGAAAGTATGCCTTGTAGTGCAGGATAAGCAACAGCATTATGCGCTAACCAAACTCCGTGAAGTCGGTGTAATGCATATTGAAGTAACTAAAACCGCTTCTGAAGGGTTTACCCATATTCTGGAACGAAAAGCACAGATAGAAAATGCCATAAACCTGATAATGCCATTTAAGGTTTCCGATAAAAAACCCGCCGGACTTCAGAAAAAAGCGGATCAGGATCGTCGGATGGATACAGGCCCCCGCAGGGGACGCCGTACTTCTGACAAAATGGGGATTGAGGAAATTGAACCATACTCTGTTGATGCGGTTAATGCGCCGGAGCGGCCGGATCTTTCAAAATTGTTAAACAGTTTTGGAAATGAACGCAAGGAACTTGAAGAAAAACTTGTGTATTTAACCAGGGAATACGGGCGCATTGAGCCGTGGGGTGAATTCAACCCCAATGATGCGGCGGAACTGGCAGAAAAGGGAGTGCGGTTTTTCTTCTATGAACTTACCCCGGATATATTTTCCGCCATTCCCGAAGATACCCGTTATGTAACAGTCAGCAAGGGAAAAAACACTGTACGTCTTATGGTTTTTGATAATGAAATTCCCAATATTGCTCCCTTCCGGCTTCCGGAACAATCCCTTTCTCGGATTGGAACCGAGTTATGTACACTCAAAGAGCAAATTGACTCATTGAATGAAAAAATAAAGAATTTTGCAAACCGCCGTTCAGTGCTGGAAAGGGAAATGGCGGATATTAACAGGGAAATCAACTTTGAAACAGTCAGGTCAGAACTGGATAAAATTGACGACATACCGGCTGAATTTGATATTTCCCGTATATCCGGTTTTGTACCTGCTGACGATATTGGTAAACTTAAGGCCGCCGCTGCAGAACACCAATGGGCGTTTGTTGCGGATGATCCGAAGCAGGATGATATTGTTCCTACAAAGCTAAAAAATAATAAATTGGTTAACCTCTTAAATCCGATTACGGGCTTTTTGGGAATCCTGCCCGGTTATAACGAGGTTGATATTTCAGCGTGGTTCCTCCTGTTCTTCTGTATATTCTTTGCCATGATATTTGGTGATGCCGCTTATGGGATTATTTTTACTCTTATTGCTTTATTGGGGATAATAAAAACCGCGAAAAAAGGGGTTCCCCAGGCTTTGCAGTTGCTTCTTTTGCTGGGTGTGTTTAATGCGGCATGGGGTGTGCTTACCTGTTCATGGTTTGGAGTTGACATTGAAAAAGTACCGCAGTTCCTTCAAAGGCTTTCGCTGTCGTATATATCTGAAGCAAAAACCGATGAGTTAATAGTTGCCCAAAACCTGCAAATTTTCTGTTTTTCACTTGCGTTGATTCATTTATCCATTGCCCGGATTAAAAGCTTTTTTATTAATATCAGATCTCTCAGAGCACTGGCCGATCTTGGCAATATAGGGATGCTGGCGGGGATGTACAATGTGGTGTTATTCCTGGTAGTAAGCAATGATACCCGGGTTATCCCCTTGCTGCAGGTTTCCATATACCTTCTTGCGGGCGGTTTTTTTCTGAGTTTTGTTTTCGCATCATATGAAGGAAGCATAGGGCGGTCTATCCTGTCCAGTTTCAAGAATATTATATCGGTAGTTTTGGGTATTACCAATATTTTTTCCGATATTATGTCCTATATCAGGCTGTGGGCTGTCGGGCTTGCCGGCGCATCAATCGCTTCTACGATCAATACCATGGCTGGCCCCATGCTGGGTAATTTTCTGATCTTTGCAGGCGTTATTCTTTTAATATTTGGGCACGGGCTTAATATTATTCTCAATGTATTATCAGTAGTGGTTCACGGAGTGCGCCTGAATACTCTTGAGTTTTCGGGCCATGTAGGTTTGACCTGGTCAGGTACTCCTTATCAGCCATTTGCGGATAAAAGGTAGTTAAATGAAACATAAAAATAAAACTGCATTCTTATGCAAGAGGAGCAAAGTATGAATTTTGGATTTTTAGGCGCCGGCTTGGTAATGGGCATCGCGGCTGTCGGATCTGCCCTCGGTATTGGTTATGCCGGGCAAGCAACAATTGGCGCATGGAAAAAATGTTATGCCGCCAATAAAGCCGCTCCCATGATGCTTGTGGCTTTTGCCGGTGCGCCTTTGACCCAGACCTTTTACGGTTTTATTCTGATGGGTCAGATGTTTACCGCCGCAGCCGCTAACCCGGATCGCGGTTGGCTGTATATTGGTTACGGTCTTGCCTCAGGTTTTGCTATGGCATTTTCCGCTATTGTTCAGGGAAAAGTAGGCGCTGCCGCCGCTGATGCCCAGGGTGAAACAGGCAAAGGTTTTGCCCAGTACATTTCTATTGTAGGTATCGCAGAAACTGTTGCCCTCTTTGCAATGGTTTTGACGATGATCAGTCTGTAGGAAGAAGTACAAGTGAGAAAGGAGAAGTGAGAAAGGAGAAGTGTTGGTGTACGCAGTCTGTCCGATAGTAAACCGGATCAGTTAGCTAAGCACATTCTTTAACTTTTCACTTTTCCCTCTTCACTTTTCACTTACTTTTTTCACAGCGAGAGTAAAGTGGTTAGGAGTTAGTATATCTGTAAATCGTGAACCACTTGATGGCAAATACATAAAGCCCACAAACAACACCACTCCTCACTCGCTCATCCCCCGAACCCCAGCAGTCAAACTTCGTTCCCCGATCAACCGGCTACCGCCTGCCGAGCGAAGCGCAGTGGGAGTACGCCGCGCGGGCAGGGACAACAACAGCGTTTAACAACGGAACCGAAGACTGGGAAGAAACCGCCCTTGAAGGAATAGGCTGGTTCAGTTTTAACAGCGGCAGCATGACTCATGAGGTAGGAAAAAAAGCCGCCAATACGTGGGGTTTACATGACATGCACGGCAATGTGTTTGAATGGTGTTGGGACTGGTTTGGAACCTATCCAAGTAACGCTCAGACCGACCCTCTTGGCGCGTCTTCGGGGTCTATCCGCGTGGGGCGCGGCGGGGGCTGGGGCAATTCGGCTCAGGTCGCCCGTTCCGCGTACCGGGGCCTCGTCAATCCGTTTGACCGGTACAACGGCTTGGGTTTCCGCCTCCTGCGCCCCTAGTGTTCTGTAAAAGACAATTAGCATAACACAACCTTGGCTTTTTCGATGGAACTTTTGATTTCATCAAAGGTTTTAGTCCATACAAATTTTCTTCCTGAATTATTCCAAGGGATTATGTAATCAGTTAACGCTTTTTCCTTGTCTTCCAGCCGAAAGTTTAGTATCTTATATGCAGGAGGATTCAATGGCAGAACAAGCAATGGTACACACTCTAAGCCTTGAGAACCTGCCTACCTTTGAGCAGTTCTGGGCATCGTTTTTGGAAAGCAGACGAGAGTTCGACCGGCGAATGCAGGAATTACGGGAACTATCACAGGAAACCGCTATAGCAATGAAGGAAACTGACCGGCGATTGAAAAAAACTGAGAAACTGGTCAAGGACAACGGAAAACACATTGGCGGGTTGCATAACAGCTTTGGCGAACTGGCAGAACATCTAGTTGCACCGGGTATTGCAAAGCGTTTTAACAAAATTGGGTTTCATTTCGACTGCATCGCAGGTAAAGGCCTGCAAATATATGAAAAAGGGAAAATAAAAGCAGAAATAGATATACTGCTTGAAAACAGTGATTATATAATAGCGGTGGAAGTAAAAGGCAAAGTTCAGGTAAAGTATGGCAAGGATAATGAGCATGATGATATAACCCATCATATTCAGCGGCTGAATATACTGAGGGAACATCGCCAGGAAGATAAGCGAAAAATCCTGGGAGCAATAGCCGGTGCAATATTCGGCCCCGACGCCAGGGAAGCTGCTATACAAGCAGGCTTTTTTGTATTGGAACAGTCCGGCGACACTATGAAAATGGATATGCCCGAAGGGTTTAGACCGAAGGAATGGTAGAGCCGGTCATCTTCGAATCACTGGGTATTTTTCATGCGGCCTCTGTGCCTTCGTGCCTCTGTGTGATAGTATTCAAATAACATAATGGAAACCATAAAAATAGGCGGTTTCGCACACATAAAAGCTGTCACTATCGGCGGGGATTCGCCGGTGACTGTTCAAACCATGTGGAAGGAACCGCTTTCCCATGACGATCTGACGGCAGCAGCGCAACGGATTGAAGCGCTTTCAAAGATGGGCTGCGCTCTCGTGCGTTTTGCCGTTCCCAATCTACCCGCCGCACAGACATTAGGCCGTCTCGCCGGTCTTGTTTCCATGCCTTTAGCGGCGGATATTCACTTTGATCATACCATTGCCCTGCGCTGTCTGGATTATCCCATAGCAAAAATACGCATAAACCCGGGAAATATCGGTCACCGGGATAAAGTTCGGGCCGTGCTGGAAAAAGCCTCAGAAAAGGGTGTGCCCATCCGAATCGGGGTAAATGCCGGCAGCCTGCCGCAGGATCTCCGGCAGCATCCTGCAGCCGAGGCTCTTGTAGAAACTGCACTGCGTGAATTGGCTGTTTTTGACGAATTTGGCTTTGAAAATGTACTAATATCAATGAAAGCGAGCGGAATTGCCGATACTATAAGAGCTAACAGAATTCTTGCACAACGGGTTAATGTGCCACTGCATATCGGCATTACCGAAGCGGGGCCTTTGGTTGCCGGCGTTGCCAGAAGCAGCGCTGCTTTAAGCCAGTTGCTTGCTGAAGGCATAGGCGACACGATACGTGTGTCCCTGAGCGATAGCATGGAGCAGGAAATCATCGCGGCACGGGAGATTTGCAGTGCAGCGGCCGAACTTGCCTCCCTTGAAGGCAGAAGAGCGGACAGGTTCGCCATTGGTAGCGGTGCCAACGGCACCGCTACCAATGGCGTGCGGATTGTTTCATGTCCCCGCTGCGGCAGGTACGGTTTTGACACTCACGGCTTTACCAGCCGCTGGATGACCCGCTTGTACGCACTGGAGAAGAATATAACCGTTGCCATTATGGGCTGCGAAGTGAACGGCCCGGAAGAAGCCCGGCATGCCGACTTGGGCATTACCGGCACAGGCAAAACGGTGTTGATTTTCCGGTACGGAACCGTTGTACGGACTGTTTCCATAGAAGAAGCGGATGATGCATTTGCGGAAGAACTTGAGCTTGTTCAACTTTAGGGACAAACTCACTGGGAGAAAAAAATGAAAAAATTGCTGGTTGTTGTATTTCTCATATTGGTAATTCTGGGGTGCAGCAATGCTGAAAGAGACGGCAGGCTTTTAGAAAGTGATCGTGAGCCTCAACCGGATTCCGGTTCTGCATTTGCTCAAATGCAGAATGCCTGGTGGCATACACTTGAACGTGGAAAGGTTATGTTCAGACAGGGTGATTACGGCAGCGCTCTGCTTACCTTTGATGATGCCAGGCGGCAGCGCAGGGCTATATACGAAAGGAAAGAAAGAAGTTTTATCGAATTTCTTTCTTTGGGAGAAGTCCGTCGTTTGGGAGATGATCTTAACTGGATAGATTGGTACATTCAGGAACGGCAATTCACCGTTGCTGCCGATGTGCTTAATGATCTGTACTACCACATTCCCAGGGATACATTAAGAAATTCTGCCACTGAAGCGCTTACCGCACTGGGTTCCCTCAAGGATTACCCTGAGGCTGAGTATTGGATTGGCGAAACTTATTATATACAGGGTGAACTGACACTGGCTCTCAACCAATTCCAAAAAGCATATGATCTGCGGCATCTTCTGGAAAATCCCGGATTCGCATCGGATCTGTTATTTAAAATTGCCGCTATTCGCCAAATTCGGCAAGAATACAATGAGATGGAGAGGGTTTTGCTCGCCATTCTGAGCAATGACATCCTATGGTCGGGAAGTCCGGCTACCGTACCCGCCTCTCAGCCGGTGCAGGCTTCCCAGACTCAATCACCGGAACAGCAAGCCCGGAACACATTTACCGTACAGGCAATGACCCGCACCCTGGAAAATAACGGTATTAACCGTTTCATCAATCAGTTTCGTTATAGTTATAATGAAAGCGTTCAGGCGCACAGGATCCTTGGCGAATACTACTTTTTTACCGGCAGACATGCCCGTGCGCAGGAACACCTGATGTTTGCTTTTCTCATTCAGAATACGGTTATTATTGACGAACTTAACCACAGAAGATTTGATTTTTCCACCACTACGGTTGAAGGAGAAAGCCGTGAGTTGACGTTAGAAGTTATCGCGGATGAAATCAGCCGGGACGTTGTTTTTTCGCATTACGCCGAAAATAACGAATACTTTAAAACAGCATACTACCTTGGAACGAGTTTATTTGCTACCGGAAGAATTGCCCCCGCACGGGAGATATGGAATTTTCTCGCAGCACAGGATCAGGCCGGCGAATGGCAGGGGCGTGCACAATCGCAGCTCATATCCCCCCGTGTAGAACGGGGGCTTGAAATGCCGTAGCTGAAAAAATATGTCTGTTACCGTTGACAACTCATTTCCCGGCATGACATAATAAAACAACCGAAAATGAAGTACTCTGCGCTCCTCAAAAGGGGCCTCATTGACGAAAACCCCGTGTTTGTACAGCTTTTGGCGCTGTGCCCCCTTCTCGCAGTTACAACCTCAGCTACAAATGCCATAGCCATGGGGCTTGCAACAACCGCTGTAATGGTGTGCGCCAGCTCCATCATTTCACTCTTGCGAAAGCTTATTCCCAATGAGGTACGTATTGCAGCCTTTATTGTTATCGTCGCGGGTTTTGTAACCATTCTACAGCTGGTAATGGAAGCCTGGGTACCTCCGTCCATAAATAACTCGCTTGGTATATTTATACCGCTTATTGTGGTAAACTGTATCGTTTTTGCACGAATAGAGGTATGCGCTTCAAAAAATAAGATTCTCCCTTCAGCATTTGATGCCATGAGTATGGGGCTCGGTTTTACTATCGGCCTTTTGACAATGGGCATAATCCGGGAATTCCTGGGCAGCGGTTCAATCTTCGGTTTTACAGTGCTGGCATACCCGTCTGTACATATGCTTATTATGGTTATGGCACCCGGAGGGTTTTTTACCCTGGGGACAATTATCATGATAATCAAATATTTCAGATCAAACAGACAGGAGGCGCAAAACCGGTGAATTTATTCTTAATTTTCATTGGAGCCGCATTAATAAACAATTATGTTCTAACGCAATTCCTGGGGATGTGCCCTTTCTTCGGCGTTTCCAAAAAAACTGAAATGGCTCTTGGAATGGGAATTGCGGTCATATTTGTGATGCTGCTTGCTTCTGTATTAACCCATCTTTTCTATCACCTCGTACTGCTGCCACTGAATATTACCTATCTGCAAACCATTGTGTTTATTCTGATAATCGCTTCGGCTGTTCAGTTTGTTGAAGTGTATCTAAAAAAAACATTTTATTCTTTGTATGCGGTTTTGGGTATTTACATTCCCCTGATTACGACAAACTGTGCGATTTTGGGCGTTACCCTTATCAACATTCAAAACGACCATACATTTATGGAAGCAGTCATAAACAGCATTGGCGCCGGAACCGGTTTTTTGCTTGCACTGATTTTACTGGCCGGAATACGTGAAAAATATGATAATAACACTGACATTCCTTTTGTATTCAGGGGTTTTCCTCTTGCATTATTTTCCGCCGGAATTATGAGCATCGCCTTCATGGGATTTCAGGGACTGGTATTGGGAAGATGACATAAGTATGGAGGATAGTGTTACTATCGTACTTGACAGCGTAACCTTATTGTCAGGAATATGCGGAGCAAACGACGGAAACCTGAAGATCATGGAGAATTCTCTGGGAGGGCGTATTGCCGCCAGAGGCAACGAAATAACACTGGATGGCGCTGATGAAACCGGCATCCTGCATTTTAAGACTATGATGGACAGTCTTATTTCGGTTGTCCGTGAAGGGGAAATTCCTTCGCCTGAATATGTTGCAGCACTTGCTCAAACGCTGAGTCCGAACAATTTAAACGATGTTATGCATAATGCGGCAATTCAAATCCCCCACGGATTCCGGCGGGTGTATCCGAGGGGCAGGGGGCAGGCAGCATACATTCAGGGCATGAGGAGCTGCGATATAACATTTTGCATCGGGCCTGCGGGAACGGGTAAAACATACATTGCCGTTGCCGAAGCGCTTAGGCTGGTGCTGTCAAAAACCCAGCGAAAACTGGTGCTTACCCGGCCGGTGGTCGAGGCAGGCGAGAGTCTTGGTTTTCTCCCCGGCGACCTGGCTCAGAAAATCAATCCCTACCTGCGCCCTTTGTATGACGCTATGGAATCGCTGGTTCCTTATGAGATCATCCGCAAAATGGAAGAACACAGAACTATTGAGATTGCGCCTCTTGCTTATATGCGAGGACGCAGTTTAAATGACTGTGTGGTTATTCTGGATGAAGCGCAAAATACCACGAAAGAACAGATGAAAATGTTCCTTACCCGTATCGGCTCAGGGGCTCGGGCGGTAATTACCGGAGATGCAACGCAGGTAGACCTGCCCAAAAGAACCGAATCGGGGCTTTTGCATGCAGTAGAAGTACTGCGTAATGTAGAGGGACTCCATTTTGCCTGGCTGCACACCGCCGATGTTGTACGTAACCCTCTTATAAAAAAAATAATACAGGCTTATGATGATAGAGATGCCTAAACAGATTATCAGTAACTTATATAGAAAAACTCTTGGTATAATCAGGCGGTATTTGCCTGATTATCTGCCGCGTTTGGGACGTATTTCCGGTATTGTTTGCCTGTGTTCATTTGCCGCCACTGTAGTTATTACTGTATCACATATAAACATGAACATGGAAGGCTTGGGGGATCTGAGCGATTTTGAAATTGGCAGGGTTGCGGAAAGAGATATTATTGCCGAGCACTCGTTTTCCTACATAGACGAAAATGCAACACGTCTGCGGATGGAAGCTCAGGAGCATCTTGTTCCTGCTGTATTCCGGTATTTTGAAACAGTTGCAGATGAATCACTGCAGGCATGGAATGCGTTTTGTGATTATGCCGATAGCCTGATTGAGGAAGGACTCTCGCAATCCTCGGTATTGCTGGCTTTACAGGCAGAGTATCCGGCGCGGTTTCCTACAGGGATTATAGCGGCTTATTTATCTGCTCCGGACCGGGCGGTGTTCAGGGAATACGGCTTAGAGGTATTGAGTGCGCTTTACGCAAAAGGCGTATACACAATGGAACTTACGGATTCAACTCTGTATAACCCGGACATGGTTGAATTGCTTTTCACAAGAAGCGGGAGAACCGAAAGAGAACGTGTTATCCGCAGCACCATAACCATGCTTACCAACGCCGAAGATTCTATAACGCAATTTTCAGAACCATTACCTTCCGGATTCAGGGATTTGGCTGCAGGCCTTCTCAGGCCGTTTGTCCGTGAAAATGTACTTTTTTCACCTGAAGATTATCAGATGCGTGTTACGGAGGCAATGGAACGCGTTTCCGACGTAGTCATATATATCGAAAGGGATAAACCTATAATCAGGAAGGGTTTTATTATAACTGCCCAGGAAATGCTTGATCTGGAAGCATACTATTCTACGATTCCCGCAATGAATCCCAGCAATATTATCGGGCTTGTTTTGCTTTTCGCCCTGCTGTATTCACTGTTTATTGTTTTACAGGATAAGCTGATACAGCACCGTAAACTTACCGTAAGCGAGAAAAACCTGTTTTTTATCCTGATATTCCTGTACATTGCCGGAGCCGCGTTCGCGAAAGGCCTTGTCCCAATCTTAAGCCCTTTCCCGGTCTCCCTGTTTTTCCCTACTGCCCTGATGGTAATGATTCCCGCTGTTTTTATGGGGCCTCTATTTGCGCTTGCAATGGCAATGGCTTTTCCATTAAGTGCCTGTCTTGCAGGTTTTTTCGATATCCCTTCGTTATTGTTTGCCCTTACATCGGGACTTGCCGCTTCTGTTGTTCTGCGAAAAGCCGAAAAACGAATGGACATTATTAAAGCCGGGTTGATTATTGCCGCCGTTAACTGTGTTGCGGTAATAGTTGTTCAGTTGATGTGGACAACACATTTTTTCGGATCACACATAATGCTTTTGGGAGCGGCGCTCAACGGCATAGTATCGGGGATGCTGTTTCTCGGTGTTCTGGCACCGCTTGAACATGCCCTGAATACTGCCACTACTTTCAGGCTGATAGAACTTTCCGATCTTAATGCTCCCATTTTACGTAAGCTGTTTACCGCTGCACCCGGTACTTACAGTCATTCGGTTATGGTAGCAACCCTTGCAGAGCAGGCTTGTCAGGACATTGGAGCGAACGCACTTCTTGCCAGGGTAGGTGCCTATTACCACGATATTGGCAAAATGGATAACCCGAATTATTTTGCGGAAAACCAGACAAACTATAACCGCCATGATGACATAGCGCCCAGGCTTTCCGCCACGGTTATACGCAGTCACCTGAAAATCGGGGTCGAAAAAGCGAGAAGCCTCGGCCTGCCCGAAGATGTTATTAATATAATAGCTGAACACCACGGCAATTCGCTTATCACCTGGTTTTATAATAAAGCGGCTAAGCAGGAAGAACAGGTTAATTCCGAAGATTTTTCCTATCCCGGCAATCCGCCGCGTTCCAGAGAATCTGCGATTGTCATGCTTGCCGATATTACCGAAGCTGCTTTACGCACATTAAAAAAGCCAACTGTGGCAAGAATGGAAAAATTTATTCAGCAATTATTTGACTCCAAAGTTGAACATGGACAGCTTGCCCTCTCTGATCTTTCGTTCCGTGACCTGGAAATAATCAAAAAAGCTTTTATAAAAGTATTGGCGGGTTATTATCATTCCCGGATTGAATATCCCAAAACAACTTCCGAATCAAAAGCAACTTCCGAATCAAAAGAAGGAAACGGATGAACCGGGTAGCTTTGAGCGCCGAGGATGTGCCTTTACCTGAATGGAGCAAAACTCTGAAAAGCTATACCGGTAAAGTTCTCGCTGAACTGGGAAAAGACAAGTGGGATCTTTCAATTTTGTTATGCGGTGATAAAACAATCACAAAACTCAACAGGCAATACCGGGGAAAAGATGAATCGACAGACATTCTTTCGTTTGCATTGGATGAAGGATTATTATTCCCTGCGGCAGGGAAGGGCAATTCCTGCCGCCGCCTGCCCGGTGATATAGTCATTTCGCTTGACACTTTACGGGAAAATGCCCGCCGGTTTAAAATTAGTGAAGACGAGGAGTTACGGCGCCTGCTAATTCATGGTATTCTGCATCTGGATGGCATGGACCATGTAAGTAATAAAAAAACAGAGCCGATGCTGTCACTTCAGGAGGAAATATTGGCTAAACTTTCAGGAGAGAGTATAATTAACACAATACATAAAAGAGGTTATGCATGAAAGGGCCTTTTTCGGGCATTTTCAATAAAAAAACCATTAATGACCTTGAAGAAGACCAGCAGGAAATGATCCGCGGTGTAGTGGAACTTTCAGGCACTACAGTCAAGGAAGTAATGGTACCCAGGACAGATACGGTTTTTCTGTCTGTTGATGCGGCACGGGACGATCTGCTTTCGGTCATTGTAGAGAACGGATACTCGCGTTTTCCCGTTTATGAAGAAACAATTGACAATGTAATCGGAATTCTCCATGTGAAAGATGTACTCAAGGTTTTAGTGGAAGATACCCCTTTTGATATACGGTCGCTCGTCCGTAAACCGTTTTTTGTGCCTGTTTCCAAGCACATTGACGATCTTTTAAAAGAACTTCGCCGCATGAAAGTGCACATTGCAGTTGTCGTGGACGAATATGGCGGTGTTTCCGGCATTGTCTGCATGGAAGACATTATAGAAGAGATTGTCGGCGACATTCAGGACGAATTTGACCATGAAACTGAGGATATATTGCAGGTAAGCGAGGGTGCATGGCTGTGTGATGCACGTGTAAACTTGAGCGATCTGGCTGAAGAAACCGGGCTGGATCTTCCGGTTGATGATTTTGATACGCTCGGCGGTTTTGTGTTTGACCTTTTTAACAAAATACCGGTCAAATATGAAAAAGCAGAGTATAAGGGAAATGAAATAATTGTACAGGAGATGGACGGTCATAAAATAAAATCAGTCAAAATAGTCAGTGTTTAGGGGATTCGTCTCTGCTGCGCAGAGCCGTTCGATTAACAATGCCGCTAAAGCGGCGAAGATTAAGGTTAAAAAAACCGGGCATTTCGCCGATTTTTAATATAGGGTGGGGAGGGATTAAGTATTGAGAATCAAAATTTTACTCTGTTGTACATTATTTTTCACGCTATTCTGCACAGAGCTGCTCATAGCTCAGACAAGGTCAAATCCGGCCGAGGCAGCCAGGCTCTTTGAACGCGGCAGAAGCTTCATGGCGCAGGAAGATTGGTATTCGGCTGCAGAATCTTTTCTTGATTGTATACGGCTTAACCAGGCTCACGCAGAAGCTCATGCCGATCTTGCCGAGTGCTATTACGAATTGGGTGAATTTGACGAAGCTCTGACCTGGGTACGCAGAGCCAGAGCCCTTTCCCGGACGAACACAACTGTTGCCAACCTGGAAGCATTTACTCTCATAGCTCTGGGCCGCCTTGACGAAGCTTCGAGGGTTATTAATGAGGTTCTTGCCCGGGAACCGTATAACCGGGAAGCGTTGTTCGCTGCAGGCGAGCTTGATATTGCACGCGGAAGGCCCTCTGAGGCCCTGATTCGGTACCGTGAAGCGGTACGCCGTTTCCCCGACGACCGGCGGCTGTTGATATCGCTAGCACTGGTTTCCGGCTCAATGGGCGATAATGTTACAGCGCTGTCGTTTATTAATCGCGCTCTTCAACAACATTCCGGTGATTACCGGGTATACTACTATGCCGCTTACACCTACGCCCGTGCGGACAGGCTGGCTGATGCTGCATCACATGCGGTTCAGGCAATTACGATCAGGCCCAATCATACACCATCTTTAAGCCTTCTTGCCAATATCCGTTACCGCAGCGGGCAGTATAGCGAGGCAATACAGCTTGCCGACCAGTTAATTTCAGCTAACCGCAATGACATGGGCGCATGGTACCTTAAAGGGCTTTCCACTGTCCGCCTTGGCCGTGGTGACGAAGCTATTGCCATACTGGGTAATGCTTTGGCTATTGATCCAAATCATGAATTTATCCGCGCCGTCCTTGCCGAAACTCTTATCGCAAATACATCTCTTGAAGACCCACGCCGTTCCCGCTGGGCTGCCTGGCACTTTAATCGCGGCAGGGATTTCCGGGGCCGAAACCTGATAGAACAATCTCTATTTGAATACCAGCGGGGCTTGCGTATTAACCCATACGCGCAAGAACGGCGCGAATACGCCGATCTGCTGCGGATGCAGGGGTATCCTGCCCGTTATCTTGAAGAACTTCGTTTCCTGCGGGATATGGGACATGGTGATCGCAGCCTGAACGATGCGGTGGAATCATTCACTTCGCTTACATCAAACGCACTATTCCTCCGCTGGCAGGTAAACCCGGTAGAACTTAACGGGCGGCACTGGAACATTGCTGTTTTTTCTGTTGCCGGGCAATCCAGTTTTATCCATGCTGACGCGGGTACTGTCGCCGCTTCGTTTGTGAAGGAAATACTGGTACATAATCGCTCTGTTTCCGCTATGGACCTTGAATTGCGGCAGCCGTCATTTTCGCAGGCTTACAGAACAGCTCGGGAAGCAAATGCCGATTATTTCCTCGTTCTTTCAACCATGGAAAATGAGCGTGACATTACCCTGCGCGGTGAACTGTTTGTTGGCAGAACCGGCGCCCCCGCCGGTGTTTTTACTACCTACCGGACCGGCGCGGACCGTCTGCGCAACGCCTCCCGCGGCATTGCCGATCAGCTCAGCGCTTCGCTTCCTCTGCGCGGGAGGCTTGTCGTACGGCGGCAGGCGCAGGGCCTCATTGACAAAGGTAGGGCAGACAGAGTACGGGTCGGGGATGTATACGACATTGTCAAGAGCGGCCGATCTCAAATTGCCAACACGGGCATCGGGTTGACGTATGCCGCCGATGATATCGTCGGCAGCATCACCATTCAAAATGTTGACGAAGAAGTGGCTGCCGGCTTGCTTACCCGAAACGGGTTTTTCGACCGCATTGAAGAAGGTGACGAAATTATTTTCCGGGTCCCCGGAAGTACGAGAACCGAACAGGAAACAGGAGCAAACCCGGAATTACGGGCTCTGTTACGGACGCTGCGGTAGGTTCAGGTGTCTGTCACCGTTGCGTGACCTTTATTTTATGAAGTACCTGATCGCCATGTACACCGACTACTTCCTCGGTTCGTGGATGAATCATCAGGTCCATTGCTTCAAGAGGGATAGCGCCTAATAGTATATCATCAGCATTGGGCAAGACGAGGGCGTCACAGTTCGTACTGCGGTTTTTCCAGCCAACTTCTACAGGACCGGCAAGGCAATATTCTGTTTTTGTTCCGTCAGCAAGAGTACCTTCGTCGGTTTTAAATACCCGTAAACCAAGTTTATCGCGGGTGGCTTCATTTATTACCAGAGTCCAGGCGCCTGTGTCAACCAATGCCTGGGCAGTAGTTTGCCGTATCTTATTTTCAGTAATAATTCCTTCCCTTGCTTTTAATACATCGCCGGCATTTTTCAAGGTAATTTCAGTATATACCAATGACATTGCTTGCTCCTTACTAATAATATACCCAATTATTCGGAACAAGTCCAGAAAATGTCCTTCTGGTGACAATAAGGTAAAAAAGAACAGTATACTAACGCTTCTGTTCCAAGAGAATTAATGACACGCTTTTAACCGGCATCTCAAACGTTAGTCGTAATAACCCGTTCTGTATGTCAGCTGTCCGCACAGGTTCGGCAAGTTCCAGGCTTGATTTTTTCTGAATGGCAGCAAGCTGTTCCCCTGCAGGATAATCAGGACGGCCCTGGTGTACCCATTCGGAATAGGCATTGGAATGGTCTCTGTCGATGCGGTAATGCGTGATGGTACAAGAGCCGTTAAAGGGCAGGTTTTCGGCAGTCAATTCCATCGGAACACTGCCGTCTGTTGCCCAGGTATCTTCGTGGCAGTAGATGAGGGATTCCAAAGACCGGTTCTCGGTCAGTGTTGCCCATCCGTTAATTTCCGGTCCGGCGCCGGTACCCCAGTAATCTTTGTATTTCTCCGGATTTTTGGCAGCAGTGGATGTTAATTCCACCAGTTGTGTTCCAAGTTGTGCAAACAGCCGGAACAGGTTCATGACCGCCTTGTCTATGCCCTGCGTGGAAAACACCCTCGTGCCTTCAAAACACCGTTCACCTTCAAACATAAACGCCCATGCAAGCGGCCGTATATCCATGGCAAGTTCATTGGCAAGGCTGTGCAGATTCCGGTATGCCGAGGCCGTGTACGAAGCATAATACTCGGTGTTGCGGAAATCAAAAGCAGGATTGTCAAAACGGCCACCTGCGGCCCAGCCGTCAGGATCAGCCTCAGAAAGAATGCACTCCAGGTCTCCATATCCGCATTCCTTGATGATGGCTGCCCCTATACGAACCTGATCGAGCAGCTTTTTTACCGAGGGAGTTTTTTCCAGAACCTTACTGGTAGTAAAATAATACCCCCCTCCCTTGGTGTGAAAACTCGTAAAATCAAGCCGTGTTCCGGCTGTTCCCGTTTTATGGTTTTTGCCGTTTTTTGTATGGTGTAAAAAGTCCCGTAAGAAAATCGCCGCCGTACCGTTATGATCAAGAGGGCCGCATGTGGCAGGTCCGCCGAAGCGGAGGGAAGGACACACATCGTGAATGGCCGCTTCGGTATAGTCGTACAGTCTGCAGAATTCCTCATGGGTACCGGTCCAGTAGAAAATATCCGGTTCGTTCCACATTTCAAAGTACCAGCTTTCCAGTTCAGCCTGCCCGTACCGGGAAAGCAGGTGTTCAACGAGAGCGCGGATGAGGTTGTACCATTTATCATAGTCCTTGGGTGGCCTTGACCACCCTGTCCTTTTATATTCACTGTAGCGGTTCCATTGGTTAACCTGCAAATCATCCATGGTTACCAAATCCAGCGGCATAAAACCAATTTCAAAGAACGGCTTGCAGTTATTACCCAGCCATATATCGCACATTGTGTCGATAACCGTAAAATCGTACACCGGATTTCCGTTTGCATCCTCGGTATAAGCATTTGTTGAACCCCATTTATATGTACCGTGGCATGTTCCCGTGCAGAGCAGGTGATGTGTCCGCACATAATACGGCTTTTCCAGCCGGCCGAATTTCGCAATAAGCTCCATGCCCCCCGGTGAATGCGTATAATTGCACTCATCGTACCCGATATAGTTCCAGTTATGGGGGAGAGTTCCTGCCGTTTTTGCCGCATTTACATTGATTTTTTCCATTTGTATTCCGCCTTTTGCAAAAGATGTCTGTCCCTGTATTATACAGCAAAATTTGGCTAATATTTCAGTTGATATTATACAAAATGCCATTGCGTTCAGTTACCGAAAAAAGGCAGCAATGTAATGCCCTTTATTAATATGATTAGGCGGGTGTCAGTGGCAAACGTGCCCCGTAAGGGGTGCGTTTGGCCGCTGACAGGCCCCGCATAAGTTTACATTTGGCATACATTGCTGTATTAACACAGCGAACAATGGGGGTTTACGAGTTCTCCCTTTTTACCGATAATTATATCAAATGAATAAAAACCGGTTTTTTATATTAATTGCTTTGATTTGCCTGTTTGCTTTTGTCCCTATGGGGAACTGGGCTCAGGAAAATGATACTGAAGAGGAAGGTGAAATAGCACTTCCCCGACAGTTTCGGGAAATTGTGCTGGGTATGAGTCTTGATGATCTTAAATCCGTCCTGCTCGAAGACAGCTTGTTTAATTTCCGGGGCGACCGTGATGTATCGTTTATTCCCGTTAGAGAAGAAAGCCTGGTCGAAACCACCGGTTCAACTTTTATCAGACGGGCGTTTTTCCAGCTCCGTGACGGGACGCTTTTTATCATGGCGTTTACCCTTCATACCGGTCTGGTGGATCATTATTCGGTTTTTACACAACTAGTCAGTAAATACGGTCCGCCGACCTCATTGAATCCGCAGGAAGCGGTATGGGAAACAGAAGAAACCCTTATTGCCATAGAACGCCCTCTGACGGTAAAATACATCGACAAGAGGGTATTTGATGATATTATCAACGAATCAACGCTTATCCAGTCACGCAGGGTACATCAGCGGCAAGAATTCCTTGACGAATTCTAAGCGCCGCATAATACATGCGTTTTTTTGTCTTTTACTAATTGTCTTCAATACCGGTCTTGCTGCCTGTGAAAACAGGAAGCTTTCCACTGTGGAATTGCGTATTGAACGGGCGGAGGAGGATCCTGTTGTAATTACCGCAGAACTTGCCATTACCGATGCCGAACGCAATCAAGGTCTGATGTACCGGGAAAAGCTGTCTGACGGCGAGGGAATGCTTTTTATATTTGACCGGGATCAACAGCTTTCTTTTTGGATGAAAAACACATTAATCCCCCTTTCAATAGCCTTTGTCAGCTCGGATGGACGGATTACCGAAATCAGGGATATGCAGCCTCATGATGAAACTTCGGTAAGATCATCAAGGTCTGTACGATATGCACTTGAAGTCCCCCAGGGCTGGTTTGACCGGGTTGGGGTACAATCAGGCGACATTCTCAGGCTGGATCTGATTCCGCAGATTTCCGGGCATTAACCCCTTTGGTACGAATAAAAATTATGTTAAATTTGCTGAAGCATTTAATGAAAAAACTCTTAAAACCGTTTGAATATTTTCCCATAGGCACCAAGCTGGTAATAATAATTTCTGTTTTTGCTATTTTATCACTCGGAACACTTACTTTCCTGGTGACTGTCATCAGCACGGCTGATGTACGACTCCAGGCAGAATATAATAATTTTACCATTAACCGGCAGGCAGGCTTATTGGCACATGAATCGTTCAAGGCCATTCAGTCATCGGTACTTTTCTACCTGAATATGACGGAGCGGTTTACGGCAGGACGCAGCAGGGCTATGGAAAGGGAATTCTTTGATCACAACGGAAACATCGCCGCCATAGCATATTCCTCTGTCTTTATACCAAACGATTCTTTCCTGCTTTCCGGTGATTTTAGTGAGCAAACACTCAGAAATTACCTGTTTTCTGAAGCAGTTAATGCGGGGCGATCGGATACAACAGTGTTTTTTAACGCATCTCCGATTTTTAGCCATTCCCTGATTTGCCTGGTTTTTAACCGGGGGAATCAGACTGTAAGGGTTCTGTTTTCTCCCGACAATCTTGCTGATTCCTTTGGAACCGGGCCAAATACCAATTTCCTTGTTACGAACGCAGGAGAGTTGCTGCTCCATCCTGATAATGATCTGGTTCTCAAGGGTACGAATATTTCTTCTTTGCCTATTGTGGCAATTATGCAGGAAGAAGGCGGTTCAAGCGGAATGCAAATTTCTTATACCGATGATAACGGGCAGCGGTTCTTTGGCGCTTATTACGGTCTAGACGGAACGGATGCTGCGCTGATAACCACCATACCGCATGCCGTTGTTTTTGAAGCAGTAAGACGCACAACATTTCAAAATATTTTTCTTACCTTTGCGGTGCTTTTTCTGGCCATTTTATTTATTTGGTTTTTCTCAAAAACTATCAGTACCCCTGCACGTACTCTTGCCGCAGCAGCAATGCAGATTGAAAGCGGCAATTTTGATATTGAGCTGCATCCCAAAAGCAATGATGAATTGGGGCAGTTAACAAAAAGCTTTGCAAAAATGACAAGTGCCCTGAAAATATTTGGAAGGTTTACCAATAAGGATATTGCGGTCAAAGCCATGCGGGGAAATATCAAGCCGGGCGGTTTAAAAAAGCATGCAACAATTTTCTTTTCTGATATCCGTAATTTTACCGAAAAAACGGAGAATTTTACCGCTGTTTTCGGAGAAGAAGCTTCCGGCCGTATTGTTTCCTGGTTGAATCAATATTTTGCCGCAATGATTCAGTGTGTAGAAAAAACAAACGGTATTGTTGATAAATTTATCGGCGACGGATTGATGGCGCATTGGGGAACAGCGGCCACCGCAGGAAGCCCGGAAGCCGATGCTTATAATGGTGTGAAAGCCGCTCTGATGATGCGTGAGTCACTGGTACATCTAAATTTGCATAGGGAAAAAAAAGATTCCGGTAATCCGCAAATTCATATTGGCTGCGGCATAAATACCGGTATGGTTACAGCAGGACAGTTGGGTTCTGAGCAGCGTCTGGAGTATACCGTTGTAGGTGACCCTGTAAATCTTGCCAGCAGGACGGAATCACTGAACAAGGCAATGGGGACAGATATTCTGATTACCGAAAATACATGGGCGATGGTTAAAGATGAATTTATTACCGAGGAAATGCCGGAAGTTAATGTGAAAGGAAGGAAAAACCCGGTGCGGATTTTTGCGGTTATTAACGAAAAAGGTGCCCCCGGTCCTCAAACCCTGCCGGAATTAAGGAAACTTCTGGAAACAGACTCGGATGCTTCCAAAAAGGCAGCGAATAATGCAGGTAAATAACATTAATAAGACAGATAAAATTATTTCTGTTGTTTGCCTTGCGGGATTCATTATTTGCGTGATTGTATTCCGGCAAATATACACAGGCACTCTGTCAAAACTCAATGAAGAGCCGGTTGGTACAATTATCTTCAAAAAGCGGACTGCCCAGCGCAAGTTTGTTGATCGTGCTGTTTGGGACAGGCTTGGTCAAGAGTCATATATTTTTAACGGCGACACTATTCGTACGATTGAATTTTCTGAAGCTATTATAAGTTTCAGGGATGAACAGACTTTATTAACAATATATGAAAATACCATGATTCAGGTTTTTTACAGCGACTGGGAAGGAGCCAGAATTGAGTTCACCAATGGGCAATTAGAGATTGACTCAAGTTCCAGACAATCTGTAATTACGGGCAGCGGTTCCGGTATAGCAATAAATGGCCAGACGCAATTAAGCAGAAGCAATAGCGGGTTCAGAATGTCTGTACTGGAAGGAGAAGCAGTTTTTAACAATGAAAAACTTATGCCGGGCGATTTATTGGCTGTAAATGCAAACGGAGATCCTGTTTTATTGCCATCCATAGCAATGACATCATTTGGTTCATCTCCACGTTTTCTCGCCGCATCGGGCGGCTCTGCTGCTGTAGTTTTCTCCTGGAACGAACATAATTTTACTTCTGACACACATGTGATTGTCGAAGTATCTTTGGATAGGAGATTTAATAATATAGTCAGAAGCAGCACTGTGACAGATTCTTCAATTACCATTGCCATTGAACATGGAAGTTACTGGTGGCGCGCCTATCCGGTTTCAGGTGGCAGTAATGTACCGGCCAATGATCTCTATCCATCAGGTACAATAGAAATAATTCCGCTGTCTTCCATACAACTGTTATCCCCGGCGAGAGTATCCGAACATGATGTAAATTTTTCATGGACAGCCGCAGGAGGCGCATCGGCATATATTTTGGAAGTCTCCGCCTATGCAGACATGAGAGACCCTGTTGTCTCAAGACAGGTAGCAGTAACCCGGGCAAGGCAAAGCGGTCTGGAAAACGGACACTGGTATTGGCGCATCACACCGGTTTTTCCCCGCCGGATAACCGGCTCTCACCCTCCTTCTGCAATAAGCGATTTTATTCTGCAACAGGGCGGGATTATTATTTCTGAACATCCCCCGGTAGAATCAGCTCCGGAACCGGAGCAGGAAGGGGCTCAAGTGACCGCGCAGACCCGTGCTGCAAGGCAGCAGCCGCAAACAGCCCGGACAACCAATATAACAGCAAGCGGACGCTGGAGGACTTTTATCGATGAAAGATCCACCGCTACCTTGCGATTTACTGTGGATAATCGCGGTGTTTGTTCAATAATAGTCGGCGGGACACCGATGAGGATGTATGCAGACCGGGCTGCCATTAATTATCAGCATTCTGTTAGTCAAGGGAAAAGATATACTTATGAATTTGAAGCATGGACGGAAACCGGTACCCGCAGCCTTGCCATTGTTAATCCATCAAATTATGAGACCAGGCTTTTAATAAATACCACAAGGAGAACATTTACCATATCAAGCCTGACAATGTCTTCTTCCGGTCAGGCAGCTTTAAGGTTTCTCTCGGGAAATCAAACAGGAACATATTATCTCAGGATTGTTTCAATTACTGAAAGGGACTAATTAGCTGAGACATGCCGGTAAATGTCCTTGCAAATCCTGTAAAAATCCATTAAATTTATAATACAGAGGACTTCAGATGTTTAAGGGCCATCTTACTCAGCGTGTGCAACGGCTTCTCTCCACAGACGGGGAGGCTCAGGAAGAGGCTCGCCGTTTTAATTCCGATCAGCTCCTGCCGGAGCATATCATTATCGCGATGCTCAGGGACGGAGCGGGAACTGCCTGCAAAGTCCTGCTCTTTATGAAGATTGATCTTGGGGAATTCAGGCGAGCTCTGGAAAATGCCTTGCCGAGAATTCAGGGGATTCTTATTCATGGCGATGTACCCCCGTCAAGGCGGACAAAAACCATGGTGGATCTGGCTGCCACGGAAGCCAGGGAAATGGGTAGTGATTTCCTTGGAACAGAGCATCTCCTGTTTGCTGCAATGAGGGAGCATGATTCCAGTGTCCATTCGTTTTTAAGCCAAAAAGCGGTTGATGTTGATTTATTGCGTGTTATTGTGCAGACAACATTTCCCCAAACATTCAGCTCAAGGAATGATGTTGAGTATGTTTCAGCCAACGGCTGCCCGTCATATTTTATTCACCGTGAACGCCAGTCAAAATACAATACAGCAAGGAACGATGTTAACAAACCAAAAATAAGGCCGGCATCATACCCTGTTCTGACCCCTACACTTGATAACTTTTCCCGGGATTTGACTGCCCTTGCCAGAACAGGCAAACTGGATCCGATTATCGGCAGGGAAAAGGAAATGAGCCGTATAATCCGCATCCTTGCCAGACGGACAAAGAATAATCCGGTGCTGGTTGGCGAACCGGGTGTCGGTAAAACCGCCATTGTTGAAGGCCTGGCCCAAATGCTTGTTTCTGAAAAGTCACCGGAAATCCTTTCCGGCAAGAGGATTCTTTCTCTTGACATGGGCGCTATTGTCGCGGGAACGAAGTACAGGGGCGAATTTGAGGAACGGCTGAAGAAAATTACCAGGGAAATTACCCAGTCGGGGAATGTCATCCTGTTCATCGACGAAATACATACCATTATTGGAGCAGGAGGCGCCGAAGGGACGATTGACGCTTCAAATATGCTTAAACCGGGCCTGTCTCGCGGTGAAATACAGTGCATTGGCACGACTACGCTTAACGAATACCGCAGGCATTTTGAGAAAGATGCCGCTCTTGAGCGGCGCTTTCAGGCTGTTCTCGTTGAAGAGCCGGATATTGATGAAACGCTGCTGATACTTCGCGGTATTCAAAAAAAATACGAAGACCACCATAAAGTTACCTACACCGATTCTGCAATTATGCTGACGGCAAAACTTGCCAAACGCTTTATCGCAGGACGTTTCATGCCTGATAAAGCCATTGATGTTATTGATGAAGCGGGTGCGATGCGGAAACTGGAAAACAGTGATGAGCCGCCGGAAATTGCCGGCATTGAATCTGAAATTCAACACCTGGTCGAAGAAAAAAGCTCTCTTGTCAGCGCTCAGAATTATGAATATGCAGCGGTGGTCCGGGACAGGGTTCGTTCACTCAAAGCACGCCTTGAAGCGGCGAGGGTCGCCTGGGAGCGCGCGTACAACAGGGAAAGAGCCAGTGTTACTGAAGACGATATCCGCCGAGTGGTATCCCAGGCCACCGGCATCCCGCTTATGCACCTTGAAGAACACGAATCTAAACGCATGCTTCAGATAGAATCGGAGATACACAAGCGGGTTGTCGGACAGGACGATGCTGTACAGCGCATTGCTTCGGCAATACGGCGTTCACGGGCAGGAGTTTCCTCTCCGCGTCGTCCCATTGGATCATTTATCTTTTTGGGGCCGACCGGAGTTGGAAAAACCCTTCTGGCTAAACGGCTTTCGGAATACCTCTTTGGCAGTGAGGAATCGCTGGTGCGGATCGACATGTCAGACTTTATGGAGAAGCACAATGCATCGCGCCTGGTAGGAGCGCCGCCCGGTTATATCGGTTACGAGGAAGGCGGCGTACTGACCGAGAAAATCCGGCGCAATCCTTACCGAATCATTCTGTTTGATGAAATTGAAAAAGCGCATAGCGATGTTTTCAATCTGCTTTTACAGGTGATGGAAGAAGGCGAATTGCGTGACAACCTTGGCCATACGGTAAGCTTCCGCAACACTGTCATTATCATGACCAGCAATGCCGGAGTACGGGAAATTTCCCGTGATTCAAGGTTGGGGTTTGCCTCGGGTACGGGCCTGTTGAACCAGGATGAAATAGAATCCCAGGCCATGTCTGAACTAAAACGCCTGTTTAACCCCGAATTCCTTAACCGCGTTGATGATGTGGTTGTGTTTCGTCCGTTAACCATGAATCAGATAGAGTCCATTTTTTACATTGAGCTTAACGAGCTTTCCGTCCGCCTGGCAGATCAGAATTACCGCATTAGTGTAAAACCTTCAGCCCGCCGTTACCTCATCGAAAAAGGCTGGGATCCCAAATTTGGCGGGCGCCCTCTGCGCCGCACCCTGCAAAAAGAACTTGAGGATCCTCTTGCTCAATTACTCCTTGTCCGTGACTGGCCCGCCGGAACAGTATTTACTGCCGCTGCCCGTGACAATAAAATTAAAATCACCGGAAAAAAAACACCTGATAAAGATGCGGATGAGTTGCCGCCTCCGACGTTTGAATCAGAAGATATGCCGTTAGTGGAAGAGCTAATGGAATTAGGAGTTAGGAGTTAGGAGTTAATAGGTTAATACTAGACGAATCCCATGCCATTAATGCAATCCTGCTTCCAGAAGGGAGGTCTCGGTTAATTTGATCAGCTGACTTTTCAACTGTAGTTACAAAAAAAATATACACAAAAAAGTAAGTAATTTGCAAAATTAATTGTATGGATTATTTTTAAAATAATATTATTGGAGGTGAAATATGATGAGAAATCCACAAGAGACTATTGGAAATTTAATTGACAAGCAGGGGGTTAGTTTCATAAGCTCTGTTGACGAAAACGGATTCCCTAATACAAAGGCAATGTTACCGCCCGTTAAAAGAGAGGGCATAAAAATATTTTATTGGCATACAAACAGTCCGTCAATGAAAGTAAAACAATATAGGAGTAATTCAAAGGCTTGTATTTATTTTTATGATAAAAGATTTTTTCGTGGTGTAATGTTAAAAGGAACAATGGAAATAATAGAAGATAAAAAAATAAAAAAAGAACTTTGGAAAGATGATTTTAAAATTTATTATAAAGGTGGAATGAATGGCGGGGATTTTATAGTATTAAAATTTACAGCAGAAATTGGAAGGTATTACAGTAACTTTAATTCTGAGAATTTTAAAATAGAATAAGGGGAAAATATGGATAATAAAATCATATTGCAAAATGCTTCTGGAGCATTTTTAATAATTGGATAAATGAAAAAGATTTATTGGAAAAAGAATATACAAAAGTATATGCGGAAATGATAAAACATTATATACAAAATAAATATTTATATAAAGATAATATTATTTTAGGAGTTTCCGGAAAAGAATCAGGCGGATTAAAAATGAATTGGTCAGTATTGGAGGATTTTGAATAAAAAATTAATGTAGAAAGTATAAAAATGGTGTACGCCCATACTGCACATAACTAGAACGTAAGGCGACATAAAATCTTGAATATTATAATAATATACGGAAAGGTATTGACAAAATTGGATTTTTTATAGAAAATGGATTTGGTTATTTATATAATAAAAAAAATAGCAAGGAGAAACATATGGAAAATAAAAAAAATTGGTTAGGAATATTAGTAATTATGCTGATATTTGGTATTATGGTTATTGGGTGCAATAAAAACACAAATAATAGTATGAATAATGGTACTAAACTTACCATTACTGGTTTAGATGTTTATGAAGGTCAATACATAGTTGCTTTATCAATGAGCGTTTTTATTATGCCGCAAAGAAGCACCGACTCGCGAGAAGGGGAATTCCATAATTTGTGGGGAGCAAATACTTTAATTGATAAAAACAATATAATTGGTTCAAAAGTTTCAAATGGCGAAGTAACGCTAAATGTATACTACTATGATGGTATTGAGGTATATACTGGAGAACATAAGGATGTTGAATTTGCAGTATATGTAAATACTTCTGAAAATTTTGATTTTTCCGATTGGGAAGTTGTATACGATCAATATAGAATTGGTGATGTAAGGGTTGATTTTACGGTAGAGGGTGGTACGGCGACAATGGAATAATATAATCATAAAAATCGCTCCGCCGCCCATTCGGGCGGCTCCGGGTTTCCGTTCGCCTAGGTCATTCCGCTACGCTCCATTCTTACGGCTCACTCCAACCACATTTTGCCAGCCTTGGTCTTGTTACGCAAGCCCTTATACGGGCTGGCAAAACGTCGTTATTCATATGCAGGTTTTCTAAAGTAATTTTACAAACTGCCTCATTCCCTGTTCTCAACTCTCAACTCATAAATGCCCAATGTTCGGGCTAATACCCTCACGCACTTATTCATACAGCGGAATTTACTTGGGATCTTGCCGCGCTACCTTGCTCATCCACGCTGCTCTACGCGGCGCTTTTCTTGAGCATCCTTTTTCTTACCTTTTAACCAGTTCCCTCACTTCCCCAGCCGCTTCCGTCAAAGACCGGTACAACCTGAGCGAAGACTCAAGATATTCACTGAATGCAGCGTTCTTGTCGGACGGGTTGGTATCATCCTGCGTTTCTGAAGGAAACAAAAACCCGGCAATTTCCTTCACCGTGCTGCTGGTTATGGCTTGTGTTACCGCGTCAAGCTCGACAAGAATCTGTTCCTGTGCCGCCTGGCCGTGTGTAAACCGCCGTGTTTCCTGCAATGCGCGGACTGCAATTGTCTCACCTTTTTTGCAGGCGGCTTGTATACTCTCCAGGCCGATACGTAATTCGCAGATAGCTGAATCGTACCGTTTACGGCGATGTTGTGCCACTTCCCGGTTAAAAAAGTCTGTTTCTATCTGTGTATATACCGAATCCAGCCGCCGATCAATTTCTTCGCGGCGCTGCGGCAGAGCAAGGATTGCCGCTGAATCGGCTGGCTCAAGCCCGGAAATAGCAAGCCCTGATGTCTGAAAGCTGTAATTTTTAATATTAGGAAACCGACGGAAACTGCTTTCAAACCAGGTAGCGTACAGGGAAAGCCGTCGATCGGTGAGAACCTGCCCGCCGTCAAGAGCCGGAGCATTGAACGGGATACCGTCGCGCAGGGCATGAACGAGCCAGGTTTCGGCGGGGTTCATGCGATACGATTCGGCAAGCGCTTTTTCTTCAAACGCAGCTCCGCGGAAATGGGTTCTGAAGCCGGGAAAGGAAAGGTCAAGTCCGGCAATCCATATTTCCTGCGCCCCCAGTATCCGGCAGAAGTCCCACGCGGCAGTCGCCACCGATCCGCCCGTACCCAGATCTCCTTTTGGGTCAACACGGTCTTCAATAAATTTTCCCAGAGGAAACAGTGAACCGCACAGAAACATCCCCCTGAACGGGAGCCGCAGTACCGGAGGGTAGGCGGCCGATTCAACGACGAGCCTCGTATGATTGCTCGCACAGCGGATAAGGTGGCGGCTGTTCCAGAACTGCGGGTCTACTACCAAAGAAAAATCAGGGTGAATACCGTTTTTCAGCATGAAACTCAGGCTTGTATCCACCGCCACTAATATGCATCGTTTGGCAATTTCCGGCAGCAGGGGAGCTATACTGTCCAGGCTGGGGCCGGCTGCAGCGAGAAAAACCGGCAGAGGATCGTTATGCGTCATCGCAAGCCCTGCAAGCCGGGAAATACCGGGCAGATCCCGTATACCGGCTGCATTGGCAAGTATGTTTCGTATCCATCGCTTGCCGAATTTTTTCAGTGTTGCCGAATTTACACCATCCCGCATGACCCACGCACTGATGCGGTTTTCCACTGCACTGTACCATTGCTCGTCAATGCTGGTTAATGTACGGTTTTTAATGATACGCGGGGTTGGCCGTTCGCTGCTGTTTTTCGTAAAATGCGAAAGCGCAGTTACAACACCTTCGCCTGATCCACCGGGTACAAACGCGACATCTTCCCTGGTCAGTAAATCACTCATGTCACGTAACTCAAACGCTTTTCGCAAAAGACAAAGGTTTTTTTCTACAATGATGACGGGACACTGTACCCCCATTGCGGCAATGGCTTGTGCCGTATAACCTAATCCAAAACCGAGTACGATAACCGGAGCCATAATTTCTTTGGTCAGAGATGCTTCTGCTAACCGGCGGCTTTCCCGTTCTGGATCACGCGGGGAATGGACATACAGCCCATTTATGGTCAATGTTGACGCACCGGAAGCGGTAGTTTCGAATTTAATTGCTTCTGCAGCCGGTATTTCACCGTAAAATTCATCTGTGCTTTTGAGAAGATCGTCCAGCAGCCCCGGAAACCGCTCCCGCAGGATAGTACTGTTAGTTTCCCAATACGGGGAACAGGACTCACTGTTTTTCGTACAACAATCCCTGATCCCCACCTTATTCAAGTTCCAGTTCAATGACAGTAGCGGGCGTAATGGGGGTTCCCGGCAGAGGGGATTGACGTCTAACCCAGCCGTCGCCGAATATTTCTACGCGGATATCGCTGCGAAACAGGAGGGGAACAAGGGTTTTTTTGGAAAGATTGGTAAAATCCGGGACATGGGTGCTTATGGGAGGCAGAATTTCACCGGGAATATCAATATTTCCCGGATGATGTACAATGGGATTCCTTCCGCGCGGTATACCAAGATAATCAATAAGCTCCTCTGCGGCTTCCCGGATGGCAGGCGCCGCAATCAACGCGCCAAATATATCACCTTCCGGTTTGATAATTACCACGTATAATATGAGAGAAGGGGATTCAGCCGGTAAAAGTGCAAGGGTGCTTGCAATAAAATTGGTTCTGGAATATCGACCGGTATCAGGATCATGCATTTGAGAAGTGCCGGTCTTTACCGCCAGGTTAATATCCTCAAGACCCGCTCGCCGACCCATTGCAAATGTTGTATCTGTCATGTAACCAAGTACTTTTTGGGAATTTTCTGCGCTGATTACCCGGCGGATGCGGTTGTTTGGATTATCCCAGTTAGTAACAGTCTTGCCATCGGCGGAAACTATTTGCGAAATCAATTTTGGGGGAACCAGTACTCCGTCATTTGCTATAACACTTGCCGCCTGCATCACCTGTAAAGCAGATACGGCAATTTCCTGTCCAAAGGCAATGGATTGGCTGGTACTGCCTGTCCAGGATCCGGGAGATTTAAGCAGCCCCGCTGTTTCGGCATTCACCCATGTACCTGTCCTGGCGCCAAAACCGAAGTTGGTCAATGACCGGTAAAAGGCAGCATTATCCGCACTGTCTGCAGCGTAAGATGCACCCACATTGCAGGAAAGAGTGACAATTTCACGCGGGCCCACCCTGCCGTGTGCGCGGCCATCGACGCATGAAATTCGGACTCTTGCGCCTGTAGGAAATATTCGTTCATAAACGCCGGTACAAATAAATTCAGTGGACTCTGATATGGCGCCGGTATCCATCAGAGAAGCTACCGAAAACACCTTGAACACGGATCCCGGCTCAAATTGCATTTCAGCAGGATAATTCCGCCACCTGCTTTCATGTGATGCACGATAGTTATTGGGATCATAACCGGGAACTATGGCTGAACCAAGTATTTCTCCGTTACGAGGATCCATTGCAAGAAACATTACCATGTCCGCACCGGTATCCTCGTAGGCCGAGAATGCCACTCTTTCCAGAATGTGCTGGACATTGGCATCTATGGTCAGAACAATATTATTGCCCTTACCGCCGGTATTCCTGCCTGAAAGCACTGCATCATATCCATACTCAATTCCCTCAAGAGGTCTAAAATGATTTCCCATGAACCCAAGGATTTGAGCTGCCAGGTTTCTTTCCGGGTAGACTCTGAACGGTACCGCCCATGCATAAACGCCCTGCAGTCTTTCATTATTGTCACTTTGAGCATTTCTAATAGATTCCCATGTTTCTGCAGAAACTTCTCTTTGCAGTGCAAACTCCTTTGAAGCGCTGCTGATGCGGGTTTTTATATCTTCGGCTTCCATGTCAAGGAACAATGCAAGATCAGCAGCTAAGTTTTCTATTCTTTTTTCCCTGATTTCCCTGTCCCTGTCTCTGGGCGGTCTGACATATATATCATAGCGTCTTACCTGAGCGGCAAGGACCTTCCCATGCCGGTCTACTATCGTGCCTCGTTCGATGTTGGCTCGTGCTGATGCTGACTGTTCCGAACTGCCTTGCCCGATAAGCAAAGCATATTGTATAAGAATTAACAGACTTGCGATAGAAATCGCCGCAATAACAAGAAAAAAACGCACTTTTGGTATAGTCTTCATCGTACTCCCATTACTTTTCCTATAGTGTTTTCCACCGACACCGGGCCGTAAGAACGGGAGTCGTATGACCGGAGGCTGTTATCGCCGTTTGCCATAAATTCTCCTTTTCCAATGAGCGCCCCACAGCGTTTTACCGCGACATTGCCGGATGGTGAATAAAAAACAACAACGTCTCCCGGTCTGGGTGCTGACCATCGAATTAAATACCCTTTCTGACCCGGAAAACGAAGCCCGTATTGCAGGCGGTTTACGACAAGGACCGAACCGCTTTTGATAGATGGCTCCATAGAGTTTCCTTCGGCAATAATAAAATCAAGCAGAAATAGTTTGAGAACCAGTGCGGTCATCAATGCTCCCAAAACCGCTTTCTTCATACCTTAGAGTATAATGATTTTTTACCGTAATGTCGATAATGGAAGTATGAAAAATTTTGATTCACTCGGGAAACAGAATGTCTCGAAGCGCCCCTCATCTGCAACCGGAAAAACCAGGCAATCACCATCTTCTTTTGACGCAAGGTTTTCCCAAAAAATAGCCAAACGACCCGGTCCCTCCGGAAATAATGATAGCAAGAGACTCTCAAAAAGCAACCAGCCTTCTCAAAAAAAATTATCCGTTCCACTAAAAAAAGTAAGCAGGAAATCTGTTTCGTTGATAAAAACCCTTTTTAGTGTTACCGGGTTTCTTGTATTTGCCGTTATCAGTCTGAACTGGGAAAGTATATCCCCATTATTGAACATGTACGGGGTTTCTCCATTGTCATTGCAGGACCCTGTTACGCCTCTTGCATACCGCGAAGCCGGCATTACACCATTTCAATTGAATTCCGGTTTATCGGACGAGACATCCCAATCAATTGATCATTTACAGTTGGATGTAACCGATGAATTTTCCTGGAGAAAGTATGTGGTTCAACCGGGTGAAACCATTATTGGCATCGCAAGAAAATTCTCACTTACTGAAAGTACCATTATTGCATTCAATAATTTAAGAAATGCGAGAGGTCTTAGAGCAGGGACTGAACTTAAAATTCCCAACATAGATGGTATTCCGTATACTGTCAGGAGAAATGATACACTGTTAGGCATAGCACTGGAAATGAAGGTTCCGTTGAATGCGATTCTTGATGCAAATAATCTTCAGAACGACACCATTCGTCCCGGTTCTGCACTTTTTATCCCCGGCGCAATGATGGACGCAAATGACCTGAGCCAGGTTATCAACCCCCCGCCGCCTGCGCCGCGCCCTTCCGCTCGCACTGCCCATGTTCGTAATGCCGACAGGCCGATGATTTACCCTGTACCCGGAAGGATTACTTCCGGGTTTGGCTGGCGCATTAACCCGGTAAACCCCAGGCTTGGAAGGCAATTGCACAATGCCATTGATTTATCCGGTAATATCGGAGATCCTGTTAAAGCCGCTATGAAGGGTAAAGTTGTTGTCAGGGATTACAACAGCATTCTTGGGAACTATATTATTCTGGAGCATGAAGGATACAAGACCCTTTATGCACATCTTTCGGCTTATTCAGTATTACCGGGAGACTCTGTTGAGCAGGGGCAGGAGATTGGCAAAGTCGGCGATACAGGGTATGTAACCGGTTCCCATCTCCATTTTCAGGTTTTTCGCAACGGAGCCGCAATAAATCCGCTTGGGGTATTGAGATAATTTGTATTTTTTTATATACTTAAAGTGTGTCCGTTATTCAGACACAAACTCCTGTTTACATGCTTGGAGGATTCATGAAGCAGCTTAATGCCCACCGGGGGAATCATGCGTAATCTAATTCTGTTTCTTATTGCTTTTATTGCGGTGGTAACCTTTATCCGCGCCTATGACAAAACCGATATTGGCGCTCAGGATAATTCACGTCAAAGTATTATTGAAGTTAATATAAGGGATTGATATATAACGGCAATGAATTTCAACAGTAACCCGTCAACCGAAAAAAAAAACATACCGGTTTCAGAATTTACTTTTAACACTCTTCTTGACGAAACATGTGAGCGGCTGCTGGACCGGCAGGTGAAATATTCCATATTGAGAATACATGAACTTGAAAAACGCCTTGCCAGACTTGAATGCGAACTTGACGAATTCATGCAAGTTAAAAGGTAAAAGTGTTCTTGGCTGCAGTCTGCCCGATGGTAAACCGGATTAGCTGACTAAGCACACTATCACCTTTATACTCTTTACCTCTTACCTTTTAAATATCAACTGTATGCTGTGCCATATACGCCTGAAGATATTTCCCTGTTGATATGAGTGTGCCGTAAGCAATTGTACACGGTGTAGTTCGCCTTCACTGTCTGAAATGACCAGCCATCCGGCATGGTGCATTGCGGGCAGCGGAGCTGTCAGGTGACTTTCAATTTCTGTCTCGTATTGTAATGAGACGGCACGGTTTATTGAAGCGGTGAAATCAGGGGATTCGGCAAGCTGCAGTTCTGCGTTTTTTTCTTTACCTTTCCATAAGCGGACAGGTTCCGGGGGGCCAATGACCGGACGGACGGTTTTAAAATTCTCAAATGCCCAGGTAAGGAGTATGTTACCGTCACGTTCCCGAATAAAGCCGCCGTCCGGGGTTGACGGAGCACCAAGGATAACAGAGATAAAGCGGGTGCCGTTTCTTTCTGCGGTAACAGCAAGGTTGTAACCGGACAGGTCAATATATCCTGTTTTCAGTCCGTCAACGCCGCGGAATGATTGCAGCAGGGGGTTGCGGTTTGGCTGTACAATAGTATTTGGCCTGCTATTGTTTGTGATATTACCGGCTGCAGGATATGCAAATACCGGGACTGAATGAAATTCAATGAGGCTATGGGGATGCATCCGAATATACTCCAGGCAAAATACAGTGAAGTCCGCTGCAGTAGTAAGGTTGAATTCCGAAATACCGGACGGTTCAATAAATTCGGTATTTAACAACCCCAAACGCCGGGCTTCAGCGGTCATCATTTCTGCGAAATCATGTACCGAGGGAGCAATCCGCAGCGCTGCGGCAACCGCAGCGTCGTTTCCCGATGAAACGGCAAGTCCCAGCAGAATCTCACGCAATGTCACAATCTGCCCCGGCGCAAGGAACATCAAACTGGAACGGGGAGGTTGGTTGCGTGCCCAGCTTTCTGATGTTACCGGAATAATCTCGTCATAAGATGCCTTGCCGGCATTTATTTCGTTCATCACCAGGTGCATGGTCATGAGTTTAGTCAGAGATGCCGGAGGAATTTGCTCATGAGGATTTTTTGCATACAGAACGGTCATTGTTTGCGCATCAACAAGCACAGCCGCCCGCGATGTTATTTCCGGTGCTATTGCCAGATAAGGTTCCAGCAGCGGCGTTGGAGTAAAGTTGAGTGCCGAGACTTGATTGCTTTGAGCGGGAAGAGGGAATTCAAATAACAGATAACAGATAACTGTTAACAGTTTCATTGTCCGCAATCTTCGCTGGTTACATATACGCTTCACCTTCGTATTTTGCTCTTTTATTGTTATCTGTTCACTGTTCACTGTTCTTTATTCTCTGTCAAAATTCAGCTTGTCCAACGGCGCGGGGGTAGGGGATTACATCTCTGATATTTGCCATACCGGTTATGTATTGAATAAGGCGCTCAAAACCAAGCCCGAAACCTGCATGGGGAAATGTGCCGTAACGGCGCAGGTCAAGATACCACGAATAGTCATGCACATCCATTCCCATTGCAACTATCCGGTTACAGAGTTTTTCCAGGTTGTCTTCTCGCTGGGAGCCTCCGATGATTTCACCCAGACGGGGAACGAGTACGTCCATTGCCCTGACTGTTGTGCCGTCATCGTTTTGCTTCATGTAAAAAGCTTTTATTTCTTTCGGGTAATCGGTGACGATTACCGGTCCGGCAACGGTTTTTTCGGTAAGGTATTTTTCGTGCTCGCTTTGCAGGTCGCAGCCCCACTGCGGTGCAAATTCAAAATCAGTCCCGTTTTTGACCGCCTTTTCCAATTCGCCAATGGCGTCTGTGTAGGTAATATGGGCAAACCGGGATTTCACCACCTGTGTCAGGGTGTCGATTATGCCTTTTTCAATGTGGGAATCAAAAAATTTAAGGTCAGCGGCGCAGTTCTCAAGCGCTGTAGTAAAAATATATTTCAGAAAATCTTCGGCGAGCGCCATGTTATCCGTAAGATCGGCAAAGGCCACTTCCGGCTCAACCATCCAGAACTCGGCAAGGTGGCGTGTCGTGTTGGAATTTTCCGCGCGGAATGTAGGGCCGAATGTGTACACGCGGGAAAGGGCTGCCGCGCATGTTTCCGCTTCAAGCTGGCCGGAAACGGTCAGAAAGGTTTTTTTTCCGAAAAAATCTTTTGTATAGTCAATGTGTTTTGATCCGTCTTTTATTAACGCATCAAGGTCGAGTGTCGTCACCCGGAACAGCGCCCCTGCGCCTTCCGCGTCACCGGCGGTGATGATGGGCGTGTGGATGTACTGAAAACCCCGTTTGCTAAAATACTCATGGATGGCATACGCCATGCGGCTGCGAACACGTAACACAGCGCCGAAGGTATTGGTGCGCGGCCGCAAGTGGGCAATCTCCCGGAGGAATTCCATGGAATGTCGTTTTTTTTGCAAGGGATATGCGGGTATACCCAGATATTCAGGCTGTGCTTCACGGTTTTCTGCAGGGGCGGCACCAGTGATTTCCAATGATTGCGCAGACACTTCCACCGGCTGCCCTGTTGCGGGGGAAGGTACCAGAAGCCCTGTTATGCAGACAGCAGCCCCTGTGCTGAGGTTTGCAAGGGAAACATCCGTTTCAACCTGATATCCATCGGCTCCCCGATCAAATGTGCACTGGATTCCGACAAGGCATGAACCATCGTTCACCTCGATAAATACCAGGTTCTTCATATCTCTTTTTGTTCTGACCCATCCGCGAATAGTCACTTCCTGTGAAACGGGGGATTCGGCAAGGATTTCATTAATTAATTTTGGCAGCATGGGGATAGTATACAGGTAAAAGGTAAAAGGTAAAAGGTAAGAATATTATTACTTGTTACTTGTTACCCAATCGCTGCCAGTAACTCTTTTTTTTGCCCGGCAAATTCTGGTGAAACGTGAAAATCGTGATCCCTCGGTCGTGCCGGTACTACATCAATGATATGGGAGATTTTCCCGGGTGTGCCTTTGAGGATGTACACTGAGTCCGAAAGGAGCAGCGCTTCGTCAACATCGTGAGTAATAAAAAATGTTGACAGGCCCATGGTACCGGCAATTTCCCGGTACCAGTCCTGCATATGGCGGCGGGTAATAGCGTCAAGGGCACTGAACGGCTCGTCCAGTAATATAAAGCGGCTGCCGGTCTGACAAGTTCGCCGCAAAGACGCCCCCCGGCGCCTACCCCCGCGCAAA
>WRLF01000006.1 GCA_009777735.1 Treponema sp.
CTATCGTAGTAAGGTTATCGGGCAGGGTAATGGAACCAAGCCAGTTACCGCTAAACGCGGCCCTTCCTATATTGGTGACACTCTGGGGTATGGTAACGGAAAGCAAGCCGCTGTCTTTAAAAGCGCTGTCTCCTATACTGGTAACGCCTTCGGGAATAACTATGGCAGTAAGAGAGAAATTTCTTCTGGCAGAGAATGCTTCATTTGCTATTTGCCGCACGGGCATTCCCTGAATCGTCGCGGGTATGCTTCCACCCCGTGCGGTTCCGTTATACTTCTGTATTACTACACCACTCTGGTCGGAAGTCAGAGTAACGGTAAAGTCAGCTTCATTTAAATCCGTCTGCAGAGTCTGGGTAACCAGTCTTTCATATATCTGCTCCAATTCGGGGCTTAAACCCATAATATCCAGCTGATTGATTTTTTTTAGTATCACCAAATTACCCAGTATTTTGCAAAAAATGAAACTTGCCCACAACAAGTATAATATATTGATATTTCCAAGTTGTCAATACTTGTTATTACCCTAAATTTATAGTATGGGGAATAAACTTGCTGAAGCAAACGAATTACGGAAAGCCCTATCGTTAAATATCAAGAAGCAAAGGAAAATGCTCGGTTTAACACAGGAAAAACTGGCGGAAGCTGCCAATCTTTCACATCAGACTATCAATGATATTGAAGGGTGCAGAATGTGGGTAAGTGACAAAACTATTATTAAACTGGCTGATGTTTTTCAGATTGAGACTTATCAACTGCTTTTACCCAATACTTTGCAAAAATCCGTATCATCTGAACAAAAAGAGCATAACGAAACGCTTGATCAATTAGAATGTAACATTATCAGGATGATAAAAAAGCAATTTGAAGAAGCGGCAATGAAAGGGAAACTGGGAAAAAGGTGACTACCGCCGATCTTCGTGGTAAAATTCTTCAAAAAGGTGACTGTCACCACCTGATTTGTCTGTTTCCAAATGCCTTGTTCATACGTAGAATTGTACGATATACTTTCGTCAGGGGTAAAACATGGAATTAGAATATACTTATTGGCAAGATAAGGAATTTTTTGTAGGGTTTTTGAACGATTACCCAGAAGATTCCACTCAAGGGCTTTCATTAGCTGAACTTGAGGAAGCGCTTATTGAAGTTTACGAAATAAGGCAGGAGGAAAAACAACATCTTGCCGAAATCCGCAAAACCGGAAAGCTCCGTATTCCTGCATGAAAAGAGAACATTTGCTTCAGAAAATAAATGCATTGGGCGCTGTTTTTATTCGCCATGGTAGAAAACATGATATTTATAAAAATCCTCGTACACACAAATTTTCTCAGGTTCCAAGACACCCTATAATAAATGATAATACAGCAAGAGATATAATTACCAAATTGTCAAAATAAGTCGAGGGCTGAAGAAATTGCGAATAAAAGTATTGTAAATATTTTGATGTTACAGAGTATCAGGGGCAAGTTAGTGCAATTCCTTGGTAAACAAACTCAATGCCTGTATTCCCAGTTGCACTACTGCCGTTACAATTATACCGGCAATAAAAACACCCAGCATTACAGCAAACATGGTCCTGCGTTTGGAAATGCCGAGGACCCAGGCGCCAAGGGTACCGGTCCATGCTCCGGTTACCGGCAGGGGGATGGCTACAAATACGGTAATACCCAGCCAGCCCCAACGCTCTACCTTATTATGCAGTTTTGTACGGGCCCGTTCAATGAACCGTTCAAAAAGATGTTTGTACCAGGCCATTTTCAGAAAAAGCTTGTGCAGGGTTGATAAAAAAATCCAGCATATCGGCGCCACCATGGCGTTGCACAAAACCGCAATTACAAAGGCTGTGTACCAGGGAATTTGATTAGCTGCAGCATAAGGGATTGCCCCTCTAAGTTCTGATATGGGAAGTATCGATAAAAAAATCGTAATAAAATAAACAGTAATATTTTTCATGAAAACCTCAACCTAAAAAATTATTTTCCAACACAGAATTTGCTGAACATTTCCTCAAGGATATCGGCGGTAGAAACCTCTCCGGTAATTTCCCCCAGTGAGTTTACCGCTTCCCGTAGCATGGGGGCAATAATGTCAAGCGGCTCTTCCCGTTCGGCAAGGTGTAACGCCTCTTGCAGCGCTAAAATAGCGGCATCCACAAGATTTTTCTGCCTCGCTGTGCCAACGGAAGCGGCATCAGATTGCCAGTGCGCTCCCTGTTCACCGGTAATTGCAGCAGTTATTGCCAATGTCAGCTCTGCAATGCCTTTCCCTGTTTTTGCGCTGACGCTCAGGAAAGCGCCGGAGATTAAATCTTCCGGCAGGGGGGCAATGTCAGACTTGTTCCACAGAACCAGTAACCGCTTGTTGCACTGCATTTTTTCGATAAATGAACGATCTTCGGCAGTCAGTCCTGCCTCGCCGTCTACGACGTATAGTATCAATTCCGCCGCTTCCAGTAAATCGCGGCTGCGTTCAATGCCGATTATTTCTACCGGATCTGCGGATTCGCGAAGGCCGGCAGTGTCGGCAAGTCGAACCGGGATGCCTTCTATTGACACCCATGCTTCAATCCAGTCGCGTGTAGTGCCGGGTATATCGGTGACAATGGAACGTTCTTCTTTAAGCAACAGGTTGAACAAGCTGGATTTTCCCGCGTTTGTCCGCCCTGCGATCACTGCAAGAATTCCTTCCTGATAAATCTGCTGCCGCTGCCAGGATTGAGACAGTACCTGCAGACGGGCAAGGGATTCCAGAGCTAAGGTACGTTTGGGAAGCCGGCCTGCAATTTCGTCATTGTCCGTACTTATTTCATCTTCGGAATAGTCAAGGTATATTTCCGCAGCGGCCAGAACTTCAATGAGTTTTTTCTTGATGCAGTTTATTTCCTGTTCCAGTACGCCCGAAAGCCGGTGTACCGCATGATGCCTGCCCATGTCTGTTTTTGCCGAAACTAGTTCCATTACCGATTCGCTGCGGGTTAGGTCGATCTTGCCGTTCATAAATGCCCGGAATGTAAATTCACCGGGAAGCGCATCACGAAAACCGGCAGAGCGCAAAGCAGCCATTACTGCACCTCCCGCAGCAATGCCGCCATGACAGGATATGTCCAGGCTGTCTTCACCGGTGTAACTCTTTGGAGCGCGAAACACGGAAAGCAAAACATCGTCGACCAGTTCCGCTGCGTCAGGTGTTACTATCCAGCCGCGAATAATCGTGTTTCCGGCAGCCTGCAGCAATTTTCTCGGTGCAGAAAAAATTGCCGCAGCACATTCCTGCGATCCTTTGCCTGAACAGCGGATAAGGGTAAGGGCGCTGTTGCCGGGTATTGTAGCAAATGCCGCAATGGGGTCATCATCTCCGTAGGAAGCCATTGTTGTAAATATATCACACGGAGGCACGAAGGCACAGAGACGCGGAGAAAGAAGATGAGGAATTAAAAAGGTTATCTTTCATTTTTAACTCTTAATCTCTGTGTCTTCGTGTCCCCATGTCTCCGTGTGAGGATTTGGGGAGTAAATGCGCAAGATACAGAAAAGCCAGGGAGCGCCTGCCGTAACCCAAAGGGCGATAAGGACAAAACGGATGAAAACAAGAAGATCGTAATTGCCGGTTTGTGAAAAATAACTGATGATTTTCCCGGTCAGGACATATAATAAAACCATTACCGTTATTCCCAGGGCAAAACGAACTGCCAACACAAGGTACTTTACAACGCCACTTCCGGGTGGCGAGCCGCTTCGGTTATCTTTGGAAGCGGTAAAACCAATATAACGGCGGCACAGGAAATAACCGGTGCCCAGCCCCAGGAGGAATCCTGCGGGCATGAGCGGCTCCTGTGACGGCCGGTACATGATCATGGCAAAAGCGAGAGCAGCACAGGCAAGCAATCCCGCGCGGGGGCTGTTTGATGCAAGCAGTGTTTCAATACGTTTACCGGTAAGAAAATATATGCACAAGAGAAAACCTCCGATAAGCCATCCGCCCAGAACATCTGTGGGAAAATGTACACCCAGATAAATACGGGAAAAACCAATAAGCAGGCAGAATAAAGCGGCAATTGCAAAAAACAGCTTCTTTTTCCCCCATGAGGCAATGATCATCAGCAATACCAGTGAATTCTGAGCGTGACCTGACGGAAATCCGCCGAGTTTTTCGGGGATCAAACCCACTGAAGGGTCATATTCCGCAAAAAACGGGCGGGGCTGATCCAGTATCAATTTCAGGATAACGGTAATCCATACAGAGATAAGCAGTATTATTCCCAGGCGCAGGCATTTTTTTTCATCTATACACCAGTAAATCAAAGGAAGCAGGATCATGTATGCGGTAATGGAACCCATGCCGGTGATTATTCGCATGAACATGGAAAGCGGCGGATTTGCCCCTGACTGTATATGCCTTATCCAATCAAGCCCCCATTGCAATATCCCTTCCATTAAAACCCTTCAAAAAAAGTTTGCTGAATCCTGGCTACATTCGCAGCCTGTTCCCGTGTCGCAGGTATTGTAGTTCTGACATTCTCAATTATTTCCCTTAGCTGCCTTTGCAGACTATCCCTGTCCATACTGATCAATATTAAAAATTCATATCGTTCCAAAATGGTTTCCGTTTGAGGAAGTTCGGCATCATAGCCGTTTTCTTCATCACGGATAAACACTTTTCTTTTAAGCCAAAATACTTCTTCTTTAACGGCTCCCGGATAATCCCCGTCCGATACTGCTTTAATTAAATTTTCAAAATACTGTCCATATTCATCATCGGGGTACAGGGAAGCCGCTGAAACAAGCCTGCGCTCAACCCTTGCAGTAATCAATCGGGGCAGATCATGGACTGCAGAAAAGCCATTGGCCCATTGGTTCATCGCGTTAAAATTTTCTCCCCGGTTTTCTGCGGTTATAATATACCTGCCGCTGTATTCCCCCAGCGATTCAATGCCGTTTAATTTATTGTTGTAATAATAACGAACCCATTCCGGGATCCCTGTTTCTCCCGGGCCTTCGCTTGATTCAATTATGTCCCATGATTCAAAAGGGTCGATGTCGATCTGCCATTCTTCCTGTGTATGTTCAGGGATAAAAATAATCCCCGATTGCCCGGCGCATGCTGAAAAAAGACATGCAATAATCAATACAACAGAGTAGTTTTTTTTCATACGTGTAACAGCATACCCCGGATGTGGTGTTATTTTCAACAAATCAGCCAATTTCTTCAGGATCGTCTGTTTCACTGCTGAGGTTCGTGCCTGCGGTTTCTTCAAGTGGAATTTCTTCCGCTTCGGGTCCTTGCAGTAGATTGTTTTCATTCGCGATTTCCGGCGTTTGCGGCTCTTCAGTATCATCTTCCGGCGATCCTTCTTCCAAAATAGGCAGTGATGAGTACAGGATAGCGAATTCATCCCAAATCGTGCTTCCCGCATTTGCCAGACTGATAACAGGTTCTATGTCTTCTTCGGTGATTTCGGTATCTAAAATATCCACAGTTTCGGGTTTTTCCGGCCTGCCGCCCAATGTAATTATGCCCTCTCCCTCCGGTATACCGGAGAGTCTGATGCTTCCTGTTACGCTTTGTATGGAATGTCTTTCGCCCAGTGACAGTTTGGCTTCAAAGCGGGCAGGGTGAATATAGAATTCCACGGTTACGGGAATTAGCGGCTGAGAATCAAATGGAGGAAGTGATACAGGCATTTCCACAAATGTTTCTTTTGTTTTCAGGCGCAGAATAATGGAACTGCTCCTCCTGAATATATCCATTTGTACGCCTTCCGTTACAGAAGCTATGTACGGGAAATGAACGCTGAAAACAGGGCCTTCGGCAAGAGACCTGATATGAAGCAGGAATATGCCGCCTCCCTGATCATTGGCATCATGCAGGAATGAAACAGGGGAAAGGATGTAGATATCGTCAGAGCCGGTGGAAAGTCCGTAACTGTGTCCCATGCCGGCCCAGAATGGTTTGTTTTCGCTGACAGACATTATTGACGGCTCATCTTCCGGCTCGGTCATTGTATCAATCAGGTTTCCCTTAAATTGGTACCATCTGAGCAGTGCGGGTTGTACCGGCGGAATTTTATGTTCACTTTTGTCACTTGCATCTTCTGCAGAAGCTGCATGTAATGCAAGCTGTTCCGGGAAAAGAGTTCCCAGGGCAAGGGGGTTGAGGGCCGCATACTCAGGGCTGTCTGTGTAAAAATACCCGTTATTTGCTGCTGCTTTTGAAGATACCGGCAGTGTTATTTCCCGTGAAATTCCGGCAACATTTCCCCTGAGATGAAAAGGAAACAACTCTACCCGCAGTGAATAAAAACCTGTTCTTTCCGGCGCTTCCCAAAGCATGCTGCCCGCACCCTTAATTAAAGCACCTTCGCTGATAATATTTTTACCGTTATACCAGATAACATAGGGGTCAAGACGGCTGTCAAAATCAAGGTTGGGTTCAAGCAATATGGTTATGCCGGGCGGGATTAACAGCCCTTCTGATGTTCCTGGCAGAAAAATCGAAATATCCCGTAATGAAAATACTGCATTGCCTATATAATAAAATACTGCTTCCGTGCGGTGCAGGATTTCGTTTTTTCCGCGTGCCTCAAAGACCAGATTGTATGAACCTATTTCCATTTCTTCGGGAATTGGGAAATGGGGAATTTGTTCAAGAGACTCTACTTTAACAAGAACATCGTATTGCACTGTTGCAGGTCTGGAGTTGATGAATCCCCAGTTATCCCTTACAGCCGTGTTTCCTTGATCGCGCCCTACAGCATTATCTGCCTCATCTTCCGGTTCCTGAGTATTATTCTGTTCGTTTTGGCTTAATATGTGATAATACCAGGATTCAAGTGCATAAAGCACTGTTTCACCGACTATTTCACCTCTGGAATTTTGCATAAATGCCAAAAGTCCGGTTAAATCCGGATCGTTTTTTACCGGTACGGTAAAATGGGGGCGAATGATATCATCGGAACGCAGTATAGAACAGTCATCCAGAGGACTGTCGTTAACCATTACTTTTATCTGATAACTTCTGCCCGGAGAAAACAGAGAATCCAGTTCGCCGCAGGCTGTAAAAACGGTAATTATAATAAGTAAGAAACCGGCTACGGTTGTATTCCTCTGCATCTATCTACTAGTATACCATTTTATTTCCAAATATCCATCCGATAAAGCATTTTTTTCCATAAATACCCCCTAATTTTATCTGCCTGGCAGGGAAACGGCTGAAATACCAAGCTGAAAAATTTTTGGGTTTAGCGTAAAATTTTGCTAAAGTTTATCCCGTGAAACGCCGAAAATGAAGATGGTAAGTTGTATCCCTTGCGGAAATTCCGCGGTTACTGCGATGGAGACAATACACCAAACAAAGGCAAGGATGCCTTTGCATTTATTCAAGGAGGATCAATATGATCATCAATCACAACCTGAGCGCAATGTTTGCGGACAGGGCCCTCAAAGTTACCCAAGTTTATCTTAACAAAGGTATGGAAAAACTCTCATCCGGTCTGCGTATCAACCGCGCAGGTGACGACGCTTCCGGCCTGGCCGTATCCGAGAAACTGCGGGCGCAGATCCGCGGTCTCAACATGGCCTCATTTAACGCAGCCAATGGCATCTCTTTCATTCAAGTTGCTGAAGGCTATCTCAGTGAAACGCAGGATGTACTCCAGCGTCTCCGCGAACTGTCGGTACAGGCTGCCAACGGTATTTATACCGAAGAAGACAGAATGTACATCCAGATTGAAGTTTCCGCGCTCGTAGCAGAAGTCGACCGGATCGCCAGCCATGCCCAATTCAATGGCATGAATATGCTGACCGGCCGTTACTCCCGTTCACTGGGACAGAACGTCCCCACAGCCTCCATGTGGTTCCACATCGGCGCAAACATGGATCAGCGGACACAAGTGTACATTGGTACCATGACCGCCGCCGGGCTGGGCATCCGCAATGTTGGCGATGAAAGCTTTATAAGCCTGGAAACCGCCGAAAGCGCCAATATGTCAATTGGCACCCTTGACGTTGCCCTGAGAACTGTCAACAAGCAAAGAGCCGATCTTGGTGCATACCAAAACAGGCTTGAGCATGCTGTTCGCGGCATTGACATTGGAGCAGAAAACCTCCAGGCAGCAGAATCCAGGATCCGTGATACGAACATGGCCAACCAAATGGTTGACTATGTACGCGACCAAATTCTATCCCAGGCTGGAATGGCTATGCTTGCACAGGCCAACCAGAGGGGTACAGCAGTATTGCAACTTTTGCAGTAGTATAGTATACTTTCCTTTGTGGGGGAGTTTCGGCGCGGAAATCGGACTCCCCCCTTTGGTCAGTTACTAAAGTAAAGCGGCTTATGAGATAACTAATCGTTGTCGAACAAGCCAGTGTTCTTTGAAAAAAACCTTCTGTTGATGCGCGGAGCGGCGCGAAACGCCCATTATAGTAGATGGCCGTTTCGCTCCGTATTACGTGAATTTAGGGGGTGGCGGCGCGAAACCCACCCTCCAAAAGACGCGTTTCCGCGGCGCGGTTCCGGCACGGATTGCCGGGACATATCAACACATGGAGGGTTATATGATTATTAATCACAACATGAGTGCAATTTACGCCGATCGTCAGCTCGGCGTAACCCAGCTAGACATCTCTAAGAGTATGGAAAAGCTCAGTTCCGGACTGCGGATCAACCGCGCCGGCGACGATGCTTCCGGGCTTGCAGTATCAGAAAAATTGCGGGGCCAAATTAGAGGGTTAAACCAGGCTGAGCGTAATATCCAGAACGGTGTGTCGTTTATTCAGCTCACCGAGGGTTATCTTCAGGGAACCCAGGATCTCCTGCACAGGATCCGCGAACTCGCCGTTCAATCGGCGAACGGAATTTACACCGATGAGGATCGCTTGATGATCCAGGTAGAAATATCCCAGCTGGTAAGGGAAGTGGACCGCGTTGCTAGCCATGCCCAATACAACGGCATGAACATGTTGACCGGGGCTTATTCCCGGGATTCAGCAAGCAGCAGAACAATGCAGTTCCAAATTGGCGCCAATATGGACCAGAGTGAAAGGGTCTTTATCGGCACAATGACCGCTACAGCGCTCGGGCTGCAAAACGTACAGGGAGAAGAAGGTATGATTTCTCTCACCAGTGCTGAAAGTGCAAACCTGGCCATTGGCGCATTAGATGTCGCATTAAGGCAGGTAAACCAGCAGCGTGCTGATCTTGGCGCTTACCAAAACCGCTTTGAAATGGCGGCTCAGGGTATTGCAATTGCGTCAGAGAATATGCAAGCTGCAGAATCCCGTATCAGGGACGTGAATATGGCTTCCGAAATGGTGAGTTTCACCACGGGAAGTATTCTGAACCAGGCGGGAACAGCAATGCTGGCGCAGGCAAATGTACGGCCACAGTCAGTACTTCAATTGCTTGGCTAAACGCTGACAATTGTTCTTTTTTTCTGTGTTAAGAGGCTTCTGGACGTTGTCTTTTAGCGCTAGGACGAAAAGCTCGCGCCCTTTTCGTCCTTATTTTAGTATTTTAACCTAGCCAGGGACGGCAGGGTTTTAAAGGAACAGGGAGGTACCATGAGTATATCCATTTCTAGTATTGTACCCGGTGTCAGCTTCACACCGGCTCCGGAACTTTCCGGGATTCAGTCAAGATCGCCGCAGCAACGAGCTGCTGCCGAAAAACTCGCGGCTTCATTGCCCGGAAATAACAGGCAAGCCTCCGCGCCGCAGGAAATGAAAAAGGTAGTGGCAGATGTTCAGCGCGTTAGCCAAATATTCAATAAAAAACTCCAATTTGTCGTTGATCAACAATCAAATGAGGTAATTGTCAAGGTCATTGACAAGGATACCGATAAGGTGATAAAGGTACTTCCACCGGAAGAACTCCAACGGCTGCACAGAAAACTTAAAGATACTATTGGTTTTCTGTTTAACGAACGAGTGTAAGTTCCCTGACTGTCAAGGCAGCCACTAAGGCCGGTTTGAAAATTGAAGTGTCCAGGCTAATTGGAGGGGATCAGGTCGTATGTCAGATGTATTTGTACCGGGAATAAGAAGCAGATTTAACACTGAAAAACTCGTTGAAGACCTGATGCGTATCGAACGCATCCCCAGGGACAGAGTTGAAAGTAATATTGACAGCCTTGAGAACCGTAAAGTCTGGTGGCAGGATATAGGCCGCCGGATTACATCATTGCGGGAAAGCGCCCGCATGCTTTTTTCCTTTCAAAACCCTTTTAATGACCGGGTAGCAACATCTTTTGATCCAAACATTTTAACTGCTACGGCAACAAGGGAAGCCGATGAGCAGAATTACCGGTTTTCCGTCAAACAGCTTGCCGAAGCAGACCGGTTCCTTTCCCCGCCTCTGGATGAAAGAACCGCTATTGAGGCTGGTACGTATACATTTACTGTAGGCAGGGATGAAATTTCCTTTGAATTCCGGGGAGGCACCCTGCGGGAATTTGCTGATATGCTTAACCGCCGGGGACGGGATAAAATCGGCGCAAGCCTGATTACCGTACAGCCGGGAAGCAGGTCGCTGCTCATTGAATCCAAAATTACCGGCACGGAAAACCGTCTAGATTTCTTCGGTGATGCTGCTCTTCTAATGGTACGGCTGGGAGTAGTGGAACCGGTCAACGATTCACGCCGGGAACTGCCCTTTACCGAAAGCACAATCAGGGATACTACCGCATCAGCCATGCCCGCAAACCCGGTAACAATACATAACAGCGTTTTGGAACTTCCCGCTCTTACATCGGTTTCTGTCCCGTTTGGCTTCCCTGTTGAACCGGGTGCGCCGTTTGTCCTGAGAATCGAAACCTCAACCGCCATTAAAACTGAAGCGGCTTTTGGGCTTCCCATGCCGCCGCCCGGGCCAAGTATACCTTCCCCGGGAGCGGCTACCTACGGCGGGATCACCATAGAAAACAACCCGTCAACGGCGCCTCTTCCGGAATGGGATCCGCCGTCTGCTCCTCAGCGGACAGACAACCTGGCGATTTTTTCTCTGAGTTTTTCCGACGGCAGCAGGATGCAGCTCAGACCAATAACCGATTCGGAAAGTTTTAGCTCCTGGGAATATAACCTGTCGGACGCAGCTGCCGGAAAAACAATCACCTCCCTGAACATTGATAACTCAAACACCCACCGGGACATATCCGTCCGGGGCGCGATGATCCTTGACCCCAATGCCAACGGTGCAGGTTATAATCCTCTGAATGCCGTTTCCACTGCACAGAATGCCATTATCTCAATGGAAGGGATAGATATGATTCGCCCTTCAAATACCATTTCCGACATTATCCCCGGCGTAACCATAACGGCGCACGGCGTTTCGGAAAGGCCGGTAAGACTGGATGTAAGTACGGATCGGGACGGTATAAAAGACGCAATTTACAATCTTGTGGGCAATTATAATCTTCTCATGGCAGAATTAAATATATTGACAAGGAATGATCCAACCATTATTGACGAACTTTCCTATCTTGACAGAGATGAAATTGACGCAATGCAGGCACGGCTGGGCGTTTTCTCCGGCGACTCTACCCTGAACCAATTCAGAAACGGCTTATTAAGAGCTGTCACATCACCATACCCCACCGAAGCTGAGCGGGAACTTTCCATGCTGGTTCAGATTGGTATTAGTACCAATGCCAACGGCGCGGCCTCCGGTTACAACCGGTCTCAGTTGAGAGGGTATCTGCAGATCAACGATAGAGCGCTGGACGCAGCGCTTGACACGCACCTTCCCGCAATCCGGCAATTATTTGGGAACGATACTACCGGCGACATGATTGTAGACTCAGGTGTTGCCGTTAACCTTGATGCCATTTCGCAGCCCTTTGTGGAAACCGGCGGCATCATATCTCTTAAAACGGGAACTATCGATTCACGGATAACCCAGGACAGACGGCGTATTGACACAATGGACCGCCAGCTTGCCGCAAGGGAAGCCGAGCTCAGAATTCAATACAGCCGTATGGAAGCCGCTTATGCTCAAATGGAACAGATGCAATCCTCTCTTGACAATTTTTCCCAGCGTAACAATAACAACAGGTAGGGCATGAAAATACGGATAAACGATGCCGATGCCGACATTCTGTTGGAAACAGAAAAAAATGTGGGGGAAATTCTCTGCGCTCTGGAATCATGGCTTACCGGTTCGGGCCACCGTCTAAGCGGACTATGTATTGACGGTGAAACAATAAATTCATCGGCTATGGAAACCTGTTTTAGCAGGGAAATTGACAAGATCAATACACTTGATATTTTCACAAGTTCGCTGCCCGAACTTATCGCAGAAAGCCTTTTCTGTGTTTTACGGGAAATCAACGCTTACGAAACGGCAACTTATGAAGAAAAAAATCAATTTGCAGAAAACTGGAAGGATAGTCCCGAAGCCTGCCTGCTTGCCGAACAATGTCCGGATATTTTTTCCTGGACAACGCAAACATTCGCCGGAGAAGGCTCCGGCACACAGGCCCTCCGTTCAATTACCGAAGAGCGGATTCGTGAACTGCAGGACCCCGCCGGAGAAACAGGCAGGATACAGCTGTTGGTCTCCGATATATGTACCCGCCTTGAGGAATTTTCCCTGGACATCCAGACCGGCAAAGATTCGCGCGCCGCTGAAACAGTGAATTTTTTCTCCGGCGTTGCAGAAAAAATCTTTCGTATTTATAATATACTTATTATGGAAGGTTATCCGGTAAAGGAAATAATGGTGGATACAACACCCATAGATGAATATATTTCGGAATTCAGCACAGCCCTTGGGGAGTTACTGGCGGCTTATGAACAGAGTGACTCGGTTCTTGTGGGAGACATTGCTGAATATGAAATGGCGCCTCGTTTGCGTAAACTGCATTCGGTTATACTAAACGGAATATCATAATAGGCAAGGAGAAAATATAATGAGTATATTCACTGGCATTGAAATGTACCTTCTGCAGGCTCCTGTAACTACTTTCAGAATGTACAGCCCGACAGGAAATTCCATGAGGATTTTTGGAATTGTTTTAGGGTCAATAATCCTGTTAATCATCATCATCAGTTTTTTGAGTAAACGATTCAAGATTCCGGCTTTGGGCGGGACACAAACCGTCAGTACTCCCCGGCGTTTTTCCCGGTTTTCCCTGCACCGGCATACCGGTTCACTGGGGTTTAACCGGGATCAAGTTAAGATGCTGGAATTTGTCCTGAAAAATGATGGAGTTACCGATCCTGCACGATCGCTTAACTCTCCCACCCTTTTAGACAGGCATTTTAAACGGGCTTACCGTACAATTGAAAGGACAGCCATTTCAGAGGAAGAGCTGAACAACCGGCTTGCGATCCTTTTTTCCATAAGAAACATCCTTGAAAGCTCTATGGGCGACAGCGCTCCTGCATCAACCCGTCAAATACCGGTAAAAACAGCTGCTGTACTGGAAGTAGGCGAGAAGAATTTTCCTGCTCGTGTAATTTCCACAAAGGGAGATACGCTTGTTGTTGAAAACCCCTTAAATAATAAAGGTGAGCCGCTGCGTATACCGCGGGGGAACAAGGTAAATCTATCGATCTTTACCGGTGATGGTAAGGGCTATTCCGTGGAAAGCCGTGTTCTTGGTTCAAAGGATACAGAAAACGGGCCAATATTACAGCTTGTACATTCCGGGCAAATGAAACGCCTTTCAAACCGCCGGTTCCGCCGCCGCCAGGCAGTTATATCTACCGCGTTTTATCTTGTACGTGTAGAAATCGGCCCCAAAAAAGTAAAAAAGATGGTTGTAGACACAAGAAAATTTTCCGGAAACATCCTGGATATCTCCATTGGCGGATGTTCCATAAAATCCGCAGCACCAATAACCGCAAATCAGCGGATAAAAATAGAATTTACCCGTGAAGATCATTCTATTGTTGTCGCTCTTGGCGAAGTATTGAGAATCAACAGAGCGGGGGCAAATACAATTATGCACGTAAAATTCCTAAAAGTACCCCGCAAGTCGCTTAACTCAATAAATGCAATGGTGTACGATTATGTAAATTAAGCGGTAAAAAAGGGGTGAGCAACAATGAAAATAATTGCCATTAAAGACATAATAAGAAAGGATGTTCCGATTTATTATCGCCTTTTGTACACTGGAGTTGCAGTAATCGAACTTTCAAAAGATCCTGAAGACTTCCGGATTGATTTTACTGTCGAAATAAAACCGACAGGTCAGAAGGAAGTCACCGTTTCATTTTTGGACGATATTGATTATCCCCTCCTCCCTGTCATCAAAGATCTAAAAACACTTATTTGTGACATGCATACAAATGAAATGCTGCCTGATTGAATATGTTTCCAATTCACCGGAAGAAACCCTGGCAGCAGGAAAAAACCTTTCACACAAATTGCAAAGCGGTTCGGTAATTGCCCTTTATGGCGGCCTGGGATCGGGAAAGACTTGTCTGGTAAAAGGCATTGCGCAAGGCCTGGGAATAACAGAAACAATTACCAGTCCTACTTATACAATAATTAATGAATACGCAGCTTCCAAGCCGCATGCAGATGCTTGTTCATGTGCAGCCTGCTGTCCGTTATACCATATTGACGCATACCGCCTCAATGGAGACGAAGATTTTGAAAGTACCGGCGCCGGGGAGATTATTGGCAGCAGAGGAATTACCATCATAGAATGGAGCGAACGTATACCCCGCTCAATTCCTCCCGGATCGATTACCATACACATTGAAATTACCGGCCCGAACAACCGGCTTATTCGCATTGAAGGGCTGACATGAACTTGCTTGCCATTGATACTGCCGCTGACCGATTCTCTGTAGCCCTCGCTTCCCCCGGAGGTGTATCTTCGGGCATTGACACATGGCTTTTTGAAGCCGATGCCGGTCTGCGGCATTCTGAGCTTATTTTGGACAGTATTGATATATTGTTTAAAATGGCGGCGCTTAAGCCGGAAAGTCTTGACGGTGTAATATGCATGGGCGGTCCCGGTTCATTTACCGGTCTTCGCATAGGATTTTCCACAGCAAAAGGCCTTGCCCTTTCGCTCGGTATTCCGCTCGCAGCAATTCCCACTCTTGACTGTATGGTATGGCCGTTTTATTCATTACCGGGAATTATCGTGCCGGTGCTTGATGCTAAAAAACAGGCTTTTTTCTGCGCCCTGTACCGTGACGGCAAACGCCTATGCCCTGACATGGACGCTCCCCCTGATGCAATCGCCCGTATTATTACCGGCTCACTTCTACCTCAGCCGGAAAACGAATGGCAAAACGAGGTATTGCTCGTTGGCCCCGGTGCAAAAATGCTCCATGAAAAAATGGGGACAGACACTCTTAGGGCGGGGATAGACCTGCGCTGGGGAAACGCTGAAACATTGCTGCTTATGGCACAGGAAACAGATATTTTTGTCAACAGTGAAAAAAACCTGTCTATCGGCCCGGAGTATATAAGGAAGAGTGATGCTGAGATCAGCGGAACCAAATCCTTGCGCCAAGGGCCAGGGGATAGAAAGGATCTGTGAAGTCGAGAGCCGGCAGGAAATCTGCTCCGAATGAGGGAGCCACATGGAAAAAAACTTCAAACATATCTTTCCCCAGCAGGATGTTAACTCCTACCGGGATTCGTACACCCAGATTAATACCGGGATCATCGGTAAATACCACATTGGAAAAAATACCAACTCCCAGGGTTAAATTCACGGAACCTGCCGTAAATGTGGATAAAGGTAAAGTCAGAGGAACTAAATCCAGTGTAAGGCCGATACTGCTCGTTTTCTCCTTGCCCAGATACCAGTTTATTGCAATATGAGTCATATTGGATGGGCTTATAAGCAGTGCCGCGCCCGAAGCAAAAACATTACCCGTATTGACATTGAACTGTGCTCCAAGCCCTAAACTGTGTATGTGTGCTGTTGCTGTTGTGCTTATGATGATCGTTAATGCCAATGCTTTAAATTTCATTATATATGCTCCCTATAGTATAACAAACAATAAGTGAACTTGTTACTTATTATCGGATTTTAAATTCACGTTCTACTTCTCTTTTTATATCACGTTCGCGTATATCGGCGCGTTTGTCGTAAGATTTTTTCCCTTTACATAATCCCAATTCTACTTTTACCCTACCTTTTTTAAAATAAAATGACAAGGGGATGAGGGTGAATCCTTTTTCTTCAACTTTTCGGTGTATCCGTTTGATTTCATCCCGGTTCAAAAGAAGCCGTTTGCGGCGATCGGGGTCATGATTAAATATCGAAGAAAAGGGATTTTCGGCGACACGCAGGGAACGGAGCCATACTTCACCGGAGACTACCTCCGCCCACGCATCAGGGAAAGAAATTTTTCCGTCACGAAATGATTTTACTTCGGTACCTAAAAGCTCAATACCGCATTCATAGGTATCGTCAATTGAATAGTCATGCCGTGCCTTGCGGTTTACGGCAATGATTTTTACTCCCTCCGGCATTTAACGGCCTGTGGGTATTCGTGCAATAACGGGACGAAAAGTGATAAAGGGTGAGCAGGTTTGCGGGGACAGGCCGGCTCTTGTTTCAAAAGTGGCCGACATACCGGTGCCGGTCAATGAGCCCCCGCCCCGAACCGAGCGTTCAGGTGAACCGACAAAATCTGCCGCTTCCCGTGTTGCTGAAAGAAAAGACAAGGGGAAAAACGGATCACTGCACCATTCCCAAGCGGTACTGACGGAGATGGTACTGCGGTTACTCCATTGCTGCATGGAATTTATGGCATATTCCCATTCAGCTTCGGCGGGGAGCCGCACTTCCCAACCGGAAAATGTTCCGGGGAGGCTGCCGGAAAGCCATTCACAAAAAGCCTGTGCTGCATACCAGGATACCGAACTGCTATTCACAATCCCCTGATTCCTTCTGATGTCAAAATCAACGAGGTATTCGCTGCAGACAAGCCCCTGGTTTTCCAGTGCCTCCCGCCGGTCATAACTCCACTGTGGATTTGCATCCAGAAAATCCTGAAAAACATCGGCGGGAACCACAGAATCGCTAATAAAAAATGATTCTACCGGTACAAGATGGAGATATGGTTCTCTTTGCACGAAATTTCCGCCGTCTATCATTCTGAATGAAATGCGGTTTAATTGTAAGGATTGCTGTATCGGTGGGAGTAAATATCCCGGCACAGATATTTCTCCCGGCCGGCCGGACAACAAATCCATAGCGGTACTGTCGGCAAGTTCGTTCTGGTACCATGCTGAAGAAGTCAGTATGGCGGCGGACTCCGCCGGAAGGGTGTCGGCAAGCCAAAAGACGCTTGCTGGGTTGCCTGACAGAAATGCGGCGATATCCGACACCGATTGTACAAGGCTCAGGGGGGACGGGGGGATGCCGCCGTTAACGGAAAGGTTTTTCGCTCGAACGATGTCGCGCAGAGCGGCGCGGGTAACGGCAAAGCGGGCCGAAGCGGTTATTATATCAGCAGTTTCCTCTGTTGCAGCGGCAGCACCGATGCGATAGACCCCTTCAGAAAGGCTTAATGGTATTTGCCAGTCCGTTGTCGGTTCCCCGGCGAAAGTCCATGCAGCATATTCATGTACAGACATTGCCAGTACCGCATCCGGATTTGCTGTTTCCAGCGTTACATCCAGTGGAAAACGTCTTGGGAAAAACCTGGAAGCAAACAGCCGCCCGGGGATTTCATGCTCAACACGCTGAGTTTCAAAACCCGGCAGCACAATGTCCATGACACGTACGCCTTTGGGAACAAAAACCCTGCATGGAGAACTCCCCGCATACACACTGTCAACCCTGAGAGCAGCGCCAAACGGTTCGCTGGAAAAAACAACCATTGCTCCCGGTCGCGTAATGCCCGGCAGCAGAAAAACAATGAAAAACACAACAAGCAGAACGAGCGAATAGATAACCGCAAGGTACACGCCGGGGCGCATCCCCAAAAAAGGTTTGAGTCTTACCTGGTCTTCCGGGGCAGGCGGGTAAACGGTTGGTTTTTTAATTCCCATGGTGGAATTGTAGGCATACCGTTAGATACTGTCAACAGCACAGAAGTATACAATACCGGTAAGGGGGCAGGGCGGGGCGGCGAAAACAGGCCGGGGAACCTGATTGCGGAGCCACTGCCCGGTTTTGCTGTCTTTCAATAAAATGTTGTTTGTGTAAATCTCAGTGTTGTTCTCATGCTTAGGGATCCGGGCAGAAATGAATGCCCTCAAGTATGATTAGGCGGGTGTCGGTGGTAAGCGTGCCGCGTAAGCGGTGCGCTTGACCGCCGACGGGTCCCGCATAAGGCTTCAGTGCATTCATTTCTGTTTTAGATTAGTTCTGCACCTCGATTACTTGTTACTTATTTCCCGATATGCTATTTTATCCTCAATGGCCCGTAATCAAGCAGACTTTTTTGACAGACTCCAAAGCGTGACCGAAGCATTTTTGACGCGAAGAAACCGCATTAAACGCATCAAAAAGGAAAAGCAAAAGGCAAAACACCCTGTGCGTGACTGGATAGAAGCGTTTGTATGGGCGGCAGGCATGGTGCTGCTTGCTAACCAGTACTTAATACAGGCTTATGTCATTCCATCCGGCTCAATGATAGATACCCTGCTTATAGGCGACAGGTTATTTGTTAATAAACTGGTATATGGGCCGGAACTACTGCCCGGAGTGGCTAAAATGCCCAGTGTGTTTAAACCAGAAAGGAACGATATTATTATATTTGAAAACCCGTCATACATTTCCCGCGGACCGGTGTTCGATATTGCCCAACGGATTATTTTTATGCTGACTATATCACTGATAGACATTGACAGGGATGAACATGGCCAGCCAAGGGCGCACTTCCTTATCAAACGGGGAGTAGGGATGAGCGGAGATCGTTTTGTTATGGAAAACGGCGAAATGAAAATCCTTTTTGCCGGAAATGACCGGTGGACAGACGAACGGGGCTATGCCGCACAACGCGGCTGGACACATACCATAACCCGTCTCATGGAGGAGGATCACTACCCGGATCTGGTAATGGCCGGAAAAGCCGCTGCCTGGCAGGATATGGGATTACCTGTGCCGGAATATCTCCGGGATGCAAACATGCTGGCCGCCTCCATGCGATATCCTGATTTTCTGGCTCACGAAAAAGCCAGACTTGAAACCCTGCGCAGCGCCATGCCTCATAACCGTCGTTATGCGACACGGCTGGCAAAACTTTCTCTGGGATGGTATGTGCCGGACGGCAGAATATTTCCTCTGGGAGATAACCGTGACAATTCCAGAGACGGACGTCACTTTGGGGCGGTTCGGCTTTCAAAAGTTTTGGGGAAAGGAACATTTATTTTCTGGCCCATGCAGCGAATTGGAACATTTCATTGATACAGGAAACCAGAGGCAGTATATGATTGATAAATCACGAACAGCTTTATCATACGCATCACAAAAACGCGAAAAACACAGACTCCTGCGTGTAATCATCAGCCTGATCATCTTATTTGTGCTTTATAATATTGTTACCGCATTTTTCTTTTCAGTTTGGGTTTTACGCAATGACACCATGCAGCCTGGTTTACGTCCCGGTGATAGGTTTTTGGTAGCTTCTACGGCGCTGCCCAACATGTTCGCCGGGCTGAGACCTTCTGACAGCACTGTTCCCGCAAAACGGGGAAACCTTGTCATCATTGACACAAGGCAGGGAGAAAAAAAATCTCTGTTTTTATCCGCAATAGACATTGTTATCCGTTTTTTTACCATTCAGCAGTTTAGTCTTTTTAATGCCGAGGAACACTTATTTATAAAACGCCTTGTTGCCCTTCCCGGTGACGAGATATACATGAATAATTATATTCTGCGAATACGGCCCGCAGGCAACTCCTTTCCTCTCACCGAATTTGAATTTGCCGACCGGCCCTATTACCCCAATATTCCCCAGGGACAGGCTCTTTGGGATGAATCGCTCCCGCTTTCAGGAAACATGGAAAGGATAATTCTTGGACCGGGTGAGTTTTTTGTTATTTCCGATGACAGGGGAAGTACCGGTGATTCTCGTACATGGGGGCCTATCGGCACGAAGGAGATAGTAGGGAGACCGATTTTACGAATCTGGCCCCCTGCGAGGATTGGCATCCCGTAATTTGTGACTGCCTCATTGTACATACACATACCGTTTTGTACTCCCAATATCATGGGAGGGAAATGTGATTATTGTGATTTTTATTCTGTCCCTGTTAATGAAAAGAACGATTACGGCCTGATGGATTCATTTGTCAATACGGTAATAGAAGATGCAGCGGATCAACTGGTTTTTTTTGACATCAAGCATGTTCCTTCTGTCTATATTGGCGGGGGAACACCTTCTGCGCTGGGAGTTACACTCATGGAACGCCTGTTAGCCGGATTGACCGCACTCATTAAACCATTGTATTCAGCATGTGTATCTTATCCCGAATTTACCGTAGAAGCGAATCCTGAAACGGTTAACGAGGCATTTTTACAGGCATGCATCAAAGGCGGAGTTAACCGGATAAGTCTTGGAATTCAAACATTCCATGAACCATCCCTTCACGCCGTACATCGGGGCAATGGACTGACTAACGAATGTATAACCCGTGGGTTAGCCCTTACCGCAGAGTATTTTCCAAACGCTTTTTCCGCCGACCTCATCACCGGTTTGCCTTTGCAGACAATGGATATTCTTGAGAATGACATTCATCGTTTGATGGCATTTAATCCGGCTCATGTCTCGCTGTACAGCCTTATCCTTGAGCCGGAAACGCCATTGGGCAAAAAAGCTGCGGAACATGGTGCGGTACAGCTTTCCCTTCCCTGCAGCGACGATGCTGACAGCCTGTGGATAGCTGGCCGGGATATGTTAATAAACAACAGCCTTGCCCAGTACGAGGTTTCAAACTTTGCCCTGCCCGGTAAAACCTGCACCCACAATATCCGTTACTGGCGGATGGAAAACTGGATTGGAGCAGGCCCTGTCGCATCGGGAACCATCATTGACGAAACCGCCGGTACTCGTCACCCGGAGGTGGCAGCCCGGCGTTATACGTATCCTGCAGACATTGAAACCTGGCTTGCAGCCCCCAGGCCCCGCATCCGTTCCGCTAACACCGAAAAACTAAGCCGCGCCAATCTCATCCGCGAAAGCCTGCTAATGGGTTTCCGTTACCGCGAAGGTCCGGATATTCTCGGTTTTAAACATCGTTTTGGCTGCAGCATTGCAGATTGTATTCCCCATTCCATTGCCCGCTGGAGCGAACGGGGTTTTTTCGAAACAGTCCGGCCGGATAGATTGGCCCCATCCTGGGACGGCCTGTTGTTCCTTAACGGTTTTCTCGCCGATTCTTTTGCCGAACTGGACGGAAAAGATTTATAAGCAAGCAAAACGGGTTTTCCCGCCATATACATGGTATGAGATTACATCAATTTTCTCCCATGCCGGGAATGGCCCGGCAGTCAGCAACTTTTCTGCGGGAGTTTTTCTTTCCGTTTGGATGTTCTGTCTGCGGTATCAGTTTGGCAGATGAAAGTGAAATATGGTACGGGTTATGTGAGAAATGCCGGGCAGAACTGGAACGAGAGTTGTCCGGGCATATTGCCGGAATAGCCTGTGATTATTGCGGCAAACCTCTCATTTCGGAACAAGGCCGCTGCCTGTCATGCCGGCAAAGCGAAAACCGGGCTTTTGATAAGGTAATTGTTTTATTCCCCTATGTCGGGAAATACAGAAAACTGCTCTCCTCGTACAAATTCGGAAAAAATCTTGTCCTGGGTAATTTTTTTATTGAAAAAATATACGATAGGCTGTGTTTTGACAGTATTCAACCAGTAGACGATGCCCAAGCGGTCATTGTCCCGGTTCCTCCCCGTCCCGGCAAAATTCGAAAAAACGGCTGGGATCAGGTTGAGTATCTGGCAAAGCTGCTGGAAAGAATGCCAAAACATGGGAATTCAATTAACCGCTGTCTTAAACGGCTGCCGTCAAAAAGTCAAAAAGAACTTGGGCGTGAAAACCGTCAGGTCAATTTGAAAGGACGCATTGTCACAGTACGCAATCCGCCCCAAACAGCCATATTGATTGATGATGTAATGACTACAGGTGCCACATTGGATGCGTGTGCTGCGGCATTGAAAGAAGCCGGAACTGAAAAAGTATACTGTCTGTGTTTGTTTTATGACTGACAGCTAACATGTAACCGGTTGATATGCTACCATACAGCAGGAGCATTAATTGGCAGGGAATTTGCGAGACCGATTACAACGGATTCAACTGGTAAAGCATAATAATACACCTGTCCAAAACCGTGAGCAGGTTGTTTTGGAAGGCTGGTCAAATGCGGGTTATATGACACTCCGGCGGGAAATTTCCGGTGATACATTTATTGCATTGCCAAAGGTTATACCGGAATCTGCCTTTATTGTAATACCCGGAATTAACAGCAGGACATTGTATGAAGATTTGCTTTTTTTTGACTTGGAAACCACCGGCCTTTCGGGAGGTGCGGGAACCATTGCGTTTCTGGCGGCATTCGGCAGGCTTATTTTCATGGACAGTACAGAACAAACAACCAGATACAAACTTTGTATTACGCAGTACCTGCTGCTGGATTATCCGGGTGAAAGCGGCTTTATCAATGCGTTGTTAGAAGAATTTAGAGGCGGGAATTGTACGATAGTAAGTTATAACGGCAAATGTTTTGATTCACAGATTTTAAAAACGCGCTGCCTGATGAATGGTTTGATCCCGCCTGAATACCGCCATGCAGACCTGCTGTTTCCGGCACGCAGGTTATGGAAACGGCTGCTTCCGGATTGTTCTCAGGCAACCATTGAAACAGCTGTTTTAAGCATTGACCGGACAGGAGACATTCCCGGTTCCATGGCGCCTGATATCTGGTTTTCGTTTCTTAAAAACGGTGATGCAGCGCCTCTTTTGGGAATTTGTGAGCATAACCGCAGGGATATTTCCGGGCTTGCTTCAATATTTCAGATAATGACGAACATTGCGCATAACCCTGCTGCGGCATTGGATGCGGTGTATTTTGACATTGAAACGCTTTCTCTACGCTGGCATGAAATTACCCGCAGGAAAAAACAGCATCTTCCGGATTCGGCACATGACACTGAAACAGATATGCGGCTTTGGGAAACAGGATGTAAGCTCCTGCGTCTGGCGGCTGAAAATGGTGTCCCGTTGGGGGGCCACCGGGCTGCGCTGCAGTATGCCTTTGTCTTACTCAAGACGGGGAAATACGACGAGGGCAGGGATCGGCTTTTCAGGCTGGTACACCACATATCGCCGCTTGTGCAAGTAGCTTCTCTGCGGGCTTTGGCAATTGACAGCGAGCGCCGGTTAAGAAACGCCGCAGAAGCTCTTAAGTTGACAGTTCACGCTCTGGGATTACTGCCGCCGGATTCATCATTGCGTAATGAATTTGAACACAGGAAAGAAAGATTAATAAAGAAGCTGGAAAATAAGAAGTAGTTGGCTCCTCGCCCCTCACTCTTCACCGTCGTTGAGGCCTTTTATCCGATCCATCTGCCCTCGGTAAAAAGCTTCCGTGCCGCCCCGCCGGTCAATTTCTTTTTGCATTTTTTGACGGACAACCTCGGAAAATTCCCTGATGGATTTAATGGTAATTTCACCCTTGCTGTCCCGGCGGACATAGCGTGCAGGATATACCGGTTCCAGCACTACGAGTGTTTCAACAGGCAGGGAACGGCCCCAGAATGACCAGGGCTTGAAAAATCCGGCGGCAAAAACCGTTACCAGTGGGATTACCGGAATGTCCAGTTCTGCGGCGATTTTAAACGCGCCGGTATGAAAAGGTTTAATACGCTGATTATATAAAAAACACTCGCCTTCAGGGTAAAAATGCATGTAACGGCGGTACTTAAAAGCTTTATCACAGAGTTCAAGGATTTTCCGGTATCCGGCCCTGCCTCTGGGAATGGGTACGCCTCCCAATAGTCTGGTAAATGTTCCCAAATACGGGAATTCAACAGTTGCCTCCAGCAGAGTCTGAAATATCATGCGGGGCAGGACAAGTACGGCGATTTTTACCGGGTCAAGAAATGTAGTGTGGTTTGAAACCGTAATAGCCCGGCGAATGTTATGGATACGCCACCGGTGCTTATACATCGTTGCATGCTGCATAAAGTTGAATAGCCAGGCAATGGGTATGATGAGTATTAAAAATGTACATGCGGAAGCTGTTCTGAACCAGAAAGAAAGGTCAATGACCGGGCGTCCGTGTTTGTATGGCATTAGCTTACCGACCTGTCTTTCCAGGTAAATCCCCTGCCCGATACGGTTCTGAACCAGGACCATGCAGCCATGTATATCAAGTTGAGGAACAACAGGGGCCAGAGAAAACCGTACCACCAGTTTAGCCGCTGGCCGAGGAACATAAACAGCCACGTAAGCGTATACAGTAATACAACGATAAGTATATGCAGGGTCCACCGGCTGGAATAGGCAATACACAAAAACAGGAGCGGAAAGGGGAAAAACAGAAAAAAGAAAACAACGATTATCAAAAAGAAAAGCAGAATGGAGTTTTTACCGAGGAAATCAAAAGTATTTTTCCCAATGCCTTCTATTGCAGAACGGTAACCATTGTACATTTGGCATTTGACATGATCAGTAATACTGAGAAACCGTGTCCGATAACCCTTACCTCTGATGTAACGGCACATATAGATATCTTCGCTGGTTTTTTTCTTGAAGGACTCGCATCCGCCTATTGCGCTAAAAACTTCGCGTCTTACCGCAATGAACTGACCTATTGCGGCGGCAAACCAGTTTACCTTGACAAAACGGTTGAGGAATAACGGTATGACAAAGCCGGTAAGGAAAAACATTAACGGTACAGTTATTATTTCTCCAAAAGACTGGAAGATTTGGCCGACATATCCCGAAATCAGATCCGCTTTAAGACCACGCATGTTCGTAACAGCCCAGGCGATACTTGTGGGGGTGTGAACAGTATCCGCATCGGTGAATATAAGTATTTCGCCCCTGGCTTGCTGCTCTAACTGATGGAGAGCAAAGGGTTTGCCATACCAGTCGTCCGGCAGGGGCTTGCCGTTAAAAACACGGACACGGCTGTCTGCGGCAGCAATACTGTTCAGGATGCCGAGCGTGTTATCAGTCGAATTGTCATTTAGTACCAGAATTTCGTAATTTTTGTACATCTGGTTCTGCAGCGATTTAATGCAGCGTTCAATGAACTGTTCTTCGTTCCGTGCCGGGATAAGTACGGAAACAAGGGGGCCGTCAAAAATTTCCGAAGCGAGTGTAAAGCGCCACATTTCGTAGTGATTTGCCAGAGACAGGATAAAAAAATACGAGGCAATTACCAAAAGTGTGAGGTAATAATACTGACTAAGATATTCCCATAAATATACCAGCATATTGATCTATAAATTATATAACTGTTCTGAGACATTTTTATTTGTGGGGTATATATCCTGTGCTCTTAGCAGCCAGGACCGGGCTTCGTTATGATTCCTTTGTTTTGCATATCCCCATCCAATTGCATAATATACATTGAAAAGGTCATTTTTTTCCATATCACCATCTTCAAGTACAGCTTTCATCATGTTAATACCTCTGTTGATATTGTTGAATGGTGCAGGAGCATATATCCAGCGGGATGCAATCAGAATCTGAGCGGCAGCATTCCGTCTGTTAATCGACAGGGCATTTTTCGCGAATCTTTCTACATCCAGCCCATTTGCTATGGTGAATGTCCAGGGGCCAATCGAACATCGCCGGGAAAGGTTTTCAGCCCGCATTAACCATGCATCAGCGCTTGGGGCGGCTGCCAATGCTCTTTCGGCAAGGCGCATCCCTTCGTTGTAGTGGGCAGCAGCTTCTCTTTCCCTTTTTTCGTATTGTAAGGCCCGTCCTATGAAAAATTCACACCGTGAAAGAGCTACATCCAGGGTTGCGCCGGACACATTATTCTGCGCCGCTGTTTTGGTAGACTCGTACAAAGGCATGATTTGATTTGCGGTAAGCCTTTGTTCGTAAATGGCCTCGCGCAGAAGCACCATCCATTGCGGCAGGTTATTTGTGATAACCGGCATATTCTCCGACCACAATCCAATACCGGCTGTCATCAGGGCAATTGTTAGAAGTATACGTTTCATTTTGGGTAAAACCTCATATTGGTATTATACTACGTTACTTTTACTTAATCCATAATTTTACGAAATGTTGACCATTTCTGCAATTGTATCAATAAATTCCCAAGAATTGAGAGATCCTGCGGGAGCCGGATGTGCAATGCGTGCAAGGTCTCCGGTCATTTTTCCTGCTTCAATGGCTGCCAGAGTAGCCGACTCAAGTTTTTCCGCAAATGCGGCAAGTTCCGGCGTATTATCAAGTTCTGCCCGCTTGGCAAGGGCGCCTGTCCATGCAAATATCAGGGCGGCAGGGTTTGTACTGGTTTTTTCACCCTTTTGCCAGCGGTAATAGTGCTGTTGTACCGTGCCGTGGGCCGCCTCATACTCAAATACACCGGAGGGGGACACCAGGACGCTGGTCATCATGGCAAGGCTTCCAAAGGCGCTGGCAACCATGTCGCTCATGACATCACCGTCGTAGTTTTTACAGGCCCAGAGGAATCCCCCTTCGTCCCTGACTACCCGCGCTACAGCATCATCTATAAGTGTATAAAAATAGCTGATTCCGGCGGTTTCACATTGAGTTTTGTATTCATTCTCGTATATTTCGTTGAAAATCTCCTTAAAATGGCCGTCGTAGGTTTTAGAGATGGTGTCCTTCGTGGCAAACCACACCGGCATTTTTTCCCGCAGGGCATAAATAAAACAGGCGCGGGCAAAACTCCGGATGGATTCGTCAAGATTGTGAATTCCCTGCACGATGCCCGGTCCCGGCATATCCACAACGCTCAACTGCTGCCGGGCCGATCCGTCCGCAGGCGTATATACCAGTTCTACCTTTCCCGCTGCGGGGATCTGCAATTCCGCCGCTTTATACACATCACCGTAAGCGTGCCTGCCGATGACAATGGGTTTTTTCCAGCATGATACTGTTGGCCGTACACAGGATACGGTGATCGGCTTGCGGAATACGGTACCGTCCAGGATTGCCCTGATAGTGGCGTTAGGGCTGGGGAAGAGGTTTTTCAGGTTATATTCCGCTTTACGGGCGGCATTGCTGGTAATGGTGGCGCATTTTACGCCAACTCCCAGCCGCTTTATTGCCTGTGCCGATTGAATGGTTACTTCATCGTTTGTAGCTTCCCGGTTTAAGAGCCCCAGGTCATAGTATTCAGTTTTAAGATCGATAAAGGGGAGGAGCAGTTTTTCTTTTACCAATGCCCAGAGGATTCTGGTCATCTCATCCCCGTCCAGTTCAGCTATCGGATTTTTCATCACGATGCGGTTAATCATATCAATTTCCTGCCTGTAAAAATGGGTTACAGGGAATATATCATAAAAACAGGGAACAGGGAACAGGGATCGGGCTTACAGGTTAGCCATGATTCTTTGGGTACTTGATTTTTTTGCAGTGCCATACCACACTAGATAATATGGATCTGAATTTTTTAGGCCGTGGAGCGGGTTTTAACCCTGATGAAGGAAGTACCTCCGCTTATTTTGTCGATAACGGAGAAATGTTTCTTATTGATTGCGGTGAAAGTATTTTCCATAGTATTTGGCACAAGAAAATCATGGATTCCGTATCAGCGCTCAATGTGTTTATAACCCATACTCATTCAGATCATGTCGGCAGCCTTGGTTCGCTGATGCTTTATTCATTTGCCGCAAAGAAAATGCCGGTAAATCTTATAATAGACAGAAATGTTGGTTATCTTTCCAGTCTAAAATCATTAATTAAAATATTCGGCCTTACGAAAAAAATGTTTAATTTTGCGGATACTTCGGATTTTGACGGAAAATATTCCTTGTTCAGCAAGGTTCGTTATATCAAAGTTACTCATAGTAAAGAATTGGAAGCATGTTCTTTATTATTTGAAACTGATCGGGGTCTGGTGTTTTATTCCGGGGATTTAAACGATACAGCTCCTGTCATGGAATTAATAAACAGCGGCCGCCGGATTGATAAAATGTATATAGACTCTAATGGCCTTCCTGAACCAAATCCGCACCATCTTACCGTGCAGCAGCTTAACGATATTGTTCCTCCGGATCTTAAATCAAGGGTATATTGTATGCATATAAATAATGCACAGTGTATTGATGAAGCGCAGGCTTGCGGTTTTAATGTTGTCACCGTGGATTAGAAACCATCCAGCTTCCTGCTTTTTACCTTTTTCGGCAGCCAATGCAGTTTCCCAATTTTCCACTCAAATGAAAAACAGTTTTGCTCTGTTCCGGTAAAAATGGGGCGCAGGCTCATGTTTGCCAGGGCAGCCGCACGAAATGAGACGGGCGGAGAAGGAGGGAGCGGTATTGCCGCAGGTAAGAAGCCATGGGGATAATGCGGTGTATCGCTCTGCACCAGAGCGGCGCCCAGTATCAGAGGTGAAAGAGAGCAGTATAGCGCGTCTGCGGCAGGTGAGAAGAAGCTGTCGGGTAATGTAATGTTCAGAACCGGCCCGAACACAGACAGCGTTTCTTTTTGTTCATTGACACAGACGGCGACTGCGGCAGGTGTGCCGGCAATAAATTTTCCACAGTAAATGTCAATTTGCTGCCGCATTGAATGGGCAAGGGATGTGAGTTTTTCACCGGGAAGCGGGCTGTGCAAAACGGCAATGGGAACAACCCAGGGGAACGACCATGCTCCCGGCAGACCTGCGGCAAACAGCGAGGCGCTCCAGGCCCGTAGAGGCAAGCGGCTGTCCCGATGCGGTACCATTACGAGCAGCTGCAAACCGTCGGCCCAACGGCACTTGTTTATATTCACTCTTCCCTTTTACCTTTTACCTTTTACCTTTTTATGTTATCATCATACAAGAGTGAAATTATGAAATACAAGACTAAAATGCTCGTTGATCGCTTTGCCGGAATTCTTTCCGAATGGCCCGGTGTTGAGTGTGTTACCCTGAATGAAGCGGCCCTTGGCGATATTCTTGATCCGTACTTCGCGCTGATCCTTGATGTTTTTTTCTCCGCGCCCATTCCCGGTGCACAGGAGAGATTCCGGCTCTACGGCAATGATATTGCCGCTTTTGAAAGCTCCGGTCTGAATGAAAAGGACCGGTTCCTCATTGACGGTATTCCTGTGCGGCTGGAGTATAAATTTACCGGGAAGATAGAGGAATTGATTTCCATTGCAGATACAAATATGGATTCCCTCTGGTTGATTAAGGATTCGGGTACGTATGGTTTTTACCGGCTGGCACACGGTGAAATTGTTTTTTCCCGCGACAAGTGGATTCATACCATCAGGAAGCGACTGGAGAATATCGGTGATGCTTTCTGGACAGAAATGCGGGGAGCAGCTCAGTCAAAAATGGAGCATTTTCTTTCTGATTTAGGCGCAGCTACTTTTCAGGGAGATGAATTCCATTACCTATTGGCCTCTGCGGGATTTATTAAGACAGCCTGCCTTTCTCTTTTTTGCATCAATCATTGTTTTGAGCCTTCACACCGCGCCTACTACAGGCAGGTTTTGGAACTTCCGCTCCTGCCTTCATCGTTTTCCGGAGAATTTGATGGTTTTTTTGGCAGTTGTGATCCGGGTGATTCCATGGAGAGAAGGTTTGCCCTTGCAAAATTGATTGCCAAAGGCATATTGGCAATGCAATAATTATTTCCTAAAAAACATGCTTACCGATGCCCACTGTCACCCTTATGACTTACACCCCTGTTTCCCGGCAGCCGAGGATCAACGGCAGCGGATGGGGGTTATGTGCGCCGCCAGTTCAACCGCTCTGGAGGAATTTGAATTTTGTGAAAGAATTTTACAGTTGGGAAATACCGGGATGTTATTGTGTTTTGCCGTTCATCCGCAGTATCAGGGGACAGATATCAAGGAGCAGACTGCTGTTTTGGAAATGCTTGCAAAACAGGGACGATTGGCGGTGGTTGGGGAAACGGGGTTCGATCTTTTTAACACGAAGTATAAAGCGACAGAGAAAATGCAGGAAGAGTTATTTTCCATTCATTTGGAAACCGCTCTGCAGTATGATCTGCCGGTGGTGGTTCATGTACGAAGAGCTATGCACAGGATTTTTGCCCATGCTGCTGCGTTAAAAAAATGCAAAACGGTTATTTTTCATTCATGGTCTGGTACAGAAAGTGAAGGAGAAGCGCTGCTGCGGCGGGGAATAAATGCTTTTTTTTCATTTGGCACGCCAATCCTGCTTAACCACCGTGAAGTGATGCGCTGCTGTACCCGGTTTCCGGCGGATCGCCTCCTTACCGAAACAGACGCTCCTTTTCAGCCTTTGCGCGGCAGGGAATTTTCCTGTTATGCCGATCTTGCGGAAATTATAACCGCCATGGAATCCCTGCGCGGCGAAACCGGCATGGAGGGTGTCATTGAAGATAATTTTCGTGCGGCGTTTGGTTGTTAAATAAACAGACCCTGATTGACGGTACACTATATAAGGCAGCAATGCAGGCTAATCAAAATATGATTAGGCGGGTGTCAGTGACAAGCGTGCCGCGAAGCGGTGCGCTTGGTCGCTGACAGGCCCCGCATAAGTCTAATTCAGAACATGCATTGCTGTTTTTTCCAGACAGTAAAACACTAAATCAGGGGTTGTGAGGGTTTTATTCTGTTCCCAGATTCATAACCGAATAATCAACTATGGTCCAGACATTGTCTTTAAACCGCAAATAGTAGGTATATCGTTTTATTTCGGTAAAGTTGTTGTTTCTGAATCTGAGTGTCGCGATGACGGTTCCTTCGAAGTTGTTGTATTGGGTTCGATCTATCGTATATTCGGTGGGGATTATCGAGATGGTTCCGTCCGTTGTGGAATTCCGCAGTTCCTGCCTGAATTGCTCAACCATCCGCCTTCTGCCTTCTTCACTTTCAGCATTCCATCTGCGCTGACGCACCGCATCCCGTGAAAGCATTTCTTCGAGGTCAAGATACAGGAAGAATCGTTCCCATTGTGATCTTTGCCTGCCTTCCAGCATATACTCCACAACCTGATCCGGCGCGAGCCGCTGTCTTACCAGTACGGCGCCCGTTGCAATATCCATTTCCAGAGGTATACCGTCGGGACCGGGAATGACAGGGGGTCTTACACTAAGATTGATGCGGGTGGACTCGAGTAACCCGACAGACGCTGCCTCAGAATTGCCTGAACCGGCAGCAACGGTAATATTGCTGCTTATGGCATTATTGCCGCGGATGAGTTCCGGGTACACGGATGCCTTTACCACAAATGAACCCGAATCGGTTATTCTTACATAATTGCGGAGGTCTTCCACAAACGAAAAAGATTCGCCCGGTTCTACTGCCATTTCACGGAAAAAAACCTGCTGGTGTTCTGTCCGTCTGCGGATCAGCAGATCTGCATCTTCCAGCCTTCTGTTACTCACCGTCCGTACATCAAAATCCACCGAAAAGGAACGATCGTCTGCCAGCTTGAACCGGTAAGTAAAAGGGCTGTTGTTGGTAATGGTTAATTGGATGAGGATGGGATCGCCTGCAATATAATAAATCCGTCTGTCGAAAAATCGTATACCTAATTCGATTCCGTTTTCAGACGCTCCTTCTTCACATGGGGCTATAACGCTTAACAATATTAATGATGTAAGCAAAACAGTGATTTTCTTCATTCTGACTTCCTTAACTGTTCTATAGTAAAAAATACACTTCTACATTATAGTTATCGGCATATTACCATGAATACCTTATTTTTTCCAGAGCTTTTACGTAAAATTGGCGGCTCAAAGCCGGTTTCTGCCTGTGTTTCCGCTGTTTCTGAAGGGAAATTTCCTGTTGTTATTGATGGCTGCGAAGGCGCACTTAACGCCCTGCTGCTTGCTGAAATGTATTCGGTCAAACCCGGCTTGTATTTTATCGTGGTTCCCCAGGAATCCGATGCCCTGGATTTTGCTGTGGATTTAGCTTCTTTCCGTCTGCTCCATGGACAGGGGCAGCACGGGCAGCCGGTGCCTTGTCGGCATTTTCCCTGGTGGGGTACCGCTGCTTACGGCGATTCTTCGGGATACGGCAGGCGGGTTCATTACCGGGATTTGTCCCCCATTTCTATGGTGTTTGGAGAGCGGGTAAAAGTGCTAAGCGATCTGGTTTTGTGCAAAAATGGCATTGTTATCATACCCGAACGGGCGTTTTTAACTCCACTGCCGCCGCCTGATTACATCAGAAGTCTTTTGGTTTCCATCAAGCCAGGCGTAAAGATTGACACAGCGGAACTTGTCAAAAAGCTGGTTTCTTACGGATATACCCGTGTTCCACGGGTGCAGGAGCAGGGAGAATTTGCATTACGCGGCGAGGTGTTGGATATTTTTTTGGGTGGTGATGATATGGTTGCATATACTGCCCCGGGAGAATCCGGCATTGCGTACCGGGTGCTTTTTGATTATGACCAGGTAGAATCGATTAAATGTTTTGATCCGCTTTTGCAAAGCTTCGGGACTGCCGGAGCAGATTGTGAAAAAGTACCCGAACTGGTGATTCATCCAATGCGGGAAGTGATTTGGACCGATGACCGAATCGAAGCGCTGGAGAAAAACCTTGCCGTTTTTAAGGAATTCTCCGATGGCGGAAAAGCTATAATTGAAGAACTGATAACCCGGCGCACCATCCCCGGTGAGGAAATGTTTTATCCGCTGGCTTTTGATCGCTGCGCGACGCTTCTTGATTACCTTGGCGAAACGGGGACATTGGTGTTGATCGACAGGGAGCGGTTGGAAAATGCCCAGGAAAGCCTGAACCGTGAATACCACAGTTTGTATCTGCGATCACAGAAAGCAGACGGCGGTAATGTCGGCAGTCAGCGGTGTGAGTTTCCGTTGCCGGAACGGCTGTTGCTCAATTTTTCGCGCTTAATCGAAAACAAAAAAAACCTTATTTCTTTTAAAACAATCAAAAGCGAGCCAAATCCCGGCACGTGCCATATCACCATTCCTTGTGACCCGTCGCGGAGTTTTTTTGGCAACATGAATTACCTGAGAGAAGAATTTGACACATTGCTTGCAAATGGCTGGTTTATTGCCATTGCCGCAGAATCAGAAGTACAGGCAGAACGGATATGGGCTATTTTAGGGATCAGTGACCAGGGGCCAGGGACCAGGGATCGTTGTTCGGATAATAGTGGCGTTTCCGAGATATGCTCCGGAAATCCGAATACTGTACCCCGATCCCCGATCCCCGATCCCCGGTCCCTGTCTATCCTAACCACACCGCTTTCTGCCGGATTTTCGCTGCCGGATATCAAATTCATGCTGGTACAGGAAAACGAAATTTTTGGACGGCGTAAGCGAGCGCCCCGTTCCCTCAAGACTGTCCGCTCCAGCGCCCTTGATACATTTGTTGAGCTTAATCCCGGCGATTATGTTGTGCATGTCAACCATGGAATTGGGCTTTTCAAGGGTATAGAACGGATTAATGCCCTCGGATATGAGCGTGACTACATCCAGCTTGAGTACGCCGGGGAAGAAACAGTTTTTGTGCCGGTGGAACAGGTCAACCTTGTCCAGCGGTACATCGGTAATGAAGGCTCGCCACCGCGATTGGATACCGTGGGTTCCAAAAGCTGGGAGAACCGCAAAGGCAGGGTAAAAAAAGCAGTTGAGGATATGGCACAAAGGCTCATCGATCTGTACTCAAAACGTAAACGTTCCCAGGGCTTTTCTTTTCCCAAAGACTCCGAATGGCAGACAATGTTTGAGGCAGCCTTTCCGTTTGAAGAAACCGAAGATCAATTGCGCTGCGTGGAAGAGATCAAACAGGATATGGAAAGCTCCAGCCCCATGGACCGGCTCGTCTGCGGCGATGTGGGTTTCGGCAAAACCGAAGTTGCAGTCCGCGCCTGTTTCAAGGCGATCATGGGCGGCAGGCAGGCGGCATTTCTTGCTCCCACGACAATCCTCGTTGATCAGCATTACGAAAATTTTCAGGAACGGTTTTCTCATTTTCCCGTTCGCATTGCGATGCTCTCACGTTTTGTCGATCGAAAAACAACCGGTGAAGTTCTTGCCAGGCTAAAAAACGGTGAAATTGATCTCCTGGTAGGAACCCACAGAATCATCCAGCGGGACGTACAGTTTAAAAACCTGGGGCTTCTTGTTATTGACGAGGAACAGCGTTTCGGTGTGAAGGACAAGGAGCGGCTCAAGGAACTTAAAGCAAATGTTGACTGCCTGACCCTTTCTGCAACGCCCATTCCCCGCACCCTGCACATGAGCCTGTTAAAAATTCGTGACATGAGCCTTTTGGCGACTCCTCCCCTGAATCGTCACCCCATCGAAACGGTCATTGAGGAGTACAGCGATGAGCGGCTTGTACAGGCGATACGCAGCGAAGTTGAGCGGGGAGGGCAGGTTTTTTTTCTGCACAACCGCATTGAAACCCTGCGCGAAACCAGGCTTACTATCGAACGGCTTGTGCCGGAGATGCTGGTCGAAACAGCCCATGGTCAAATGGAAGCCCGCGATCTTGAAGATGTGATGCGCCGTTTTATTCATGGCGGTTTTCATGTATTGGTGTCAACCACGATAATTGAAAATGGCATTGATATTCCCAATGTTAATACCATCATTATTGATCGGGCGGATAAGTACGGCGTCTCCCAGCTTTACCAGCTCAGAGGCAGGGTAGGCCGCTCCGACCGTGTCGCTTATGCCTACCTCCTGTTCCCAAAAGAAAAGTCTGTCACTGAACGTGCCATGAAGCGGCTGCAGGTAATTTCCGATTTTACCGATCTGGGTTCGGGTTTTAAAATTGCCATGAAAGATATGGAAATTCGCGGAGCGGGAAACCTTTTGGGCCGCGAGCAGTCAGGCGATATTTATGCCGTTGGTTTTGATCTATACCTCAAGCTCCTGGACGAAGCGGTAAAACGCCTGGAAGATTCCCAATATGAGGCGGAAACAGAAACCCTGCTGGAACTGGAGTATTCGGGATTTATCCCCGGCAGCTATATTGATTCTCCGCGGGAAAAAATGGAAATATATAAGATGATTGCCGCCATTCGGGACAAAGAGGAACTGGAACGGGTCTATGCGGAAGTCACCGATCGTTTCGGGCCGCTTCCCGATGAAGCAGCATCTCTTTTGGCTTTGGCGGAAATTCGGATCATCTGCCGGGAGCTTACCGTTTCTTCACTCAGGGAACGGGACGGCGTGGTGAGGATTGAGTTTGCAAAAGTATCACGGGTAAAAGTTGACCGGCTTGTCCGGCTCATGGAGGAATCTGCGGGTAAGGTGACGCTTGATCCCCGCAGACCCAATGTGCTTTTACTTACAACCGGAACTATCGGTTTACGGGAAAAGAGTGAATTTCTCCGTGAAAAACTTGCTTCAATAGCCTAAGGATTGCCGCAGATGATAAAAACCATTTTTTGTTTTACGTATGCCGCCATTAGCATGGTATTATTAACCCCTATTGGGTTGATTACGGCATTGATGGGAATGTTGGGCCTTCGAACGCCAATGGATGTTCTGATATACCGCATAGCCCAGGGATGGGCGCGGCTTTTCATTCTTTTTATTGGCTGCAAAATGACTGTTTCCGGCAGCGAAAACATCCCCAAAAAAGGCGGTGTATGTTTTGCAAGTAATCACTGCAGCATAGCAGACATTCTGATGCTCCTTGGATACGCCGGGCGCCCTTTTGGATTTATTGCGAAAAAAGAATTGCTTAAAATACCGTTTCTGAATGTATGGATATCGGTGCTTGGCGGCCTTTTCATTGACCGGGGAAATCCCCGAAGTGCGCTTAAAACTATCAATGCAGGCATTACGCGGATTAAATCCGGCAGCTCTATGGTCATTTTTCCCGAAGGCACACGATCACGGGGTAAGGGCATCTTACCTTTCAGGCCGGGTGCTTTCAAACTTGCCACCCAGTCTCAGGCTGTTATTGTTCCCATTGCCCTTTCCGGCACTTACGATATTTTTGAAAAAAACTACCGCGCCTGTGCCGCCCCGGTGAGTGTAACATTTTGCAAGCCAATCAATGCCGCCGATATTCCACCGGAGGATCGCAAACAGGTCCTGGCAGATCGGATTTATGAGGTAATCAAGGAAGCGTTGTCTGTAAACCCACACTAGCCAGGCTGGTAACAAACCGGCGGCGGGCTGGGAGCGGGGTGTTCATTCCTGCTGCTCCATGTCGTAGTTACACGCCTTCGTACGTTTGCCTGCCCACTAAAATTTATATTTGGTATTTTAGAGGGCAGGCAAGCCGATACGAAGGTCGGGGTTGGTTACCCCATTTACTCGCTTGTCGCAGAAGTCATTCACACCCCGCTCCCAGCCCGCCGCCGGCCTGACACCGACGGGCCCCGCACTCTTCCCTATCAGTAAAGCAACCCTCCATATGACGGCTCACCGACTAAAGGCAGCAATGCTTGCCTATTGTAATATGTTTAGGCGGGTGTCGGCGGCAAACGTGCCGCGCAAGCGGTGCGGTTAGCCGCCGACGGGCCCCGCACTCTTCCCTATCAGTAAAGCAACCCTCCATATGACGGCTCACCGACTAAAGGCAGCAATGCTTGCCTATTGAAATATGTTTAGGCGGGTGTCGGCGGTAAACGTGCCGCGCAAGCGGTGCGGTTAGCCGCCGACGGGCCCCGCATAAGTTTTAGTGGGCAAGCATTGCTGGGTTAACCAGTTATGTAGCGAACAATGGGGGGTGTGGGCGACTTTGGGCGCGAAGAGATTCGAACTCCTGACATCCACGGTGTAAACGTGGCGCTCTAACCAGCTGAGCTACGCGCCCTGAAACATACTAACAGCATAGGGAAAAGTCTGTAATTAATCAACCGGCAGCACCGGTAATGCACAGTAAATATGCCCTTGAAACATCTTCCTAAAAAAGAGAAAATGATTTTATGAAATGTGACGTAATTCTTGCGGGAGTAGGCGGCCAGGGAGTGCTGTCGGTAGCTTCCATAATTGCCCATGCTGCGGTAAACGAGGGGTTTAATGTACGCCAGTCCGAGGTACACGGCATGGCGCAGCGGGGTGGGGCAGTACTGGCCCATTTGCGTATTTCCGATACTCCGATTGCCTCCGACCTGGTTCCCAGGGGCGGCGCCGACATGATTATATCCATGGAACCGCTGGAAAGCCTGCGTTACGGTGCCTGGCTTGTACCCTCGGGGATTTTAATAACTGCCGCCGATCCCTTTGTCAACATTACGAATTACCCGGAACCAGACGGCATCATCGCCCTTGTCAGAAAATTCCCCAGCCACCGGATTATTGAGGCAGCGGGGCTGGCAAAGGAAACCGGTCTTGCCCGCGCGGAAAACATGGTCATGGTTGGCGCCGCTTCTCCCTTTTTGCCGCTTAAAGCAGAAACACTTGAAAACACCATTATACACGCGTTTGCGGGCAAGGAAGCTGCGGTGATTACGGCTAACACAAAAGCCTTTCATCTGGGCAGGCAAGCAGCGGCATGAATTATCAATACTGGGAACCGCAGGCAGAGACCATGCCCCGTGCAGAACTTGAAGCGCTGCAGCTGCGGAAATTAAAAGAAGAAATTGGTTTTGCCCTGCGGACACCATTTTACCGGAAACGGCTAACACAGGCCGGAATCACCGGTACGGATGCCATTACATCACTGGATGACCTCAGACATATCCCCCTCACTACCAAGAACGATCTGCGGGAGGGTTTCCCTTACGGTTTTTTAAGCATACCTTTAAAGGATGTAGTCAGGCTGCATGCATCAAGCGGCACTACGGGTGTTCCCACCACGATTTACTTCAGCCGGGACGATATTAAACGCTGGGCGAATAATATGGCCCGCTGCATTTTTGGAACCGGCTGTACAAAAGACGATGTTTTTCAGAATATGATTAGCTACGGTCTTTTTACCGGTGGGCTTGGTTTTCATCAGGGCGGCGAGGAAGTAGGAATGCTCGTGATTCCGACGGGCGCAGGAAACACTGCCCGGCAATTCAAGCTCATGGAAGATTTTGGCACAACAGTATTACATGCCACACCGAGTTTTCTTTTACACCTTGAATCCAAAATGAAGGAATCCGGGGTAAAACGGGAGAACCTTATCATCAAACGAGCTTTTGCCGGAGCGGAACCGTATTCCGAAGATACCCGGCGGCGCATTGAAAAACTGCTGAACATTGATGTGTTTAACTCATACGGCCTTTCTGAAATGAACGGCCCCAGCGTCGCTTTTGAATGCCAGTGCAAAGATGGGATGCACATCTGGGAAGACAGCTACATCGCCGAGATAATCAACCCCGATACACTGGAACCGGTAAAAGACGGCGGGATCGGAGAACTGGTACTTACGATCCTTTGCCGTGAGGCGACACCGATCCTCCGTTACCGTACCCGGGACCTGACCGGCTTTTACACCGAGCCGTGCCCCTGCGGCAGAACCCACCGCCGCCTGCGCCGCATTACCGGCCGCAGCGACGACATGCTGATTATTAACGGCGTCAATGTTTTCCCCAGTCAAATTGAAGAAGTGATAATGGGCATGAAAGAGGTCGGCAACAATTACCTTATCGTGGTTGAAAAAGACGGCGCTCTTGATCGTTTAACGGTAAAAACCGAAGTAAACACGGACATCTTCATGGACGATGCCCGCCCCCTAAATACCCTCAAAGAAAAGATCGCGAAAGCTTTGCAGGTTTCGATTTCAATCAATCCAAGAGTAGAACTCCACGAAAATGGCAGCCTCCCTGTTTCGGAGGGTAAAGCGGTACGGGTACAGGATATACGGCCTAAAGATGTGTAATGATGATAATGGTATGGTTACCATTGTCTTTTTTCATTCCCAAATCCAAACTTACCTGAATATTTCGCATTATAACTGAATTTATTTCAAAACAAGGTGTTTTTTGCCCAGATCGTGTAAATCGCCCTTGAAATCGTGTAGTTAGATAATGCAGAGTCATATATTTGTACATTTTTACTGTAAAATGAAGAAAACTATTGTAATAGTACAGGGAAAATATGAATGTACTGATTTGTGATGACCTGCCCGATGCGGCGGTACAACTGAGTAAAATCATATCGCTTTCTTTTAGCGATGCAGATATTCGTACATTCACTGACCCGGCTGAAGCGCTTGAGTTTATCCGTTCGGGCAAAATTCCCGATATATGTTTTTTGGATATAATAATGCCCGAAATTGACGGCATTCTGCTTGCAGAAGAGATGCGGAAGGAAGGTTATGGAGGACCTATTGTTTTCCTGACCTCTGCAAATAATTATGCGGCCCAGTCTTACAAAGTCACCGCTTTTTCCTACCTGCTTAAACCGCCCAATGCGAGTGAGGTAATTAATCTCGTGCTCAGAGCGGAAAAAATGCGGCAGGAGAGCGACACCGCAGGTTTGCAGGTTAAAATAAAAAGACTGTCAAGGTTCATTTTGCACCGTGAAATATCCTGGGTAGAAGTTAAAAACCAAAAGGTGTTTTTCCATTTAACCGACGGCAGCGAAGTGCAAATGTGGCTGCCTCTTTCAAAAGTTGTCCCCGGACTTCTTGCCGAAAGCCGCTTTGCAAAATGCCATAACGCATTTGTGGTGAACATGGATCATATTTCCTATATACAGGGCAATACCATTTTCATGAAATGCGGAAAAAATATTCCCATATCAAAAAAATACAGTGATATAAAAAAGCTGTATAAAAGCCGGGCGTTTTGACCATTACATATGCAAATGAACAGAGGAAGGCGCACAACTTACACTGAACGCCGCACCCTTCCTCTGTTCACTATTCACTGTTACCTGCCTGTTACATCCTGTCGTACACAAAATCAACTAAGGAACTCGAAGTGCTAGCGCTGCCAATTGTGGCATTATTAACATTGCTATTTATGATAAAGGATCGTCCGTCGGCGCTCATGTGAATGACTCTGGATTGAAAACTAACACTTGTGTTGACCAAAGGCGCGTTAGCGCTAAAATGATACATCCTTACTTGGGATCTCCAAATCGTAGGACTGTGGTTGTTAATACCGCTAAACGCAAGCCCGCCAACGACGATTCGCCCTTTACCTGCCGCATCCTGTGTCAAAGCGTGGGTACCTATTTGCGTGTACACGGCTTGATCACCGGTAATAGTAATAATGGTACCGCTCGTTCTTCCTCTCCACCTCCCGTCAAGACCGGAGCCGGTGACACCTACGGGTGCGGAGGGCGTGGCCGTTACGGGCCGTAGCAGGATGCTGCCGTCAAAACCCACTTCCGCCACGGTGTAAGTCCTGCCGCCAACTACTACAGTTTCACCGACTCTCTGTGCAAAAACCCCGCCCGCTATTAAAACTGCGAGAGCCAAAAATAAAACCCCTCTTTTTACTGTGTTTTTCATAATAAACACTCCTGTCACGTACAAAGCCCGCCGGCTTATATTAACAGCCCAACGGGCTGTTGTTCCCCTATACAATCGCTTTGCCGCAGCTGCCGCAAAACTTTACTCCCCTTTTATTCTCTGCCCCGCACTCGCCACAGAATAATGGTTTTTCTTCGGTCTCAGCAGTACTGTTGTCCGGTTGCTCCGTATTTTCGCCGTCTGGTTTTCCGCTGTTTTTTTCCGCAATCGGTCCGATAACCGGCAGTTCAACCTGTTTATAGCTGACAGCCATGATCAACAGATAAATGAGAAGCGCCGTTATGGCAATGTTAACCAGGTGTGTGAACGAGCCTACCAAAGCACCTATACGCCAGCCCAATATAATTCTGATAACCGTTCTGAAGATTCGCAGCAGGATTGATATGCCCGCCGAACCAATTCCGATAATGAGAGCAGTAATGGCTTGATATTTTACAAACTTGCTTTCTTTTTCAATAAAGAAAAAAACAAGCGGCACACCCCATATAGCCCATCGCAAATACGGTACCCACGACAATACCGTCATAGCAATAAAAATAATCATTGCAGCGATGTTTGCGTCCATGCCAAGCGACGACTTGTGTGGTTGAATAACGGTTGTTTTCATGTAATAAAACCTCCTTTTTTACCTTTTGTTTTACGGCCTCGACAATACGCCCAGTCTTTCCAGCGTTTCAATGGCATTGATATACTCATGTATCCGGGCGAAATGGTGGTAATTTTTATTAGCGGGTTCATTTCTGCCGGGGGCTTCCCAAGCGGACGCATAAAACCCTTGTGCAAAATCCCGCCATCTATCCTCGGTTATTTTGGCCCATATCGGGTTTCGGCCCATATTCTCTGCGGTTGCGGCTATGAATTCCGTTCTGCCCAGATGGTATTCAGTCATTGCGAGCATGACCCTTCCCGCATTGGCAATAGCCCCGACATAGTTACCCGGCAATGCTCTGCCTCCTGCAAATTCGAGCAAATCAATGGTCCACCTCGTACCGTCTGTGCGAAACCTGTCCCTGCCGCGGGCAAAAAGATCAAAGGCTGATTTTAGGTCCGAAAACATGGAAAAAGCCGGAACCGCATTACTACTACCGACTTGATTTAACAGCCATCCGGCGGCCTGTCTTGACCTGCTTGGGTTTTTGTCGGCTCCGTATTGCCTCATAACACGCAGAATGGTGTCGATAGCCTCGGTGGCCTCCCTCCTTTGAGCAGGCGTGAGTCTGTCCAGCCTGTTGTAAAGCTGCACTGCCTGGTCACTGTTCAGCCTCCTCTGCGCGTGCGCCTCATGGGGCGCAAGGAAGGCAAACAATACAAACGCCAACATTCCGATTGCAATGAATTTTGATTTCACAATCTTACTCCGCGTTCAAAGCCCGCCGGCTTTTATTAACAGCCCCATACAGGGCTATTTTCAATTCCCTATTCTCCATTCCCCATTCTCATGCTACAATTACCTCATGACCATTACACAAACCGTTGACGTACCGGCTAACCGGCGGATAACCCTTGAAGTACCCCGTGAAATTCCTGAAGGAAAGGCGCAGGTTGAATTCAAAGTCATACCCTTTGTCAAACAGGATAAGACTGTCCCTCCCTTGTATAATAAGAAAGGCGATGGTAATCGCTCGGAAACACCTATATCCGATTCTCTTGTTGGAATACTCTCACATTTGGGTGATATAACCCTTGAAGAAATCCGTGACGAAAGGCTGGCAAGACACCTTAAATGAAAGTTCTTGCCGACAGCAATATTGTGTTGGATATATTGCTTAACCGCTCTGCTTTTTTTACTGACTCCAAAGAAATTTTTGACCTCGCCGAAAAAAAGAAGATAATCGGATATGTTTCTGCTTCTGCAGTAACCGACATTTTCTATATTTCCAGTAAAGGGATTGGAAAAGACTCTGCTCGTGAAGCCATAAAAGGAATTCTCTCTGTCTTTTATCCTGCCACTGTAACTGACAACCATATCTATCATGCGCTGGACATGGATTGGGAAGACTTTGAAGACTCCGTCCAGTTTGTCGTTGGCGAAAGTCTTGCTGTCGATTACATCATTACCAGAAATCCTCAAGATTTTTCCTCCTCTTCAATTCCCGCAGTAACGCCTGAACAGTTTATTCAAACCATGGCCGATATTGAAAAATAATTCCCTATTCTCCATTCCCCATCCTACGCCATCGCCTTGCCGCAGCCGCCGCAGAATTTTGCTCCCCGTTTGTTCTTTGCACCGCACTCGCCGCAGAATATTGGTTTTTCATTGGTACCGGCGGTCGTTGCTGCCGGTTGCGCCGTTCCCGCCATTGCAGGAGCGCCTTGCGGAATTGGGCTTTCTTTTTGCCCCTTATTGAACAGTTCTTTAAATTTATTTGACCAGCCGCATAATTTTCCGTAAATGTCAAAGGTTATTTGCGTTGACGGAGCGACTTCCATATAGGACACCATCATGCTGACCATCATATAACTGTCAATAAAAGCTTTTTTTACCGCCCAGGCCACAAAAACCGCAAGTAAAAATGCCGCAAATCCTGCTATAGTCGCTATAATCCCTTCAAAATTAAAAATACGGATGAGTAAACCAAAGAGTATGAACACCGTTAGCGTAATCACCACAATTAACACAACAACTATGGCCGTGGTTTTCGCCGCGTTTGCAAGAAGCTTTTTCCAGTTCTGCGCGTAGATTACTACACCGTCCGCTGCGCTCTTGAATGCGCTCTGGTCTTTTTTCAGAAACGTATATCCCAGACAGCACTCATCTATATACCCAAGGGCGATACTGATAAACATTTTTGCAATTTTCATTACGCCGTCCATGCCGGGGATAAAACCGCCCATAACATTCCCCAGTTTTTCTACTGCCCTTTGAATTTGTCTTACCGCGCCGGCCACGAGTTTATCCACGACAAAGTATATGTTAGACGTAAGGAAACGCTCTTTTACCTTTTCCTTTCCGTATGCTACCTGATTGTCGGGGATGCGACCCGTGGTTACCGCTTCTGTTATTACCGCAACATGCCCCGCCTTGAGCAAATAACCCAAGTAGTGGTTAATGATAAAATTAACAATTCCGGTCACGCTCAGCCATATAATGAACATGACAAAACCAACGGCTTCGCTTTTAAACAGCCATGCTATACCCATCAGCACTGCTAAAATCACTATGGAAATCACCACAACCAAAAGCCCTAACATCAATTTTGCCCATGCAAAAGGCATTGTTTTTGAAAAAACTTCACCTGCTTTCATAAGATTTTCCCCCTTTATTCTATTTTTGAACCGCATTCATTGCAGAATTTAACACCGGGTACAATCTCCGCGCCGCAGGAGCAGAGACGCTTGGCGGGCGCTTCCACTTTCGCGCCGCACTCCTGACAGAATTTATTGCCGGGTGTTAACGCTTTGCCGCAGGAAGGGCAAACGCCGCCGCCGGAGGCTGGAGCGGGCTTTTCCAGTTGCGCTTCCAGTTTCGCGCCGCACTCCTGACAGAATTTTATGCCGGGGCTGTTTGCATGACTGCAGGAAGTGCACACAACTCCTCCGGCGGCAATAGCTGATGCGGCAAGCGCCTGCGCTTTAATGCGTTCAATTTCAGCATTTGCTTCGTCTATTGCCGCATTATGCTTGTCAATTTCGGCGCAAAACGCGGCTGCTCCCTCCGGCAGGCTTACACCTGATTTATACTGCTGATAACAGTGCTCCCCCATTTTTCTATAAATGCCGTCAATTGCGTTTTTTTCTGAACTGATTTTTGAATTAAGTTTTGCGGTTTCAACCGTTTCGCTTGTTTTGTCGCCAATGTTTTTTGCCATGTCGCTTAACTTGTTTAATAATGCCATTATTAATTCCCTCCCTCGTTATGCTGCGATTACATATCAGGTCCGTAATATTCTCCGTCACTCCAGTCCCTTGAAGCGCTGCCGCTGGTAAATGCTACTGAAGAAAATTGCCAAAATTGAAATCGTAAAGGAAAAAGGTCAGACGACGATGAATGTAAATAAAAATTAACCGTCAAAGTATGATTACCGGAATATCTGATAAAAACATCAGGTTCGTTATCAGCATCAGGCTGAATCCACAGAGGTAAAACAACTCTCCCGTTGGAAATACGGCTGTTTTTTTCCAGTGTTGCGAGTTTTTCCCAGCTTATAGCTGAAAAATCAGCATTACTCTCATCATTTCCGGTAAATGATGCATACATCCCATTGTACTCGGACGGAATACCGGTTACAGTAAATGTTCCGCCGCCGCCGATACCGGGAATGCCGCCGCCTCTATCGCCGCCTCCGCGATTACAGGCAGTCATTGAAAACCCAACCATTGCCGCAAAAGCAATAATTGCTAAAAATTGCAATGAATTCTTCATCAACCCTCCTTTTTATTTCATAAAAACTACTATCCTTTATATGGATATGTGATATATAACACCGCTTATCTTAAAAAGATAGTGTTTTTTTGCTTAGATCGTGTAGATCGCCCCTGAAATCGTGTAGATAGCCAATATGGGGGTGGACTTTTCCAAAAGGCATGAGTTTATGTCTTCTCCAATCTGCCTTTTTCATGCTATAATTCTTATAATTACACTGGAGGCACCATGAAATTTGCCCAACTGGAACATTTTGCCGGGAATTTTCCCGAGTATATGGAAATTAGAGCGCAGGAAAATACCAGTACCGGCATAAGCATACTGAACGGTAATATTGTAAATAACAGCCGTAATGTACAAAACGGGGTTTCTGCGAGGGTTTTCAAAAACGGTGTATGGGGTTTTGCCTCAACTCCCGAGACATCACCGGATGCAATCAGTAAAATAACTGAACGGGCTGTTACAAATGCGCGCTTTCTTGCATCAAAATCACCGCAGGATTCAAACGCCACTCTGCCTTCCCGATCAGGATCTGCAGATAATAACCTTGCAACAGTAAAACCACGCCTTGATCGCAAAGAACTAATTGAATTTATTAAAGCGATTGATAATTATTGCATCACACAATTTCCCTGGCTTGCTTCACGGGCCATTGGGCTGCAATGTCTTGATATGGAAAAAACATTGTGTACATCTGACGGAACATCAGCATATTCACTGACGCCCAGAACAATACTCTATGTTACCATGACAAAGACCGCAGGCGATGATCCTGTTGACCTGCGTGATGTGTACGGAGGGCTGGGGCAGTTTGAGGATGTATTCCAAAAGCCGCAGGATGTGTTCGCGCAGATAGATGTCCTGGCGGACGAACTGGAAAAAAAAGCCAGGGGCGTTTACGCTAAAGCCGGTACACATGAAGTTGTCCTGGCGCCGGATATTGCCGGCATTTTGGCGCACGAAGCGATTGGTCATACGGTAGAGGCAGATTTGGTTTTGGGCGGTTCAGTCGCCGCTGACATGATGGACGAACAGGTTGCCAGCCCGCTTATCAGCATGGTTGATTTTGCAAACACGGCAATGGGAAAAACCTGTCCGGTTCCGGTGTGGATAGATGATGAGGGAGTACAGGCGCAGGATGCGATCCTTATCGACAAAGGCGTGCTGAGATCTTATATGCATAATAAACATTCGGCGCATATTTTTAAGACAGAACCTACCGGTAATGCGCGCGCATTCGGATTTTATGATGAGCCGCTTATCCGTATGCGCAATACTGCGATACTGCCGGGAACATCAAAGCTCCGGGACATGATTGCAGGTATAGACAATGGCTATTACTTTGTGCGTTCTTCCAACGGACAGGCGGACTCAACCGGTGAATTTATGTTCGGCGTTATTTTGGGTTATGAAATTAAAAACGGTAAAATAGCCGATGCGTTACGCGATACGACCATATCAGGAGTCGCTTTTGATATGCTCAAAACGGTAACCGCGGTTTCCGATGATATGATCTGGGCATCAGGAGGAATGTGCGGTAAAAAACAGGCTATACCGACAGGTGAAGGAGGCCCGGCACTGCGCTGCCGTCTTAATGTAGGAGGTCGTGTGTAATGACGGATTTTAACGGGATGGATATAGTCCGCAAAACATGCGGCTATGCAAAAAAAATCGGCGCAGACAAGGCGCAGATCAGACTTGCCAGGGGAGAAAAATATGAACTCAATGTTGAAGCCGGAAAAATGAGCCTGTACCGGACAACTGTTGATGTCAGCCTTGGTATTACCGTTCATTCTGAAAACCGTAAGGGAACTGTCACCGTAAACCGTTATGACGATGACACTATGCAAAAAGCCGCACAGGACGCGCTGGACATGGCAAAAGCCTCAGAGCCGGACAGCGCCAATGATATATCTCCCGAACATCCGCTTGAGTGTTTTGAAAATGGCCCGGGAGAAGCGGACAGCGCAGTAATGTATGACCGGCTTAATGAATTTTTGGAATACTGCGGATCAACCTATCCCAATACGAACCTTGAACAATGCATTCTTGATTTTAATTGCGGTGAAACTTTTTTTGCAAATACCAACGGTGCGGAATTTGAATCGCATTCGGGCTTGTATAATTTTTTTGCAATGTTTACGACAAAAATAGGCACGAAGGCTTCAAGTTTTAATTATTCGGGGGCATCTCACAGGGACATGTCAAAACAATTACGGCAATGGGGAAATATTGATGATCTTATGCGCCAGTCAACCGAACAGACCGATGTTAAGCCGGTTGATGGTTCTTTTACCGGCGATATTATTATCACTCCCGACAGCCTTTCCGATTTTATCGGATTTTTGGAAGATGTATACATGGGGGATTATCCTCTTATTACCGGCAATTCGCCCTGGAAAGACATGCTTGGCAAGCAGGTTGCATCCGGACTTCTGACTCTGCGCTGCGAACCGCAGGGGCCTTCAATAGAAACGGGTTATCATTTTACCGGCGATGGATTCCGCGCTGAAAACTGCAACCTGATTGAAAACGGTATTCTTTCAAATTTTACACTTGGTTTGTACGGCTCGAACAAAACCGGGAAACCGCGCTGTCCCTCAGGGGGCGGAGCGTTAATTATTCAAAGCGGATCAAGCACTCTTGCCGGTATGATAGCCGATGTAAAAAGAGGCATACTGTTGGGGCGTTTTTCCGGCGGCAACCCCTCGGATAACGGCGATTTTTCCGGAGTGGCAAAAAATTCATACATTATTGAAAACGGTAAAATTACCAGGCCTGTGGGCGAAACCATGATTGCCGGCAATCTTGGCAGTTTGTTTAAAGAACTGCGCGCCGTTTCCCGCGAAGAAATAAATTATGGTTCGGCAATAATGCCGTGGATTTTATCCAGTGGTATAACAATTTCCGGATAATTTATAAAAAATGTTTGTTGATCCTGTTAAAGACCTTGGCCCGCTGCTGCTGAACATGGATAAACCCGCGCGTTATACCGGCGGCGAGTACGGCAGGCTGGCGAATGCGGATGCGCTTCTGCAAACTGTAATCGCTTTTCCCGATCTGTATGAAATCGGGATGTCCAATCAGGCATTCCGTATAATTTACAATGGTCTTAACAAAATTCCCGGCATTTCCTGTGACCGGGCCTTTGCTCCCGCGCCTGATTTTGAACAATTGCTTCGTGAAAAAAAACTGCCGCTGTACGGCCTGGATACCGGCATCAGCCTGAAAAGCCTTGATGTCCTGCTGTTTACCCTGGGTTATGAGCTGGGGATAACCGGTATACTCACCATGCTTGATGTTTCCGGCATTCCCCTTCGATGTGACCGGCGCGGCGCGAATGATCCGCTGGTAATAGCCGGAGGGCCGGCAGTTTCCAACCCTTTGCCGTACAGCGCCTTTATTGATGCATTCTGGATGGGCGAGGCGGAGGCCGGGTTTTTTGACCTTGCGGCGGAATTGTTGGAGATTAAACGGGGATCGGGGATCGGGGATCGGGGATCAGGGAGCATGTCTTACAGAGCTGCGATGTTGGATCATTTGAGCAAACATCCCAATGTCTGGGTGAAGGGAAAGGAAAAAGTTTTCCGTGCCGTCTATCCGGGATTTTCGCAAAGTGAAGAAATGCCCGCTGTATATCCCATTGCAAGCATGAAAACCGTCCAGCACCACGGCGTACTGGAAATCATGCGGGGTTGCGGCAATGGGTGCCGTTTTTGTCATGCCGGTTACTGGTACCGCCCCATGCGGCAAAAGGACCGGGAAATCCTTGTCCGTGAAGCAGATGCGCTTGTTAACCTGGGCGGCTACCGCGAAATAAGCCTCTCATCGCTTTCTACCGGTGATTATTCCGGTATCGGCTGCCTTGTTGATACCCTGGATTCCCGTTTCCGCAGCAGACATGTCTCGTTTCAATTACCTTCGCTTAAAGTTTCTACCTTCTCGCTTTCCCTGCTGGAAAAAGTTTCAAGTGTACGCAAAAGCGGCCTGACATTTGCTGTTGAAACCCCTCTGGATTTTTGGCAGATGGCGATTAACAAACAGGTCACTGAAGATTCTGTCGTTAGTATTCTTCGTGAAGCAAAAAAGAACGGATGGCGGGGAGCAAAATTTTATTTTATGATTGGCCTGCCGGTTCAAGTAACAATAAACAATGAACAAATAATAAAAAGTGAAGAAACTGAGATTGTGAATTTTATCAGTAATGTTGGCAAAAAATCAGCAATGCACTTCAATGTCAATGTGGGGATATTCGTGCCAAAACCCCATACACCGTATCAATGGGCAAAACAGATTGACAGTGAAAGCGCTGCTGCCAAACTAAACTATATCCGATCAAAGCTTAAACCGCTGGGACATAAAGTAAGTGTTTCCGATCCTCTGATTTCCGTGCTTGAAGGCATTTTAAGCCGTGGAAATGAGCGATCCGGCGATCTGGTTGAAGAAGCTTTTCTTGCCGGTACCAGACTTGATCCTTGGCAGGAATATATCGCCAAAGATGTATGGTTTGAAATACTGAAAAACAATGATGAACTTGTCAATAACTATCTTTCTGCCAAAGACCCGGCTTCTCCGCTGCCCTGGCAGCCTGTTGTTTCGGGCGTTTCAGATACTTACCTGCGAAAAGAACTGGAAAAATCCAATCGTGGCGAAATGACCTCCCCCTGTGCTGCAGATTGCCCGCACCCCTGCGGTTCTTGTAATGAAAATGAAAAGTACTACTCGCAAATATTTCACACAGAGGCACGGAGGCGCGGAGAGCACGGAGAAGAAAACGGACAGCGAGGAGATGAGTGGGTTGCAGATCTTCAACCTTCCCTCCGTGCCTCCGTGTCTCCGTGTGATAAAAATTCGAATGAAGCCTCCAAAAGCGATCCTGCCACTTGGAAACTCCTGTTCAGTTTTACCAAGGAAGGAAGTGCTGTTTTTCACGGGCATTTAAGCCTCATTGAGATTTTTTCCATGGCAATGAACCGTGCCGGTTTGGATGTGCGGTACACTCAGGGTTTTAACCCCCTGGCAAAACTGGAAATTGTTTCACCGCTTTCTGTAGGCATTGCTGCCGGGGCGGAAATTGCCGCCGTTGAATTTTCTCATGCCGTTTCGCCTGACGAATTTCTTAAAAAAATGAACGGTGCTCTGCCGGAAGGTTTTACCATAAACAGGGCGGAATGTTATCGTATTCCTGCCGGCGGAAAAAAACATTCGCTTTCTTCATTACTGTGGGGCTTTGGTTACAGCGGTCAGGGAGGAGAAACAGACTATGTTCCGGCTGCCGGAGAAAAAGCTTACCGCGAAAAATGCTTCTGCCCTGACGACGGCACCAGGGGCAGGGTTTTTTCATTGCGGCGCGCCTGTGTTCTGGCAAAAAATATAGCTGCTCTTTCTGATGTTCATGAATGGGCTTGTTATTTTGATGTATATCGATATTTATATCCCGCAGAAGATTCATAAAAAGCTGTTCTTTTTTATCTCTCCTTGTTACTTGCTCCATAATCCGGTATTCTGACTTTATGGCTAATATTGCTGTTACCGGCGGGGGAACCGGAGGACATATATATCCCGGATTGGCGGTTATCGAAGAACTAAAAAACCGTTTTGAACAGAGGAACAGAATTTTCTGGATAGGATCTAACGCCGGCATGGATCGTTCAATTGTGGAAGGAGCAGGGGTTGAATTCTTTGGTATTCCGGCCGGAAGGCTCAGACGCTATTTTTCCCTGAAAACCATTCCCGATATATTCAGGGTTATCTTAGGTTTCTTTGCGGCCAGACGCATTTTGAAAAAGCACAAGGCGGATATCCTTTTTTCCAAGGGCGGTTTTGTCAGTGTACCTCCCTGTGCCGCCGCAGCTTCATTGGGCATTCCCGTTTTTACCCATGAGTCGGATTTTAGCCCCGGCCTGGCAACAAAATTAAATCTGAGGTTTGTGCGGAAAACCGGCGGCAGGGTTTTTGTCGCGTACAAGGATACCTGCAAGTCTCTTCCCCCGGATCTGCAGGACAGGGTTACTGTGTGCGGTAATCCTGTACGTTCTGCTTTCCGGGTATCCGGTACCGGCTTAAAAGCAGATCCGGAAAAAGGACGGGTATTTTTAGGGCTTGGGCTGCAGGAACGGATTCTGCTTGTATTGGGGGGAAGCCAGGGGGCACGGGAGGTTAATATGCTGGTAAGCGCAGCCCAGGATGATCTATGCCGCAGTTACACAGTTGTTCATCAGTATGGGCCCGATCAGGAATGGACATTGCATAAAAACGATCGGTATATTCCGCTTCCCTATATCAAGGAAGAAATGCCTCATGTGCTTGCTGCGGCTGAACTGGTACTGGGGCGCAGCGGCGCAGGTACGGTTTGGGAAAGCGCGGTCCTCGGAAAACCAATGATACTTGTCCCGCTAAGCGGAGCCGGTACGAGAGGCGATCAAATTGAGAACGCAAGGTTTTTTGAACGGGAGGGGGCGGCGATTGTTTTGACCGGCAGCGATGTTAATCCCGAAAAACTTTCCCGCACGGTAAGCGCTGTTGCAGAAAATGATAAGCAAAGAGAATTACTTGCAGAAGCTGCCCGGCGGATAGGGTGTCTTGACGGCGCCGTTATTATTAGTAATGCTATTTATGATGTAATTAAAGGAGAGACGGATGAATATTGCAATCATTGATATTATTATCATTGTGATTATTGCCCTCTTTGTTTTACGCAGTTCGGCAAAGGGTTTTGTCAGTGAATTCTTTTCATTGGCAGCGGTGGTTTTTGGTTTGCTGTTTGCCATATTGTTCTTCAGAAGGGCGGCTCTTTTTATAAGTGAGTATTTCTCGCTGGAAATAAATTTGCTGGCCGATATTATTTCATTTGTTTTACTTTTTCTTGTTGTTTTTATGATCATCAAATTTCTGGGAGTAATAATAAAGGATATTATCACAAAAATAAAACTTACCGGTCTTGATCGCCTTTTGGGATTTGCCTATGGTCTTGCAAAAGGAATTGTTGTTGTATATTTGCTGTTGTTCATAATTCGTATCCAGCCCTTGTTTAACCCGAATATTATTCTGGGTAACAGTTCTCTTGTGGAATTGTTCATGCGGATTATTCACATTATTCCGAAACCGGGTCCGAATAATACGGCGGAACCGGTTGTTCAATTGATTTTTTGCTTTTACAGGGGCTAACTGTTGTTTGAAAACATCATTGCACAGCCGGCAACAGATCAAATGCAGGCTGATTTTCTTTCGAACAAACTCGCTCCTTCGCTGTTGTTGTTTGGGCCGCAGGCATCGGGGAAAGGCAGTTCGGCAATAGAGCTTGCGCGAGCTCTGACCTGTGAAAAAACTGTCCCTGTCAATGCAGTTGACAACGGTGCAGCCGCCCGGAACAGCAATGCGGCTCCCTGGGGCTGCGACTGTTCTTCCTGCACCCGGAATCGATCGTTAACTCATCCTGCTTTGGCCATGATCGGTCCACGCAGTTTTGCCGCAGAAATTGCCGCTACCCGTGCTGCCTTTTTGCGTGATCCTTCATCTATACCGGGGCGTTTATTATTTGTCCGTTCATTGCAAAAATTGCTTGCACGTTTTTCCCCGTCAGTTTGGGAATACGAATCAAGGTCGGGAAAAATCAATCCATTACCGTTAATACAATCGCTGGAAGAAGAAATTGATGAGATTGAATCACCCGCTGCCGCCGAAAAACACACTGTAATTGAAAAGCTGGCAGCTTCTCTTGTTAATAATGCTTTTAAACTGGAGGATGAATGGATAAGTGAAGGGATTCCCATTGCGCAGGTGCGGAAAGCTTCTTCCTGGAGCCATTTATCACCGGCAGGAAAACGAAAAATTCTCATTATTGAAAATGCCGACCGGATGCAGGAACCGGCTGCCAATACATTGCTGAAATTGCTTGAAGAGCCGCCCGGATCAATAACCATAATCCTCACTGCGCAGAGGCGGGAGTCGTTGCTGCCTACGATTCAATCGCGGCTGCGGCCTTACCGGTTCGTTACCCGCAGCATTGATAAGGAACGGGAAATCATCCGGAGGGTTTTCAGAGACTCATCTCATTTGGCCGAGTCGGTTTCTGCTTACCTCGATTCATTTCTGCCGCAGCCGTCTGAAAAACTCATCAATCTTTCGGCGTTTTTTATCGCCGCAGTTGCCCGCGCTGTTAATAGCCAGTCTGCTCTGAGTGATAAATCCCTGTCTCCGGCAATTAAGGCTCTGGACAGTTATTGCACCCTAATTGCCGATGCCGCAGGTTTTGGCCGCGTGACAGAGGCAAAAGAAGTACTTGCTGTATTGCTTTCATCCAGCGGCAATTTTGAAGGGCGGTCTTTTCCCCGCTTTCTTGCCCTTTTGCTTGACCTTGTGTCCCGATCGTTTGCGGAGTGCAGACAAAGTCCCGTTTTCGTTACATGCCGTGAAATCTGGAATAAGCGGATTGGAGAAACGCAGGCCGCTTTTAGCGTCTGGAACCAGAAGCCGGATCTTGCCCTGGAATCGTTGTTTTACCGCCTTAAGGAAGATATGGTCTCATGAACAGTTTTTACCTGCGTGCTCTTAGTAAAAAGGACAAGCTCACCGCAGAACAATACCGTGAACTTCTTGTTTCCGCTTCTGCCGAAATTGCCAGGCTGGAGACTGTACTTGATTCGCTGCCCTCCGGCATTCTCGTCTGCGATGAAAAACATTCGCTGATAAAAGCAAATCAATCTGCATTACGCTTACTGTCGCTCAGCCATAAGGAAGGCATATTATTGTGGGAAATTATTTCTGATGATGATCTGGCTGGTTTCTTTAAGAAATCGCTGCAAAGCGGTGATCAGGTATTAGAACATGAAATGTATGTGAGATCACAGCGCATCTCCGATGCGGGGGCGAACCGCCTGCTTTCGATCAGTGTTCACCCGCTTGTGGAGAAGCGCCATATTACCGGTTCTCTTGTCCGCATTGAAGACATCACCGAAAAACGGGGGCGGGAAGCCCGTCTGCGCCGCGCCGAAAATCTTGCCAGTCTGACCACTCTCGCCGCCGGTGTTGCCCATGAAATAAAAAACCCGTTAGGCGCAATTTCAATCCATCTGCAGCTTCTGCAAAAAGCAATCGGAATCAAAGACGGAAATAATCACAAGTATTTTACCGTATTGCATGAAGAAGTTGATCGTTTGAACCGCATTGTTGTTGATTTTCTGTTTGCTGTGCGTCCCATGACTTTGGAACTGCGTGAAGGGAATCTCAATTCCCTTATTACCGAACTTGCCGATTTTTTCCGTGCCGAACTGGAACAATCAGACATTCGTCTTTGGGTTGAACTTGATGAAAAACTGCCGCCTGTACTTATTGACGAGCGTTATATGAAACAGGCGCTCCTCAACCTTATAAAAAATGCCCAGGCGGCAATGCCCAACGGTGGCCTTTTAACCATTGCCACGATTGCATTGGACAGCGAAATCCGGATAAGTGTGTGTGATACCGGTATTGGGATAATGCCGGAAAATCTAAAAAAAATATTCGAGCCGTATTATACTACGAAAGACAACGGTACCGGCCTTGGGCTGACCCTCGTGTATAAAATTATCCGGGAACATCAGGGCGATGTTTCTGTGGATTCGCGGGAAGGGGAGGGTACGGATTTTGAGATCAGCCTGCCTGTCTATCAGAAAGAACAGCGGTTAATTGGATGCAAAAACGGAGAATATGCAAAATGAAATTCAAACTCCTTATTGCCGATGATGAAAAAAATATCCGGGAAGGACTTGCCGCTTCGCTGGAAATGGACGGATACAAAACAGTTTGTGTTGCCGATGGGGAAGAAGCGTGGAAACATTTTTGCAAAGGCGACATTGACCTGGTCATTACCGACCTGCGTATGCCTGGTATGGACGGCGGTGAATTGATGCGGCGCATACTGGCGGAAAACCCCGGCTTTCCGGTGGTCGTTCTCACCGGGCATGGGACGGTAGAAAATGCGGTCAACGCCATGCGCGAGGGGGCATGGGATTTTCTTACCAAGCCCGTTAACCTTGACCGCTTGTCCCTTCTTGTAAAGCGCGCTCTCGATAACCGGGAACTGATTATGCGTCACCGTGAAATGGAAGCGGAACTGGAACGCAGCCGGCTGTCCAACACCATGATCGGCAAGTCGCCTGGTATGCGAAAAGTTCTTGACATGATTGGCCAGGCCGCTCCCACGAGAGCTTCCATTTTAATTACCGGGGAATCCGGCGTTGGGAAGGAGCTGGTAGCCGACGCTATTCACGAACTTTCACCCCGCAAGGGCAAGCCCCTCGTAAAAGTAAACTGTTCTGCTCTTTCATCAAATCTTTTGGAAAGCGAGTTGTTTGGCCACGAAAAAGGGGCTTTTACCGGAGCGGTATCGCGGCGGCGCGGGCGATTTGAACTGGCCAACGGGGGAACCCTGTTTCTTGACGAAATTGGCGAAATAGAACAGAGCATTCAGATAAAACTGCTGCGGGTGCTGCAGGAACGGGAATTTGAACGGGTTGGCGGCGAAGAAACCGTTGAAACAGATGTCCGCCTTGTTGCCGCTACCAATAAAGATCTCAAGGCTGAAATTGAAAAAGGCAATTTCCGCGAGGATCTGTACTTCCGCCTTAATGTGGTGAGTATTGCCGTTCCGCCTCTGCGTGAACGAAAAGAAGATATTCCTGTTATGGCAGCAAGTTTTCTCAAGGAATTCTCTGCCGAAAACGGTAAGGCTATTGACGGCATCCACGAAAAAGTGTATTCACGGTTATCGTCTTACGACTGGCCCGGTAATATCCGCGAACTGCGCAACTGCATTGAAAGCGCCGTGGTCATGTGCCGAAAGAATCTCATCACCACGGAAGATCTGCCCCCCTTCCTGCAATCCGCCGGTGACGATGACTGGGTGCGCGTTCCTCTCACCATCAGCCTTGAGGAATCGGAAAAGCTCATCATCCGCGCCGCCATCAATCATTACAAAGGCAATAAAAGCAAAGCTGCTGAAGTTTTAGGTATTGGGCGCAAAACACTGCACAGGAAATTATCGGACGGCGGTGGGCAGGAAATTGTTACGATATAGGATCAAACAGTGTTTATATATATATATTGACGGTGGTTATAAGCAAAAGTAAAATAAAGCGAGAGGTATAACAAAATGAAAAAATGGTATGGTGTTTTTCTTATTGCAGCTTTTTTCCTGTGTGCGGCGGCTCCTGAACAATCTTCTGTCCAAGCTTCGGCAGCCGGGGATTCCATTGCAGAACATTCAGCTGATCAAATTCCGGTCATTATCAGCTCTACTCCGGCAGGATTTGTGCGGATAGAAGGCGGTACATTTACCATAGGCAGCCCTCCGGGAGTGGGGCCTAGCAATGAACAACAGCGGGAAGTAATATTAAGCCCCTTTTACATGGGAATTTACGAAGTAACCCAGTCTGAATATGAGGAAATAATGGGGACAAATCCCAGTCAATTCAGAGGGCCGAATTTACCGGTAGAACGGGTTACCTGGTTTCAGGCGGTTGAGTATTGCAACAGCCGAAGCGAAAGAGAAGGGCTTACCCCAGTTTATATTATGTCTGAGCAAACCATTACTTTTAATCAGGAAGCGAACGGATACCGGCTGCCAACCGAAGCAGAATGGGAAATTGCCTGCCGCGCAGGAACAACGACAAGATTTTTTACCGGGGACTCTATCTCTGCTGCTCAGGCCAATTTTAATAGCGCAGGCACACTCCCTGTCGGGAGTTTTGCCCCCAACGCTTTTGGGCTGTATGATATGCACGGCAATGTCGGAGAATGGTGTTGGGACTGGAACAGGTCAGATATTCTCAGCGGAGGCACAAACCCCACAGGCCCGGATTCCGGAGCTCTGCGTGTTTTCCGGGGAGGAGGCTGGAGACATGATAATGCTAATTTTCTGCGTTCTGCATTCCGGAGCGGACAATTTCCTACTCAACCGGGTAATTTCCTGGGGTTCCGTCTTGTATTAAATGCAGAATAATTCTTCAATCGCCAATGATTTTAACTAATACCCGTTTACGGCGCTGTCCGTCAAATTCACCGTAAAAAATCTGTTCCCATGGGCCCAGGTGGAGCTTGCCGTTCGTAACCGCAACCACCGCTTCCCGGCCCATGATCTGCCGTTTTAAATGGGCATCAGCGTTGATTTCACCGGTGTTATGACGGTAATAAGAGACCGGCTCATGGGGGGCAAGTTTTTCCAGCCATACATCAAAGTCGTGGTGCAGCCCGGATTCGTCATCATTGATGAAAACACTGGCGGTGATATGCATTGCGTTTACCAGGCACAACCCTTCCTTGATGCCGGAATTTCCCAGCAGGGCATTTACTTCCCCGGTAATATTGATAAATTCCCGGTTTTTTGCAGTGTTAAACCAGAGTTCTTTCGTTATTGACTTCATTTATTTTTCATTCCTCATCAAGGCCAAGATCGTTGTCAGGGTCTACATTTTCCCCTTTTTTTGAGCTGGCTTTTTCAGGTTTTGGAGCTTTTACTTTCTTGGGCCTGGATTTAGAAACCGATCGCGGGCGGCGATAGGTACGGCCAACGTAATTAACCAGGAAAATATACATTATTATGGCTATTGTGACAGCAATCACCTGCCATGATGTTATTACATAAAGAAATAATTCCTTTACAGTCCCCGAGAACATACCATTTTCATCATCGGCATATTTTCGCAAAACTAAAATAAAACAGAAATACATGCTGTAAAGACTTGTGCGGGGCCCGTCGGCGACCAATCATGTTTAAAGAGCATGTATTTCTGCCTTTTTTCAGGGTGCTCATGGGTAGGGGGGGCTTACCATTCGCTTGGTGTAAATCCCTCGGGGACTTCTATTTTCATGGTATCGCCGGATTGTTCCAAAACGTAGAAACCTGCTTCAATGGCTGCCTTTTTCTCCTCTGTCCCGAACATGGCTCCGGCAATTGCTCCATAAATTTTCCTTCCATCATCCATCTTGTCACGGTACTCTCTCAGTATTTTTAGCCGGGTACTATGGTGCTCAATGTGCTGCACTTTTGGTTTTGTTTTCACTTCCACTGCCATAAGACAGCTTTTGTTTTCCAGCAGTATGTCTATTTCTGTTTTGATTTTTCCCTTTTCATCATATATTCTATGTCCGCCGGGAGAAACGGCGCCAAAGTGGTATCCCAGTTCGTTGAAACGGGTGTTAATGCTGGGAGCAACCAGATGTTCGGCCAAATTTCCAAAGCTGTTATGCAAATCACCCATCTGTTTGCTGAGTTTCTTAATTTTTCGGTCGGTTTCCTGGAACATGGCCCAGACCTTTTCATATGTAAGTCCTTCTCCCGTAGGCGGCGGCCTGTCGATAACTGCTGCCACAATAATCTCCTTTGAGCTTGTGTTAGTATTACTCATTTTGGCACAAGCTTTATAAAGTTTAGTATACACTATATATGGCGAAAAATGGCAGAATGCTTGCATGTTTTTTGTTGATATATGCAAAACAGAGAGGCTCTATTCTCATTTTTTCACACGGAGGCGCAAAGATCGCGGAGGACACTGAGAAGAATAAAGGGAGGGAAGGATTACACGGTAGAGTTCGCCTCGCTTCACGAGTATGCCATTATGACTTGTGCGGGGCCTGTCAGCGGCCAAACACACCGCTTACGCGGCACATTTGCCGCTGACACCCGCCTAATCATGTATTAGAGGCATCAAGAGGGGAACCTTCGCCACGTAGTGGCTCGGTTGAGAATACATTTCTGCCTTTTTTCAGGGTGCTTGTGGGTAGAGGGGGCCCGTCGGCGGCTTCGCCTGCAGAGGCAGGTGCGCACAGCTAGAAAGTGTTTCCTTACTTATCTGACTTGTATTGTAAGTATCTGATTTGTGTCTTTATGGCACTGGATATGTTTGAACATTCATTGTCTATGATCCGATCAATTTTACCAAAGAAACTGTCATCAGCGGATACTTCTTCATTTGAATAAAAAAGCGCGGAGGCCGAAACTAGAAATTGCTTTGTCAATTTCTCTAAAAGGTCTGCAGAAACAAAATTGGCGCCGGTTTCAATGGTGCTGAGATGCTTAGTCGTTATTTCCAGTTTTTCAGCCAATTGCTCCTGGGTTAGATGCTGTTTTTTTCTGTAATATTTGATATTTGCCCCAAAAACAGCCTTAATATTTGCCATTAAATAAGAATGTCTTATATTTCGACAAGATGACAACCTGATATTATGTAGAATTATCTGTTGTTTATTACATAATATGTAGTAATTTGCTTGACAAATCCTTATATTACGTATATAATATATCATATTTTAACATTTTATAAGGAGGTGTAGTGATGACTGTATTGCAACTTAAACTCTTTATAAAAGTACCGCTTCTGAGAGCGGGAATAACCTGTCTAACCGGTAGGCTAGACACACTAAGGAGGGTTCTGTGAGGAACTTAAGAAAATTTTGGATAATTGCCGCCATAGGGGCGGTAATCACGTTTGGGATGGTGCTCGGATTAGCAGGGTGCGCTACATCCGTACCTATCAGCTCGGTAAGGCAGCCTACAATACCCACAGGCGACATACAGCGTTTGGCTATTGCAGGGTTCACAGATGGAAGCGGGTTTGGCGGTACTGTTAGCGCACAACTACCCCGTCATATGACGCAAAGGGCAACGGAAATAATTACAGGTGCCGGAAAATTCACTATTGTAGCCGCTAACGATCCAAATGCCGAAGGTGTGTTCAGCGGTATGATAACAAACATTACATCAAGAGATTCGCAGTCGCAAAGAGAAGTGAGAAATCAAGACGGGACTACCCGTATCGTAACCACCTATAGGCGTGATGTTACTCTGGCATTCACTTATGAAATCAAAAGTTCAAGAACTAACATGACGATCGGCTCTGTTACTAAAAGAGGTGAAACAAGCAGTAGTGCAGAAAGACCGGACAGCCTTGCTGACACATTATCTCTTGCTCAAAGAATAGCTGATTCTCAAATGAGAAGTTTGCAGCAGGATGTCGTCCCGACTATTGTCCAACAGAATGTAAGATTAATGAGGGAAACCTCAAAAGATAAGGTGGTGAAACAAAAAATGAAGGATGCTCAGACTCTTGTCAAGCACCGTAATTATGAGGAGGCTATAAGGCTATACGATGCTATTGCCAGCGAACACAGCAGTGTTGCAGCCAGAAATAATTCCGATCTCCTTAGGCGGACTATCTCAAGTGATATCGCCGCCAGAGAGCAAATGGCTGAACTATACATCGATACCGGTGGGCTTACCGGCAGGGCAGTCACATCTGCGATTAGCTCGATCAATTCAAAACTGTCACCCGGTGCAAGTTTAATGATAATACAAAGCAGTTCTGCAGAACGCAGCCAGATTGATTTTGTTGTAAATGAAATAACCAGAAACATTGTCCAGGCGGGAAACCTCAGGGTAGTAGAATTTACGAATCGGGATTTACTTGTTGCTGAAGCGGATTACCAATTGTCCGGTAATGTGAGCGATAATTTATCTGTTTCAATAGGCAGGCAACATGGAGCTCAATATATTGTACTCTGTTCAATAATCGGTGATATGAGCGGCCGGCAGCTTAATGTAAAAATACTGGAGATAGAAACAGCGCTGGTTATCGAGCAAATCAGCTTGGATATCTAACAGCTGTTGTTTTTTTGTGGTATCCGCCGTATCTCTTTCGTGTCATGATATGGTATAGTAGAATTCTTCCGGGAACGGTGGATAGCACTTGTTTAATTATACGTTCTTTGGTCAGTTTTGTTTTTACTTCAACCAGCATGGCTTTTTCGCCGTTTTCCAGCAAAATGTCTATTTCAAAAGTAGAACACTGGTACCTGTCATCCTGTTTGTCTAAACATGTTCTTTCTAAAATCAAAAGATATCCAGTATCAGTTTCAGGCAATTATTAATTTTTTCAAGCATGGATTTTGGTAACATTCCAACTTGCTTTGTTAAATCAGTTTTGTCAATTGTTGTTATTTGCGAAAAATTTACTGCTGAGGTTTTGACCAGACCGGAAAATGATTTTTCCAGCAGTAAATTTCCGGGTAATGAAGCAATATCGGTATTTGAAGTAATGACAGCACAGATTACGGTATTTATGTCACTGCGATTAAAACTATCGCCTTGAATGATCAATACCGGACGGCGTTTTGCGTGTTTTGAACCTTTTGGCTGGGGGAGATTTGCCCACCATATTTCTCCGCGAACCATTACCAGTCTTCTCCGTCAAGTAAACGATAAGCAGTTTCTCTTAAGTCATCGTCTAAATTTGATTTATGCTTGCTATAATAACGGTTCAATTGTTCTGTTATATTGTCCGCAGAGTGATTTTGAATATACTCGCTTATTGCAATACAATATAATCTGCTGCGGGATAATCCTGCATCACGGGAAAAACGCTCAGCGTTGTCAAACAATTTTTTATCTATAGAAATTGCTGTTTTCATATTGAAAGTATAACAAATGGTATAACCATTGTCAAGGCAGACAGAGTTAAAAAAAGGGGCTGTTCAGCTAAATATCAATCCCTCACTATCTCCCGTCTTGTCCGCCGTAACATTATCGCCCTCGTTGATTTTTCCCGCAATGACGAGTTTGGCAAGGGGGTTTTCCAGTTCTGCCTGGATTGTCCGCTTAAGGGGGCGTGCACCAAACAAGGGGTCGTAGCCTCGTTCGGCTAAAAATGCTTTTGCCTTATCGGTGACGGTAAGCGTAATTTTACGTTCGGCAAGGCGATTGGTAAGGCGGACAAGCTGAATGTCAACGATCCTGCTGATCTCATCTTTACCCAAACGGTTGAAGATAACGGTCTCGTCAATACGGTTAAGGAATTCCGGTCTGAAGTTTTGTTTGAGCAGTTCCAAAAGCGAATCTTTTATCTGTTGCGGATCGTTTGATTCCAGAATCAAATCGGAACCAAGGTTACTCGTCATGATGATAATGGCATTCTTAAAATCGACCACGCGGCCCTGGCCGTCTGTGAGGCGGCCATCATCGAGTATCTGCAAAAATACATTAAACACTTCCTGGTGGGCTTTTTCGATCTCGTCAAACAACAGGACGCTGTACGGACGGCGGCGTACTGCCTCGGTTAACTGACCGCCCTGATCATAACCGACATAGCCCGGCGGCGCGCCGATGAGGCGGCTTACCGAGTGTTTTTCGCCGTATTCGCTCATGTCAATCCGGGTGAGGGCTTTTTCGTCATTAAATAAAAAGTCGGCCAGGGTTTTTGCCAGTTCGGTTTTACCCACGCCGGTCGGGCCAAGAAACAGGAACGAGCCCAAAGGTCGTGCAGCATCAGAAAGACCGGCTTTGTTCCGCCGTATTGCATCGGCAACTGCGGCAAGGGCGGCTTCCTGTCCCACTACCCGCTGTTCCAGTACTTTTTCCAGATCAAGGTACTTTTGCATTTCGCCGGAAAGCATTTTTGTGACGGGAATCCCCGTCCAGGCGGATACCACCGCGGCAATGTCCTCCTCACTCACTTCTTCTCGCAGCAGAGTCGGCGCTGTTCCGCCTTCGGCTTCGTTCTGTTTTCGTTCCATAAGGCTTGTTAGCTCTGCAAGCTGTCTCTGGGCTTCGGGAATGGCGCCGTGTTTTACCTCGGCGGCTTTCGCAAGGTTGCCCTCCCGCTCATACCGGGTTTCTTCAATTTTAAGTTCTTCAATCCGCTGTTTTAGTTCACGGATGCCTTGAATGTCTTTTTTTTCACCTTCCCATCGGGCGTTCATCGCATCACGTTCTGCGGTAATGTCGGCAATGTCCTTTTCCAGTTTTGCCAGGCGGTCTTTTGACGCGGAATCTTCCTCGCGGGACAAGGCCTGTTTTTCAATAGATAACTGCAGGAGACGGCGTTCCAGTTTGTCCAATTCTGTGGGGCGGCTGTCCAGTTCCATTTTCAGCCGGCTTGCCGCTTCGTCTACAAGGTCAATGGCTTTGTCAGGCAAAAAACGGCTGGTGATATACCGGATGGACAGCATTGCTGCCGCCACGAGCGCTTCGTCCTTTATCCGCACGCCGTGGTGCACTTCGTAGCGTTCTTTCAAGCCGCGTAAGATAGCGATAGTGTCTTCCTCCGATGGCTCGGCTGTGTACACTTGCTGGAAACGGCGCTCCAGAGCGGCGTCTTTTTCAATGTGCTTGCGGTATTCGTCCAGGGTGGTCGCGCCTATGCAGCGCAGCTCGCCGCGGGCAAGCGCAGGTTTAAGCAGGTTTGAGGCATCAGTCGCACCTTCGGCGGCGCCGGCCCCGACCAGGGTGTGCAGTTCATCAATAAAAAGGATGATCCTTCCCTCGGAAGACTGCACTTCGTGGATCAGCGCCTTGAGGCGTTCTTCGAACTCGCCGCGGAATTTTGTCCCGGCAACCAGCAGGCCCAGATCGAGGGCAAGAAGCTTTTTGTCTTTGAGCCCCTCCGGCACATCTCCGGCGACAATGCGCCGCGCAAGCCCTTCGGCGATAGCTGTCTTGCCGACACCCGGCTCGCCTATCAGTATGGGGTTGTTCTTTGTGCGGCGGGACAGTACCTGCATACAGCGGCGGATTTCCTCGTCACGCCCAATGACCGGATCAATTTTTTCCTGCCGTGCCAGAGCGGTAAGGTCGCGGCAATATTTTTCCAATACCTGATATTTTCCTTCGGGGTTTTGATCGGTAACCCGCTGGCTGCCGCGTATCTGTTTGAGTACCTGTAATATGGCAGTTTTGGTAATGCCTGCTTTTTGCAGCAGATCGGCAGCCTTGCCTTCGCCCGTCGCAATCGTAATTAATATATGTTCTGTAGAAATAAAATCATCTTTCAACGCAGCAGCTTCGGTCTCGGCTTTGGCAAGTATTTTTGATACTGCCGATGAAAAATGGAGCTGCGCCGCTTCGCCGTAAACCTTGGGTGTTTGTTTAACCAGCGAATTTACATCGGCTGTCAGCCTGCCGGTATCGCCTCCTATCTGTTCAATAATGGGCGGCACAATGCCGTCCTGCTGCTGCAACAGGGCCAACAATAAATGTCCGGTATCAACCTGTGAGTGGTCTTCTTTCTGTGCAATGGCAGAAGCTGCGTTCAACGCTTCCTGAGCTTTGATAGTGAATTTTTCAATATTCATGTATACAAGATACGAAGGAAATAGTGATTAGTAAAGGTTTAAAAAAGTGACAGTCAGCTTTTTTGACTTACTTTTTTAGTACAGAAACCGCACGCTCAAGAACCTTTTTGCGGTCAAGGGGTTTAACAATGTAACTCTTTGCGCCCATTAAGAGGCATTTCTTGACCACATCTTCTTTACCCAGAGCGCTGACCATAATGATGTTGGCGTTCTTGTCAAATTCAAGTATTTTTTCAAGAGCGGAAACTCCATCCATAACCGGCATGGTAATATCCATTGTTACCAAATCAATATGCGGGTGTAGATCTTTGTATTTTTCAAGTCCCTGGGCTCCGTCGGCGGCAGTTGCAGCAACATCAAATCCTTCGGAAGTGAAAATTTGACCAAGCTGTTTTGCGATAAACATGGAATCGTCAACCACGAGAACCCTGTACGGAACACCTTCAGGTTTGAGCCCTTCAGCTGCTTTTTCGTTTATATTGGGTATATCACTCTTTGCTATCATGCGGACGCTCCTCTCCTCTATATTATATACTGTAGGTGATTATGTCAAACTAGTCAAGGGGTTGTTTAACAATCGAAGGGTTAACTATGAATATTTTGTATCAATTGGCTCCAATGGCCGAAATGAGCCACCGTGCCTTGCGTGAACTGATAGATGGATTTGGCGGCTGTGATGAGTACTTTTCCGAAATGATAAGCGCCGCTGCCTTGCTTGCCGAGGGGCCATTTGAAAAATGGTATATTGACCCGGGCCCGCGCCCTGAAAAGCTGGTATATCAACTTGTTGGCTCTGATATTGCCCACATTACCGGAGCAGCAGCCATTCTGGACAGGCTGGAATGTGCCGGAATAGACCTCAATATGGGCTGTTCTGCGCCGTTAATCCGGAAAACAGGCGCCGGGGTGGCATGGATGGCATCGGCAGATCGTGCCGGAGAATTGGTTAAATCAGTGAGAAAAGCAGTAAAAAAGCGGCTCAGTGTCAAACTCCGTATAGGTTTTTCCGATGATTTTGAGTATTTAACCCGTTTTTGCCGCCGCCTGGAATCAGAAGGGACAGACATGATTATTTTACACCCCCGCACTGCCAGAGTTAAATTCAAGCGGCTCGCAAAATGGGACTATGTTGGCGCTTTACGGCAGGAACTGCAGATTCCAGTTGCCGGAAACGGTGATATTGCCACGGCTGAAGAACTGATCGAACGTGCAAACAGCCCCTGTGATGCCGTCATGGTTGGCCGCGCCGCTGTCCGCCAGCCGTGGATATTTGCCCAAGCGAAACAAAACGATAATATTTCACACGGAGACACGGAGACACGGAGACACGGAGATGAAGAAGGCGATATGATTACATGCCCCAACCTCCGTGCCTCTGTGCCTCTGTGTGAAAATTTTGGGAATATATCAATGGTAGAAGAAACCGGCTTAAGATTCCTGGAGCTTTTGGCACAGCACCAACCGCCGGAATTTTATATTTCCCGGGCGCGGCATTTTTTTTCGTATTTCTGCGACAATGTTACCTGGGGAAATTACCTAAAAAACCTGATTAACCGGGAAGAAACCCTTTCAGGGATCGAAAAAGTCTGGAAGGACTATTTTACAACCCCAGAACTTTCCTGAATTCCGCAACAATCACATCGACCATGGGGCTGGCATCTATGTCAATAATCAAACCTTTCTGCCGGTAATAATCAATGAGGGGGGCTGTTTGGGCTCGATACACCTCAAGCCGTTTTTGAACAGCTTCGGGGCGGTCATCATCACGGATATATATCTCACCGCTGCAATGGTCGCATACATTTTCGTTTTTGGGTTTGTTGAAAATGGCGTGGAAATTATATCCGCATTTTCGGCAGACACGGCGGCCTCCCAGCCGTTCAAGTACTGTGGAATCAGGCGTGTCAAAATTAATCACTTTATCTATGGATGAAAATGCGGCAAGAGCCTCCGCCTGGGGAATGGTGCGGGGAAAACCATCCAGGATATAGCCTTTTTGAGTATCAGCCTGAGACAGACGTTCTTTAACCAGTTCAATGGTGGTATCATCGTCAACAAGTTTCCCCGCATCGATGATTGCTTTCACCTTGAGGCCCAGCTCTGACTGAGCGGCAATTGCCGAACGAAAAATTGCCCCAGTGCTGATGTGGGGTACCCCCAGGATATCCACCGCTCTCGCTGCTAATGTTCCCTTGCCTGCTCCCGGCGGGCCAAGAAATAGTAATTTCATGGTATAACTCCTATCTACAATATGCTAATAGAAAAGCTGTTATAAGTATACACTATTGAATAGAAGTTCACAAACCCTGGTTGGGGGTACAACCTGGATTATGAAATAAATATATTCCCTAAACATGATTAGGCGGTTAGAGCACACATTTCTGTATTAACCAGTTTTGTACCAGCCCGACAAATTAGAGTTTGCCATCGCGATTGTTGTTGTACCGCCGTGACCGGGGTAGACCTGTATGTTTCCATCCATGGAAAAGATGCGTTTTAAACTGGCGAATAACTGTTCTTCGCTGCCGCCGGGAAGATCGGTGCGGCCATAATCACCTTCAAAAAGAGTGTCGCCGGTGAATAAAACCCCTGAGTCTTTATCCCACAAACCTATGCTGCCCGGAGTATGGCCGGGCAGGTGCAGAACAGAAAATGAACCAATGGTACTGCCTTCCTCAAGTGTTGAATCGGGCGGGGGCATTTCTTCCCACAAAGCGTCCAGGTATGCCGAACTGCCCGCTGCAATGCTGATACTGCGGTTGTGGACAGGATAGGAATCCGGCCCCAGGTATTCCGCATCTGCCGCGTGAATGGCAATGTGCCGCTTGCCGTATTTTGCCGAAAGTGCAGGCAGTGCGCCGATATGGTCAAAATGCCCGTGGGTCAGCAGAATATACTCCGGGAACAAATTGTGATGATCAAGATAGCCGATTATACGGCTGCCATCTTCTCCGGGATCAATAACCGCGCAGGCGCCTTTTTCCAGCGGATAAATCCAGCAGTTTGTAGCAATGGCACCCACTACCAATTGGTGTATCTTATTCATGAAGGAATGATAACCCGGGAGTATTAATTTTTCTATAGTATAGCGATCTGCCCGCCCATTTTTGAAGCATAATAACTACTGCAGTAAATCAAAGTTAACTGGAAAAAAATAAAAAATATTTTCAAAAACAGCCAAGCAAAACGCATTTTCACGCCATATAGGTGGTAAGAGTTTTGCTGCCTTATCTGCGAATGCAGGTGACAGGCAGCCGGCTATATCACTTTTATGGAGTTGTATATGAAACGAGCAAAATTTTCTCTTTTGCCGGGACTGTCCCCGGCGCTGGTTGTCATGGTAACCCAATTGTTCTTTGCCTGTGCCGGACAGGAAAACAGTCTGACGGCTGCGGAAAGCAACCCGGGTTTTTGGGGAATTCCCGCTTCAACGGTGAACAATGTTTTTACCGGCGGAACCGCGGATTTTCAGGATGCAGAACGGATTATTGATTTGCTGGATCAAATAGCGGAGCTTGAACGTTCGGGCGTGTATCAAAGAGGTATGGCCTTAACCGAATCGGGATTGCGGGAAAGGCTTGGCGATTACAGCGGTGCGGCTCTTGCGGCATATAAGGAAATGTCATGGGCTTATGGTTACGGGGAACTGGATAAAGAAAGAATTACCCAAGGGCTTCTGAAAATAATCGAGCTTGAGGGGCAGCCGGGAACCGAATTGACCGTGCAGACAGCAAAAGCAATTCTTGCTTTTGAACAGGGAAAATGGGACGATGCGGAACAGCGGCTGGATGCACTAGTTGATTATATTGATGAACAGGATAGTTTTGTTAATTGGATGCGTCTTACCTGCGCCCTGGAAAAAAATCATGCCGACCGGAATACGGCATCGGCATACAGGGTGATACGGGCCCGTTATACGCAATATCCCGAATACTGGTACAGGGGAGCCAGGGCTTTTTCCGGAATAATTGCGTCGCAATATGCCGAATTGTGTATCAATCTTGCTCCTCAGGGGCCGTTTGCCGCTGAATGCAGGAACATTCTTGCGTCGTTTTTTGGCCTGAAACCGGAAGACAGTCAGAAAATAAAAACAAAATTGGAAATTGACGATCTGGTCACTCATGCCGTAAACATGGGGAATCCCGCGTTGCTGGAACCGTTGATGTCCCTTGTCGGCCTTCAGGAAAATCCATTTACCGAATATGCGTTTGGAGCGCTAAAATCCCTTGCCGCATCTCCTGCTTTCAGGGATTATTTTGACGGTCTTGCGGTCAGATCCGGAGGCCGTCTGGCTGAACGGCTTGCGTATATTTCCCGGAGATAAAATGAAAGCAATGATGTTAGCTGTAATTACCTTAATATTTTGTTCATGCGGCGGAAAGGGTGATGCGATAAGTACCGATCCGCAAACCCTGCGGCTATATGCCAATGCTCATGAACTGTATTCAAACGGGCAGTTCCCCGAAGCTGTTGCACTGCTGGAAGAACTAAATAATTTCACTCCTGCACTGATGCTCCGGGGCAAAGCGCAGTATTTTTCCGGTGACTATGCCAGGGCGGAAAAATCACTCGACCGGGTAATTAAACTGCGTCCCGGAAATTTTGATGCAAAACTCTACATTGCGAGAATTTTACGGGAAAGGGGAGAAAGTGAAAAGGCGCAGCGGTTGACAGAAGAGCTTTTGGCGGATAATCCCCATGATGTCAGGGTGCTTCGTTTCGCCGCAAGCCTTGCCATGGAGCAGGGGGATCCGGCGGGAGCTTTGGCCCTTTTGGATCAGGCTGCTGAACTCACGGCAGACGGGGCAATGGCTCTTCTGGAACGGGCGAGAATTCGCTGGATTGCCGGAAAGGGAGACGAAGCGCTTGAAGACCTGTCCCGTGCCCGCGCCATGCTTCCCTGGGAAACTCCCATTGCCCGGTCAATCAATCAGCTTGAAAGCCGTATTACGGAGGCTATGCAATGATATTTATCCGCACGTTGTTAATTGTTTTTTCATTATTACTGTTTTGCAATACTTCTGCAGGCACAGATGAATTCAACAGCCCTTTAACATTTGCACAGGCAGCTGATCTTGCGGTTGCCGCTTCGGTTGATCTACGCAGTGAACATGAAGGATTAAATATTCGAAAGAATGCCTGGGTTTTGGGATTCCGCAGCTATTTACCCCGTATTAGCCTGACTGCCCAGGAAAATGATCGCCTGCAATTAATCGGAGCGGATTCATTTGTAAAAAATTTCAACGTCAGTATGGATCAATTGCTCTGGGACGGCGGCAGGCTGTTCATGTCCCGGAAGCTTGAACGGATGGATCTAGATCTCTCCGAATCACGGCTTGATCGCATGGCTGATGAAATTTCCGAATCTGCGCTTTTTTTCTATCGTAATATTCTCAGTGCCAGAACAATAATTGCCATTAGGGAAACAGCACTGGAATCGCTGGAATATCAATTAATGATACTTAAAAAAGAAGTAGAACTTGGAATTGCATTGGCGCTGGATCTTGCCGAGGCAGAACTCACCCTGGCAGAAAACCGTATGGAAATAATTTCACTGGAATCCGACCTTGCTGAAATGGAAAAACAGTTTGCCGACATACTCGATATTACCGAATTACCGGAACTGGCGGAGCAAATCGACATACACCGCTCCACAGTACTGCCTCCTGTACAGGCTGCGGTTTCCCTTGCCGAAGAAAATAATCCTGATCTTGCCGAAGCGAGATTTGCTGTCACGAGAAGGCAGGCGGAGTATAAATTTTCGTCACGAACCTGGATTCCCGCGCTCAGGGTAAATGGCAGCTTTGGAGTTACCGGTCAGCAGTACCCGCTTACCCGCCATACCTGGTCAATGGGAATAACCGTTGAATTCGCAAATCCCTGGCTGCAAAATAATCTGGCTTTTCAATCCGGATGGGAATCCCCCGGTGATCGGACGGCTGTTTTTCAAAACAGCGCTTCTCCTGTGCCCGATCCAGCGGCAAGTCTGGGGAGGCGGCAGGCAGGATTGATGCTTTCTCTGGAAACGGAAAGGTATGAGCTTGCCTTTGAGCGCATGGGACGCCTGACACAACGGGCAGTGGAAAGATGCCTGCTTGCGGACCGTAAACGCAGTCTTGCTGTTGCGTCAATTGAAATGGCAGCGAGGCGGTACAGCATTGAAGAGGTTCGTCTGGAACTGGGACATATTACGCGTCTGGAACTTATACAGGCGTATATTGTCTGCATGGAAAGAGAAATCATGGCTGTTGAATCCACTATAGCTCTCATGGATGCCGAGCGTGATCTTGAGCGGCTTTTGGATTTAAAACCCGGCGAACTTGCTGTTTTTGCCCGGGCCGTATCACAAAACGGAGATGTATTATGAAGTTACAAATATATTTAACTATAGTATTTTTTCCTGTGTTTTTTATTTCCTGTTTGGAACAAAACGATCCGCAGACAGTACGTCAGGTTAGGGGGGTAGCAGCACAATCAGGTGAAATATCCGATGAGGCAGGCGGCTTCGGTACGCTGTCTTACATTACAAAACTTGACATAACCGCTTCTCAGGAAGGCCTTGTCACAAGATTATTTTATCGCGAAGGGGATTTTGTCAGGCAGGGAGAAACGGTAATTTTTCTGGAAAATCCCCATGTCATACTGGCGCTTGAACGGGCGGAAAATAATTATTCGCAGGCAAGAGCTGCCGTTGATCTTGCGCGTTCCCGGCTTTTGGAAGGAGAATTCCAGGCTGAAGCGCAGCTGCTTTCCATTGAAAAAACCGAAGCTGAACTGGATCGTTTTATAAAGCAATGGGAAGAAGACGAACGGAGGCATCAAAATCAACAGATAATGTTTTCTGCAGGCGGGATTAACGAAGAAACCATTCGCGTGGGGAGGTTCAACCTGGAATCGGAATGGGATCAAATACTCATCATGCAAAGGGAATTGGAAATACGCAAAATCGGGTGCAGGGATGCTGACCTTGTCGCTGCCGGAATACCCGTACCGCAAAATGAAAATGCAAAACGCCGGGCGCTTGTAGAATTAATGACAGCCGGCCTGCGTGCTGAATTGGGATCGGCAAATGCCGGATATGGCGCTGCGGATAAAGAATTACGGTCGGCCCGCATTGCCAGGGACGATTTGGTAATCAAAAGCCAGACTTCCGGAGTTATCGGTGCGCGGTATTTTGAAGAAGGCGAGCGGGTAAAATCCGGAGATAAAATACTTACGCTTATGGATACTTCTTCGTTATACGCAATATTTCCGATGAGGGAAAAAGATGCGCTGCGTATCGAAAAAGGCATGGAAGCCAGAGTGCAGATTGACGGCATTGGCGGCGGAAGGAACGGTACTGTTGATCTTGTATATCCACAGGCGGACAGCCAGAGCATGAGTTTTGTGGTGAGGGTTTTGATTGAAGGTGATCCCGGTGATCTTAAACCGGGAATGTTTTGCAGGGTACAGGTGATACTGGGACCGCCGCGCAGGGTTGTTTTTCTTCCCGCATCCGCGCTTGCCGCAAAACGGAATAACGAGGCAGAAATTTTTGTTATAAACGGTGACACCCTTTCCGGACGAAAAGTGATTTTAGGCCGGGTTCAGGGTGATCTATGGGAAATAAATTCAGGGATAAGAGCCGGGGAAATTGCGGTATTGCGCCCTGATTCGGATATGCGGGAGGGAACTTTTGTATCACTTGCGGAATAACATTTTCATAATCGCTTTTACTGTTTTACTCATGTCATGCGGATATATAGATCTGCGTACCGTTGATGTAACAATAACACCGAGTAAACAAGATACGATCCTTCCCGATGCGTACAGCCCGTTATACGTCAGGTTCGGCGCGGAAATGATTAAAAAAGAAGCTGAAAACATTTTTTTTGTTACTTCCGGCACAGGAATGGTAGAAGGGGATCGTTCCTGGAACGGCAATACACTGGTTTTTGTTCCGGTTGCTCCCTGGAATGCCGGTACAAGATATACGCTTAGTCTTTCGGGAACGGTTAGATCGATTGATGGAAGGGAAATCCGTATTGATCGCCATATTGCTTTTTATGCTGTTAACAAATTCGCTCCTCCTTACATTGAGTGCCACAGTCCGGTTGACGGTGAATCGGTCAGAGTGACCGGCTTGAGTCTGGAAGTACGGTTTTCGCGGTCAATGGACAGATATTCCGTTGAATCTTCATTTAGTACCGAAGGTATGGGGGAAAAACGATTTATTTGGTCGGATGATGATACCGTTCTCAGGCTTGTTCCCGACAGAAACCTTTCTCCCTGGACGGTATACCGCTGGACGCTGAAGGCAACGGCAAAAAGTATGGATGGTGTCCCGCTGGCAAAGGCGGTATCCGCAACTTTCTGCACCGACCTTGATCGCATAGTACCGGAGGTGAGCGGTGTGTATCCGGCGCTGCAATCGGACGGCAGATGGATTCCGACCGGAGGCCGCCTGGAAGAAGATCTTGGGCCGGGACTTGGCATTGTTGTTGAGTTCAGCAAACCAATGGCGGATGAAGTTACCCGATCGCTGAGGTTTGATCCATCGCTTGCGGGCAGGACAGAAAAACTTTCCGAGAAGAGCATGGTTTTTATTCCCAGCCGTGATCCCGATCCTGAAATCAGTTACACTCTTATCATTTCCGGTGACGCGAAGGATACGGAAGGAATAAAAATCGGCAGCGATTACCGGAGGACATTTATTGCAGACATTCCCTTCCTTAAAATCCTGTCAATAAATGACTCAAATGGGATGAGCATAAATCCTCATGTCAATCAAGTCATGCCGGTTTTTATTAGCGAGGTTGACGGCGGCCTTGTGCGTTTTACCATCCATTTTTCACTGCCGTTTAACAATGAAGAAAAGCAAAAAACCGCGCTGGCAATTTCCCTTTTTCCGTTTTTTCCGGGCAGTCTTGATCCAATAGCCCTGCGTTTTGTTTCATGGATTTCCGACGACATTCTCAGGATGGAATGGGAATGTCTGAAGCCGGGGTCTTCCGGACAGCCGCATTATTACCGGCTTTCCATCCCCGGCGGCAGGAGCGGAATAGAAAGCGGGGGAATGTACCTTCAGGAAAATATAACCATTTTTATGGAGGCAACAAAATGAAAACGATACATATCGTTTTTAGTAATTTATTATTTATTATTTGCTATTTGTTATTTGCTGCTTCAGCATGTGACATTTTGCGGAATTCGCCCTTTGAGGTGACAAAGTGGAGTCCCGGAGAAGGATACCATACAAATCCGGAATCGCTTAAAGTTTCCCTTTCTTTTTCGCATGATCCTGACCGTTCCAGTGTTGAAAAAAACTTTTCTTTTTCCGCGGAAGGCGAATCGGTGCCCGGACTTTTTCTCTGGAAAAATAAAACGCTGGATTATATACCGTATATTCCGCTGGAAATAAACAAGGATTATTCTGTTACGGTTTTGGCAAATGCACAAAGTGCGAAAGGGTTGTCCATGGATTGGGAATTTGAAGGACGGTTTACCACACGATACGATTTATCCCGTCCCGGTATAGTCTCTTTTTGGCCGGAGACGGACGGGATAATGGACGAAAACCGCGGGAACTTTGTTATCAGGTTTTCAAGCCCTGTTTCCCTGATTTCACTGCGGAGCAATGCATCGTTCAGCCCGTCAGCATCCGGCGCCTGGCATCTTGAGGATGAGGGAAAGCTGGCTGTTTTTACACCTTTTGATCCGTGGGTACAGGGGAAACGGTTTGAATTGCAATTGTCCTCTTCGCTTACGGGTGTTAATGGTATGAGTTCAGGTAAAGATTTTTTTACTGTTTTTACCGTTGGCTTGAACCGGGAACAGCCGCATCTTAAAAGCGTATGGCGTATTACCGGTATCGGGGATCAAGCAGAACTTTTTGCACAGACATCCGGCATATTTTTTGAGAACACCGGCTGGGAAAAGGAGGACAAGCTGCGGCTTGTATTTTCTGTCCCGGTCGATTTACTCTCTGTAATTTCTGCGATTTCGGCAGAAAACGGGCCAACACCGGTTTTGGGAATGTTCCATGGTACCGGTTTTTCCGATGATATTGTTTTTCGTTTTGATAAAGCACCTGTTTTTGAAAGCCGTTTTTCGATAAATTTAAAAAGCGGCATCAAAGATTGGTACGGCAATGAAAGTGTTGATGAATATTTATTCAGAATATTTGCTAACGGGGAATTTTCAAAGCCGCCGTCGCTTGCAGGTATCAGGATACCCATGTCACCAAATGGAACGCCTGAAGACAGCGGTGATTTTCGGTTAATGGCTTATGGGATTGATGATATTTTTGCCGATCTTCCCGTCGAAAGCATACATTATCCGTATGGCAGCAGTACTGCGACATGGATTGAATGTTATTTTGAGAGTGCTCCGGGTGCATCAATCGATCTTTTTTCAATTATGGAATTATTTCGCGTAGAGACGAGTAATAATGTACTGCTCTTTTCTCCGGTAACTGTACGAAGCGATTCTTTTTCGATTTCCGAACCTCATGCATCCTGGGAACAATATGTCAGGATAGAAATTGCGGGAAACATTACCAATACCCCGAATGCCGGTGTAGTTCATTTTCTTGTTAATCGGGGATTGAAGGATTCATTCAATAATATTAGTGAAAACCAATTTCGAATTTCACTGCTTAAATAATAATTCGGGAAAAACAGGAATCTGAAAATGAAAGGAATAATAATATTTTTTGCCCGCCGTCCTGTCACTGTCATTATGATAATGGCGGCAATAATAATTGCGGCAATTTTTGCCTTTACTGTCTTACCTCTTAACCGCCTGCCGGAATTGTCAGTGCCTGTGGTGACTGTAGAAACTGTCTATCCGGGCATGGCGGCGGCGGAAATTCGTGCGCTGGTGACCATTCCCGTGGAAGATGCTTTTTCATCGGTAAAGGGACTTGATCGAATTCAAAGCGTCTCTCGTGACGGCAGCTCTCTGGTCAAGTTGGATTTTCGCTGGGGTGTTGATTCAACGGTGGCTGCGGCTCTTGTCCGCGAGGCTGTTGACGCGGTATATCCGTCTCTCCCACAGGGGGTACGCAAGCCGTCAGTCAGCTCCGGTGACAGCGGCATGGAACCTCACGCCATTATTGCCGTTCAATCATTATCCGGTGATGAAAGTTTTGCACGCAGGCTTGCCGATTACGACATCCGTTCCGGATTGCGGAGAATCGACGGTGTGGGATCTGTTCTGCTTGCCGGAGGTGTTTGTGATGAAGGGCATCTGCGTCTTGATGTTCACCGGCTTGCCGCTTTGGGTTTAAGCCCGCTTGAGTTTATCAATCTGCTGTCCGGAGAAGCCGTTGATATTCCGGCAGGGAATGCACGGGAAGGGCTCATGGAACTGGTTGTTGTTAGTTCCGGCAGACCGGACAGCATTGAAGAACTGGCAAGTTTTTCATTGCCTCTTCAAACAACTCAGGCCGGGCGAATTTCATCTTTGTTTATCAGCGATACCGGTACTATCGGAATTGAAGCAGGAAGAAAAAGCAGTATTTTTGTTTTTAACGGAGAGGAAACCGCAGCTCTGGAAATATACCGCCGCCCGGGATCTGACCCTGTCCGCCTTTCAAGAGATATACGAAAGGCGATCAAGGAAATGGATTTACAGTTTTCGCATAACGCCCGAATTACATTGGTTAAAGATGCAGCTCCTGTGCTTGTGCAGAGTATGATTAGCCTTGGTATTTCTGCATTGTTAAGCGCTGCGGCTGTAATAATTGTCTTGCTGGCTTTTTTACGCAGACTCCGAACCAGTTTTCTTGCCGCCCTGTCCATTCCCCTGTCTGTTGCGGCGGGTATTTGTGTTCTGGCCGCGGCAGGAAAAACCCTTAACAGCATGAGCCTTGGCGGGCTTGCTTTGGGTATTGGAATAGTCTCTGATATCGCGGTAATTATGCTGGATCTTTTAAGCCGTTGTTTTGAGAAATATTCGAAAAAACCTACACCCGAAGAAACAGGTGAAAGGGCGGTATTAATAACAGGATCAAGTATCGCTTCCACACTGACAACAGCGGTTGTTTTTATCCCGGTTATTTTCCTTCCCGGTCCCCTTGGCAGTCTTTTTGGTGATACTGCAATTGCCCTGGTTTCATCTATTTTTGCAGGATGGCTTTATGCACAGTTCTGTATTCCTTCGCTGTACCGGTTTACGTTTTTTAACGGCATTAATAAAAATAAGAATAACTATTCGCTTGAGTCACGTTATAGAAAATCACTCGCGCCGGTTCTTCGCCGTCCCCGTAAATGGTTTGTAATCGCCGCAGCTGCAAGTGTTCTGGGCGGATTCCTTTTGTTTGCCCGGCCTGCCGCATTTGTCGGTTCAGATACGGCAGAGGAAATTGTGATTAGCGCTGAGTTTAATCCGGGGACGATTTTGGAAAACATAGGCGTATTCGGAGCGGTTCTTTCCGGAGAAATTGTTAAATTGCCGTATATAAAAGCTGCTTATGGCAGAGCAGGAGCGGAAGAAGCCGATATAAACCGCCGCTCAGATATGGATTACCGGAAAGAGGAATTAGTAATCCGCTGTATTCCTCAAAAAGGCGTAAAAATCGAAAAAGCCCTTAATTCAATACGAAACACCGTACCGGAAATTATCCGTTTAGATGCGGCTTTGGAAACAAGGGCTTTTCCCAATGCAATTTCCGTATTTTTACCCGGTGACGGGACAGAAACCATTCTTGGGCTTTCATCGGTTTTAACTTATGCTGTCAGGGGTAAAGATCGGGAAGAAGGGGTGGAACGGGCCGGAGTTATCAAAGAAAGGCTGAAGGAAAACGGTCTTGCCGGAACGGTACAGTACAGACCCCGGTCTTTACGTCCGGAATTACGGTTATACCCAAACCGTGAGGCAGCAGCACATTTTGGCGTTTCAGCCGCTGATATGGCACATTACCTTTATATTGTAAACGAGGGTTTTGTTGCAGCCAGTCTGGAGACAGAAGGCCGGCCGCTTGACATAAGAGTGTCGGGAGATCGTGTTTCTTTTGAAAATATTCCCGTAAAAACCCGGCAGGGAACAACGGTATTTCTCGGATCGCTGGGACACATTGAACGGCGGGAAGCCGATGCGGTATTGCCCAGGCTGGATCGTTCTGATGTTGTTTTCATGGACATCCCGCAGGAAAAGCTGTGGGTACAAGCCGCACATAAATTGGCTTCTTCTTTTTCCTGGTTTTTTAAAGCGGATGAATCGGTGTTTGATCGCTACCGGAACGCACTTTTGATAAATATTCTCCTGGCGATTGTACTCATTTACATGACAATGAGTGCACAATTTGAATCCTTTCTTCTTCCGTTGGTGCTTATGCTGACCATTCCGTTTTCCATTGCCGGCGCCGGGCCTGTTTTGCTGGCGTTTAACGGCCGCCTTGACTCGGGAGCGGTATTGGGTTTGTGTGCGCTTTTTGGCCTTGTTGTTAACAATGGGCTTATTCTTTTTGAGATCAGTGAGGAACGTATTAACTGCGGTTACCGGCCTGCCCGGGCAGTGTACGGCGGCGCAGCGATTCGGCTGCGTCCGGTACTCATTACCGCATTTACTACAATTTTCGCGCTGCTCCCAATTGCGCTTAACCCATTGGGAAGCGCGCAAAAATCAATGGCTGCCGCAATGCTTGGTGGGCTTATGGTTTCAACAGTCCTCAGCCTGTTCATTCTTCCTCCGGTTTTTATCCGGTTTTTTACATGGAGGGAAAGGCGTTGAAAAAAAGTTTGTGGCTTGAACGCAGAAAGGCAAGTCTTTGCCTCATGACCGCGGTATGCATTATTTCATTGTTCGTAATTTTATCCTCCGGCAGAAATGTGAAGCTAAACGAATCGGATTATTATTCTGTAACTATCAGGCATTACGGGCTTAATGCCGCAGAAATGGAAAGAACCGTTACCATTCCTCTGGAAGATGCCATGTCGGAAATACCCGGTGTTATTAGCGTGCAAAGTTCCAGCGAAAACGGTATATCAAAAGTTTTAATTCATTTTAGCCGGAGAGTACGCAGCCGCGGCGGTTCCGGACACTACAGCGCCTTGCGTGAAGCGGCGCAGATGGTGTATGAATGCCTGCCTCAATCGGCGCAGCGCCCATTAATCCAAAGTGCCGACAGTTCCCGGATACCGGTCTGGTCAGCTGTTGTTACCGGTGATGACAGCGAAGGTTCATTTAATATCGAAAAAATATTAAAACCGAGGCTGGAGAGTCTTGAAGGGGTAGGTGAAGTGTTGATTTCGGGTATTGGAATACGCGAAGTTGTTGTCACTCTCGATCAGGAGAAAATTGCCTCAATGAGAATTGTCCCTTCATTAATTGCTATGATTCTGGCAAAAAACGACATGCTTTTTTCCGGCGGGCTTTTGGTTCAGGGTGACCACGAATTTATTATTTCCGTTGATGGACGATACGGTTCAGGAGAATATGATGATATTTCTGCGCTGGGTGCTATGCCTGTTCTCATTGACAGCGGCACAGTAATTTCCCTTTCTGACATTGCGACAATTGTTGAACAGGAACGCAGACCGGATTCGTATTCCCGTATTAACGGAAAAGAAACAGTTGGTATTGCAATTATGGCAGGGTCAGGAGTCGATCTGAGGAGCTTGTCAGGAAAAATTAAAAATGAAATTAACGATCCTTCATTGCCTTTTACGTTTACTGTGCTGTCAGATCGCGGAGCCGAAGAAGCTGCTGCTCTTCGATCGGTATTCAGTGCTGTCATACAGGGCGCATTAATGGTAGCAATTGTCAGTTTTTTACTTAACAGGCGAAGGTCAAATGTACACCAGTCATTTGTCAACTATTCCGGTTTGTTTTGTGCGCTATCGGTACCTGTCGTATGTTTATTATCTGCCGCTGTACTTTCTGCTTATGGTTTACCTCTTAATCGCATTGTTCTTGCCGGAATTGCCGCCGGGATTGGCTCTGCTGTAGATTCGATTATCATTTGTTCCGCTAAACTTAAACATTGCAAAAGTCATGAAGAAGCCCGCACTTCACTGAAAACGCTTTGCAATCCCCTTGTCGCGGGGTCGGTTACTACAGTTGCTGTACTGCTTCCCATTATGGTAATGGACGCAGCGGGAAAGAATAACGCAGGCATTATTGCAATGGCAATAGCCGCTGTTACCCTGATAGCTCTTTTGGTTAGCATTGGTCCTCTCCCTCCGCTGTTGCTGTGGGAATTAAATTCGGCGAAACGAAAGCAGGAACAGAAATGCAGAATAAAAAATAAACCGGGAATATTCCGTAAGATACAACGGACTGTAAACAGGTTTCTTGCTGCTAATACCGGGTTTTGCATAAAATATCCCTTGATTATTGTAACGGCAGGATTGATCATTTTCGCTGCCGGATTAACCGCGTTATACGTCAGGGGAGCGGATTCCGGAGAATACACTTCCGGCAATTCGATTTATGCCCGTATTGAATTTGAAGGCGGTCTTTTGGCCGAAGAAACCGATTTGCTGCTTGCTGCGTTCGGCGAATCGCTGGTTTTACAACACGGTATTGTCAATGTCGAAACAGTGGCAAAAACAGGTTCGGGATCGGCGTTGATTGCATTTGATCCTCAAATAATCAATCCCGAAAAGGCAAGAAATAATGCCCGGCAATTTCCCATACCCGGAGCTTTTCTGTTTTTTCCCGAATCCACATCTAAAGAAAATCATTGGACAATTACCGTTTCCGGTGATGACAGTCAAAAATGCAGAGAGATCGCCGAAGAAACAGCCTTCAAACTTTCTGCTTCACCGCTCGTAATGGAAAGGGTATTGAATTTCAAACAGGGCAGCCCAAGGATTGATCTGGTTCCCGACAGGGAAAAACTTGCGTTATCGGGGATTTCGTTTGCCGGAATGGCGAATTCGGTAAGGCAGGCGGTTTTTGGTCCGGTTGTATACAAACGATTATCGTCTGCGGGAGAAATTGATGTCCGTGTACGTATGGGCGGGAATGCCGGACAAATTATAAAAAAAGATCAAATTCCGGAGATTATCGTCATTCCTCAAAATAGAGAAGACGGATATATGCCGGTTTTACACATTGATTCTGCATTTTCAATTATTGATGGCTATGAGCCATCGAGTATCAGGAGGGAAAATCGCCGTAGAACCGCTTCCATTACGATCACAACGAAGGCTATGGATCCCCGTCGTGTAAAGGATCAGGTGTCGGCCATTCTCGATCGTATTGAGCTTCCTCCCGGTTATTCCATTGAGTTTGATCCAGAGGCGATACGGCAGGCACAGGCTCTTTCCGGAACAGTATTCTTTTTTTTTCTCGCATTGTTATTTTGCTTTATGGTTTTGGGTGCTGTAAACGAATCTTTTTTCATACCGCTTGTGATAATATTTTCGGTTCTGCCTTCATTGGCAATTCCTGCCTTAATTCTTTCGATTTCCGGCTTTCCGTTTAATACAGCTGCTGCCTGTGCTTTTATTGCTGTGAGTGGGATGTCAGTTAACGCATCTGTACTCTGTGCCGGAGGACTGCAAAATGCATCAAAACCCGGCAGTATTTACCGGTCATTGCGGCGCAATTTTCCGGCTCTTTTTGCAATGACCGCGACAACCATTGCCGGTACAATTCCCTTTCTTTTTCTTCGGGAAAGCGAAAACACACTGGTAAGAACAATTGCATTTGTTACAGCCCTTGGGGTTGGGTGCTCAACTATAAGTGCCGTAAGTATTGTTCCGGCATTAATGAATTTATTTAATAAAAACCGCATGAGCGGAAAATAAAATATTTAGGAGTATACTATGAAAAATATTAACAGAACAATTGCCGTATTGGTAAACCTGGTTTTTATATATGGGCTTTTTCCCGGCTGGGCTTTTGCACAAAACTTTACGGAACCGGGATCGATTAACGGATTTAATCGATCTGTTTTTGATTACCATTTCAGCAGGGCTGATCGCGAAATTAATCCCAATCGCTGGCTTGCCGAGGCAAGGCGGGGTATAGGCCTTGCAATTAATGCATGGGAAATAATTTCTCTGGATATGTTTGACACTGTTTTTGAGAAAGATAATCACAGGATGCAATTGGAAAAATGGAGTGAAAATGAGCTGGAATATCGATTCTCTCAATGGCTTACCAAGCGTTTTTTTGGTGAAGAATACGATAATTTACTAAAGATTTTATCTGACAATACCAGTGAAATACATCGGCGATATACCTATCATCTTGATGAATACGGTAATGTCCTATATGACAAAGAAACAGGTAAACCGCTTATTGTCCGTATCAGTGATGATGGAAGAGAATATTCTTCGGATCTTGCACATTGGCGTATGGAAACACAACAAAACATTACTGCTATTTCTGTTATGTTTGAAAGTTTTGTGCTATCACAGTTTCCGCAATTGCTTGCATACATTCCTGTTGAAGATCGTGAGATTTTTGAAATTGCCCTGAATAGGTCTGTACTATATGCATCCTCGGCGCTAAAAACCGAATTTGAGAATATTGTTGCCAGGGAAGAGCGGCTTTTTGAAGGACGAAGAACCGGTAATAATAACAGTAATAAATTCAGAAGCGATAGCGATGAATCCAGATACATTACCGCATACCTTATTAATGAAGCGAAATCTGTATGTGATACTGGTATTGCAGCATTGCAAACCCGGATAGAAGAAGCTTCGAACGGCGAGGGCGATTTGGTTCTAATGGGAACCGAATGGCTTGAAATGTATCGTGACCAATTTGACCGCGGGTTAAAAATATGGGAAGAAGCGGAAGAACGATTTTTTATTCGTCGTATCGAATGGGAACAAGAATCTTTACGACTGTTTCAAACAGGCGAAGAAGCATGGATTATCGCATTTTCGCAGCTTGAAGAAGAACGTCAAAAATGGGAACTACAGGTAAAGTCCTTATTTGATTCCGGCGAAGCACTTTTCAGGCAGGCATCTGCCAATTTGGAATTTGCCATATCAGAAGCAAGAATTGAATTTGAGAATAATCTTAGATTAAGAACTGAATCCGGATCAGCAAAAGCAAATGCCTTAATTGATATGTATTTTACCTGTGTAAATGCTGCAAGATCTGCAAAAGAAAATGTTCTTTATTGGATTAACATGTATGACAACGGTAATATCGTTGATATTACATCTGTTAATATGAATACATGGATTGATAATGAGAAATTAAAAGTATGGAAGGGACTGGAAGAATCGTATATTTCATCAATTGATTATAAAAAAGATTTGAAAAATCTTTTAGATCTTGAAAAAAAAGCAGCGCAGCCCGGTATTTTAGGATCAATTTACAAAGCGCAATATGAATATGAACTAGGTGTATTTAATATAAAACATTCATTGCTATTAAGAATACAAAATGCCGGTTCCGGAAAATTAAGTGAAAATGAGAAAGAAGAGTTATTAAAAGAAATAAAAGCAATGCAGTTATATAATCTTAGTGCATTCAATTATTTTGATGAAATTCTTACTTCATATAATTTGTATTTAACTTTTTATCATAAATCATTGGAAATGCGTGAAAATTTGATATATGGGTTTGATGGTATTTTTGGTTCGGGAACTCTGAAAGAAATACTGGATAATAATTATTCAAGTGATGATTTTGTTCTTGATGAATATCAAATCGCGCTTATCAAGGCAAAAATACTGGTTAAGTATTGGGAGCAGAGAACGGAAATTGCAAAATCTGTGAATTTTTATGCCGGTGAGCTGGAAGCAGGGAGGATCACTTATACAGAAAGTAATCTTCAGTGGGAAAACGCGATGAAAGCCTATGAATCTTCGGTTATCACCTATGAAGAAGAAATGAAAAAACTTAACGGCATTGGAACTGAAATGCAGAATATGAATGCGGCTTTATCAGGTTTTTTGTTAAAAATGAATGAAGCGGTTGCTTGTCTTGATAACCTGAATAATGAATATAAAAATATGCTGTTCATACATTCATTGGATGATAAATTTTCATTAAATAATGATTTGGTGAAAAAATATTCTGAAATTCTTACTGAATATATTTATTTGAATTCAACCGATTTCTATCTGAATGAACAGGTTATTGCCCATAAAATTGAAAATATGCAAAAAGACAATGATGTTGTGTTGATATTGGAATACCTTGTTAATGGCAGCGAAGATATGATTTCCTTATCCGAACTTGAAGTTAATGTATTGAAAATATTAATAATAGATGATGGAAAAACAATTCTTGGCAGTTCGGTTGAATATGGAATTAATGATAAAGATGCCAGTGGTGTTTTAATAAATAACATTATTGAAGAATATAAAGATAAATATTTATCTGTAATTAATAATGCTTATAATGAGGGTGATGTTGAAATTTTAAACGGATATTATAATACCATTATCCGGGATATATGTTATTCAGCAAAAAAAGAAGCAGAATCAATTTTAGCAATTCGAAAAATGCAAATTAAATTTTTCAGTGATAATGAAGGATCTAGCGAACGTATTTCTGCATACTCATACGGAAGCGCTGAATGGTACAGTGAGGCATGGAATTTATCATTGTCAGAAAATGAAAAAGAGCAAATAACCGGATATAATCTTGGTGATTATTTATTAAATGATTATCTGGAAAAATATGACGTATTGACAAAAAAAAGACTTAAGGTCGAAATGGAAGCTCTTGAATATCTTCTTGACAGAAATAATCCGGCAGATAATAAAATAAAGTTATTAGCTGATTATTGTTTAATTGATAAAGAATCAATATACGAATCTTTAATGGTTCTTGGTATTTTATTTGAAAGGATGAATGAAAATTCTGATTATACTATCGGCAATGATGATAATGATATAGTGATTGGATGGTTTCTTTCCGGAGGAAGTTTTTTTTCAATATCGGGAATATTTTTTACAGATGAGTACAATGATTACATTTATGCAGAAGGATTATATAATTCTTTTATGGAATTTTCCAATGATTGCCGCTTTATTGAAAGAGAAGAAATGGAAAAATTATCCCAACGTTTGAATGAATTATTTTCAAAATACAATATTATAACCGAAGAACCGTATATGTTTCTGCCGGATATAGATTTTGTGGCAAATATACTTGTAGATTCCGGAGAAGATTTCATTAAAAAAGCTTCATTACTATTTATTGAAATTGATAAATTACTCTTTTTTATTCCATCATGGATGAAAGATGAAATTGATGAATGGAAAAATAGTTTAATAAATCATGCGATTATGTTATCAATTGTTGAACAAAATAATAACATATTACCTGGAGAGTCATCAATATATTTTGAAGGTTATATCGATAAAATAGATATTGAAATAGAAAATTTAATTAAATACTTATATTCAATTAATGAATTTGATTTAAAAAAAATAATAAAAATTAATGAAATTAATAATGAATTAATTGAAAATAAGATATTATGTCTGTATCAATATGTTTTCACTTTAATGTATGAAGATACAGTAAATTATTTAAACAGGAATGATAATAATTGGAGGATGTTTATTGGTAATCAGTATATTGAAAATTCTGAAATTTCAGTTACGTCAAATTATCTTATCGGATTCCTTTATGATGCAATTGAATGGTCGGCGATAATAGATTCACGGGTAAATAATGCTTTTGCAATTTATGGTAATGAAGTAAATATAGACTCAAATGAAAATCAAAATTATTTAATTTTGTCATATTTATATGAAACAGAAAAAAATATTATACATTTGTATAATTATGAAATGATGAAAAATGAAATAATTAGTATTGGGTTAAATATTGATTATTTGTTAAATGATTATGATGATAAAATAGAACAATTGCACTCAAAACTTCAGGAAATCAAAATAGCTGAAAATATATATGCAGATATTAATTTAAATTATCTTAATTTTTCAATGGAAATTACCGAAAAGGGTAAATTGTATAACTTGCAGTACATTGAATTAATAAACGCATTTAATGTAATGGAAAAAATGAAACATGAGTATGAAATTCAGGATGCGGTAAGAAGATGGTCAAGTACTGCATATCTTGATTTTAGTACAGACGATGTTTATTATTCTGAAAATAAACTTATTAAGGCAAGAACAGCAGAAAAATTTCTTTCTAACCTGTATGATGAATATACAGAGCAACGTATGTATGATAATAATAATTATAATAATAAATATATTGAATACGAAGAAGCATATCTAAATATGCTTATTGGCGCAAAAGCAGCTGGTTTGCTGAATTCAGATTTGTCAAAAGAAATAGAAATAAGTAATTATTTATTTAGGCAAATTATTAATCAGCTTAATATTTTTGGTGGAATATTTGAATATTCATCAGAATATGTATACCCTGAAAACAGGTACAATTTGACTATAAGTGATATTATCACATTAAATAACGGAAAAATAGCTTTCTCAATGGATTCGAATTTCATTATTAATGGATATGATCAGGAAAACACTGAAAAATTAATAAACTATTTTACATTATCTGGTAATAATTTAGTAAATGAAAAGACGGAATTTCAGCAAGAAATTGAGAGACTTATATCAAGAATGGAAGTATACTTTAATAATCCGGAAAAAATGGACCAATGGGGATTGGCAAGGGATTATCTGATAAGAAGCATCGCCGGTGCTAATCAGGATATTCAGTATTTAAAAGAAATGTCTGTAAGGGCAGAAATGATAATGCCCGGTACTTCATTGGGAAATATGTATTATCAGGAAAGTCTTCTTACAGGAAAAAACAGAATAGGAAATTATATGGATTCAAACCAATTTTATTATAGATATTTACAGGAACAGGCATGGAATAATTTAAGCAGTGACGAAAAGAATGACCTTGAATTTTATATTATACTTACTCTAAATAATAATAATGGATACAACTACGGCTTTTCCCAATTTACTGTGCTTAATGAATTACAGAGAGCGTATAATAAAGTAAGAGATCATTATAATTCTGCAAATAAAAAATCAAAAAAGTTACTGACCGGCTGGGCTTTCAATGAAATGAGGGATTTAAACAAGACTACAATGAGGAGGATAAACACTGTCAGAACAGAAACACTATCAATAGTCAGTACCTGGAAAACCGAAATAATAAATAATATTTCTGAAATCCTGTATTTAAATCTGGAATATTCAAATTCAAAAGAAAGAATAAATAATTTATTGGGCGGAATAAATGACAATAATATCGTTGTGTGGAATGACATTGAAACAGCTCTTTTAGATAAACTTGAAATTGAAGAAATGCTTATTCTTGAAAATAAATGGATGGAAATGATTAAGGAAAACAATGACCAATTCAGCAATATAGCAGAAGGCGTTTACAGACTTGCAGAATGGCTTAAAGAACGAAAAGAAAAAAGTAAAATATTACTGGATGAACAATGGGAAAATGATAATTATGAGAGACTGATTAGAGAACAGGAATATTTTTTTATTTTAGATGCATATATGAACGGTGATGCTGATGATGAAACTCTTACTGCCGCGATTGAGGAGGCCTATGGTGGGCATACAGCATCATGGAAAAAACATTATCAAAATAAAGAAAAAACAATATTGAAATATCTGTCACAATACAATCAGTGGGAACATGATCTACCTGATGAATTTGCATCATTAGCCAGGGATTATGTGGAAATAATAAAAAACAGCATTGGTAAGGGGCTGATTGCAGAATTTGAAGCACGGGAAGCCGAATGGGAAATAAAACGTCTGGATATTATTGAAAAAACAAATGCATGGCTGGAATCTGCTGTACTTATTCTTGAAAGGGGAAGAAATGATTGGGAAAACAATGCGACAAAAATGATGAATTCCTATAAAAAGTGGGATGAAAACTTCCGGGAAGAATACGAGAGGATATCATATTCCTGGAATGAAGCATATCTTTCCGGATTGGAAGACAAAGCACAATGGCTTGAAAGGGCAGCAAATGCGGCAAATAACGCTATGAGCAGCGCCATGCTCAGTACAATTGGCAGCGAAGCAGAACGGTTCTCCCGTATAATGGATACAAGGGAATTCAACGGATTGATGTCATATGATATTGCCGCTGATGCAGGAAATGTACTTGCACAAATTCTAAAAAGTCCGGGAATTACCGGTATGAGCGGCGCTTTTGGATCTATCAATAACATGGTGAATTTTGGAGATGTCTATATAAGGCAGGGATTCAGTATTTCGGGGATATGGGATGCCGGTAATGCGAGACTGGAAGCGGCCATTATCTCGCAGGAAACAAACAAGGCAATTGCAGAAAGAGAATCCAGAGTTCTTGCCGCAAATGCCAGAATTGCCGCAGATCGGGCTTTGGAGATGCTTGCTGAAAATGTAGATGCCGTCAATAAAAATATCCGGGATAAAATGGACAATACATATATTATATATGGCCAATGGAACAGAAACGGGAATATATATGTTAAAGATATTATCACAGGTTCAACTCTTTTTACGCCTGTTATTACTGATAGGAAAAAAGTACAGGGATATAATGATTTTCGGATTGGTCCGGTCAATCTTAAAACAAGGCTTGATGATGCATATCTTGATGGGCTGGAATATTTCGCAATACAAATTTTGATTCGGAATGTTTATGATGAAATAAATCTGATTGCCAATGAAATATTCGGTGATGGCGAGAGACAATTAGTTGACAGACTATTCGATTCTTCTTCCGCACGTTATTTGGATTCCGGTAAAATCGGGGAACACATCGGGTATATGCCCTTAGTTAATCCTAATGGCGGTGAATCGAAAAAAAATATGTTTTATGACAGGGGCAGGGGGGAAATTGGCCGTTTAATGACGGAGTTTATCTATTGGGCGCATATAGATGCAAAAGGTGTTAATGAAACGGGGATTGCGCCATGGGATAAGCGGATGTGGGATGATACGAACAGTACATTTTCTTCTCCAAGTCTTCGTTCAATTACCGATACTGCAATAAAAATCGGTGTTGCCGTTGCATCTGTCGCCGGCATTGCCTTTACCGGAGGTACGAGTATTGTAGGCGGAATTGCTCTGATGGTGGCTATTAACAGCGCAGATGATTTATTGTTTAACAGTCTTGATGTAATTTATAACTATAAGAGCATTGATGAAGCTGGAGTTACCTTCGGCAAAGCTGTATTGTCAAATACGGTAAATGCCGCAGGATCCGCTGTTTTTGGCGGCGTTGGCATTGAAGAAGGTTTCTTTTCTGGCGGTCTGCAAAATTTGGCATTAAATAACGCTGCCGGCATTGTGAGCCAAACCATGATTAAGACTTCCATGGCTGCGGCGCAGACATTCACTGTCGGCCTTGCAAACAATGCAATCAGCGGAATAACATATTCCGGCGGAAATGGTTTTGGTTATTCTACCGATGTTTTTTATGATGGGATGAGGGGAACACTTGTGAATACGGTTTCTACCGCTTCTTCAAGTCTTGTGACCGGCGCTTTTACTATTTTTAACTCTGGTCATAATATGGAAAAACTCGGGCTTCATTCCATTGTTAATAAAAATAATGTGCAAAAACTTAATAACATGGCCGGGGCGCTGGCAGGGCAGGGGGTAAATTATCTGCTGGGAGATGAATTTACCCTTAACCTGTTAAATACTTCATTATTCGAGTATTTTGGATTAAAAAACGGCGGCGGCAATTCAGGGCTGCTTGAATTCCGTATTGGGAATGATGGTTCTGTCAATATGGCTTTTGGTGCAGGCGGCGCCGATGTCAGTCTGGACACTGTTTTAGCTGTTGTAAAAGGGGCAGCTGTATGGGGATTTGATATTATTTCGGATATATTCATGTCACAGCAGGATTTCAACCTAAAAGGTTCTTTTCAGGCTAATTTCAGTTTTGGAGACAATAATCAAAGAAAACAAATATGGAATATACTTTTCGGGAAAACAATTTTGGATGTTAATGACGGCGGAGAATACGATGCGGTAACCAAGAGAGATGATGGAAAGCGTATAGTTACATTGAACGGTTATTATGATGGTATGAGTTTGGAGGATCAGGCCAGGTTAGCCGTTATTCTTGGATTTGAGGCGTATAGAGACGGCTATAAAACAGGTGGGATTGATCAATATGGCAATTTTGTGACCGGTTATAACAGTTATAATGAGTTAACATACGCTGTTATCGCGCATCTTGATATGGCCTACCGTATTAACGAAGACTACAAGTGGTTTTATCAGTTGAATCAGGATATGTGGGCGGATTCAATTATGCTTCAGTTTGCCAGAGAAACCGGGCAAATGGATTTTTTTAATGATTATATCAATAACTTATATATCAATGAAGAAGACTACCGTTGGAGATATGTTATTACGCATGGTGTATATCAAACCGATAATACTTATGCAAAATATCCTTTACTTGCCGAAAGGAATCGTATTATTGCCAATTCTGTTAACAGAATATTGCAGCAAATGGCTGATGAATCCGGCTATGAAGGTGATTTAGCTGGTTTTATGACAGAAAACGGAATAACACAGGCTGAAATCAGAAATAAAATAGAAAATGATGCCGCATTCCGGCAGCAGTATGGGGTTACACTTGATCCTTATTACACACTGGGCGGCTGGGGCTGTATGTTATTTTCCTTGATGTATATATTGGAAAGTATATCCGGCACAAGGGAAGATCCGATAGAATTTAATAATTGGCTGGTGTCAAATAATTATCATTCCAGGTATATTAATTTATCCAGGGATATAATGACAAGAGTATTAAATGATCGATTGGGAAATGTAGCCAGTGTTAGTCTTGTTTTTGATGAAGAACCGACTGTACAACAGATTATTGAATGGGGGCAATCTGATGATATCTATGTGGGTCATATTAGAATTAAAGGTACGACTCATTCGGTGGTTCTTCAAAGTGTTGATTATATATATGATGAACATGGTAATAAAACAGGGGTCAATAGGGTGTATGTGGCAAATCCGTATGCGAAAGGCGGGTATGAAGGACAGAATTATTATACTCTGGATCAAATCGAACGCCTGGATGTTTTTAAAGTTAGTCCAAACGCCGGTCATATAGACCTTCTGCTTAGATCGTATCAAAATATTTTTCAGAATTATAACTCGCCTGTGTTGAACCTGCCGGTTTATTAAATTATGGATTTTTTATCCCCTGAGGAATTCTCTCAGTTCTTCGGGGGTAATCCCCACGCCTCCTTGCGCGTCAAGTTTTTTACCGTCCATTCTGAAAGCGGGGACAAACCAAACGCCGCTTTTTTCGTAGGCAAGGTCGTTGTTTTCGTCAACCTGTTTGGCATATTTCCCCGAATCCAGGATGGCACGGAATTTTTCAGTATCTACAATGCCTTTGAGGATATTGCACAGCACTTCAGTTTTTTCAACATTTTGCCGTTCAATGGCAATTGACTGATACATAGCGGCGTGAAAGGCGCTCATGTCTGCGTCCAGCTCCTTTGCAATGTAATAACTCTGGCAAGCCAGATGAGTGTGGGGCGGATGATCCTCAGGCAGGGGGTGGGATTCAATAGGCCGCCATTCTATGGCAATATCAGAGTGATTACCGATCTCATCCAACAGGTATTCATAACCCGTTTTACAATATGGGCATTCATAATCGAAAAAAAACTGCATTATCCTCATATTTCCACCTCCTATGACATAATGCCCTGTTTCTAAAGAGTCGTCAAGGTAAAAAAAGACTTGAATCTTTTTGCAAACCTTGCTATATATTACTGTATACAGGTATATTTTGCACCAGGCTTATAACAAGGAGATAAAAAATCAAAATGGGTATTGACATTACCAAAATGCGGAACATCGGGATCAGCGCACACATTGATTCGGGGAAAACCACTTTATCCGAGCGCATCCTGTTTTACAGCAAAAAAATTCACGCCATCCACGAAGTCCGGGGAAAGGACGGGGTGGGAGCGACTATGGACCACATGGAACTTGAACGGGAGCGGGGTATTACCATTCAATCCGCCGCGACCCAGGTTCAATGGAGGGATCATACCATCAATGTTATCGATACACCGGGGCATGTTGACTTTACCATAGAGGTTGAGCGTTCCTTGCGGGTACTGGACGGAGCAATACTTGTCCTGTGTTCAGTGGGCGGGGTACAGTCCCAGTCCATCACCGTTGACCAGCAGCTCAAACGCTATCATGTCCCGCGCATCGCCTTTGTCAACAAATGTGACCGGACAGGAGCTAATCCTTTCAAGGTGCAGCTCCAGCTGCGTGAAAAACTGGGACTTAACGCGGTTATGATCCAAATCCCCATCGGGCTTGAGGATAAGCTCGAAGGTATGGTTGATCTTATTTCCATGAAGGCTGTGTACTTTGACGGTGATCAGGGTGAAACAGTACGCCATGCGGAAATTCCCGCCAATCTGAAAGCCGATGCGGAAAAGTACCGCGAAGAACTGCTTGACGCGCTTGCAATGTTTTCAGATGAGCTTGCAGAATTATTTTTAGGCGGCGAGGCCATTTCCGAAGACCTGATTCACGAAGCTATCCGCGCGGGGACACTGGGTGAACAACTGGTGCCGGTAATGCTCGGCTCTGCATACAAGTTCAAAGGGATTCAACCGCTGCTGGATGGAGTAACCCGCTACCTTCCGAATCCAACAGAAGTAAAAAATTATGCCCTTGATTTGGATAATAATGAAGAAAAAATTGAGTTGTCAAACGGCGATAAAAATCCAACGGTAGCGCTTGGTTTTAAACTTGAAGACGGTCAATACGGTCAGCTTACATACGTGCGGATTTATCAGGGGATGTTGAAAAAAGGCGAAGAGTTGATAAACACCCGGTCCCGAAAACGGTTTAAGGTAGGACGCCTCGTTCGAATGCATGCCGACAGCATGGAAGACATCAACGAAGGTTCTCCCGGCGACATTGTCGCTCTGTTCGGTATTGAATGTGCATCGGGCGATACTTTCTGCGGCGGCGGCCTTAACTACGCCATGACTTCAATGTTTGTGCCGCAACCGGTAATCTCGCTGGCGGTTACTCCCAAAGATAAGAAAAGCGCAGACCAAATGGGAAAAGCCCTCAACCGTTTTACGAAGGAAGACCCCACATTCCAGACGTATGTTGATCCCGAATCAAACCAGTGTATTGTCAAAGGCATGGGTGAACTGCACCTTGAGGTATACATCGAACGGATGAGGCGTGAGTACAAGTGCGAAGTTGATACCGGTATGCCCCAGGTTGCCTATCGTGAAGCCGTCACCCAGCGCGCTGAATTCAACTATACCCACAGAAAACAAACAGGAGGTTCAGGTCAGTTCGGGCGGGTGGCCGGCTTCCTGGAACCATATACCGAAGGCGATTACGAGTTTGTTGACATGATTAAAGGCGGCGCCATTCCCACAGAATATATACCGAGCTGCGATAAGGGCTTTAAGGAAGCAATTAAGAAAGGCGCCCTTATCGGATTCCCCATTGTCAACATCCGCTGTTTGATCAACGACGGACAAAGCCATCCGGTGGATTCATCGGACATTGCCTTCCAGCAGGCGGCCATCGGTGCCTTCCGTGAAGCGTACAGCAAGGCAAAACCCTGCATTCTTGAACCAATCATGAAAGTAACGGTGGAAGGCCCTTCGGAATATCAGGGAAACATTTTCAGTTCGATAAACCAGCGGCGCGGAATCATCTCATCATCCACCGAAGACGGTGCTTTCTCCCGTGTTGAAGCCGAAGTCCCCTTGAGTGAAATGTTCGGCTATTCCACGGTGTTGCGCTCCTTAACTCAGGGCAAAGCGGAATTTACCATGGAATTAAAAAAATACGGCAAAGTCCCCCAAAGCATTTCCGATGCTTTGATAAAAAAATACTCTGATGCCAAAAGGAGGCAATAACAATGGTAAAAGAAGAACTCATACAACGCAGTCCGCTGCGCATTTTTGAACAATCCATCCACGGCGGATTACAGGCCGGAGAAATAGGGGTGATTGCTTCACAGGCCGGTGTCGGGAAAACCTCGGTGCTCGTGCAGCTTGCCATGGATAAACTGCTTCAGGGAAAAAAAGTGATCCACGTTTCATTTACGAAACATACAAACCATGTGCTTGCATGGTACGAAGATATTTTTGACGAATTTATCAGCAAAAAAAATCTGGAAAATGCGGATGATGTAAAAAATGAGATTGTGAAAAACCGAGTGTTGATGAATTTTAACCAGGATGTCATGTCAAAGGATCAGATTATCAGGAGTCTGCGCGCAATGATCATCGATGGCGGTTTTTCGGCAGAATCGATTATTATTGACGGTTTTGACTTCAACCACCTGTCCGCCGGAACAGGAGCAGACCATAACAGTGTTGCCGGTGTTAAAGCTTTTGCAAAAGAATTGGGCCTTTCTGTGTGGTACAGCTGCAATGTAAACGGCAATGGCCTACAAGACAATTTTTTCGATCTTGCCGATGTTATTATCGTACTGGATGCCAGACACGATCACATAGAACTTTCGGTAACAAAAGACCGGGATTCCCGTGATATTAAAGCCATGGCAATGCAGCTTGATCCAAAGACGCTGCTAATTTCCGGCGGAGAATAATGAACCACTACCTTGACCAAGGCTGTATTTACGGTAGATAATCATCTTTAGGAACCATTTTATTAGGAGGATTTATGACCAGCTATACTGAATTGGGCCTGGTAAATACCAGGGAATTATTTAAAAAGGCGGTAGCAGGCGGATACGCAATCCCGGCATACAACTTCAACAATATGGAGCAAATTCAGGCCATCATTCAAGCCTGTGTGGAAACCAAATCACCGGTTATTCTGCAGGTATCTTCAGGGGCCCGTAAATACGCCAATCAGACTATTTTACGAAACATGGCCAAAGCTGCGGTGGAATATGCCAATGAACTGGGGCATGCTATCCCCATCGTACTGCATCTTGACCATGGGGATACTTTTGAACTGTGCAAGGACTGCATTGAAACAGGATTTTCCTCGATAATGATCGACGGCTCACATTTTCCCTACGAAAAAAATGTGGAACTGACCAGAAAAGTCTGTGAATTTGCTCATTCACAAAAAGACTATGTTACAGTAGAAGGGGAATTGGGGATTCTGGCCGGCGTGGAGGATGATGTCTCTTCCGAGCACAGTCATTACACCGAGCCGGAAGAAGTAATTGATTTTGTGAACAAGACCAAGGTCGATTCACTTGCCATTTCCATCGGTACCAGCCATGGACGGGCGAAGTTTAAACCGGAGCAATGCACCAGAGATGCCAACGGCATACTCATTCCTCCTCCGTTGCGTTTCGACATTCTTGAAGAAATTGAAAAGAAAATACCGGGGTTCCCCATCGTGCTGCACGGCGCTTCTTCAGTGCCGGTAGAGTACGTGGCGATGGTAGAAAAATACGGCGGTAAACTGAGTGACTCCGTGGGCATCCCCGAAGACCAGCTCCGCAGGGCCGCAAAAAGCGCTGTCTGCAAAATTAACATCGATTCTGACGGCCGTCTTGCCATGACTGCGATACTTCGCAAGGTCTTTGCCGAAAAACCGGATGAATTTGATCCACGTAAGTACCTGGGGCCTGCCCGTGACGAGTTAAAGAAACTCTATATGCACAAAAATCAGAATGTGCTGGGAAGTGCAGGTCAAGCGTAATACAGGAATCGGAGGACGGGAATCAGGGATCAGGGATTTCCGGGTACCGTTCTCTGGGTTTTCTCGAAAAATCTACCGCCACAGAAATTATTACCGGCATGAGGATTGCGGAAAGCAGAACCGAACCGATTAAGTTTTGGTGGGAGAAAAACGCCCACCATGATGTTACCGCGATTATCGGTAAGGCAATTACGCACAGAACAGAAGCAGTAATAATATACCACCGGGGATACCGTATCATATAATTGATAAAAAACGGGATGCTTATTCCCAAAGCTGTCCAGAGCAGCGGAACGAGAACAAGAAAAACCGGAGATCCGGGAGAATGCCAGTTTATGGTTCCGGATACAGCAAAGGGGATAAGCCACATTAAAGCGAAACCGGCATAATCGGTATCGGTGGATAGAATCCTCAGTACAATAAACAGCCAGTATACAGCCAGCGGAACAAGTACCGGCAAGCCGACAATATCAATTAAACCGCTGAACCAGCGGGAATAACCAAAACCTCCCGGTACAACCAGAGGACCGGTAAAGTATTGAATAAGCACTGCTGTACAACCTAATAATAGGGCCCATACATGCCCGCTGCCATTACCTGAAGCGGTTGAACGTCTTAGAAAATAAAACAATGGAACCCATAATAAACAAAAAAGACTCATAATGTATTCTATACACTACCGGTAGAAAATAGCAAGACAACCGGCTATACTGGTTTAGAATGATTTTTGAGGATGTACAAACAACTCTATCTGCCATGATCCTTTCACATTCCGGCTGGCGGGGGATATATGCCGTTTCAGGTAATGAAGAAGACACAACCACCAAAATCAGTACAGCACATGCCATAATTGCAGCCGGCGCTGCAATGGCATTTACCGAATACCTGCAAATAAAAACAGACAACCGCCCTTTGGTATTACTTGGCAGCGATACCCGTCCAACGAGCCTAACCATAACCGGGGTTATTATTCCCGCACTGGCGGCAGCCGGCGCTGATTGCCGTAATGCGGGGTATGTTGCCGCACCGGAAATAATGGCCTGGGCTCGCCACCCGGAGGTGGCCCGCAGTTTTGACCAACCTGAAAAGCCGCTCAGCCGCACCGGGTTTATCTACATTTCCGCAAGCCACAACCCCATCGGTCATAACGGTCTCAAATTCGGCCTTAACGACGGCGGGGTGCTTTCGGCGGACGAGGCAGCGCAGCTTATCGCCCGCTTCCGTTCCCTCATGGCTGATCCGGAAAAAGTTGATGCGCTGCATAAAATAGTTCAAAATAGTGATGCGATAATGACACTCAGTTCTATAAAAGAAAGAACCCTTGGCGTCTACCTCAATTTCTGCACTGAAGTAGCGTTTAGCAGCGGCGATACAAAAACTGCCCAAATGCTCAAACAAGGCATCTCCCAACAGCCTCTTGGCGTGTGCTGTGATTTTAACGGGTCAGCGAGATGTGTTTCCATTGACCGTTATTTTTTTGGCAGCCTGGGGATTCAATTTGAAGCAATAAACGAACAGCCGGGAGAGATAGCCCATCGGATTGTTCCCGAAGGTGAGTCTCTCGACCCCTGCTGCCGCTTTCTGGAAGAGCTGCACTGCTGCAATCCGGCTTTTATTCTGGGCTATGTCCCCGACTGCGACGGTGACCGGGGTAACCTTGTTGTCTGGGATGAAGTCCTGCTTAAGGCGCGGGCGCTTGAAGCTCAGGAAGTGTTTGCACTTGTCTGTGTAGCCGAGCTTGCGTATATGGTATGGACAGGGATCGGGGATCGGAGATCCGCTGTTGTGGTGAACGACCCTACCTCGCTGCGGATTGATCGTATTGCAGCTGCTTTTGGCGTTTCGGTGTTCCGTGTCGAAGTTGGCGAGGCTAATGTTGTGGGGCTTGCACGAAAATTGCGGGAAGACGGTTATACGGTACGGATTCTCGGTGAGGGATCAAATGGCGGCGTTATACTCCATCCGTCGGCAGTACGCGATCCGCTCCACACAGTTCTTGCCCTTGCAAAACTGCTCTGCATCAAATCCGTAAACGGCATACCGGGCCTTTTTGAAATTTGGTGCAAAGCCTCTGGTCAGGTATATCACCCTGACTTTAGCCTCGCTGATGTCATCGCAAGCCTGCCGCAGTTTGTCACTACAAGCGCCTCATCTCCCGAAGCTGTACTTACCGTAACAAGCGCCGATCATGGAAAATTAAAAAGCCGCTACCAGCACATTTTCCTGGCTGAATGGGAAGAGCGAAAAGGTGAATTAAAATCCCGTTACGGGATATACGGCTGGGATGCACTGGCATACAATGGGATTAAAGAACGAAAAGGAATAAGCGATTTTGGCGAGGCAGGCAAGGGCGGATTAAAAGTCTGCTTCCGTAATGCTGAAGGTACGAATATTGCCTCATTATGGATGCGGGGGTCCGCCACCGAGCCGGTTTTCAGGATTATGGCAGATGCAGCAGAGCAGCCGCTCGAACGGGAACTTATTAACTGGCAGCGCCGCATGACAAAAGCAGCGGATATTGTTCCAATTTCATAGGAGTTAACATGGGACTACGGGGAGAACTTTTTTCGACACGGGTATTGTTGCCCAACCGGACGTATTTTTTTAACGTCAAGGAAAATCGCATGGGTGATCTTTACCTCAATATTGTAGAGAGCAAAAACCGTGACACAGGGGGCTTTGACCGCCAGTCAGTGATTCTTTTTGCCGATGATCTTCAGGAATTCCTTAAAGGCTTTGACGAATCACTGCGCATACTGGAAAAGGAAATGCGCGAAAGACGCCGCGCAAAACCTGCATCAGCAAAACCTGCCGGTTCTGCACGAACCTCGGCCCGTGATGAAAAAAGCGGTGGGAACGAAAAACCGCGCAAGGCTCGTCACCCGGAGGTGACGCGTCACCCGGAAGTGACGCGCACGCCCAAAGAAGGCAGGCGGGTTACTGTTAAAAAAAAGCAGCAGATGTAAAAATACCATGTCTGTATCAACTAAAATAAAACAAAAAGCCAGAGACCTCGGCTTTCCGGGATGCGGGATTATCCCCTACACTGCTTTTCCGGAATATACCCACTATCTGGATGAACGATTACAATCATTTCCCGATTCAAAACACCTTTATGAGCCCCTTTACGACCAGGGTAAGGTGATAGAAAACGCAAAATCACTCATCGTCTGCACCCAGCGCTATAATAAGTATAATAAACCCAAATGTCTTGATGGAGTGATCGGCAGCATGTACCTCTTTGACAATAGGCTCAGCTATGCCCCGGAGTACCGTTCCCGAAATGAATTTGAGGTTTATCTTAAAACCTTGGGGCTCAATCTTCTTCAGGAAAAGGTCCCTTCCCGCTGGGCTGCCGCCAAGGCCGGGGTAGGGAAATTTGGCCGGAACAATTTTATCTATGATCCGGAACATGGCTCATACCTTATAATACATGCTTGGGTTACTGACCAGGAGCTTGATTATGACCCGGAGAACAAACACAGTCTCCATCCTGGATGTGACGAAGGCTGTCAAAGATGTGTCCGGGCCTGCCCCACCAAGGCCTTATCGGGCAGTTTCTCCATGGACCGGGGTGCATGTATCGCTCAACTTACCTTCTTTGGCCTAAAAACTATAGATGAAGATCTCCTGTCCCGGATGGGATTATGGCTTTATGGCTGTGATGTATGTCAGGATGTGTGTCCCCTCAACCAGGGAAAATTTATTGAGCGGGAAGAGTTCCCTCTTTTAAAAGATTTTGAGGAATACCTTAAACCAGAAAAAATCCTGTCCATGGACGAAGATACATATCGAAATATTATTAACCCCCGTTTCTGGTACCTGGGTGAAGACAACTTATGGCTCTGGAAATGCCATGCCTTAAGGATCATGGTTAATTCCGGAAAAATCGAATATCATCCCTTTATTAAAGAAAACTGCCATCACAATGATGAGCGAATACGGAATGTGGCATTGTGGGGTATTAAAAAGGTGTGTTACCAGGCAAAATGATAGACAGTGCAAAAGTCCCAACCATCATCGACAAAAGTACAAAAACCTCAAACAATGGCTTTGTTACTTCCCTTTAACTTCTCGTTTGTCCTGCTATAATAATAGTCAAGGAGAATAATATGCCGCAAACACAGAATATGACCCTTGATGAAAATTTTTCACTTCACAATATTTCTCAATACAATGCAAGGAGTCATATATGAAAAAGATCCTGATAGTCGTTCTTAACGTGGTTATGCTCTTTTCTTTTTCTTCTGCCACACGGCCAGAGGTTAGTGATGGTATTTCCTTAATGGATGCCATCGCAGAGTCTGCAGAAAGGATTTCTTCCGATCTTCCTGCCGGAAGCCGTGTAGCAATCGTGGCATTTGAATCGGAAAATGACAATCTTTCTGACTACATCATGGAAGAGCTGACCGGAGAACTTTTTGACCGGGGTATAGAGGTAGCGGACAGGCAAAATCTTGATTTTGTGTTTCGAGAGTTAAACTTTCAGATGTCGGGAGATGTAAGTGATGAGAGCGCTCAGCGCATCGGTCGATTCCTGGCGGCAGAGCTTGTCATTACCGGGCAGTTGATCGATCTGGATAGCGTCTTACGCCTGCGAACAAACGCGATTCATGTGGAAACAGCCCTGCGTTCCAGTGTTGCCCGGTACGATGTACGATCTGATAATGCAACCCGGCGCATGATAACGGCTTTAGCGAATCAGCAGACCACCGTAAGGACAGCCAGATACGGGGTGAGTGAGCAGGCTACGCCGCAGACAGCGGGAACGTTCCTTGACCGGGGTATAATGTTTTCCGAGCGGGGTGATTATGCAACAGCAATAGCAGATTTTACCGAAGCAATCCGATTAAACCCAAATATGGATGCGGCTTATACATGGCGGGGAATGGCATATTTTTATATAGACAACTGGGATCTTGCCATAGCAGACTATACTCAAGCCATTCAGCTCAACCAAATAGATATTGTGGCATATTTCGGCCGCGGTTTGAGTTATCTTTCCAGAGGAAGACAGGGTGATTTAGATAATGCAATTACGGATTTAACCCATGCAATACAGCTTGGGCCTACTTTTATGTCTTATTTTGCCCGAAGTCAAGCGTATTCCAGAAAAGGAGATTCTGATAGAGCAATTGCAGACTTATCCCAGGTTATCCGGCTAGACCCAAATAATATCGATGCGCATATTGAAAGAGGCCTTGCTTATGAGCTTACAAACAATATGGACAATAGGGATCGGGCTATAGCAGATTTTACCCAGGCTTTACGGCTCGACCCAGACAATGGATTAGTGTATTACTTTCGCGGAAGTAGCTATTTATGGAGAAGAAGGCATGGCGATTTAGATAATGCCATTGCCGATTTTACCCAGGCAATTCAGATTATCCCTTTTGTTGCAGATTTTTATTTATATCGAGGTTTAGTGTTTTCTTACAAAGAAGAATTTGCAAGAGCAATTGAAGATTTCACCCGGGCAATTCAATTAGACCCTGATAATGAAGATGCGCAGTATTTTCTGGAGTCAGCCCGGCAAAGGAGCGGAAGGCCGTAAATATGCCTGATTCTCTTTGTAAGCTATGCTGTTGTATAACGGCATATTAAATATTATGGACAAGAGGAGATTTTTATGAAAGAGAAATTATTTATGATGGTCTTGGCTGTATTAATAACCATGAGCCTTTCCGCCCAGACCCAACCCGGAAGAACAATTGATGAGTATACCCGAATAATTCAGCAGAACCCCAATGATATAATGGCATATATGTATCGAGGGTCTGGTTATGCTGATTTAGAAAATTGGGACAGGGCAATTGAAGATATCTCTCAAGCAATCAGGTTAAACCCACATGGGGCTCAGGCCTATGATGTGCGTGCTTCTTTATATATAGACAGAGGCAACCAGGGAGATATGGTGCGGGCAATTGCAGATTGTAACGAGGCTATACGATTGGATCCAAATGAATGGAATGCATTTTTCAACCGAGGCCTTGCGTATGCAAACCAAGGCGACTTTGACCAGGCCATTGCGGACTATACTGCCGCAATCAGGATTAGGCCAGACTTCTCCAATGCCTTAAACAACCGAGGCTCTGTGTATATCGACATGGGCGACTATGACCTTGCCATTACTGATTTAAACGTCGCTCTGAGGATCAGGCCGGATTTCCCCGAAGCCTTGCACAATCGCGCCACTGCGTATACCGGAAAAGGCGACTATGACCGGGCCATTGCGGACTATACCGCCGCAATCAGGATTAGGCCGGATTACCTTGATGCCTTAAGCGACCGCGGTGTTGCTTATGGAATGAAAGGCGAACATGACCGAACCTTTGCAGACTTTACCGCCGTGCTCAGGATACAGCCAGACAATGCCAATGCCTTGAGCAACCGCGGTAGTGCGCATGCCAATCAAGGCAACCTTGACCAGGCCATTGCAGATTATGAGGCTGCGTTGCGAATCAATCCATACCATATGGATGCAAGGAATAATCTTGAAATAGTAAGGCAGATGCGAGGGGATTGAAGTAAGGTAATAAACATCGTAAAAGTTACAGACCCCAATGTTCAAGAAGCAGGCTTAGGCGCAGGCGGATGCGGCGGCGGGGGCGGCGGTGTCGGAGGAGGAGGCCGTGGCTGAGAAGGCGGCGGAGGAGCCGGACGCCCCCCGCTGTTTATGTGTTTTGAAGAACAAAATATAATAGGCATAGTACACCTGCAATAAAAGAAAATACAGAAACCAGGCCAAGTATTCTGCCTGGCAGCATGGCGAGCCGCCTGCCGGGTTCTTTGTACGGATCTCCCCTGTAACCTCTCTCGAGGTTTTTTTCGATATTATTAAGGAGCATATCCTGAATAAAAGAACCTATTGTTAATTCAAGTACAGCAACAATCATCGTGATGGCAAAGAAGAGCCAGGACAAGACCAGTATAACCATATTATCAGCTGATTCCAGCATGACTACCTGGCTAATAAAGGCAAAAGAAACCCCAAAAGATCCTCCCGCAAGCATAAACAAGTATTTGTGTCGTCTTTGATCCAGGTCTTGCTGGATGCTTCTTTGGTGATTCCAGTTCTCCATTAAGTCGGTATAAATACTTTTACGCCTTTCGAAATCGTCCTGTTCATATTTGGCGAGAAGCTGTTGATATATTGCTTGCCGTTCCTCTTCAGTTTCCATCCCTGCATAAGGATCGTCTAAAATATCAGCCATATCATGATTATCGCATACCAGCGGGGGGCTTGGCAAGAGGGTACAACATTGCAAAACAACGCAAAAATCCCAACCATCATCGACAAAAGTACAAAATATGTTATACTGTAAACATGGAGAATAAGGAGGGCCTCACCGGTTTACGTAACGCGGTTGCGTTGTGTGCTGTCGGTGCGGAGAAAACCGCTTCAAACGAAATTAAAAAGCTGGGGATGACTATCGTCGATTCCGGTTATGGCAGGGTTCGGTTCAGGACAGATACCGCAGGTTTATACCGGGCACTCATAGGGCTGCGTACTGCCGACAGGATTTTACTGGAAGCGGGCTCTTTTCCCGCGAAAAATTTTGATGATTTGTATAAAGGGACACACACTATCCGCTGGGAGGAACTTGTTCAGGCGCGGCTGGGGCTAAAGGTAGTAAAGGTCCGCTGCAACCGTTCACAGCTTATGGCGGAGACAAGCATTCAATCTGTAGTGCACAAGGCAGCAGCCCAGCGGCTGTGTGCGCCACCTGGAGGTGGCGGGGTCGGAGATCTGGAGCGGCTGCCTGAAACCGGCGCAGCAGCGGAGGTTCGTGTCTATATCGAAAAAGACATTGTTTCCCTGCTTTTGGATGTAACCGGCGATCCGCTGTTTAAACGAGGGTACCGGCTGGAAGGTGGCATTGCTCCTCTGCGGGAAACAACCGCAGCAGCGTTGCTGCTGCTTGCCGGGTGGAAAAGGAAGTATCCGCTATACGATCCTTTTTGCGGATCCGGCACCATCCTTGCCGAAGCGCTTGTATATGCATGGGATATGGCCCCGGGTCTGGGAAGGGATTTTTCCATAGGCAATTTGCTTATCGCCGATAATGCCATTAAGGAAGCGGTGCGGAACGAATTCTACAGCAGGATTAATTTTGAACGGACGATTCGCATTGCCGGAAGCGACAGCGACGCAGCGTCCGTTACGCTTGCCATGTCGAACCTGAGGCGGGTCGGGGATATAGCCGAAAGACGGAGGCTGCAGAAGAACCTGCAGCCGGATACAGCGTCTGAATTGCCGGTGCTGCCGGAGATACAGACTCTGCCCATGCATAAAGCATCATCTTGTTGGCGAAACTCGAATCGCCAACAGGATGATGAGCGCGGTTTCATCGTAACAAACCCGCCGTATGGAAAACGGCTGGGAGATCCCCGGGAATCAGAGCGGATTTACGGAGAAATGGCAGCGCTGTCCCGGAACTTTCCCGGATGGAAACTGGCTGTGATAACCGATCATCCGGGGTTTGAATCCTTTTTCGGCAGGAAAGCAGATGCCTGCCGGGAAATAAATAACGGTCCGACTCCTTCATATTTTTATCAGTATGAGATGCTGTAAAAACAACGAAAACTTCGATTTACGTCGCTGCTAACGCAGCTTAAAAAGGAGGTAATGATGTCGATTGTAGTGGAGCATGATAAAAGGCAAAATGAAATACTAAAGAAGGCCCTTGATGTTTTTATTGACGATGGTTTTGAAGGTGCTACTTTTCAGAAAATCGCCGAACGATGCGGCATTACCCGTACAACCCTGTACCTGTATTTTAAAAACAAAAGAGAAATTTTTAATTACAGCATCAAACTTTTTTTGATAAAGGTTGAAGAAGACATAAAACTCATTATTTCCGATACATCTCTGAACAGCATTGAGAAAATCTCAAATGTTTTAATGGATATTTTTCAACTGCTTGAAGAAAACCGCCGCCTGCTTACCGTAGTCCTGAATTACCTTCTGCACCTCTCAAAGAACGGAAATGATCCCGAACAGCGCGTCCGTCGGCGCACGATCAGACTGCGGCATATTCTTGCGTCCATGGTGATAGAAGGCGTAAAAACCGGTGATCTTAAACCGATCAGTATCAAGACCGCAGATGATTTTCTGTACAGTTTCATTGAAGCCGCAATTTACCGGCTTGTTATTTTACAGAGGAAAACATTAGGGGATTTGCGGAAAACAGCGATCTTTGCAGTCAGGCAATTTGCGAAATAATCGAACGGTATTCTTTTCATTGCTGTGATCGCCGCTCTATTCTCTGCTATACTAAACTTGGAGGAAGTTGTGCAGTACAGAACAGACAGAATATCGGGTAACAAACTATCGGCGCTTGGCTTTGGATGTATGCGGTTCCCCGGAAATATTACCGGCTTTGATATGAAAAAAACAGAAGCAATGATTATGCGGGCCATTAACGGAGGGGTGAATTATTTCGATACGGCCTGGATTTATCCGGGAAGCGAGGAAGCTCTGGGAAGTATTTTGGAAAAAAACCGGGTAAGGGATAAAGTATATATTGCGACAAAAATGCCGCTTGTTTTTGTAAAAAGCCCATCAGACTTTGACCGGTACTTTAATGAATCGCTTAAGCGTTTACGAACGAATTATATCGACTATTACCTGATGCACATGATTAGCGATCTGGATCAATGGGTTAAGCTTAAAAATTGGGGAATAGAACAATGGATTGCCGGTAAAAAACAGGCAGGGAGCATTAAACAGATTGGTTTTTCTTACCACGGCAGCCAGACAGAATTTATGAAAGTGATTGATGATTACAACTGGGAAATGTGCATGATCCAATATAATTATTCCGATGAAAATTATCAGGCAGGAGTTGCCGGTTTAAAAAAAGCCGCTCTCAAAATGCCGGTCATGATCATGGAGCCGATGCTGGGAGGCAAGCTTGCATCCGGTCTGCCGAAAGCGGCAGAAGCTATTTATAAAAGAGCGAACCCTGATCTGACACCTGCGGGGTGGGCGCTCAACTGGATCTGGAATCAGCCGGAGCCGGCGGTGCTGTTATCCGGTATGAGCGACATGGCCCAGGTTGAAGAAAACCTGCGGCTTGCCGAACTTGCACAGCCGGGAATGCATGGTGACCTGGAAATTGATGTATACCGCCGGGTACTGGAAGTAATTAACCGCGCCTGTAAAATCATCTGTACCGGCTGTAACTACTGTATGCCCTGTCCCAAAGGAGTCAATATTCCCGGTTGTTTTTCATCATTCAATACCATGTGCACACAGGGGTATGTTAACGGGATTAAACATTTTGCCATGAGTACCGGCATGTTGTCAGAACGTTCGGCAAGCCCCAGCCTGTGCGTTAAATGCGGTATATGCGAACCTCTTTGCCCTCAGAAACTGCCAATCGTTAAACTCCTTAAAATGGTTGAACGCCGCATGGAACCGTTCTGGATAAAAGGCATCGGAGCTTGTGCACGTGCGTACATGGGGAGGAAGCGGGGGAAGAAAAAGGTAAAAAGTAAAAGTTAAAAGTGAGAAGAAGTTTAGCGGATTACTGTCAAAGTATAGACAGCAATCATATCTTTGATGTTAACTCGCTAAGCCTTTTCTTCATTTTTACCTTTTACCTAGTATAACTTCCCGCGGTTTAGATCCCTGGGCGGGGCCGACAACGCCTTTGTGTTCCATTTCTTCGACGAGGCGGGCAGCACGGTTGTAGCCGATTTTCAGGCGGCGCTGGATGTAACTGGCGCTGGCCTTTCCCTGCTGCAGCACAATCTCAAGGGCTTTATTGTATAACGGGTCATCCTCGGAAAAAAGTGATGGGCTTATATTTTCATCATCATCATCGTAGAATATTTCATCGTCAATATAATCCGGTTCGCCGAGTGTTTTAACATAATCCACTACTGCTTCAACTTCTTCTTCCGATATAAAAGCGCCCTGCATACGGACAGGGAATGGGTTGGCAACGCCGTAAAACAGCATGTCTCCCTTGCCCAGCAATTTTTCGGCTCCCGGTTTGTCGATGATGATTCTGCTGTCCATCATGCTTGCCACCATGAATGCGATACGGGAAGGGATATTTGCTTTAATCAGTCCGGTAATTACATCAATGGAAGGGCGCTGTGTTGCCAGTACCAGGTGAATGCCTACCGCGCGGCTCATTGATGCAAGCCGGGCAACAATGGACTCAAGGTCTTTGCCGGTTGTTGCCATAAGGTCTGCAAACTCGTCAACGATAATCACAATGTAGGGCATATGTTCCTGAGCGCTGTTTTTTTCTTTAATGCGTTTGTTATACGTGCGAATGTCTCTCGCTCCCATTTTATCAAGACAGGCGTATCGCCGTTCCATTTCAAAAATGCAGTATTGCAAAGCCTGGAATGCCCGCTTTGGCTCGGTTATCACCGGTGTCAGCAGATGAGGAATATCATTATACAGTTTTAACTCTACGATTTTTGGGTCGATGAAAATCAGCCGGCATTCCGAGGGAGGAATTTGATACAGTATTGAAAGGATCAGTGAATTGACACAGACCGATTTTCCCGAACCCGTAGCTCCGGCAATTAACAAGTGGGGTGTTTGGGTCAAGTCGATGGTCAGTGCCTCGCCGGAGATATCTTTGCCGATAACGACGGGAATTTCCGGACGTTTGCCTTCACGCTGTAATTCACCTTCAATGATCTCCCTGAATGAAACAATGCTCCGCCGTTCATTTGGAACCTCTATGCCGACAGCGTGTTTTCCCGGTATGGGCGCAACTATACGCACCGACGCGGCGGCAAGCCGCAGGGCGATGTTGTCCTGCAAATTGACGATGCGGGAAAGTTTTACTCCGGGAGCGGGCAGGATTTCAAACATCGTAATTACCGGCCCTTTTCTGATTCCCGTTACTTCCGCCTGAATTTTAAATTCTTCAAGCGTTGCCTTAAGCGTTATAGCCGCATCCCTTGTTGCCTGATCGATCACCCAATATTCACCATCAGGGTACTGGTTAAGAATGTCCAGAGGAACATGGTATTTTTTTTTGCCGAAAGCCTGGTGCCTGCTTGCCGATTTTTTACGAGCCTGCTGTTCGCTGTGGATTGCTGCGATAATCTCCGCTTCCTCCAGAGCCCGCTCGACACTGCTGTCTGCATGAGCGCTGACATGACTGCCGGAGGCAGTGCTGCGGGATTTTTCCCTTTGCCTCATACTCTCGTCCAGATATTCAAGTGCAAGGGGGGTATTTAAAGGTCTAATCTCCGGAAGATCAAGTTCATCCTGCACGGTATCTTTTGCATAAAAACCGCCGCCATCAATCCACTCTCCTGTAGCCGCAGCTTCCGCATAAATATTATTTAAATTTGCCTTTGGCGGAGGCAGCAGAGCAGGGCCGCGCTTTCTCATCCACCTTCGTGTTTTTCCGGTAACATTCCTGAACAATATTTTTTTCAATAACCGTAACCCGGTCAATTCAAAAAATGTGAAAAATATCACTAAAATGCCAAACCCGGTTTTTCCGGTAAAAGCCAGGAATGTATTATCTTCGGAAAGCGACTCAAAATTACGAAAAATCATAAAACCGGCTGCAAGTGTCAGGAATGGAATTGGTGATACACAAAGAACATAAATCCGCTCCGGCCGCCAGCGGTGGTCAGCCAGGGTTATTGCCGCATAAATAAGGTATACCGGAATACAAAAAGCAAGAATACCGTATGCATGGGAAAATATCGACCCGAATACCGGGTTAAAAGCCTTAAAACCAAATACAGCTCCCAATAGCGATAACCAGAGAGCAATGGCAATCATTCCCAGTACGGCAGCCAGGAAAAGCGCTGTCAGGCGGAATTTATTATTATCTTCATTTATGTTAAAGAATCGCTTCCACTGTGCAATAATTTTTTGAGAAAACGTGGTTTTTTGATTGTATTTGTTATCATTCCACAAGAGCGCAACCTTCCTTTTCAAATATCGGCTAAAATGAAGGGAATTCATAGGGGGATAGGTGCCAGGCAATGTACATCCTTGACAAACCATCCCTCCCGGATTAAAATACTCTATTGCCAAAAAAGCAATGATTGGGAGGAAAAAATGAAATTTATCAGGAAAAAAAACTTTCATGAAGGCGAAGAATTACTGTATGTACCGGTAATGCACTGGATGTACACCGTCAGATGTATGGTGTTATCACTTCCGTTTTTTATCCTGCTGCTGGTTTTATGGTTCATGATCAATCCGGGTTTATTATTTGGGTATTCTATCCGGGATATCATCACATACCTGTTTTTTGCGGTTCTTCTGTTAAATGTGCTGATTTTTATAGGGCGTATTTTTCAGTACATTAATACCGAATACGGCGTTACGAACAAACGGTTGATGATAAAGAAAGGTGTCATTAGCCAAATCACGGCTGAAATCCCCACCGACCGTATTGAGAGCATCTACTGTACTCAGGGTCTTTTAGGCAGAATATTTCGTTACGGCACAATCCATATTTCAGGCGTTGGCGGGATGAAGCCGGTGTTATATATGATTTGCCGTCCTTATGCTGCACGCCGCAAAATCGTAGAAATTATCGAAAAAAACAAAACCATTCATGTTATACATGGTGATTTACCCAGAGCAAAAACTGTTATCAAACCGGAACCAATTGCAGAAGAAGAGCCGATGTACCGTTATGGTACCTTTGTGAGGGTTGTTCCTGCCAAAGGCGCATAGTACAATTGCGGTTTTCAACAGGTTTTCCATAGGTTTCCCACATTTTTTACCTAAATATACACAATTTTTCAACATTTGGGTTATATTAAGATTATTTGTTATTTCTTACTTTTTTTCTAATATTTTCTCTAAAGCACTTGAATTCTGCCGTATAAATTACTATATTTTTTTTAGAATGACGAAACGGAAAAGATGACTTTGACACCAACTGCCTAACCAATAAATCATCTGCAGAGTTTTCACCTCAGTAAATGCAACCGCCGTTACGCAGTCTGCCTCCCGGGTTTCCTCACCTCCTTTTCCCGGGAGGTTTTTTTATGCAGGATGTTTGCCTATGCTATTTTTGGCTGAGGTGGTATAATTTTTTTTATGCTTAACAAACCGCCATATACCATCACGGAAAAAGCCGCCGATTATTTGGCAAAAATTGTCGAGAAAGCGACAAGGCTTGAGTTAAGTACGGCGTTTAAGCGAAATATCCGATTGCACAGGGAAAACCGGCTGCGGACAATACATTCATCACTTGCCATTGAGGGCAATTCTCTTTCACTGGACGAAGTAACAGCCGTAATTGAAGGTAAGCTGGTTGCAGGCAAACAAGAAGAAATTAAAGAAGTGAAAAACGCCTATGAAGCCTATGACAGAATATTCACATTCGATCCATTTTCAATCGGTGATTTCCTGAAGGCACAAAAGCTCATTACCCGGGATCTCCTTAATGAATCCGGCAAATTTCGCAGCAGAGATGTAGGTGTTTTTGACGATGGCAAAATGGTCCATTTAGGAGCTCGTCCGCAGTTTGTCCCGCAGCTTGTTACCGATTTATTCGGATGGGCAAGAGAGTCTGAACTGCACCCGGTTTTGAAAAGCGCAATTCTGCATTATGAAATAGAAACCATACACCCCTTCGCAGATGGAAACGGACGTATGGGGCGCTTGTGGCAAACATTGCTACTTGCCAAATGGAAAGCGCTCTTTGCATGGATACCAATGGAATCGATTTTATATACAAACCGACCGCAGTACTATCAGGCAATTGAGGAGGCAAGAAAAGCCAACGATTCAGGGGTTTTTATTGAATTTACGCTTTCTGCCTTATTAGATAGTATTTCGCTCCAAGACAAGCACCAAGTTGAGCACCAAGATAAGCACCAAGTTATATTAACTGGTATTCAGCAGGCTGTATTACAGTCAATTAAAGGCAAACCCCTGTCCCGCAAAGAAATTTTTTCTGCAATAGGTATAACCGGCGATTCTCGTTCGTTCAAAAGAAACATCGAACCACTGATAACTTTAGGCTTAATCGAAATGACTGTACCCGAAAAACCAAACAGCAAGCTGCAAAAATACAAACTGACCAAAAAAGGCAGTACACAGGCAACCGCCGCCGAATTTTTCTCCCCTTAATTTGGGAACCGCAAATCCTGATTTGTATGGTACAACACGGAATAATGCAGAAATGTATGTCTAAAAGCATGATTAGGCGGGTGTCGGCGTGTGTGTCCCTCTAAACATGGTTAGGCGGGTGTCGGCGATAAGTGCGCCGCGAAGCGGTGCGCTTAGTCGCCGACGGGCCCCGTCTAAGTTTAGTGGACACATATTGCTGTTTTATCCAGTTCTGTAATGTTGCAGTAAATTAGGGGATGCGGGGGCTTGTCACATACCCCCTATATGGTGTACACTGCTCAAGCATACGCTATATATGTGGGAAGGGTAAAAAATAATGAAAATCAGAAGATTCTTTACGGACCGGGATAGGGGGCCGTATTGTGATATCGTATGGGAAAAGCGGAAAAGTGAAATCCGCAGTTCTGACGGCAAGGCGCTTTTTTCCGAAGAAACGGTTATTGTACCGTCTTTCTGGAGCCAGATCGCTACAGACATTATTGCCCAGAAATACTTTCGCAAGGCAGGAGTCCCGGCGGATAAAATGTACGAGTGGAAAGCCTGGGTTCCGGCGGAAACAGGGCTTGCAGACGATCCCGGCGGTATTCTGCCCGAAGACGGCGCCGAGCATGATGCCCGGCAGGTGTTTCACCGGCTGGCGTTTACCTGGATGGACTGGGGCCGGCGGAACGGTTATTTTGACGATGAAGAAGATGCAAAAGCATTTTATGATGAAACGTGCTATATGCTTGCCCGGCAGATTGCGGCGCCCAACAGCCCGCAGTGGTTCAATACCGGACTGTATGCGGTATACGGTATAGACGGCCCGGCCCAGGGTCATTATTACTTTGATCCCGAAAAAAACAAGACGGTAAAATCAGACAGCGCTTACAAACGTCCCCAGCCCCATGCGTGTTTTATTCTTTCCATAGATGACAATCTGGTAAAGGATAACGGCATCATGGATCTGATAACACGTGAAGCTCGCCTGTTTAAATACGGCTCCGGTACCGGTTCCAATTTTTCCCGCCTGCGCAGCATGAATGAGAAACTTGCCGGCGGCGGCGTTTCTTCCGGCCTGCTTTCGTTTTTAAAAGTTGGTGACCGTTCCGCTTCGGCAATAAAGTCCGGCGGCACTACCCGCCGTGCCGCAAAAATGGTAACGCTGGATGCCGATCATCCCGATGTGGAAAAATATGTCACCTGGAAGGCAGGCGAGGAGTACAAGGTTGCCTCAATGGTAACCGGATCGTCGATCGTAAAAAAACACATGGAGAGTATAAAAAAAGCCCTTGCTGTTTTCCGGGGGCCGGATACCGACAAGTTCAGCATCGAAAAAAACCATGACCTCGCCCTGGCGCTCCGTGCTGCTTTGGGAGATAAAATTCCCGCATCTTACCTGTACCAGCAGTTACGGCGTTTTGAACAAGGCGATGATGATGCAGGCGTGTTGTATTCTACCGCCTGGGACGATGAGGCGTACAACACCGTCTCCGGTCAGAGCTCCAATAACAGCCTGCGGGTGAGCGATGAATTTATGCAGGCGGTACTGGATGACGGAGACTGGAATCTTACGAGCCGTACCACCGGTGAATCCGTTAAGACAATCAAGGCCCGCAAGCTCTGGGCCGATGTCGCCCGCAACAGCTGGCAATGCGCCGATCCCGGTCTGCAATACCACACCACCATAAACGACTGGCACACGTGTCCGGGCGGCGGGGAAATCCGCGCGTCAAACCCCTGCTCCGAATATATGTTTCTTGATGATACTGCCTGCAACCTCGCTTCAATTAACTTGGCGGTGTTATACGATAAGAAAACAAAAATGTTTGATGTTGACGGCTATCTTCATGCCATTGGAATATGGACAACGATCCTTGAAATTTCGGTGGTAATGGCACAGTTTCCTTCACCCCGCATTGCCGAACTTTCATACCAGTACCGTACCCTCGGTTTGGGTTATGCCAATCTGGGAACCCTCCTCATGCTCATGGGGCTGGCCTACGATTCCCCTCAAGGCCGAGCCGTTGCCGGAGCGGTGTCAGCCCTGCTTACCGGTGAGGCCTATACCCAATCTGCCCGCATGGCAGCAGAGCTGGGGCCGTTTGTTCGTTACGGGGAAAATGCCGATGCCATGCTTCGCGTTATACGCAATCACCGGCGGGCGGCGTACAACAGTCCCGGTGACAAGTACGAAAACCTGCACATTATTCCCTGCGGAATAGACCCTGATCAATGCCCGGCGTACCTCCTGAATGCGGCAAAAGCTTCGTGGGATCGCGCCCTGGAACTTGGCCAAACCCACGGCTACCGCAATGCCCAGGTCAGCGCCATTGCACCCACCGGTACTATCGGTCTGTTGATGGATTGCGATACGACGGGTATTGAGCCCGATTATGCCCTGGTTAAATATAAAAAACTTGCCGGAGGCGGGTTTTTCAAAATCATCAATCAATCAGTGCCGCCCGCACTGGAGGCTCTCGATTATTCACCGCAGGAAATTGATGACATTATCTCCTATGCTACCGGACGAAAAACCCTTGACGGCGCTCTGACAATAAACCCGGAAACCCTCAAAGCGCGGAACTTTACACCGGAGGCAATTGACGCAGCCGAGAATGCGGTCAAGACAGCGCTCAACCTGGAGGGGGTGTTTAACCCCTGGATACTTGGCAGGGATTTTGTTGAAAAAGTACTCCGCATCCCCGAGTCAACCTGGTCTTTGCAGGGATTTAGCCTGCTTAAACATATTGGTTTTTCCGCCAATGAAATTGCCGATGCGGAATTGTACGCCTGCGGTACCATGGGGCTTGAAGGTGCGCCCGGACTTAAAGTTGAGCATTATACGGTTTTTGACACCGCGACACCGTCCGGTAAAAACGGCAGACGATCCATTCCCTGGAAAGCTCATATTGGGATGATGGCAGCGGTACAGCCGTTTATTTCCGGGGCAATCTCAAAGACCATTAATATGCCCAACTCGGCAAACTACGAAGATGTGAAAGGCGCGTACATGCTTTCATGGGAAAGCGCCCTTAAAGCGGTAGCGCTGTATCGTGACGGTTCAAAACTTTCTCAGCCGCTTTCATCGCTGGCGCCCGGAACCGATCCTCTTGCCGACATTATACTCAAGATCGAAAAAACCCTTGAACAACCGGTGATGCCGCCTGCCGACCGAAGGTTTACTGACCGGGGGAAACGCCGGACATTGCCGAGCCGCAGGATGGGTTATACCCAAAAAGCAAAAATCGGCGGCCATTCAATTTACATCAGAACCGGCGAATACGATGACGGCAGCCTGGGTGAAATATTCCTCGACATGCACCGCGAAGGCGCCGCATTCCGCAGTTTGCTGAACAGTTTTGCCATCACCGTTTCACTCGGCCTGCAATACGGCGTGCCGTTGGAGGAATATGTTGACGCATTTACATTCAGCCGGTTTGAGCCGAACGGCATTGTTCAGGGTCACGATTATGTGAAGATGGCTACGAGCGTCATTGATTTTATTTTCCGCGACCTTGCGATAAGTTACCTTAAGCGCAATGATCTGGCACAGGTAAAACCGGATGACCTTCTTTCCACCGCAACGAAGGGAGAAGTTGACTCAGGGGATCCCAAACAGGTTTTTGGCGTGAAACAGAGCGCCGGTTTCAAACCCGGTTTGGCAGGATCGGCTGGTTCGGCAGGCTCACCGGCCGGAGGTGTGCCTGCGCCGGGCACCGGGCAAAAAACAGGTCTTTCAGCCATTGCCGCCGGGCAGGTCTCCCGCGGCGAAAATCTCAGGGAAACAACGAAAGGGCAGATTGATTCCGCCAGGGGAGGGGGTCCGGCAGTTGCGGTGCAGACAGCCGCTCAGATTCAGGTATTGAGCCAGCCGCGGCCCGAAGAAAGCGAAGTGCTAAAAATCGCCCATGCCCGAATAAAAGGCTATGAGGGAGATCCCTGTACTTCCTGCGGATCATTTACTTTGGTGCGTAACGGAACCTGTATGAAATGCGATTCATGCGGCAGCACAACAGGGTGTTCATAAAAATGAGGAAAATAGTAATTGATGCCGCCTCACTGAACAAAGGATCGGAAGTCGTATCAAGAGACGGAGAAAATGTCACGCTTAAAATACCCTCCGGCGGCGGCGGAATTTCCCTGCCCCAGCTTGCCGGCTGCCCGGAACGTTATCTGACATTTTACATTGAAGCGCTGACAGATCACAGTGTTCCCATGGAAATTGTGATAATCCCCAAAAATACCGATGCGAAAAAACAGGATATCCGCTTTGGCATTATGCCCCGTTTCCGTGTACTGATATGTATTGATTTGCAATGGCTGGACGGCAATGTTCTTTTCCCCGGTCATACAGAAGGAGAATTAAAAGTTGTCTGTCACGGCGGGCGTATTATCCCCGAAGATATCAAGTACATTGGTCTTGAAGCGATGCCTTCGTATCATGATATAACCATCTGCATAACCGATCTTATCCTTACCGATGAACGTCCGGAAAAATTCCCCATACCCGATGACAAGCTTATAGACGAATTTGGGCAATACAAAAAGAAAGATTGGCCGGGCAAAATAAAAAATTGTGAAGAATTAAAAAACAGGCTCCATGAGGCTGCCGGAGTTTCCGGTAATTTTTCCATTGATGGCTGGAGCCGTTATGGCGGATATGAAAAAAATAAACTCTCCGAAGGAACCGGTTTTTTCACCGTAAAAAAATCCGGCGGACGCTGGTGGCTGGCCGATCCTGACGGTAATGCTTTCTTCAGCGCCGGTCCCTGCTGCACGGTTGTCCGCGCCGATTGCCGCGTTGACGGTGTGGAAAAACTGCTTGACTGGCTTCCTGCCAGAGACGATCCTGAGTACGGCCATTTATTTTCACAGCGTTTCAGGCCGTATCATGACGCGGGCTGCCGTCCCGATAATGTGATGTTTTCTTTTGAAGAAGCAAACCTGTACCGTGCTTTTGGATCTGCCTGGTATGAAAAATGGACACATCTTATTTCCGGTCAGTTCAGGGAAAACGGTTTAAACACACTGGCAAACTGGAGCGACAGAAAACTTTTTGGTACTGCCGGCATTCCTTATGTTTTTATGCTTGACCGTTTCCCCGGAACAAAAAAGTTTATTTTCCGTGATTTTCCCGATGTTTTAAGCGATGAATATGCCGAAGATGCCGAAATGTGCGCGGAATTTCTAACTCCATATATGAACGATCCTTTCATGATTGGCTATTTTCTGCGGAACGAACCCGCCTGGGCTTTTGTGGATAACTTGATGGTTGCCGACGAAGTTTTATATAACCCTGATCCTTCGGTGTGCAAAGACAAGCTGATTCAATTCCTGATGGATAAATATATTACCCCGCAGGCATTATCAAAAGCCTGGAATCACCGTTTTGACAACTTTGACGATCTGCGAAAACCTGTTTTCAGGGCATCCGGTTTTTCGCCGCAGGCTCTTGCGGATCAGAAAGAATTTTCCCGGATACTGCTTGGCGCTTATGTGACCATACCTTCCAGAGCATGCCGTTCCGTTGATCAGAATCATCTTAACCTGGGTATGCGCTGGGCATGGATTTCCGATCCGGATATAATAACCGGCTGGGAAAATTTTGATGTTTTTTCCATTAATTGTTATGCGGTCGATCCAACTTCGGCGCTGGACAATGTTGTTAAGCTCGGTGTTGACCTGCCCATTGTTATCGGTGAATTCCATTTTGGCGCCCTGGATACCGGTTTAACCGCAACCGGGCTTGAAGGGGTAGCCAATCAGCATGAGCGGGGCAGAGCATACCGCTATTATTGCGAACGGGTGGCGGCCCATCCCAGCGGTGTCGGCTGCCATTGGTTTCAGTGTTACGACCAATTTGCCCTTGGCCGTTTTGACGGGGAAAATTATAACATCGGTCTTTTTGATATTTGCTCACTGCCAAACCGGACAATGATGCAGGCTGTTAAACAATGTGCAAAAGGTTTATATCAGGTCATGGAGGGTAGTGTTCCGCCGGCAGCGGAAAAACCGGTAAGTATCCCAATGATTGCGTATTAATGAATATTTACGATGTCCAGATCCGAACGATCAATAGCTTCTCTGGCAAAACCATAAATGATTATCTGAAATGCTTTTATCATTTCATCCAAAAAAGCCGGAGATCTTCTTGCCTCAGCAGTCATGCCGGCGGCTTTATCGACAGCGTTTGAAAATATTGAAAGCAAAAGTTGTGTAGCCATATTCGAATCGAGGTTGGAATCAAATGTTCCTTCGGCTTTGCATTGGTCAATAACAGTTTTTATTATCGCGATAATCGCATCATCGTATTGTGATTTGCTTTGTCCTTCCATTGAAACAAAAGGATTGCCGGGGTTGAAAAAATTATGCAGTTTAAAAACAATGATCATTTCATCTGAATTGCCAAACAGCTCAACATAACCGCGCCAAAAATATTTTAAGGCTTTAATTCCGGTAAGTCCGGTTTCGGCAAATGGCTTGATATGATCCAGAAAATCCTTTGCTGCTTCTTCCCGGATTTCCTGTAAAATTACATCTTTGCCGGGAAAATACAGGTACACTGTTGCTTTGGAGAGCTCTGCCTTGCGGGCAACCTCCTCCATGTTTACCCGCTCAACCCCATGTTCAAGAATTAATTCTCTGGCACAGTTGAGTATCGCCCTGCGGCGTTCGTTTTTTTCCCGTTCTCTCCGTTCTGTAATTCCCATGGAAATATTTTAGATGATTTCCGGAAAATGTTCAATAACTAAATCATTTTTTAAACTTGTATATTTTCTCTGCAAAAAAGTAATTGACTGTCCCGCAAACGGGAAGGGCGGCCCGGAATGCAACTTGCGGTGCTACAGCGTGTCTTAACAAATAGACATAAAACAACCTGTGTTGTATATTGAGGTTAATTATGGAACAGATTACATCCGTTGCGGCACAGATCCTCATTGCCATTATCCCCATTGCCGGGATTTTCATGGGAGCTGTTGTAGTCTTTTTTTATCTTCTTTGGTCGCACCGGCGGCGGATACTGTTAATTAAAGCAGGTCATCACAGCCGTCCGGATTTCGATTTGATTACATTCAGCCTGCTTGCGGGGCTGCTTTTGGGCAGCGTCGGGTTAACCCTGACGGTGTTTCTTGCCGTGGTAACAGGCCCCACATACGGGCTTTTGGGGGGGATAATTCCCCTTTCCATGGGGATTGGCCTTCTTATCTTCCATGTTATTAAACGCGGTAAAAAGGCCAAATGAACCATGAGGCAGGTGCGGAGGATGGCTTTCCTCCTTTGGAGGAATTCAGCGACCAGTTCATTGTCGGGCAGATCATTGTCGGGCAGAAGGATTTGTTCCGGCTATTGGTACAGCGGTACGAACGGCCTGTCTACGGCATGGGTTTGAGCTTTTTTCGCAATGCCGAAGATGCCGCTGATTTTACCCAGGAGGTTTTCCTCAAAGTGTACCGGAACCTTTCTAATTTTGAGGGACGTTCGCGGTTTTCAACATGGCTGTACAAAATCGCCTATAATACAGCGATAAACGGGGTGAACCGGCGGAAGGAATACCATAGCCTTGCAGAAGATGAAGCCGGGACAAGCGACAGCGACACACCGGAACGTGTACTGATCCGTAAAGCCGCAAAGGAAGCTGTTTTGGCTTCGCTGACGGAACTGCCGGAACGTTACCGTGTCTGCATTGATTTGTTTTTTTTCTATGATCGCTCGTACCTGGAGATTGAGGCGATTACCGGACTTCCGGTAAATACCATCAAGTCCCATGTATTCAGGGCGAAAAAGCTCCTCAGGGAAAAACTTGAGGATATTGGGGTGTAGGGGGTTAGAATGAACTGCAGTAAGATACTGGACATGGTTTATGAACATGAGAATTTGTCTCTGGCAGCCCGTATTCAGGTCGGTCTGCATCTTATGTTCTGCCCTGACTGTGCCCGGGAAGCCGGACGTTTTGAAGTATGCCATGACATTCTGCGCAATGACTTTCTGCCCCCTTCACCCGGACTGGAAGATGCCGTTATGGCATTGCTCAGCGGCGAAGAACATGCATTGGAACTGCATGAAACATCAGTTCAGGGGGCAGGCGCATTTCCCGGCGGATTCTCCACCAGGGGCTGGATAATCGCCGGCATTGTGATGCTCGTTTCGCTTGCAACAGCCTTTTTCGGCCTTGAATTCAACAAAATTGCCATTGCCGCAGGGATATCATTCATGATTCCCGTCGGCATTACCATAGGTATCATTTTAACCTGTTACGGAGCTCTTTTTATTGGAAGCCACATGAAGGAACTAACAGAACGCTTCGGCCTGTAGATTCCCCTGCTTTTTCCCTATTGATTTCTTCTAAAAAATATTGTATTGTTTAGTTTAGGAGAGATTGGGATGACTTCTAAAACTGACCTTATTACATGGTCCTCTACATTCTCGGTAGGGGTGAAACTTATTGATGATCAACACAAGGGATTGCTTGATCTTGTCAACGATATGTTTAATCATGCCACCGGAAACGAAGCAGAGGAGCGTGAATATTTCGCCAGTATTATTCAACAGGCGGTACAGTATGTAAAAGTCCATTTCAGTACGGAAGAAAAAATAATGCTCCACACAAAATTCCCCGGATATGCCGAACACAAAAAGACCCATGACTCTTTTGTTTTAACATTAGTTGAGAATATCGAGAAATATAACGCCGGAAGACGATTGATTCTGTCTGATTTTACCAAATTCCTGAAAGAATGGATTTTAACCCATGTCGCCATTATGGATAAAATGTATTTTTCCCACTTTAAATCAATTGCTACCCGGCAAGACGACGGAAAGCTGCATATAGATACCAGTAATGTAGCAAATATCGGTTAGTTACGCCAATGGCAGAAACAAAATATATTCGCAACTTTTGCATTATTGCCCATATTGACCATGGTAAATCAACACTCGCTGACCGTCTTATTCAGAAAGCCAAGCTCGTAGATGACCGTAACTTTCAAAATCAGATTCTTGATAACATGGACATTGAGCGGGAACGGGGCATCACCATTAAAAGCCAGGCGGTGAGGATTCCCTACATTGCCGCCGACGGCAATGCCTACGAGTTAAACCTCGTTGACACACCCGGACATGTCGATTTTACTTACGAAGTCAGCCGGGCCATTAACTCCTGCGAAGGGGCGCTGCTCCTTGTTGACGCTACCCAGGGCGTGCAGGCGCAAACGCTGTCAAACATGTACCTTGCCCTTGAAAACAACCTTGAGATAGTGCCGGTAATAAATAAAATTGATATGCAGTCGGCGGACATTGATAATGCCAAACGGCAGATTGACAAAGACCTGGGACTGGATGCCGAAAGCGCCCTGCAGGTATCAGCACGGAACGGTACCGGCATTGACGATCTGTTTGAGGCCATTATTAAACGCATACCGCCGCCGTCCGGCGATAAAGCTGCCCCGCTGCGGGCGCTTATTTTCGATTGTCATTACGATCCATATCGCGGTGTAGTCGTGCATCTGCGGCTCTTTGACGGAACGATAAAAAAGGGGATGAAAATTTCGTTTATGTCAAACGGCTCGGTATACGAGGTTGAAACAGCGGGTGTCTTCAAACTGGCTCTGGTAGAAACCGGAGAACTTACTGTTGGAGATGTTGGCTACATCATAGCGGGAATCAAAACAGTCAGCGATGTGCGGGTGGGCGACACAGTGACCGGAGCGGATAATCCCTGTGAAGCCGCTCTTCCCGGTTTCCGCGAAATAAAGCCGGTTGTTTTTTCCTCAATTTACCCGGTCGATTCCAACGACTACGAGGAACTGCGGACAAGCATGGAAAAATTAAAACTCAACGACGCATCGCTGATGTACGAAAAAGATTCTTCTGTGGCACTGGGCTTTGGCTTCCGTTGCGGGTTTTTGGGGCTGCTGCACCTTGAAGTAATACAGGAACGGCTTGAACGGGAGTTCGATCAATCGGTCATCTTTACCGCGCCTTCGGTCAAATACAAAATTCGCCTCAAAAAATCAGGCGAAGATACTTTAATTGACAATCCCATAGAATACCCCGACGAGGGGCTTGTTGACGGGGCCGAAGAACCGTACATCCGCGCCGCTATCATCACCCCCGCTAACTTTCTGGGCAATATCATGACCCTGTGCATGGAAAAACGCGGCGTGCAGACGAACATGACGTACCTTGACGAAAAACGTGTTGAATTAATTTATGATATGCCGCTTGCCGAAGTATTGTTTGATTTTTATGACCGCTTAAAAAGCACGAGCCGGGGTTATGCGTCATTTGATTACGACATAACCGGTTACAAGCCAACGGAGCTTGTCAAACTGGAAATACTGCTTAACGGCAAAGCGGTGGACGCCCTTTCCCAGCTTGTGTTCAAGGGAAACGCCTACGACCGCGCCCGCAAAGTCTGCGAACGCCTGCGAGAGGAAATACCCCGGCAGCAATTCAAGATACCCATACAGGGAGCCATCGGCAGCCATGTTATTGCTCGTGAAACGGTCAACGCTCTGCGAAAAGATGTAACGGCGAAATGTTACGGCGGCGACATTACCCGTAAACGCAAACTGCTGGAAAAACAGAAAGAAGGCAAAAAGCGGATGAAAATGGTCGGCGATGTGGAACTGCCGCAAAGCGCCTTCCTTGCGGTGCTGAAGACAAAAGATGAGTAGTTATGCCGCAACCTAAATTTACCGCTCTGCCGCCCTCTGACAGACTGGTTCTCAAAGCAGGAAGATAAAGGGGTGCAGTACTGATAGAAAAAAATCGTGTGCCTTGATAGAGAGGGATCAATGTTTACTTTTTTCTGCTGTATTTTCGTATTCTTTAAATACCGGCTTACCATTATAGAATAATTCATTGCAGCTTAAATCTATATCCTCATTCCAGGATACACCATAACCGCCGCCGTCTATTTTTACCTGTTCAAACAGTTTATAGGTAAGGTAAAAAGCCTGAAAAGCCTCATGTTTATTAATCATTGGCTTTACATCATAGATTTTAGCATCGCCGTTATTAAAAATAATGTGAAGGTTGAAATCCGGCAGTGGATCAACGCTCTTAACAGTATGAAACATAATTACTCCAAAGGCGGCAGTTTATGTAACTGCTGACTATTCCACATAGCAAGTAATTTGTCTTTATGGACTTCATTCCATTCTTTGACCAGTTTATAGGCTCTTGCAGGCAGATCACCTTCCAGCATTTCGCCGTTTTGGATATTAATTGAACCTACATACTCGCCATACTGGACATGGATATGAGGCGGATCATGCTCTTTTTGCCTAAAGAACATTTTTATTACTAATCCGTAAAATCTTGCTAATTCAGGCATAGCTTATTATACTATAGCTTTAAAAAGATTGTAAAGTGATTTGCTTTCAATGGTATGACATCCTGGATACCAGTCGTTTGCCTGCCGGAATATAGATGACCATTACACTTTTTTGGCATATTTTTTTCAAATTGTTGGTATAATTTATTTCATTGACAACTATCCGTTATAGATGTATAATACTTCTACAAACCCAATCAAGGAGGTTTAGGCAAGGATGAACACTGCCATATTAAACCAGCTTAAAACGGGGTCTGTAAAAAAAGTCATTCTTTTCGGCGATTCTGGTCCGGTACCTGTACCCCCTTATGTTGTGCTAAAACCAGAGCCGACCGAAGAAAACGACAGGCAGAATTTCAGAATAAGCATCCACCGGAATCCGGGAGAAAACGACATTTCAGAAGCCTATATTTTTACCGAACTCCCGGCTTTATTAAGCAACCGTATTTGGATGGAAACAGGCAGCGGCAGTAAATTCAGGCTGATGAACAGCGGCGAATGGAACGGCCCCCTGGCTCCGGAAGATAGCGAAACAATTGTCTACGAGCGGATTTTTTTCGCTCCAAAATTAATTTAGCAAGGAGAATATGATGATCGAAACAAAAAGAGCACGATTTGCCACCGAAGGGTTCAGGATTAAACGCTGTAATCCTGATAAAACCTACGCTACAGCGCAGCGGACCCTCGGTTTTAACGGAGAAATTGACCTCTCTTCGGTACTGGTATCTGGAAAGGCGTCCATTTCCGTTAAAATTGGATGGGATCCATGGCAGCCGGAGCAAGAAGTGAATTTTTCCGGTGTGGACATTACCGCCGTTACGCCGGAAGATGCCGTAACCGCTTTACAGGCCGCCGGTTTTACCGGTGTACAGTTCAGCATTGATGCCGAAACAGGACGGCTCAAGGCTGCCGCAGAAGACTCCACTGTAACGGAAATACAAATCAAGGGAAAACTCGCCGGCGCCCTTGATTTTGGCCAATGCAGGAAATTTGGGGGCCTGGGAATTTACTACAAGTCCTACCTTGATGATGAAACAATCAGTATTTCCATAACGAATGACATTAAAGAAAAAGAGGAAATCGACCTTGAAGGCGCTATGGGAACCATAACGCGCATGATTATTCCCGTAAAACGGCTGGGCGCTTCACCGGTAATAACGACAAAGTTCAAAGACGATGAACTCCTCAATATGATTCAAGGCGGGGAATACACTCCGGCGACAGAAACAGAACCGGGCACCTACTCGCCGCCTAATTCCCAAAGCGACGGCTCGCCGGTTTTCAGCCTGGATATTTTTGCTCCCCTGTACGGGACTGGTTTATCGACCATTGATCAAGCGACCGGGTTTGAACGGAGGTTATATTATTCATGCACCGGGTCGGAAGGGGATGTTCCCATGGACGCAAAATCATGGGCGCAGTTTGCCTATAACATTACTGCCGTTGAAGCAGACGATGAAAACGGAAAACTGATCGGGGTGGAAAAGCGTTTTGAATACAGCCTTGACCAGTTTGAGGGCCTCCACATTTACGAAGTTGCCGAATAATGCTGAGAAAACATATTCGCCGTATCATACAGGAAGAGTTAAACGCCCAGGTTATTAAAAATAGCCCCGGCTTACCTGTTGGTTATAACCCTCTTGAGGTAATCCGGGGAGGGTTATTCCACTGGGTAGCAGTCCCGTTTAACGGAGTGCCGGTGTGGTGCGAACTGCGGACACTGAATGCTACCCAGATACGAAGCTGCGGAGATTTTTCCAATATTGTCTCCGGTGAAACAGCGGAACTTACCAGGCAGCAGCTTATTGAAATACGGAATTATCAGGAAAAACTGATACGTCTAACCATGAACCGGCCTGCTTATGATGATATTTTTAAGCTGCTTATCAATGAAGACTTTGTCATTCAAGATAAACGGAACGAACTGGAAGAAATAAAAAAAACAGATATGTCAGGGTTGCCTTCAAAACAGCGGATTGAACTGGAAAACCGCATTGCCGATATAGAGTTATTTCTTGGCTTTGTACTTCCCGAAGATACATTTGGCTTTCTTACTGCCTGGGTAAACGGCAGCGATGTAAGCGATATACGAAAACTTACCGATGATCAGTTCCTTGAAGCTGCCATACTTGCCGAAAACGGCAACGACAACCCCACTGATCATGTATCGGGAGTTTTTACCGATCACAATAAAAGCGACATAGACCGGTATGCCTGGCACTGCCTTGCCGAATACCGCAGGAAAAAAAATATTGAACTGCAAGCCAAATCGGCTTCCAAAAGAAAAGTGATAGGAGGCCCTAAGCGTGCATAATAATAAATTCCTCCGAATCCTTCACAAAAGAGGTTAACAATATGCCTAAAAATTCTTCTCAATACCCACTACTCACTGTTCACTTTTCACTATTCACTGTTCTCTGTTCATTGCTCTTGATCCTCTCCTGCCCGTCCCTGCCCACGCCGGAACAGGCCGCAACAGGCCCCCTGTTTTCTGGTAATGGCGGAAGAGGCATAGCGCTTGCTGTGCTTGAACCCGCAGGCCGGGGGCTTGCGCCTAACGAACAGTGGATACTCTCCCTCGTGCAAAGCTCTATTACCGGCGACTTCAACAGATTTTCTGCCATGACCATTGTAGACCGGCAAAACCTGGAAACGGTACTTGCAGAACAGGCCCAGTCCCTGTCCGGCGATTATTCTGATGAAGACTTTATCCGCATAGGCAGACTTACGAATGCCCGGCTAATCCTTACCGGCGCTATTACCAAAACGGCAAACAGCTACATTCTTGAATTTTCCGTGTCAGAAGTGGAAACCGGCGAGCGCAAGGCGTCATACCCGCCCAGGCCAGTTACACCTGACGCTTTGGAAAACCTTGCTGCGGTAAAAGAAGCTTCTGCTGATTTACTTGCACAACTTGGGGTGGAACTGACCGATACAGGAGTTGCGGAACTGCGCATGGCGCCTCCGGCGCGTGTGCAGGCGGAAACGGCCCTTGCGCGGGGCATAACCGCCCAGCGGCAGGGAACGGAGGTAGCGGCGTTGAGCTACTATTTCCAGGCGGCAACGCTTGACCCGTCCCTGTTTGAAGCAGTAAGCCGGTCTAATGTAATGGCGGCGGATATAAGCAGCGGGAGTATTGGGGAAGATGTCCGCAATGATATTCAATGGCGTAGGGATTGGTTGGCGCGGCTGACTGAGACGGAAGAATACTTTGATGATTTTTTTAGAAACAATTCTTTGCCCTTTACATTGTTTTACTCAACAGGCATACAACAAGGAGCGATAGATTATCAGAATGAAACTGTTGACTTGAGCATAGAAACCAACCTGCACGGCTCGTTCCGCTGGGCCTACCCGGTGCAGCAGGCATTGCAGACGGTATACAGGGGGTTGGATGCCACCGGCAGAAAAGATGCCTGGGACTTTACTAACTGGCCTACCCAGAGTGTTTCAAACCTGAAACCGTTTGAAAAACGGAATAACAGGCATACTATTGCCGTTGATTTAATTAATGACCGGGAACAGGTAATCGGTAGGAATACTTTTTCTGCAGAAGGCTCATGGGAGATTATTTCAAGCGGTTTGCCTGAGTTTTTGATTGAAGACGGTGATATACAGACCGTGGTTTTTTCCGGTGTGAAGGTAGATGATATTACTGATAATCTGAGTATACGGATTGCAACGATTAACGGCATGGAAGCGGAGGTAGCGGCCCGTAACAGAGTTTTGCAGGTACGAGCGCTTGAGGATGATAGATTTAGGTCTTATAGTCTTTACGCAATTAGGAATGGTATTGTAATAGGGTATTATAATGAGGATAGACTAACACAAAATGAAAGATTAATACTAGACATACCTGATGAATTATGGGAAGATTTGGTATATAAAATTGGAGAAAGTGCTTTTAAGAATAAAAGGTTAATCAGTGCACACATTCCCAATGGTATTGTTTTTATTGGAGATGAAGCATTTATGAATAACAGAATAACAAGAATTAGAATTCCCAATAGCGTTGTTTCTATTGGAAATGGAGCATTTAGGAATAATGCCGTGCAGTATGAGGGTACAAATGTATATGTGACAACGAATGTTACTATTCCCAATAGCGTTGTTTCTATTGGAGATGATGCATTCAGGAATAACAGCATTCGTGAAATTATTATTCCTTTTAGCATTGTTTCTATTGGAAATCGAGCCTTTTGGGATAATACAGATTTGACTAAAATAACAATAGGAAATGATGTAAGGACTCGTCATACTGATACTGCTTTTGATAACAATTTTCAGTATTATTATTCCTATGTGAATGACAGAAAAGCCGGTACTTATGTTCGTTTCAGTAGTACAAGCGCAAGATGGAGGCGTAGAGATATATAATAAGGAGCAAAGATGACAGAAATTAATTTTGTTACAATTGAAAAAGAGCTAGATGATTTTAATGAAAAACTATTAAATGTCATAGAAAAACTAAAAACTGTATTTTCGGAAGCTAATAATACGTTTGCTGAATTACAAAATAGTACACAACATGATACTGATAAATTATCAATGCTTGAACGGAGAAATAAGCTTAATGATGAACTCAATACTTCTCTAGGAAACACAGAAAGAATGAAACAAGTGATAGCTCAAATTCAAGAAGAAATTACAAAGAAAGAAAGTAGTTATAATGAAGAATTTAAAAGTTCTCTGCAAGAAAGAAAACAGCAACTGGATGCTATTAGAGACTGGAGAACACAAGCCATAGAAGCAGCCAATGCATTGGAACTGCCGAGAGAAGTTCTAGAAGAAATAACCAGAGAAATAAACAATATCGCAAAAACCAGCCTTAGTGAAGTACGCCAGGAATTCAGTTTTTTCAAGACTTTGGGAAGTGATATAAAAAAAGTATTGGACAGCGATACCTTTAAGTTTGCTTCAAAGATTGGAAACGATATTAAAGACGGATATAACAGTTTAATAAAATTTCAAGATGGTTTTAACAAAGAAACTTTGGCAAGAAAAGAAAAAGCTGACGAGAAAGCTCTTGAGTTAGAAACTGCCAAGCTCAATAATATGCGAGATTTAAATCTGGTTGCAGCAGGTTTTGAAGTTGAAAATCATGAAGAAAGCCTAAAAGCCCAACTGGAGGCTGCAAAACGTACCGGTGATGAATTGCTAATTTACGAAAAAGAACGAGCATTGGAGAAATTTAATATAGAAAAAGATATAGCAGAAGCAAAGAATAAAGAAGCAAAAAGAATCGCAGATGAAATGGCTGACCTTGAATATGATAATGCAAAAAAAGCCTGGAAAAATAAAAAAACAGGTGCTATAATAGATACTGCGGTTGCGGCAATTTCTGCTGCTGCTGGTACAGTCGGCCCTTGGTGGCTTAAACTGTTATCTGCAACTTCTGCCTTGACTTTCGGCAGCATCCAGGTAGCTACAATTGCAAGCAACCCGCCAGAAAAATTCGCCACCGGCGGCATAGTCCCCGGCAGCCTGTACTCCGGCGACAAGGTGCATGCACGGCTTAACTCAAGGGAGGGGGTGTTTACCTTGAGTGATCAGGAGTATTTGTTTGATCAGATACAGAACCGCAAGTTGGGCAGCGGGGGTGATGTGCAGGCAACGCTCGTGGTGATGCTGGACAGCAGGGAAATAGCAAAAAGCACCGTGGAACTGGTCAATGACGGCTTTTACACAATTAAAGCGAGGGCATTGAGATGAATGTCTACTATAATAACTGGATAGCAGCCCTCGAAGGCCCTGATGTTAAACAGGGGTCATTAGTCAGCTACATCTTGGATCCCATGCTGGAACTGACGGCTGAATTTAAAGACAGGAAAATTTCATTAACAGGGAAGCTTGACTGTGTATCTACGGTAGATTCATTCTGCATCGCCAATACAAACGCCCTTGACTATAGGCTTGAGATAAAGGGCGAAGTTTTTGAAAAAGATATTGAAAACTATATCACGATACTTAATTTCGATAAAAGCATTATCACCGGCTCATTCACCCTTGAACTTGCAGGCATTGAACCGGTATACCTTGGCCACTTGTTTCTTGGTCAAAAAACAGTATTGCCGCGGTTTGGGGTGGAGCCGGAAACCGGTATGGCGATTCGCGGGGAAAGTTCGCGGTCGTTCGGCGGCCAGGCGTTTGGTATAAAACGGAAAACACTCAGCAATTTTTCCGTCAATTACCCCCGTCTGACAAACGAGGAACGGCAAACCATTCTTGAATATATCGAAGCAGTGCAGAACATTGAGCCGCATGTCATAGACCCGTACCCCGATGCGAAAGATGAATTCTCCCCGATGTACGCGACACTCAATGTTTCTGATGTTCAGATGACGAAGCGGAACGAAAGCGGGTTTTATTTCAACGGGTCATTAGCATGGCAGGAGGCGCGGTAATGGCGGAAAAAGTAGCAGAGCCTGATGTTGACAGGGCAGATTTACTGGAGTGGCAGAAATTCATTCGCAGGACGACAATTCAAGGCGGCGGGTTTAATAAAGTCAGGATAATGATATTAAACAACTCACTGAGAATTATGAACGGTAGCCGGTTAGAACTAAATGGTGTGTTTTATGTTTCTGTTACTGATGAGATAGTGGAAGATTGGGAAACGATCCGTGCTGAAACATATTTTTTCATCTATGCTACTCCATCTTCTGATGATTCATCTTGTACTTTCCGTTGTTCGTTAACTCACCCGACATATCAAATTGAAAAAAGCGGCTGGTACGATAATGCTAACAACCGTGCGGTAATACTTGCATACAAAGACGGTCAAAACCGGTTATTTTCATCAGCACCAATTAAAGATGATGTAATGCCATTGGAAAAAGTCTTCCCTGATGAAAATGCTACCCCTTCATTTGCAGTTCATAATCTTTTTTACCAAATACCTGGTTATGGTAATGTGGCTGACACACTGTCAGCAGGCTGGTATCTTATTGATTTGAAAGCTGGAGGAGGAGGCGGTGGCGGCGGCACTGCTAGTCTTGGAGGTGGGCAAGGCGGACGGGTTCTGGCAAAGTTTTTTCTACCAAGACCAGTTTTAGGGAAATTGATGACTGGAGGGGGCGGAGGCACAGGCACACCGGGTAGCGGCAGTGTTCCAAGTGGAGGAGGAGGAGGAGGGGGAGGAGGGTCTGTCCTTGACATTCCCGAACTTGGAATTTTATTTATTGCAACCGGCGGTGGCGGCGGTTGCGGCGGCGGGACTTACCAGGGAAATAGAGTAGGCAGACCAGGTGGCGGCGGTGGGGGTTATGGCGGTGGTGGATCAGGAGGCGGTTCCGCCACAGACAGTAGTAGAGGCGGTCACGGTGGTAACGGCGGAGGTGCTGTAAATGACCCTCGGATAGCCGCCGCCGGTTGGTCGCAGGATGGAGCAGGACCTGGAGGCGGACAAGCTGCGATATCCCCGAGTACCTATAGTGGTTACGGCGGCGGCAGCGGCGGCATTGGCGGACAAGGCGGACAAGGCGGACAAGGCGGACAGGTCGGGTTTGACGGAGGAAACAATGTTAATAATAATACAGGCGGTGGTGGCGTAGGCGGTTTACCCGGCGCTCCCGGAGCCGATGGTTCCGCAGTTCTTTTCAGGTACTGGAACCAACCAAGGATTTAACATGAAAGAACTAACCGTCCTTGCAGAAATTGAACATTCCCATAGACTCGGTGTTCCAACAGCAATCGAACCGGGTATATGGAGATATGTCCTGTATACTGACGATGACATTCTACCCTTTATGGAAGATACATATAACCGGGAGCCAATAAAAGCAAGTAATGTTATTATTGACCATATCGAATACAGGGTTTATAACTCAATAAATGATTTAAGAACACTTGAAGGAAACAGGGGCGGCTGGGTTAACGGTGGTAATATCGTGTATGTCCGTTTCATTGACTACAACCCACCATATGTTTTTTATTCAGCTTTATACGGTTTGCTTATAGGATTTACCAACAGCAGCCCGGTATTACTCAACAGTATATTATATAAACCCGGTTTATTGACAGCGCCAACGGTAGAGCAGAGTGCTGATGTTTTTACCTATGATAAAATGAAGTTTAACAGTACCACTATTGCCATAGATAATACGAACGGGCAGTTTGACGATATTTCAAATTTACTCGGCAACGAGTGTAATCTATATCTCGGAATAGTTAATGAAAATAAAAAACAGCAAACGAATATCATAAGGCTTACGGATAAGGCTTCCGAAAAACGCATGGTTACAACGGAAAAAGCCGGCGAGCATGTAGTGTTAATTAGGGATGAATCGCCGGTAAGAAAAATACAGTTTGCACAATACTACATCGCGAATATAGTTGCCGGTTTAGAAAAGGCTGATTTCCAGCTTAAAGATAAACGGGAACGTCTGTCGGCAAAAATACCGGACAAGGTGTATACCGAAAAAGAATTCCCGATGATCGATGAAAACCTTATCGACAAGGATATGCAGGAAGCCTATGGAAAGTGTTTCGGTGTTCCCGGTGTGTGCCTGCACGGGAAACAGATATATGTTGATATCCATCATGTACACACTGATGCCTGCAGGGCAGAAAATGAAGAAAATCCGGATAATTATGATAATTGTACCAATTTGATCGATCAATACCGGTTTCGGTTTTCCCGAAAAATAACCAGGGTAGACCGTATCCAGGTAAAAATGACCGGCGGTAAAATACCGGTTAATCCCGACGATCCTCTGGGGCCCAAGAGAGACATTGACGGCTGGACAACGGTATACCAGCGCGTACCTCCGTATGAGAGTGATGATGATATAGGGTTAACGGATGACCACTGGGAAGGCCCGTACCCGCGGTGGAAGCCGTTAATCAGCGAAGGGGACATATCAAAAGAATTGCTGGACAAAGGCGAAATAACTTTAAGCTGGGAAGTAGTAAAACAGAGCGGCAAAAGGGAAAATAAAATTAACGAAGTCCGTATGGACGGCGTGTTTATTACCAATAATGATAATAAAATTACTCCGCTTGAAATCCTGGAAGATATTATGTGGGAATATGCCGGTGTCCCGTTTGATGAATTACGGTATAATCTGGATGAAATACAGGATGAGCTTAATGCACCGCAATTAACTGATCATGAAATTGGTATACTGTTTGATAAAGAAATGTGCGTCTATGAAGCAATAGAAAAACTGCAAAGCGGCGGTGCAGCCGGTTTCCAGTTCCAGGTACACGAGAACAAATTCACCGCCCGGCTTGATAACCCTAACCGTGATAAACTGACAAACATACATTGCCTTGAGATAGAAAGGCTGGATGAGGTAGATATTGACTGGAACGCCGAATTGTACGGCACCCATACCAATATCGAGTACCGGTATGACTACGGGGAAAAAACGGGCAGGCGGTTTATAGATACATCAAAACGGGTTGACATACTGGACATACACCGCATTGAGAAAGAATGGGAAGCGAAAACCTTGTTAGCTGACATAGACGGGGCGGAACTGAAAAGCAACCTGTTGCTTGAAGACTTTACTGAACTGCGCCCGATTATCAAAAACATACAACTGAACGGCGAGAAATGGTTTGGCTTGCGGGTGTACGACATTGTGGATATAGATTTTCGGCTGCCGGAAAACGGGAACTGTCCGCGCAACATTATCAGGCTGGCAGAGCTGGCAGCAAAAAGACGCAGAGCTGAAAAAGGCGGAAGGGATATTGAACATGTTATTCTTGTAAATGGAAAAACAGTAAAAAGGGAGTTTGCCGGAGAATTAAGATGCCAGGTTTTGCGGGTTGAATTAAATACGCAGACAGGCAAGACAACCATAGACGTAAGAGTCAGGGAGGTAAGTGACGTATGGGCAGCGTAATAGGCCAGCAGTGGGAAATTTACGATTTTGAGGAAATCAAAGACATGGTTCCGAGGCGGGGCGAAATCGTTATGGTCACAAACACGCCTGATCATATCGAGAGTATAATTCAGCTTACAGCGGACGGGGCCAAAGATATTAACCAATTATACAGTGAATGGAAAAATTTTATTGCGCTGACCGTTGCATCAGATAGCACCCTTACCGGAAACGGCACTGCAGAAAACCCGCTCGGTGTTGCTAATATTGGGCAGCCCGGTGGTTTTGCTACACTTGACGGCGAAGGCAAAGTGCCAGCCACGCAATTGCCGCCCGGCGGGGGCGGAACTGGTCAGGGTGAGTACACCTTCGTTGTCGACTCTGACGATGCGTTAAGGGCATGGGCGGATAACGATCCGGGCAACGACTACTCAAGAGTGCTTATCAAAGCGGGAGTGTGGACACTGAATACAGAAATTACAACCGCCTACCATGATGACCCTGTAGCCGCTGTTGATATTTCAAACGGCAGGACGCTTTCAGTTACCGGAGAAGATGGAAGTAAATTGATTTTTAATAATACTTCGAGCAATTCAGCAACCCGATTTGCCGGAATACGCGGCAAAATATCAGGGACATGGCCTCGACTAATAAATCCTGGCAGGGAATTCTACTTTGACAATGTATCTGTTGAAGTACATGCTTATATTAATGTAGATTACCGCGAATATGCCTGGGCCTACGGATTCTACAACTGCTCAAATCTTACCAATTGCGCCAGTATAGCTCAAAGTTACACCGGCAATTATGATGATGCTTTCGGATTTTATAATTGCGCAAATCTTACCAATTGCACAGGTTCTGGTACAGGCGGCGGCACTAGCTCAGGTGTGGCAGCCGGTTTTCTTAGATGTTCTAATTTATCAAATTGTTCAGGAACGGGTGAAGACATCGGGCCAGGTAGCGATTCCGAAAGCGGAGGCAGGGGGTTTCATACTTGCTTTTATTTAACTAATTGCACCGGCATGGGTAGAAGCAATAGTTACTACGGTAGCGGTTTCTATCTCTGTTCGTATCTAGCGAACTGCGATGGCACAGGCGAAGGTAGCAATTTCAATTATTCCCATGGCTTCCATGGCTGTACAAATCTGGTAAATTGTGCCGGCGCAGCTACATTCAGCGGAATAGCTGGCGGCTACAGTTTCGGGTACTGCCGTACCGGGTTTGGATGCCGCAGGAGCAGCGGAGGAAACACTTTAACTGTATTCGATACGTGTGTCATGGATCCGACAGGTTATACTACTCCTTGGGGAGTGTCAGCAGCAGGCGGATGGAACAACCCAAACTAGGAGAGCATTATGAAAAAAGAAAACCAAAGAAAACCTGAGCGGGGAAACACTGGTGCATGGTTTAACAAAGAAGACCACCGCGATTTCAGGCTTATCTTCGATCCGGCAGAACAACCGCCCGAAGGGTATACGCAGGAAAAACCGTTGCCCGAAGTTATATACCAAAAATTCAACGAAAAAACCAGCAAATGGGAAGCCCTCCCGGATGCAGACAAACGCAGTCTAATCGCCGTGCATAAAGCCAGGCTAGAAGCTATTGACGCAGAAGCCGGAGCAGGGCGGGCTATCCGGGGGCTGATAATCGAAACCGCCAGAAAAAACAAAATAGCCGGCTACACCGGCCCGAAAGGAAGCGATTTGGAAATCCTTGAAGGGTACGAAAATGAAGCAGGCGTATTGAGAAGTAAAGTAGCTGAATTGCAAGACGAAATAAATACCGCAATAACTACCGAAAAAAATACAACGGTAAAAACCAAACCCTGATCCCAATCCCCCCATTATTTATCCATGTGAATAATGGCAGCAATGTATACCCTAAACATGATTAAGCGGGTGTCAGCGACAAACGTGCCGCGAAGCGGTGCGGTTGGTCGCTGACAGGCCCCGCATAAGTATTAAATATGTATACATTGCTGTATTAAGTAACGCAACGACCAATGGGGTTTACGGGAATGGGGTTTACGTGAATAGACTATGGAGCAAAATCCATGTAAAATACCCCATTAGGAATATATATGAACAAAAACAACACTGTAAAAAACACATGCTTTGCCTTGTTTTTTTTACCCGCTCTGTGGATTATGCTGGCAGGCCCCTTTGCTCCCGGACTGGAGGCAAAAGGGCATTTAATGCTGGGCGCTGTGATCATCGCTGTAGGTATATGGGTTTTTAAACCTTTTGGCCTTCCCTTTTCCATGGGCGCTTTTTTTCTGGCTGCCTTTGGACTCATTGCCGGGCTTGAACCGGGAACGGTGTTTTCAGGTTTTGCACATTCTGCAGTCTGGACATTGGTTCCGGCGCTGTTCTTCGGTACTGTTTTACGCAAGACAGGGCTGGGCAGGAATATTGCGTTTGGGATCATGCGGCTTTTCCGTCCTTCCTATCCTTCATTGATTACGGCCTGGGTGATCATCGGGGTTGTGTTGAGTATATTTACCCCTTCCATGACCGTCCGGGTAGCCATAATGATTCCCATCGCGGTACAATGCTGCGAATTATGCGATCTCAAAAAAGGATCAAAAGGCCAATCCCTGATTATGATGACCGCTTTTGCCATGGCAATACTGCCCGGCAGCGGCTGGCTTACCGGTGTATTGTGGGGCCCCATTGTGCAGGGACTCTACGACAGGGTGCCGGAGATGGCTGGCTTAATCACGTTCGATAGCTGGCTCTCGGTGATGCTCATTCCTCAGATACTCATCTCATTGCTTTTGGTTGTAATCGGTTATTTTGTGCTGCGCCCGGAAGATAAAATTTCAACCGATGTATTTAACTCATTAAAAACAGGGGAAAAAATAAAACTCTCCAAAAATGAAAAAAATGCCGGTATTATTTTATTACTGGTGTTTGCCTTATTTATTACCAGCGGTTTACATTCCCTGTCTACAGCGGCTGTTTGTCTCGCTGCGGTAATAGCGTTTTTTATTCTGAAAATACTGACACCCGAAGATATCGGGACCGGGTTAAGCTGGGACATGGTAATTTATGTTGCAATGGCATTAAGCATAAACAGCATTTTTACCGCTACAGGAATTGCAGGCTGGTTAAGCGGAATAATTGTACCTGCCATAGGGCCCATAGCGGGAAACCCCATGATTTTTGCCCTTGTCATGCTGATCATTTTGTTTGCATGGAGGTTTGTCGATATTGCTCTTTTCCTTCCCACAATGGCAATATTGATTCCATTGCTTCCCTCTGTTCAGGAAGCTTACGGCATTAACCCCCTGTTATGGCTCCCCCTGTTTATCATGGCAGCTAACTGTTTCTTCATGAACTACACAAACATGTGGGCCATGATGGGTTCCAGCCTGGCGGGAGAACGAAGCTGGACGAACAAACACTTGGCCATTTACGGGATAATTTATTTTATCATTTGCTTGGCAGTTATTGCGGTACTGACGCCGTTAATTTTTTAAAAGGGGATAAAAGATGAGTATAAAAGAAGCAATAATAAAGGTTTCCAAACGGGAAAACCTGAACTACGAAACTGCCGAATCGGTAATGCATGAAATAATGGAAGGCAAGGCAAGCGAGATTCAGATGGCGGCTTTCCTTACAGCCATGTCGGTAAAAGGTGAGACCATCGAAGAGATCACCGCTGCGGCTGCGGGAATGCGGAAGCACTGCATCAGGGTTTTGCATGATATGGATGTGCTGGAAATTGTGGGAACCGGCGGAGATATGTCAAATTCATTTAACATATCTACCACCTCCGCACTGGTAACATCCGCAGCGGGAATTCCTGTGGCAAAACATGGCAACAGGGCCGCATCCAGCAAATGCGGTGCGGCGGATTTACTTGAAGCGCTGGGCGTTGTCATCACCATTCCGCCTGAACACAGCCTGCATGTCCTCAAAACAATTAACCTGTGTTTTCTCTTTGCACAGAACTACCACATCTCAATGAAATATGTTGCTCCGGTCCGCCGCGAACTGGGAATCAGGACAATTTTCAACATGCTGGGGCCTCTGGTGAATCCCGCAGGCGCAAACATGGAACTTTTAGGTGTCTATCATGAAGATCATTTAGAGCCCATGGCAAAAGTACTGTGTAACCTTGGTGTTAAAAGGGGCATGGTGGTGTACGGTCAAGACGGAATGGACGAAATTTCACTCAGCTCCCCCACCAGCATTTGTGAACTGCAGAACGGGTTTACCAAAACCTATGTGATAGAGCCGGAGCAGTTTGGCTTTGCCCGCTGTAAAAAAGAAGAATTGATAGGGGGAACTCCGCCGGAAAATGCCCGGATAACCAGAGATATTCTATCGGGAACGAAAGGGCCCAAACGCGATGCGGTACTCCTTAACTCGGCTGCGGCAATCCACATTGCCAAACCAGAAGTTTCCATTGAGGAAGGCATTGCTCTTGCCAAAGAAACCATAGACTCAGGCAAAGCCATGAAACAGCTTGAGCAATTTATTGCCCTGACAAATACTGCGCCATGACAATCCTTGAAGAAATTGCCGGGAAGACAAAGCTGAGAGTGGAAGCAGCGAAGAAAGCCCTTCCGCTTGAGAAACTGCGGGAGTTGGCAGGGATCAGTAACGAGGGATCAGGGAGTGGAGGTTGTTTCCCTTTTGAGAATGCTCTTGGGCAGCCCGGTATCTCGTTTATTTGTGAGGTAAAAAAAGCGTCTCCTTCCAAAGGCATTATTGCAGAGGACTTTCCCTGGCTGGAAATTGCACAGGAATACGATGCCGCCGGGGCTGCTGCAATTTCGGTACTCACCGAGCCTGAATATTTTCTTGGTTCCAATCAGTATTTGCGTGAAATTTCGGCAGCGGTGTCTGTTCCCTGCCTGCGAAAAGACTTTACGGTAGACCCCTACCAGATTTACGAAGCAAAATATCTGGGAGCGCAGGCAGTTTTGTTAATCTGCGCCCTTCTGGACACAGAAACGCTGGTATCGTATCTTACCATCGCCGATGAACTGGATATGTCTGCGTTAGTTGAAATTCATGACAGGGCTGAAGCGGAACGGGCAGTACAGGCGGGGGCGCGGATCATCGGCATCAATAACCGTAATTTAAAAACTTTTAATGTTGATATTGACGCAAGCGCGAACCTGCGCGAATGTATCCCCGCCGGAATCATCAGTGTAGCGGAAAGCGGCATTCAATCGCCGCAAGAGGTGAACTTTCTGAACGCTCTGGGCTTTGATGCCGTATTGATAGGAGAAAGTCTCATGAAGTCAGCGGATAAAAAACAGTTCTTGAAAGATCTCCGGACAGGCATTGAAAGGTGAAAATTAAAATCTGCGGTTTATTCCGCCCGGAAGACATTGATTATATTAATGAAGCCCGTCCCGATTACGCCGGCTTTGTTTTTGCCAAAAGCAGGCGGCAGGTTTCGTACCGGGAGGCAGAGCGTCTGCGTGAAAAGCTTGCTGCCGGTATTATCCCTGTGGGGGTTTTTGTAAATACCGCTGCCGAAGATATTGCTGCACTGTACAGCAATGGAGTTATCGAAATTGCCCAGCTTCACGGCAGCGAAGACGGGGAATACATCACAAAGCTCAAAGACCTATGCGGCATACCGGTTATAAAAACAATCACTGTTGGTGAGCCGTATATGCCAAATAACATTTCCCCGATCCCTGCCGATTATTACCTTTTTGATTCGGGGGCAGGCAGCGGTAAACCTTTTAATTGGGATACTTTTGATCCGGAAAAAATCGAAAAACCCTGGTTTCTGGCAGGGGGTATAAACCCGGATAACATCGTACAGGCCATGAAGCTTAATCCGTATGCCGTAGACATTTCCAGCGGTGCAGAAACAGAGGGTACAAAAGATCTTAATAAAATACTACAATTAACCAGAGGAGTTAAGAGGGAATGGAAGGCGATATAATATCGCGGGCCTATATTCAGAATTTTTTCCGGCTCAGCGAATCAGAACAGGATAATTATCTTCTTAATCAAATAATGTCGCATCTTATACTCAAGGAATATCAGCATAACAGCTTTATCTACCGTATTGGAGATGAAGCAAACCAGATTTTTTTTATCGAGTCGGGAACTGTCCTTGTCCGGGGCAAAGACGGCGGGATAATCAATGAGATTCAGGCCGGCAGGTATTTTGGTGAACACTCCGCTCTTACCGGCATTAAGCGCCGATCTGATGTTCAGACACGGGGAACGGTGAGGGTGTATGAACTTGATAAAGAAACCCTGCTTGAACTGACAAAGCAGCATCCCGAAGTGTACGGAATGTTTCTGCATAAAGTGTATAAGCAATCAGCGGAACAATACCGGAAATTAATTAAACTGCTTAACTTAAAGCGCGGCATTGTTTCCCGTGGCGTAAAGAAAAAGATTACTTTACCATCGCTTATCATTAATTATTCTTTTGTAACTCTGGTATTCCTGCTTATTCTGCTTTTTGCACCGAATCCTGCACCCGATCCGGTCATGGTAAAGCTGTATCCGGTTTGGCTGTGTATTCCTGTGTTATTCATGGTTGTCTATATGCTTAAAACTCAGCGCGCCATGGAAACTCTGGTGATCTCTACAATGCTGGTGATGCTGCTTCATTCTAAAACTGATTTTTTGGGAAAATTCACCGAATATTTACTTTTTAAGACTTCCAACGTGCTTGATATCATCATAATTTTATTGCTTATGGGTTCAATGTCAAGGCTGTTTTCCGCTTCGGGGAGCATCAATGCATTAAAACATCTGGTACAGCGTAAAATTAAAAGCGCTAAAGGCACATTATTCGCCGGATTTATTTCCATGGTTTTAATCGCTTTGGATGAACATTTATCCATTCTGATTAACGCTACCTGTTTTAAGCCGCATCTGGACAGCAAGGGTGTTCCCCGTGAAAAAGCGGCAATAGTCATAGGCTATACTCCCAGCGCCCTGTGTATATTAAGTCCATTCTCAACTATAGGCATTTACCTTGCCGGTGTTATAGCGATGGCAACCGGAGACAGATACATTTTTCCTGAAGTCGTTGGCTTTAATTTTGGCGCGATTTTTTCGGCGATTTTTATTCTGCTGCTGATTATGGGAAAAATACCTGTTATTGGCGGTCTTAGACAGGCAGAGATCCGGGTTAAGAAAGGTGGTCCCCTGTGGCCGGAAGGAACCGAGGCAAACGAACATGAAGATGAAGATGAACATTCCAGGGGGCTGCTGTTAAATTTACTCCTGCCGGTTTCAATTTTTATTGTTTCATCAATCATTACCGGAACTCTTGCAAGCGGGACTTTCCAGGTTAATGTACTGTACGGACTCATGATTACCCTGCTTTTTATTTTCCTGCTGTATTGCTTCCAGATGTATATGACCCCGGATCAATTCTTTAAACACATGATTTACGGCATTGAAGACATGATTGCACCGGTAGTCATTTTTACTGTCGGAAAATGCTTTGCTTATGCCCTTGCGGATTTAGGATTTACTGTATGGCTGAGCGATCTGGTGCATAACCTCATCGGGGGGCAGGATTGGCTTTTGGCGCCGATAATTTTCAGTGTAGCGGTGCTTATCGGCATCCTGTTTAACGATCACTGGGCAATGTACGCCATCTGCATTCCCATTGCCGTAGGTCTTGCGGCATCATTTAACGGAAACAATGCCCTGTACCTGGGCGCTGTTTGCTCGGCGGGTTTACTGAGTTATGAGATTGCACCGGGTAATATTAGTTTTATCGGCACCATGCTGGGAGTTCATCCTATATGTTACTATCGTGCCAAGCTGCCTTATATTATCGCCATTACAACCCTGAGTTTATGCGCTTTTGTCGCGGCAGGGCTGTTAGGATAAAAAAATGGCAGAAGGAAAGGAAACAATGAACAGGGGGAGATTCGGCAGCTACGGCGGACAGTTTATTCCGGAAACATTAATGAACGAGATCATCAATCTGGAAAAGGCATACAATCATTTTAAAAATGACAAGGCTTTTGCTGCAGAACTGGATGCGCTCATGAAGGATTATGCCGGCCGCCCTTCGCTTTTGTATTTTGCCGAAAAAATGAGCCGGGATTTGGGCGGGGCAAAAATTTTCCTGAAACGGGAAGACCTTAACCACACAGGCTCTCACAAGATCAACAATGTGCTGGGGCAAACACTTTTGGCAAAAAAAATGGGCAAGACCCGCATTATTGCAGAAACAGGCGCGGGGCAGCACGGTGTGGCTGCGGCAACTGCGGCAGCGCTGCTGGGAATGGAATGTGAAATATTCATGGGAAAAGAAGACACCGAACGCCAGGCCCTGAACGTATACCGCATGGAACTGTTAGGTGCAACGGTTCATCCGGTGTTGTCGGGAACCCAAACATTAAAAGATGCGGTGAATGAAACCATGCGGGAGTGGACAAAAAGAGTTGCCGATACCCACTATGTGCTTGGTTCTGTGATGGGGCCTCATCCTTTCCCCGCCATGGTACGGGATTTTCAATGTATCATCAGCCGGGAAGCGCGGGATCAAATTCTGGCACAAGAGGGGAAACTCCCCGCTGCGGTTGTTGCCTGTGTGGGCGGCGGCAGTAATGCCATTGGAATGTTTTACCATTTTATTCCCGATGATACGGTGCGGCTCATTGGCTGTGAAGCCGCCGGACTGGGGCTGGATACGGACAAACACGCCGCAACCATAACCAGGGGCAGGGCAGGAGTTTTTCACGGTATGAAATCGTATTTCATTCAGGATGACGAAGGCCAGATTGCGCCGGTCCATTCAATTTCCGCCGGCCTTGATTATCCCGGCATAGGGCCTGAACACGCATATCTTCACGACTCGAAGCGGGCTGAATATGTGCCTATTACCGACGAGGAAGCAGTTTGTGCTTTTGAATTCCTTGCCCGAACGGAAGGGATTATTTGTGCCATAGAAAGCGCTCATGCGGTCGCCCATGTTCAAAAGATTGCGCATAACTTCGGAAATGACGAAAATATCATTATTTGTCTATCCGGCAGGGGAGACAAGGATGCCGCTTCCATTGCCGCATACAGGGGAAGAAAAATACATGAGTAGAATAGCAAAGGCTTTTCAGAACGGGAAAGTGTTCATTGGCTTTCTTACCGGCGGGGATCCCAGCATGGCAAAGACAAAAGAATTTGTTCAAGCCATGATAAAAGGCGGCGCCGGCATAATTGAAATCGGCATTCCCTTTTCCGACCCCATTGCCGAGGGCCCGGAAATTCAGGGGGCAAATATTCGCGCTCTGCGCGGCGGAGGCACATTGGATATGTGCTTTACGCTCGTAGAAGATTTGCGAAAAGAAACAGATGTTCCCCTGGTGTTTTTGACTTATTTTAACCCGGTCTTCAATTATGGCTGTGAAGCTTTTTTTCAACGCGCCGCCCGTGCCGGCCTTGACGGGATTATCATTCCCGACCTTCCCTTTGAAGAACAGGCGCCGGTAAGAGAGGCTGCAGGAATATACGGCATAGACATTATCTCCCTAATCGCTCCTACTTCCGATACACGAATTAAAGAAATCGCCGCCGCCGCTTCGGGTTTTATTTATGTGGTTTCGTCCATGGGAGTAACCGGAACAAGGGCTGACATCACCACAGACCTTGACTCAATTGTAAAATCCATAAGGCAAGTTACCGCAATTCCCTTCGCCATTGGGTTTGGTATTCATACGCCGGCGCAGGCGGCGCAAATGGCACGTATTGCCGATGGCGTTATTGTCGGAAGCGCTATCGTAAAAATTATTGCAGAACACGGAGAATCCGCCGGGCCTTATGTTTACGAGTATGTTAAACGAATGAATGAAGCCATTACTCTTTCCCTGCATACAGGGTGAATGCCAATTCGTTTCGTTTTTGCTTGATTAAATTATACCAGAGAGTTTTTTTTCTCGTGATACTTTCGCTTTTTCTGGCTGTTTCGCGGAGTTTCTCAAACATCTGCACGCCTTTTTTTGCCGTTTCCCAGGCATTGTAATTTTCCTGGAAAACCATGACGGCATTTGATTCGATCTGGCGATCAACATTTTCATTGTATGCATTAAGCAGCCCGGTGTACCTTGCGCTGATGATTTGCAGATAATCAAGAATTAGCCGGTCAAAAGACGGAATCATTGTAATGATTTCGATAATTTTGTGGAGAAGGGTGACGGCATAATCATAATCATCATTGGCAGCATAAGCCAATTTAGCCCTTTTACCGAGATCCACGATGGATTTATTTGTTATCACCGTAATCCCCTCCAGCGGTTCGGCCGGAGTTACCAAAAAATGCGGCATTGCCATTACGGTTCTTGTGATCAGTTTTATAAGATCGGTAAAAATCCGCTGTTCCCACGCATTTTCCCGAATCGCCTCAAACAAGCTGATCATATCATCACTGTATTCTTCTTTGTACCGTTCTTCTTCGTTGAAAATCATTTCACAGGCAGGAATCATCACTCCTTTGAATTCTATATGGCCGGTATAAAAAAAATAGACAGCGTTGTTTTTAACAAGTGAGCATTGAGATTGTGCATTTTCTTTGAGAAATTGCATCTGTACCTGCCGGGCAACCATGATCCGTGATTCCTGCGGTGATAGTTCGTTGGCGCGCATTTGCAGACGCGCTGCCGAATTCAGAAGAAAACCGGAAAGGGTGCTTTTTTCGGTAATGATGAGGGGAGAGGTTGTATTTCCGCCGGTGATACCTGCGGAAATTTTGAAAACAGGGAGAGCAGAGGCATCGGCTGAGCGTTCTGTGGAAACAAGGGGATCCCTTACAACATTTGTTTTACTGAAATAATCGATAATGCCAAGGGATGCTGTTATGATGTCCGTTGCACTGGCTGCAACCACCACTACTTCATCGCCCCGTTCACGCTGGCTTACCGCACCGCAGGCAGTGCAGATTTTGCTTATTTCAAATTCAATAGCCCGGTCGAGAATGTGCATCATGGAAAGGTTTTTACGTGAATCCATGCAGAATTTGGTATAGCCGTGTATATCCAGCATGGCGATATAGATATTTGAAATTTGCAAGGTTCGTTTAAGATCGCCGGCATCGGGGAAATTTTTATCGGGAATAACCAGCTCTTTCCAGAGTTTTGCATGGCTCCGGGGTGAAATACCCGAAAAAAAGCCCCAGTTGGTTTTTTTTAATAATTCAAAAGCCTGCATAATAACCGAATGGCTCTTTTTATTGACAATGACAGGAGCGGCCATACGTTTGAGCGAAGAAAATGTACTTATTTTCCCGCCGATGATCTGTTCGCAGAAAAAAGTAAACAATTCATAATTTGATGTATTATCGGAATACTCACTTACATCTTGCATATAAAACCGCCATGTTTTAACATATCACAATTCACCCGGATATTGTAGTATTTTCGCAATTAATGGGGTATAGTAATATATGAGGGAATATGGAAACAGCGACTTTTTTAAATAATTCAGGCATAGCGCTTACTGAAGCGAACCGGCCTAATGATGCAATTCACTTGTTCCGTAAGGCCTTGGGAATAGAGCCGGGAAACCCCCTTCTTTGGATGAATTTAGGCATAGCGCAGCAGCGTACAGGTGATTATGAAGAAGCAATTGCCAGTTTTGAAAAAGCGCTGGAAATAGATCCCGGTCTTGCAGAAGCATGGTTATCCATAGGGCTTATTTATTACGAAATGGAAGAATTTGAACTCTGCCGGGATTGTTATGACTGGGCGCTTTTTTACAATGATAAAAATCCCAAAGCATGGAATAACAAGGGGGTCTTGTCCTTTACTGAAGGAAATTATGATGAAGCCCGTAATTATTTTGAGGAAGCGGTAAGCCTCATGCCTCATTATTATGATGCCCTGTATAATTTACGGGATGTCTGCCGGGAACTGGGTGATTACCGGGCTGCCGCAGAATTTGAACGCGCTCTGTCAAACATATCCAACAGAAATGTACTATGAAAATCCTGTATGTTGCCGAAATAGTCGGAAAAGCCGGCGTGTATGCTTTCAAAAAAGCCCTGCCGGAACTGAAACGCCGGTATTCATGGGATTTTCTCATTGCCTGTGCTGACGGCGTTACAGGCGGTAACGGTATGGGCAGGAACCACGCCGCTTACCTGCATAAACTCGGCGCCAATGTACTGACAATGGGAGAATGCTGTTTTTACAAAAAAGATTTAACTGAAAACATAGAAAAACTTCCGTATGTCCTGCGGCCCGACAACCTCAACCCCGAATCGCCGGGTTTTGGTTCGCGTATCTACAAGGCAGGCAGTGAAAAAGTAGCCGTGGCGGTATTGCTGGGGCAGGTCGGTTTTACCAGGATTCACGGTAACAGCCCCTTTACCCATTTGCCTGTATTGCTGGAACGTCTTCGCAAGGAAACGCCGTACATTGTTGTTGATGTCCACGCCCAGGCAAGCGCCGAAAAAAAGAGTCTGTTTTTTGCCGCCGACGGTCTTTGTTCGGCTGTTATAGGTTCTCACACCAGGGTTCAGACTGCCGACGAAAACATCCTCCCCGGCGGAACTGCGATCATCAGCGATGCAGGCCGTTCCGGTTCCGCCGAATCCATCGGCGGCTGTGAAATTGCATCCCGCATACAGGAATTCCTGTCCGGCATTCCCGACTGGGCAAAAGAAACCTGGGACAAACCGGAATTGCAGGGGGTATTTGTCGACATTAACCCTGATGGTAAGGCACGTTCCATTGAACGGATACGTATTGCGGTGGAAGCGCCTATTTCTTCCCCAAAGTAACCGATGACACTTGCTTGTTCGACAGCCGCAGCCCGCCGGCTTTTAATCCCCGAACATTGTAGTCCTGTGCCGAAAAATTTTCGACAAGAACCTTCAGGCGGGGCTTGGGCGTATATTTTACATTAAACGTGAATTTTTCCCTTGTATCAACATGCAGAACAGCCGCTCCGTCGGGAACAAGAAAATAATCCTTATTGATAATCCATCCTTCTATGATGCAGCGTTTAATGTAGGCAAACCCTGTTTCTTTTTCCCGGTAAATTATGGTAAATATCGTTTGAGAAAGTTCTTCCTTGTCTGCGGCTCCTATCCACCAGGCATCTGCGCCGACAAATAATTTTTCCGGCAGATCCGTCACCGTATACATACCATTTTTCCTGATTGTAAGGATGCGGTCAAATGGCGATACTTCCGAAACTTTTGACCCTGAAACATTTGTTCCCATGTAGCCGGTTTTCCTGTCGTATTTAAGCTCGACATCCTTCTTTACCACTTCTTTCACATCGATTTTATCAAATGCGCCGACTTTTGTTTTTCGTTTTCCCTGCCCCAGTTCTTCATTTAACTGTATTTTAGCGATGGTATTTTTGAGGAATCCTATGGAATAGGCAGTTATATTTTTCAGGTGGCCGTTAATTTCCTTGATGCGTTTTTGAATTTCAAGCATTTCATCACGAACCCTGTTGATGTCGTACAATGATATCCTGCGGATGGGGATACGGAGTAAATGATCAACATCTTCGGCGCTTACACCGCGTGTTCCTATCTCTTTCATAAAGGGAACAAAGCCCGACAAAACCGCATCTTGTACTCCCTTGGCTGTTTTCATTTTTTCAATGTTTTTATAGATGCGTTCTTCAATAAAAATCCGTTCCAGAGTTCTGAAATGAAGCTTGTCCAGAAGTTCTTTTTTTTCCAGATCAAGTTCTTTCGTAAGGATTTTTACCAGTTGTTTAGCGTGGTGCTTTATTATTTCGGTAACGGTCATAACGGCGGGCATGCCGTCTTTGATAACAAGAAGGTTTACCGATATAGACTGCTCGCACTCGGTAAAGGCGAAAAGCGCGTCAATTGTTTCCTGGGCATAGACACCGCGTGCCAGTTTCACTTCAATTTCAACTTTATCGGTAGTGAAGTCGTTTATGCCTTGAATCTTTAATCTTCCCGATTTTGCCGCCGCCTCTACGCTGTTGATAAGGCTTTCCGTCGTTGAGCCAAAAGGCAGTTCGGTAATTAAAATACGTTTGGGATCCGATGTGTCGAGTTTTGCCCTGACCAGGACTTTTCCGTTCCCATCACGGTAATCAGAGACATCTACCCGGCCGCCGGTGGGAAAATCGGGGTACAGCTCAAATTTTTTCCCGGAAAGGCAGGCGATCTCAGCTTCCAGTACCTCTATTGCATTGTGGGGAAGAATTTTTGTGGACATCCCCACGGCAATACCCTCCGCCCCAATAACGAGTATTACGGGAATTTTTGCGGGGAAAAGTACCGGTTCCTTGTTTCTTCCGTCGTATGTATCCGCCCATTCGGTTAGTTTGGGATTATGGAAAATGTCTTTTGACAGGGTTGTGGCCTTGCACTCAATATAACGTGCGGCGGCGGCGTTATCGCCGGTATAGATGTTGCCGAAATTTCCCTGTTTGTCGATGAAAAGCTCCTTGTTTGCCAGCACAACGAGCGCTGCGCCAACTGACGCTTCTCCGTGAGGATGATAATTTCCGGAACATTCACCGACTATTTTGGCAACTTTGTGGAATTTGCCGTCGTCTTTTTCAAACAATGTATGGAGGATGCGCCGTTGAACCGGTTTTAGACCATCATCAAGATCGGGAATAGCCCGGTCTTTGATAACATAGGAAGCGTATTCCAGAAAATTGCGATCGAAAAGATTTTTTATGTAAGCCATTAAATCATTATACAAAATATTAATGTGCTTGACAATGTGTAATATATTTAATATGTTTTTTTTAAGGAGATATAGTATGCCAAAATTCAAGGAAACCCCGGGAACTGCGCTTAATGCGCTAATAAAAAAACACGGCTTGAACTACAACCGTCTTGCAAATACTATTGGAATAAGCAGTGCAATGGTTCGTCTCATTGCCCGCGATGAAAATCCGGTATCTGCCCCTGTTGCTTATCGTCTGGCGAAATTTTTCAAAAACAAGCCTGAATACTGGCTGATCCTGCAGATGGACTTTGATATTGCCAAAGCTGCCGGTAATAAAAAACTGGACAAGGAGCTTAAGACCATTACTACGGTAGACAAGATAGTATTTGTCAGAAAAAAGAATACAAAAAAAACTGCCAAACCGCAGAAAAAAACAAAACCTGCGGCAAAAAAAACGGTGAAAACAAAAGCTGCAAAGAGTAAAACAGTTAAATTAAAAACCGCAAAAGTGAAAGCTTCCGGGACAGCCGGACGCGGGAGGCCGCCTGCCGGTAATAAAGCAAAAAAAACGCCCGTTGTAAAAGCTGTCGGGAAAAAAACTGCCGCAAAAAAAAGCAGTAAGCCGGCGCCGAAAAAAAATGTCCGTCCTGTTGTCAGAAAACCGCAGCAGATAAAGACAAAAAATCCGGTTCCTGTTAAAAAGCCGGTATCAACCGTAACTATTATTGACACAACGATTAACGAACCGCAGATTTAGGGACTAACTCAGCACAATTTTATACCCGAACACATCCTGGAAAAGTTTGGCTTTTTCTTCCAGGGTGATAAGTTCCAAAGAAATATCATGAACACCCTGGGCGTGCAATGCTATGGTATCCATGCGGTTATCTACCGTAAGATTATTTATCTGCTGTGAATGTCCCCGGTCAAGGGCATCTGCAACCCTGAGAATTGAGGCCATTTTAAGTACAAGTATCCTTTCTTCACGCTGAAGACTCATGTATTCTATATCTGACTGGGAAGGAGGGTCTCCCCGGTGGTACAAAATAACATTTGAGATAATGTCCAGCTCATTGCGGGGAAGGCCGAAAATTTCAGAATTGGCAACAATGTATTGGCCGTGCTTGTTATGTCCCGATGCCCTGATAAATGTACCGATATCGTGGAGAATTGCGGCGGCTTCCAGCATCATTCGCTCGCGGCGGTTCATGCCATGTTCTTTTTCCAGAGCATCAAAAAGTTTCATACTGAGATTTGCAACATGCCGTGAGTGGGGTTCGTCACAGTGAAATTTCCGGGCAAGGTTGACAGCGGAAGCGATTATCTGCGAATAAAAATCTTCCTGAAAATCGGCATTAATCTCCATTGCAAAATCAACAAGGTACCCTTCCCTTATTGACATAAAAGGAACTACTATGTGTGCAGCTCCGGTTTTTTCAAGGAACAGTTTCAGCAGAAGTATTCCGGGGATAAACCCTTCCGCTTCAGAATACGATATGCCCAGCTTCTGTATGCATTCATCAATACTGTATTTACTGATTTTTCCGGCAAATGTAAAAAAGTCATTGCGGCTTATGATACGGCAATGCTCATTCAACTCAGTGCCTGCCTGCATTGCCGCATGCCGTGCGTCCGATCCGGCTGCCACGACAGTACGTATGTGAATCATATCCATTTCAGCGTTCAGCAGACCGCATGTATCCCGGATAGCTTCACTGAGGAAATGTTCGCTGAACAGGCCGGGCCCGGCTCTCAGCCGAATGCGTTGATCGAGGAGAATGGTTCCCAGTTTAACACTGTGGGCAGCAACCATCTGCCCCCGGCGCAGCAGCATTATTTCGGTAGAGCCGCCGCCTATTTCAATGATCATGGAATTGGCTCGCCAAAACAGAGGTACATCCTGTTTGAGTGCATACCGGACTCCAAGGTACATAAGCCGGTTTTCTTCAACACCGTCTACCAGAGAAGGGGTGAAACCTGTTTCCTGCTGTATCCGGTCAATAAATATATCGCGGTTTCGTGCTGCCCTCAGTGCACTCGTTGCAATTGCATGAACACTGGATGCTTCGATTCCCCAGCCGTCGAGCAGTTCCTTGAAATTTTTTAGTACTGCAAGACATTCCAACAGTGATTCACGGGAAAGTTCGCCGGAGTTAAAAACATCACGGCCCAGTGCAACCGGCCTTTCAGCCCTGTCCAATACTTTCCATTGACCGCTTCCGTAAGGAGGCGAACCTCCCGAAGACTCCATCTCCGCAATAAGCAGCCTGATACCTGTGGAACCAATTTCCAGGACAGTAACAAGATTTTTTTTCATTTTCTTACAGCTTATCAATCAACATTGAACATTTTCCCGAAGGAATAGGGAGGTTTTTTTTCTTCTTCCCCAAAATGTTAATGGTAAAGTAATACAATTTTTCACTTTCCATGTGTATCTCCCAGCCCCGCCCGCTTTTGTTGGAAAGAATCGTGATCATATTTTTTTTGAGGGACAGATTTTCCACACCCATTATTTCCAGGTTTGGAATAATCCAGTCTACCGTTTTGCGGGGAAGTGAAATAAACAGACCGATAATATTTTCGATAGTCAGGCAGATCGTAGAAAGGGCATCAAAGGATAAATACTGTGCACGGGGAAAGTCCGGTTTGCCCTGCCAGCGTGCAGGGCCTTCTTTTATCGGCTGATACGCTTCCCACAGAGTCCCCTTGCGGTGATCGCCGTCAGGACTCATTGAATCCAGCATAAAGTACAGATGACGTATGGCACAGTCGCGGGCAAGATCATAACGCTGGTAGCGTTCCAGTCCCTTAATCACCATGAATGTCAGATGGGGAAATACTGAGCCTTTATACCCCCGCCCTTCATCGTTGAATTTTTCTTCCGATCGGGCAAGCGTGGGGAAAGGGTGGGGCGTGCCAAAATAATCCGGGTCAGAAAGTTTGGCAATGATCCTCTCGGCTTTTTCATCGTTGGGAATCTCCGCAAGAAGGGGCCAGTAGCCGGCGATGGTTTTTACCGGCAGCCTGTTTTCATTTTTGTCAATATCATGGTAAAACCCGCTGTCCTGGTCCCACATCAGCGAATTGATTCTGGTTTTCAGGGCAAAGTACTGTTTTTTATAATGAAAACTTGTATCTTTGTCATTAAGAATGTCGGCCATCGCTGATATAAACAGTGCGTTAATCGCCATCATTGCATTAAAATCCAGCGCATAATACGTGCCTTCACGGGGGGAGTTGAGCATCCCTGTAACTCCCAGGGGAACCCGGTACAGACCATTGGATTTTTTGAAGGTTTTATTAATCCATTCAGTGTATTTGTGCAGAATGGAAAGGACATCCTTTACCCGTTTTTTATTTGCCGATTTATGGTAGATATTGTATTCAGCCCAGGCAAAGAGAGGTATGCCCAACCCTTCAGTATTGTCCCGTTCTATTGTCGGTTGGCCTGTGGTGATGTTATAGGCGCAGCGAATCGCTCCGTTCGGCTCCTGGCGATCGTAGAACAGATCGAGGCTAGGTGTGGCCTGGTAGATACGGTTTGAGTACACCAGAAAAAAAGACGAATATATCGCGTCTGACTGGTACACTGCCTGAGAACCCGGGTAGGAAAAAAACTTGCCTTCTATTCCGCCTTTGTGGGTTTGGCTGTTCCAGCAATCCTGCAGCCAGGCCCAGGTTTTATCGTATATATCAACAAAATCCTGATCATAGAAGTGGATTTTGGGAAAATCATGTTTGGTCACTTATACCCCTTGGCGTCTAATTAGTGAGTAACACCAGTTTTTTTTATTATAAACCCAAACAGGCCGGTTATCCAGCTTTTTTTTACGTTTTTTTCTTAATTTGGAGGTATTTCA
>WRLF01000007.1 GCA_009777735.1 Treponema sp.
CCTTGTTAAGGAGATAACAAATATACAAGACCTAGAAACCCAGAAGGCTGCCTAACCTATGTGACATTTCTACTGAACGGAAATAGGTGACATTTCTACTGGTCGTTGACATGCGTAAAACATGCCCTTGACAAAATATATATTCTTTGCATATAGTCTGTAAAATCAATCTCAATGTAAGAAGGTGTATCATGGCTATTATTCCAATCAGGCAAAAATGGAACTCATCAATGACGGACCGGGAACGTTTTAACCGGCAGATGCATTATCAGAGTGTGGACAGGTGCTTCAATATGGAATTCGGCTACTGGAAAGAAAATTTTTCCCAGTGGGATATTTTCCGGGATAACGGTATTACGAATAATGCCGAAGCAGACATTTTTTTCTCGTTTGATCGTATACAGGATATAGGCGGCCACACTTTTATGCACCCCCCCATTGAACGCCGGGTTATTGAAGTCAAGGATAAAACGCAGATCATTATCAACGAAGAAGGATTGCTGGCGGAAGTGCCGCTGGAAGGCGGGGGCAGTTCCATCCCCCATTTTATTAAACCTGCCATTGTTACTCCCGAAGACTGGGCAGAATACAAGGAAAAACATTTTAACATAAACCATCCTGACAGAAAGCTGGACATTGAGGCGATCAAAAAAAGGCTGCCTCCGTGCGCGGAACGGGATTTTCCCCTGGGGATATACTGCGGATCCATGATTGGCAAAATCCGGGACATCCTCACATTTGAAGGGGTTGCCTGCGCGATTTTTGAAGAGCCGGAAATGCTGGAAGACATGGTTGAAACGGTCTGTCAGCTTATTGAGTATTCGCTCGACCAGCTTCTGCCGCATTTTACATTTGATTATGCGTCCGGCTGGGAAGATATTTGCTTTAAAAGTGGTCCCATTGTTACCGTTGATTTTTTTAAGAATGTTGTCATGCCCCGTTACAAACGGATCGATAAAAAGCTCAAAGCCCACGGCATTGATATCTGGTACACGGACTGCGACGGAGACGTGCGGCACATACTCCCGTATTTTCTTGAAGGCGGCATAAACTGCCTGTTCCCCTTTGAAGTAAACAGCTGCACCCATCCCGGCGCGCTGCTCGATCAATATCAAGGACAACTGCGTATAATGGGCGGCGTAGACAAGATGGAACTGGGAAAAGGCCCGCAGGCCATTAAAGCGTACCTTGAGTCTCTGGAAAAATATGTGGCCCAGGGCGGTTTCATCCCCTTCTGCGACCACCGCTGCCCGCCGAATGTCAAACCGGAAGACTACCTGTACTACCTTGATCTGAAGCAAAAAATGTTTGGGTGACGACTCCCTGTAGTTATAACAGTTCTCATCGAAATGGTATGTATGATATTTTGACACTTTTTCTGTTTTTGTCGTGTCCTTATTACTTACTTACAGAAAAAAAATATTAAAATTTGTACTTGACAAAATGGTTTTTTCATGATAATCATGTATAATGATTAATATGGATTATTATACCTTATTACCCCATACCTGCCCTGTCCTGCATTATTTACTTTCTGAAAAAAAAATCCAAATAATCTTTAAGTTGTACTTGACAAGTGTGATAAACAATTGTAATGTTGTGGTTAAAAACCCGCTAATAGCGGGGGTATATATGAAATGAAACCTGAAAGCTTCCGGAACTCGTGTTCGGGAGCCTGAAGTTTTTATCCGGTTTTGCCGGGAATAGGGGAACTTGCCCAAAAACAAGGTAATTTAAGGAGTTTGTATGAAAAGAATCATTGTTTGTTTTCTTGTCAGCGTTTTTGCTGTAACCGGGGCATTTGCACAACTCACGTTCGGATTTCACACTGAGGTAAACAGTTATATGTTCAGCAGTATAATACCAACAGGTATGGCTGCGCAGAAAACCATGATTGATGATCAGGGTTATGTAGTGCCGAACATCGGAACAAACAGGCTGGATGCCATGTGGCTTATACCTGAGAGTAACGGTAATCAAGGTTATTACATACCGTCAGGCGGATACAGCTTTTTTGCGCCAAGAGTATCTTCCGCCCTGAATACAGAGGATTTCAGGGAATACATTAATTACCTCAGTGACATGCATATTAACATTAACTATTCCAGGGGGATTATGTTCGCCTCTTTTACCGTTCATCTGAGGGACATCCTTTTGAACAGATTAAACGGGGGATGGTGGTCCCTTAACAGGACGTTTGATGCAGTAAATTTTCCGGATTTCACGATAGGGTTTGATCATTCAACATTCGGATTACGGGTTGGCAGTACAGAGGACCCACGCGCAGTTTCCGAGTACCGGGACTTTACCGACTGGAGCATGCTTACACCCGATCCCACCGCCCCGGTTCAGGGCCTGGTCAGCGTAAACCATGTTGACGGCTTCGGCGTACTGGTACCCAGCAACAATGCCTTTATTTTCAATTCCGCGCAAAATGCTTTCAGATACAAAAATGACCCGGCAAACCCGACGATGATACGTGACTTCTTCACTGCCGTTGCATCACTTAAGATGCTGGACCATTTCTTTGATATCCCCATAACGGTTGATCTGGCCATGGATTTCAATACTAACTTCCCGATCAATGATGGTTCCACTGAATTGGCCCAGGAACGGGTTAACTTCGGTGTGGCGGTACGAGGCTCCAGGATTGCCAACCTTTTTAATTTTGACCTGCTGTACAAAATACGGGGCGGTGACGGCACCCTGGATGATTCCTACGATTCTGTAAATAACCCTGGCGGCGGGCTGCATTACCCGCAGGAAGGGACGGAGTATTCAGGTCTCCCGCATCGGCGCATACACTCGTAATTTTTGAGAGGTCACCGAACAAAGAAGCGGCAGCCAAATTTATAGAATTCCTCGTTGGGAGTCAGGTTGCTCTTGATTCTTATATCGGTGAAAATGGCTTTACACCGGTTACCATGAGCGCCATCTCAAAATCTCCGGCCCTTCAGAGGAGCGAATTCATCGAGTCTTTTGTCAGTGACGTGGTTCCCTCCAGTGTTCCAATGCCCACATGTCCTGATTACGCAGAATATGCGGAGATCATCATGACCGGTGTACAGGAAATGATTACAACAAACAGATCCGTTGATGATGTATTGGCTGACGGTCAGAGAAGACTGGAAGCCCTGTTTAGGTAATCTGACTGAAACGTCATAAGCAGAGTTGAATTTACCGGGGCTAGGCGGTATAATATTACTGCTCCCGCAGCGAAAGCCCTCGCGCCTTTAGTGGCATACTGTTGCATTTACTGGGGCTAGGCGGTGCTGACGTTTTTCATCCACACTCCTAACGGAGTGCATATAATGCGCCTGTAGCTCATCTGGATAGAGTAATGGACTTCGAATCCATAGGTAGCAGGTTCGAATCCTGCCGGGCGCAAAACTAATTACTAAAACTGAAACAGAAGCAGGATTCGAAACTTTTTTGCGGCCTGTTTAGTGGCGAGACTCGCAGCTACTAAACAGGTAAATCGCCAAGGATGGCGATTTAGCAAAAAAGACGGCCTGGAGTGAGGCAACAGGAGGTTGCCGAACGAAAGGCGAATCCTGCCGGGCGCAAAAACACTTTTACCTTTTACCTTTTAACTGTATACTACCTTTATGCCAACAGTTGACGACAAAAAAATAATTTATTCGATGTACCGTGTCGGGAAAAAACACGGGACGAAACAAGTGCTCAAAGACATTAATCTTTCATATTTTTACGGGGCTAAGATAGGCGTTATCGGACTGAATGGATCGGGGAAGTCGAGCCTGCTCAATATTCTTGCCGGTGTCGATACTGAATTTATCGGAGAAACCTCTGTCAGTCCCGGTTATACCATCGGGTATCTTGAGCAGGAGCCTCAGTTGGAGGCGGGTAAGACCGTTAAGGAAATTGTGTCTGAGGGAGCGGCGGAACTCGTGGCCCTGCTTGCGGAGTTTGATCAGGTAAGTGAGGCATTTGGCGAGCCTGATGCCGATTATGATAAACTCGGATCCAGGCAGGCGGAGCTGCAGGAGAAAATTGAAGCAGCCGACGGCTGGAACCTTGACAGCCGCCTGGAACTGGCGATGGAAGCGCTGCGCTGTCCGCCCGGCGATGAGTTAGTTGATCACCTTTCCGGCGGAGAACGGCGGCGGGTGGCGCTGTGCAGACTCCTGCTGCAAAAACCGGACATCCTCCTGCTGGATGAGCCGACAAACCACCTTGATGCAGAAACAGTCGCTTGGTTGGAGCGGCACCTGCGGGACTATGCGGGAACGATCATTGCCGTTACCCATGACCGGTATTTCCTGGACAATGTTGCCGGATGGATTCTCGAACTGGATCGCGGCGAGGGCATTCCCTGGAAAGGAAACTATTCCGGCTGGCTTGAGCAAAAAGAACAGCGTCTGGCCCAGGAAGAAAAAGGCGAAAGCGACCGGCGTAAAACCCTCCAGCGCGAGCTTGAGTGGATACGGATGAGTCCCAAAGGCCGTCATGCCAAAAGCAAGGCCCGCATTACGAATTACGAAAAACTCTATCAGGATGACGAACGTGAACGGTCAAACAAAGCGGCGCAAAGCAGTAAAATTATTATTCCGGCAGGGCCGCACTTGGGCAAACTGGTAATAGAAGCGAACGGGCTTGCAAAATCGTATCCCCTGCAAAGCGGCGGCGCACGGCTGCTGTTTGACAATATGAACTTTACCGTACCGCCCGGCGCTTGCGTGGGCATTATCGGACCGAACGGTGCGGGAAAAACCACACTGTTCAGGATAATTACCGGCAGTGAACAGCCCGATTCCGGCGAACTGCGCTTGGGGGACAGTGTTAAACTCGGTTATGCCGATCAGATGCGAGCCGTGCTGGACGGCGAAAAAAGCGTATGGGAACAGCTTTCCGGCGGTCTTGACATGATACGGCTTGGCTCCGCGCCGGGCGCCAGAGAAGTGAACTCCCGCGCGTACTGCGCCTGGTACAATTTTTCCGGCGGCGACCAGCAAAAAAAAGTCGGTGTACTTTCCGGCGGCGAGCGCAACCGCCTCAATTTGGCAATGATGCTCAAGGAAGGGGCAAACGTGCTGCTGCTGGACGAGCCAACGAACGATCTTGATGTCAACACCCTGCGGGCGCTTGAGGAAGCCCTGGATAATTTTGCCGGAGTGAGCCTCGTGATTAGCCATGACCGCTGGTTCCTCGACCGGATTGCCACCCACATTTTAGCGTTTGAAGACGGCGAGACGGTCTGGTATGACGGCAATTGGTCAGAATATGCCGAATGGCGGCGGGAACGGCTCGGCTCGGCGGCGGACAGCCCCCACCGGTATGTGTACCGCAAACTGGAACGGTAAGCGTCCCCCCCCTCCGCCCCTCGCCCTCTTAACCCATCATAATGCACCCCCCATCAATGGTCATTGAATAAGGCAGCAATGTAATGCCCCCCTTAAAGCATGATTAGGCGGGTGTCAGTGGTAAACGTGCCGCGCAAGCGGTGCGTTTGACCGCTGACAGGCCCCGCATAAGTATACTTAAAAAGGGGCATTACATTGCTGTTTAACCAGTTTTATACTGCGATTAATGGGGGTAGGCAAAAAAAAGACAGTGCGCCTGGACGTTGTGGGGGAAACCCTACGCGCACCGTCTATTAAACTGTGGAGGAATTCCCTCCCTGTAATTATAATATCGGCATTTAGCAAAAGGACTTTAGCAGAAAAACCCTGTTTTTTCTCAATAATTCTGATAAAATTAAATATTGTGATGCAGTATGTATTGTTATTTCTCGAAGGAATAATTACTTTTATCTCCCCCTGTTTGCTTCCCATGCTGCCAATATACATTTCATTTTTTGCTGCGGAACAATCAGTTCCCTCAGCCGGGGAACATCAGGGCCAGGTATCCCTTGCGGGTAAACGAAGGGCGGTAATAAATGTCTTAGGGTTTGTGCTTGGTTTTACTATTGTGTTTGTCATTCTTGGCGCGTTTGCCGGGACAGTTGGTTTGCTGCTGGTGAACCATACAACAGTGGTAAACATTGTAACCGGGCTGATTGTTGTTTTTTTAGGGTTGAATTTTATTGGTATTATTAAAATTGGTTTATTCAATAGAAGCGGCGGTATAACCGCAAAAGTAAAAAATTTGCGGTTTTTTTCTGCTATGCTGTTCGGCATTGTTTTTTCTATCACCTGGACACCGTGTGTCGGGGCTTTTCTGGGCGCTGCTCTTGGGAAGGCATCAATGCGGGGCGGAATTGTCAGCGGTATTGTCATGCTGCTTGTCTATTCGCTCGGTCTTGGTATACCATTTGTAGTAAGCGCTGTATTAATTGACCGGCTGAAAGTAGCTTTTGATTTTATCAAACGTCATTACCGGGTGATAAATATAGTATCCGGCATAGTACTGGTGATAATGGGGGTACTCATGGCAGCCGGATTGATGGGAAAATTTCTTTCATTAGTTTGATAATACAGGAGGATTTATGACACAAAAATTGAAAATCGTACTGGGTATTGCAGGGTTAGCCCTGTTGATTGGCGTTGCGTATTTTGCGTATTCCGCATTTAACGAAAAGGGAGAATCATTCAACCCCATCGCATTGGCTGAGGAACGAAATGCCAATAGGCAGGAACAAAAAGCGCCGGATTTCAGCATGACAGACTGGGATGGAAACATGGTGAAGCTGTCAGATTTTTCAGGTAAACCTGTTGTAGTCAATTTTTGGGCAAGCTGGTGTCCTCCCTGCGTTGAAGAAATGCCGGATTTTAACAGGGTGTACCGGGAATTAGGCAGTGAAGTACATTTCCTCATGGTCAATTTAGTTGATGGTCAGCGGGAGACCGTTGAAATTGCAAAAAGATTTATTACAGGCAATGGTTTTTCTTTCCCTGTTTTTTTTGATACCGGACGGGAAGGCTCAAGAGCTTACGGGATTCGTGCTATCCCTACCACATTGTTTATAAACAAAGATGGTAATGTCTCTGCTATAGATCGAGGGATGATTAATGAAAACACCCTGCGCAGACGTATTGAGCAGATTCGCTGATTCATGCTGCCTTACCGGGCCTTCCCGTTTCCGGTACTTTACGTTAACGCTTTTTTCAGCATTTCCGCCAGTTTAGCCGCCTCTTCCTGACTGAGGGTAATGCCTTTTCCCATCTTTTCATGATCCGGCGACCAGTCCCGAACATCAAATTTCGGATCTCTCCCATTCCATGCAACAAGGTTAAGCTCTTTAATCCAGCCTCCCCGCGCTTCTCCGATTACGCCGTAATGCTTTACTACCTCGAATTCAATCCGATCCTTCTGATCCATTTTTGCCTCCTGCTGCGGGCGCATTATTTTCAGCGCCGGCATGATGTAATTTTTTCTACATCTATTATATGGCGTGAAGTTGGGTTTTGCTTGGTTGTTTGGGGAAAAAATCCACAAATCCGATGGATTAACGCCCCAGTATATACATTAAAATGGCAATGACGGCAATAAAAGCGCAGATGGAAAAAACATATACCCACAGGGGGAGGGGGCCTGCGGGAACTTTTTTTTCCGGTAGCCGGTAATCGCCTGTTTTTGGAGCCGAGTAGCCGCACGACGGGCATCCGCCAAGGAATGTTTTTTCTTCACCCGAATGACCGCACGACGGACAGCGTATTGATGAAAAAAACCTTCCACACTGCGGACAGGCTTTTGTATTTCTGTCAACTTCGGTATTACAGTTATCGCAAAAAAAACGGGGCTTTTTGCTCAATTGAATTTCCTAAGCGCTTTTAACCGCAGACTCTGTTTTATTTTTTGGGCAGCTGCTGCAGGGGCTTGCTCCTCCGCCGGAGGTATTTCCACCGGCGGCAGCGGCCGGGCAAGCGGTGTCTGATGGTTTTTCCGGTTTTGCTGCAGTTCCGGGAACAGTGCCTGTTTTACTGCCGGACTTGTCGGTCACATAAAAACCGGAACCTTTGAAAATTACACCGGCGCCTCCGGAAATAAGCCTGCGGATTTTTTTTCCGCATTGAGGGCATTTTTTCAGGGGATCATCGCTCATTGCCTGAAAAATTTCAAAGTTGTGGCTGCAATTATCGCATTCATATCCATAAGTTGGCATAATAAAACTCACTATAATGAAAACAAATTAAAAAGTAAAGCCAGCTCACTACCGCTGTATGCATTTGTTTTTATGATTAGGTTTCTGCCATCCTGTTCCGGCGGATTGGAAAAAAGCATGGCAGCCAGTATTGATGCAGCATCCGGAGATTCGGTAACACTGCCGGATCCTTGCGGGATAAATCCCCTCCCAATGTTAAAAAGTGCCGATAACGATCGTGCCTGTGTTGCACCGGCAACCTGTATTTTAATATGAATCGTATATTGCTGTTCACTGCCGGAAGCAGGGGGTTCGTTCATGGAAAATAAGCTGATATATATTTGTTCAGCCGGAATTTGAATGGGGATAGCCATTTCCCGTAATTTCTGATTAAGGAAATTTCCAGGGTCAACAAGCCAGCAGGAAAGGACAGCGCCTCTGCGGAATTCAGGCAACCCTTCAGGCATTTCTGTTCTCTGATTACCGGGGAAAGGATCGACAGGAGACTCGCCTATGGAAGTTATAGCAAATATTTCCCTTGAATTGAGTGCTATCGACAGCATGCTCATTGCCGAATACCAATATACTGAACCTGATTGCGGTGAGCGCTGTTTTTTAAAATTTCTGTTTGATCCCAGGGCCATTCTTGCCCCAAAAGCGGGATAATTACCCTGCGCTGCCAACTGGATGTGCGGCATCACTTGCTGATCGCCTTCTTGCGGACTTTCCTGGGGGGTAACAGCAATAATTGCGCTATGAGTCCTGTTAACCATTTTCACGACTTGCCGGTCGGTTAATAAGGGAGAATTCAACTGATCCAGGATAGGCTTTGAATTTCTTACATCAGCGAAAATATAGGCAAAAGCTCCCGGTTCCAGAGGAATATACTGCTCGGTGTCAGTCACCGTTGGCGCGGTACTGCAGGAGAGGAGGAAGGTAAAAAATAAAAGGTAAAAGATAAAAATGAGGAGGGACCGGGGACCAGGGACCGGGGATCGGGGACCGGAGTATGGGAGTTTGTGTTTAAAAATTTGAATATGAGAGCGGTATCCAAGATTTGATATTACTCTTAACTTCCTTGAATCAATATAATCTTCCAAATCAATCCTCCTGATCCCTGAATTTCTCTATCTTCACAAACCACGTGTCATCACCGGCTTCCATGGGGATTTGGCCTTCGGTCTTTGCCCAGGCAGTTTCTGGGGCGAGAGTCTCCGAGGCTACAGTGCTGCCAAGTTCGTTCCACGCTTCATGTAATGCATCAGAGCCGTATACAGTCAGTTTGATTCTGTCGGTAACCGACAGACCAATTTCTTTGCGGTTGTTCTGCACACCGCGGATTAAGTCGCGTATGTCGCCTTCCCGGGAAAGGTCGCGGGTAATTTCCGTATCCAGGCCGACAGTAAGGGTTCCTTCGTTCAATATCCGCAAATTTGCCTTTTCGTTGCGCCTGACGTCAAGTTTATCGGCGGTTATTTCAAATGTGCGTAAACTGCCGTCATAAGATGGTATGTCAAGCGAGAGCGAAGCTCCTGCAAGCAGCCCCTGAATTTCTTTTTGATCCAATGCTTCGATTTTAGCGGCAGCGGTTTTCATGTCTTTGCCCAGTTCTTTACCCAGTATGCGGAAATTGGCTTTAACTTCATACTCAACCAGGTCTTCTTCGTTATCTTTGAAGATCACTTCTTTTACATTGAGTTCCTCGCGGATTATATCAGCCATTTCAAGGAGCGCTTTTTTTTCATCAGGGTTACGCGTAACGAGTTCTGCCTCCCTCAGAGGCTGGCGTACTTTAATATTGTACTGTGATCGAAGCGCGCGGCCCATTGATACCGCCTGCTGTACTGCCGCCATGCGGAACTCCAGCGAACGGTCGCGGCGTTCTTCTTTTGGTACCGGGAAATCAGCCAGATGCACCGATTCGGGGTCTGCGGCCTTGCGAAGGTTCTGCCAAATTGCATCGGTGGTGAACGGCATGAATGGCGCGGCAATGGTGATAATTTTTTTGAGCACATCGTACAATGTGCCGTAGGCTTCGGTTTTGTCGGTATCCTGTTCATAACCGTCTTTGCTTACCGCCCGCCAGAAACGGCGGCGGGAGCGGCGAATGTACCAGTTGTTTAATTGATTGATGAATTCCACAATCGGGTCAACGGCGCGGGATAAATCATAAGCATCAAGCGCATTGCCTGCTTTTTCCGTCAAGTGTTCCGCTTCTGACAGAATCCATTGGTCCAAAGGACTGCTGGGACGATCGGGTGCGCCGTCGGGATATATGCCGTCAATGGTGGCATAAGTAACAAAGAAAATGTATGCGTTCCACAGCGGGATGATGATGCTTTTCATCACTTCGCGCACCCCTTCGTCACTAAAGCGAAGGTCGTCCGCCTTTACCACTGCGGAGTGTACCAAAAAAAGCCGCAGGGTGTCCGCACCGAATGTATTAATTACTTCCATCGGGTCGGTGTAGTTGCGCAGGCTTTTACTCATCTTCTTGCCGTCTGCGGCAAGGACAAGACCGTTAACCACACAGTTTTTAAATGCCGGTTTTTTGAACAATGCCGCCGCCAGTACGGTGAGAGTGTAGAACCAGCCCCTCGTTTGATCGAGCCCTTCGCTGATAAAGTCGGCAGGGAAGTGGTTTTCAAAAAATTCTTTATTTTCAAAAGGATAATGGCTTTGCGCATACGGCATGGCACCCGATTCAAACCAGCAGTCAAGCACTTCGGGGATTCGCCGCATTTCTTTTCCGCATGTGCATGGAATAACAATATCGTCAACAAAATGTTTATGGAGGTCTTCAGGGTATACGCCGGACAGTTCTTCCAATTCCTTGCGGCTGCCGACACAGATTATTTTTTCGCAATCGCCGCAGCGCCAGATGGGCAGGGGGTTGCCCCAGTAACGGTTACGGCTGATGGCCCAATCCCGCGCACCTTCCAGCCATTTGCCAAACCTGCCATCCTTGATGTGTTCCGGTACCCAGTACACTTCACTGTTTGCTTTCAGCATATCGCCTTTAATTTTTTCTACATTGACAAACCACGAGCCAATAGCGCGATAAATGAGCGCCTGCCCGCAGCGCCAGCAGTGGGGGTAGGGATGGAGAAGCTGATCCCGTTTGAACAATTTGCCTTCGGTCTTGAGCTTATCAATAATGCCTTTGTCTGCATCCTTGACAAACAACCCCGCGAAATCAACAACCTCTTCGGTAAATTTACACTCGGCATCAACAGGACAGATCACCGGAATGCCGGTTTTTTTGAGTACTCGCGCATCGTCCTCGCCAAACCCCGGCGCGGTATGAACGATTCCCGTTCCGTCATTCGTGGTAACATAATCCCCAGGATACGTCTTAAACGCATTTTCCGTAGCTGTATCAACAAAGTACGGAAACAACGGTTCGTACTCAATCCCCAATAGATCCGTGCCTTTTTTTCGCCAGACAATCCGGTACTGCTCAGAGTCTTTGTAGTAAGCGGGAAGGCGGGCTTCTGCAAGTATGTAGTGGCTAGGGGTAAGGGGTGAGGGGTGAGGGGTAAGGTCTTCGATGAGGACGTAGTCGATGTCTGGACCTAAAACAAGAGCGAGGTTTGAAGGTAATGTCCACGGAGTAGTAGTCCATGCAAGGAAGTAGGTATTGGGAGGTAAAGGGGATCGGGGTTCAGTATTCGGACTACCGGGATATATCTCGGTAGTAACATTGATTTCCGAATAACGATCCCTGTTCCCTGTTCCCTGTTCCCTGTTCCCTGAATCAACCTTGAATCTAACTGTTATCGCCGGATCATGCACATCCTTGTAACCGCCGAGGTTGAGTTCATGGTTGGAAAGTACAGTAGCGCAGCGGGGACAGTAGGGGAGGATGTAGTGGCCTTCGTATAACAGGCCTTTGTCGTGGAGGGATTTTACTACCCACCAGATTGTTTCCATGTAATCGGGGGCCATTGTTTTGTAGTCATTGTCGAAATCTACCCAGCGGCCAAGCCGGGTGATGGTACGCCGCCATTCCTGCACATACCGTAAAACCGAAGCGCGGCAGGCTTCGTTGAATTGCGTTATGCCGTAACGTTCTATGTCTGTTTTGGAATTGAGGTTAAGTTCCTGTTCGATAAGGTTTTCTACGGGCAGTCCGTGGCAGTCCCAGCCAAAACGGCGTTCGACTTTTTTGCCTTTCATTGCCTGGTAGCGGGGGATAATGTCCTTGATGGTGTTGGGGACAAAATGCCCGAAGTGGGGGAGGCCGGTAGCAAAGGGCGGACCGTCGTAAAACACGTATTCCTGCGCCTCGCCGCCTCCGGGTGGCGCGTCCCGCCGGGAAACGGATTTTTTAAAGATGTTGTTCTTTTCCCAGAAATCAAGAATTTCCTCTTCCATTTTGGGAAAATTCACTTTGGTGTCCACTGGTTTATACACAAAAAACTCCTGCGATTATTATATCAAAAGAATATTTATTTTTCCATTAAGCTGATAACACCATCCCAGTCAGGCGGCGGAGAGTCGTGAATATAAGACTCGCTGCGTTTTGCATATAACCCGGCTACATTGTCATCGGGGCGCTGTTGATTCAATTTTGAAAAAAGCAAGGCGGCATTGGTAAATTGCCGGTTTTCCAGTTGGCTGATTGCTTTTTCCCAGTCATCTATCTGCTGCCGCTTTGTTTCGTCCATTTCGCTTTCAAGATACAATAATTCATAGAGGCGAATCGGGGTATTGATACCGACAACCCGTACTTTATCGAGTTTTCGGCTGAAGAATCCCGGTCCCGCCTGCGCCTGGGTATACTCGCTTATCAAAATACCGTCTGTCTGGTATTGCTTGTTTACACCCTCAAGCCGGGAGGACAGGTTTACCGCATGGCCCATTACCGTATAGTTTAATTTAGTTTCAGACCCCATATTCCCCACAACCATTTCTCCGGTGTTAATACCTATACGGGTAAATAATGGTACAGAGATAATACCTTCTGCAAGCAATTGTTTGTTCAACTCCACCTCGGCTTTTTGCATGGCAAGAGCGCTGCGGCAAGCCAGCGCCGCATGATCTTCGCGGTAAATTGGCGCACCAAAAAAAGCAACAATGGCATCGCCAATGAATTTATCGATGGTTCCCTGGTTTTCCATTATGATATTACTCATTACTGTGAGGTACTTATTGAGCATTTGTACGAGCAGGGCAGGATCCATGCCTTCTGAGAATGTAGAAAAACCTTTGAGATCGGTAAAAAGCACGGACATTTCACGCTTCTCGCCGCCAAGGTTTAGTTTAGACGGATCGGCGATAAGCTCGGACACCACACTGGGTGATAGGTAGGTGGAAAAGGCTTTACGGATAAACTGCTTTTCCCGCTCCGACCCGGCAAAAAAGACTATTTCCCGTAAAATGACGGCGCTGGCCGTGGTTAAACACGCAATGAGGGGGTTGAAAAAAATACCCGTGTATCGGAACAGGAGAGCCGAGGCTGCAATAAAAGCGATGATGACTGAAAATCCCAAAACCGATCTGGGTACGGGCAAAAATTTAGCGCTGGCAATAAAAAACAACAGTACCAGTACCATAGAAATCAACAAACGCCACTGTTTGGCAACAGGGACAAGGAAAATATCCGACAGGATCATGTCCAGTACGACTCCGTGTGTACCTACATTGACATACTGACCGTGAAATGGGTTAACTCCAATATCGGTCGTGCCGGTATCGGAACGGCCCAGTATGGCGAATCGGTCCCGCACCTTGCCTTCAATTTCCGCGCTGAGTTCTTCGTATTTATCCAGGTTGATCTGCACATACTCTGCTAGCGTTGCGATGAAGGAAGCTTCATTGTAAATCATCTCCGCCATTCCGGGATTTGTCTCAGCAAGCGCTTCCGCCAGCATTAGTACTTTTTCCGCGGGCTGCAGATCGATGATTTCCCTCATTAGTTGCCGGCTCTGACTTCGGGTATCCACATAGGCATCGAAATCTTCATCGGATGTATTTTCCAATGCAGCATGCCGCAGTTCACGAATCTCGGTAAAAACCCCTTCCAATTGCCTGACAATTCTATGCATGCTTGCAAAAGAATCATCAAATCGATAAAAAAACTCAATATCCGCTCTGTTAAAAAGCCGGGTAAAATATTCCATTTCGGCTTCAATATCATCAAGCAGGGAAAAGTTGCCAAAGGAAATATGATCATAGCTTTCAATATAGGTTTCTTTGGGCCAGTCGAGCAGCATCCTGCCGTTGCCGTCAAGGGGAATGGAAATGTTCCTCGTTTCACCGTCAGGCATCATGGCGTTTTTGATGAACATTCTGTGCCTGCTCAAATCCAGTTCCGGGTTTCCCAGATAATGCATAAGGGGGGCAAAGGCAAGCTGCAGATACCAGTGGCCGTGGATATTTTGCGCAAGGTCTATGCGCCGCCGCACACCGTCGCTGTCGATTTCGACATTCGTAAAACCCGCACCTTGCGCCGCTCTGGAAAGGTCGCGCAGGGCGGGCAGAATCTCCTTATAGTTTCCTTTGTTGGCGTTTGCCGCCGCATTGACCGGATAGGAAAAAAGCTCTTCTGCCAAAAAACGCCGCCCGGCATGTTCTTCAGAAAAGATTTTATCGCCAAGGTTCAGTGATGACCAGCTTTTACCGAAAAGCGCCGATGCATCAATGAGGTATTTATCATTATCCCGTGCAACATTCTCTGCTCTTGCCAGGAGGCGTTCATGCTCGCCGCCAATATGCACTGATAAATCCCAGGAATACTGGTCAATATCTCCGGAGGGAATCCGATTCGCTCTGATGGAATCGATAAGTTGCGAAACCCTGGTGTTTATTCCAGTAAAACTCTGGCCAAAATCAGCAGGCAGTCCGTTTTTTAGATAATTGGTATCTACTCCCAGCGGCCCGTGGTCAATAAATTCAATATCGAATATGACTGCGCGGGCGCCGTATTCTTTAAGCCGTAAAAGACCGTCTGCGGGAATTGAGCGGGGCCAGGGGAAAACACCGTTATACGCAATGGCATTATCATCCACGTCAAGAAAAATCACATCGCTTATGCGTTCCCGTTCGGCCCTGACCTTAAGGAGTACATCGTACACACGATATCCCAGTCCGTCAAAAACTTTAAATGAGTATAACAACGAGAAAAAAACAACAACAGCAGATCCTATAATGAGATTTTTCCGGTTCATCGATTTTAATTAAATGCCGGTATAGACAATGGTAATGAAAAATGTTCCCGGTGAAGAGGATGAATCGCCGGTGTTCCCTGCAGTGGAATCGGTGCCCGGCGGCGGTGGAGGCTGCAATTCCGCAGCTTTTGTATCCAGGGGGTGTGCCGCTGTGCCGTCTCTTTCAATGCGGCTTCTGTATCCGGCATTAACCCGCATTACCCTGCCGTGATTTCCCGTAAAACTGACGCTTCCGGAATGTACATGAATGTTGCGGGTGTCAAATTCAAAACTTGTTCCCCGCACAGAAGCGGTTGCATTGGGGCTGCTTACCTGCATGGTTGCCCTCGTTCCCGCCGGGGGATTAACGTCCACCCGTACCCTGCCTGCCTGGAGGTTGACATTGAGGGTTTCAGATCCTGCGGCTGCCTGTATTTCCGTGAGGGTCAGGCGGGTGAGGGGGCGCACGGTAAGCAGCGTGCTGCCAACCGCAATAAGAGCGGAGCTGTTGAATGCCGTAGAAATAACCGTGTTCGGGCTTATCTGTGAACCCATGCTTGCCGGTGTAAAATCAGTAGAACCGGGGGCTTTTATTTCTACCGTCCCGCTCAATTCCCTGATTACACCGTTTTGGGCAAAAGCGTTAAACGCTATCGCTGCACAGAAAATCGCTAAAATGATCTTTTTCATACATTCTCCTTATCAATAAATCGAAAAAATGACACCGAGTTCTAACCGCCACAGTACATCTGCATCCTGCGCCACATTTCCCAGGGCAGGTATAAAAGCTCCCGCGCCCAAATTGAGTTGTAAATCCGAATACGGGCTCCACAATGCTCGCCCGAAGATTTCTGTTCCCAAAAAATAATTGGTATTGCCTTCGATGTTTGCCGGATACTCCGTATATCCCAAATCGCTCATGATAAAGAATGAAGATGTCAGGCTTGCGGCAAGGGTTTGGAGCGGCCGGGCAAGGTAATCAAGGGTTATCACTGAAAGTCCGGGAATCCTTGCCTTGAGTACATTGCCCTGAAAATCAGCGGCTATGGGTATAAAGTTGCGGATACCTGTATCTTCGGTGACTCCGCTCGTTATCCGGCCGGTAACGGACAGGCGGCTGTCAAATGGCGCGGTGAGATGCCATGCAGCCCCGAATTCCCCTGCCAAGGCAACGCCTTCCCAGGTGCCGTCAGTCTGCATCAGAGACAAGCCGCCTCCCAGGTCAAAGATAAACGCCCCAAGCGGTACGGTTACTTTTGCCGCCAGATATTGGCTGTGCAAGGGAATGTAACCGCTCAGATCGAGGTTAGCTAGATTGGCATTTTGGTTTAAATCAAACTGGCCCAATACTGCAGCCCTTACCCTCATAAATTCTCTCAAGGCCGGATGTTCCCAGCCCAGTGCGGCAATCATGCGGCTGGGAGCAAAATAACTGTTGTCATCCCAATCCAGCCCTGCATTGTACGATTTTAGTTCTGCGCCGGTCATGGCGATATTGGCCCGTTTTTTGTACAACAGCCCCGTGTACCAGGCGCCGGCGTTGAAGATGCCTGCCTGTGTGTCGTAAAAAACCTGCGCGCCGTCAAACAGCCCTGCCGCAATAAACCCCAGGGGATCAGAGTACGCCATTCGTCCGGCTCTGATTCCCAGAGCGCCGAATCTCAGAGACATTTCAGTCCGCAGAAGTTCCGGCGCAATATTCCCCGCATCGTTCAGGTATTCTGCCTGGATTCCGGCAGAAACATACAACTCGCCCATATCGCTAAAATGGGTAGAAAAGCGCGGAACGAGGATGCCCGAATATTCAAAGCTGCCGCTGCCTCCAAGACCGCCCAGGCTTGCATTTTGATCGAGAATAACACCAAAATCATAATCAAAAGCAATTAACAGAGAACAATTAACAGTTAACAATAAATACAATAAAAACTTTTTCACAGGAGGCCTTCTTCTTTGAGGTACAGGAGGCGGTTTACCATAAACAACAGAAACTCCCCTGATACGGCCATATTCGCTGTGGCTCTGCCCTGGATAACTTCCCGGTACGCCAGTTCCCGATACGCATAGTGGGGATTTGAGAAAATGGTATACATAATACCACCCCTCATCCTGAATGAGCGCATAATGAGCAGGGAAACCCCGGCAAGACTCGCTTCGCCGTCTGGTGCGGCATTTTTGGGCAGCCAGCCTTGTTCGTGCGCATAATTGAACGCCTCATCCTGCCCGGTATAGTCCGTTATGCCTGCCGCTTCAAGAACCAGCTGCGCCGCTTTTTCGTAATCGACAGCTTGTGTTTCCAGCAGTTGCTCAATTCTTGCCGCTGTCTGTGCCGAAAGAAACGCCGGAACAACCAGAAATAAAAAAATGGTAGTGTAAAAAATCTTCAATTTTTCTCTCCTAAAATCGGCATCATTGTGGGTTCTTCAGGATTTGATTAACATCTGCCAAAGAATATAATTTTTTTGTTTTTTCTCTGTTAAATTTTTCTACAGCCTTTTTTGCCCACAATTCGTCCAAATAATCCAATGCTGCGGCTTCATCGCCAAAAGGCAAAACAACGAATCGCGGTTTATTTTTCTCTGTTATAATCTGATAATCAGCCATACAACTACCTCCTGTAAATTTCCCGCCTATGCGCTATATCAATTAAAATGCGCCGGCCAGGGAACAGGCTGACCAATCGGATTGCCTTCTTCGTTGCGCAGGCGCGGCATGAAACCATCTGTCCAGACCCAGGGGCTGTCGGGGGAGAAGTCGAAGCCCGGTCCGTCGGGGCCGGAAGCCGTCCACCATGATTGCGTTTTAACTTGTGCTGCGTTCACATCCGCGCCTCCTCGGCCATCATGGGTGGTGTCATTCCACTGACCAACCCATGGGTTTCCCGATTGCAGCATATTATGAAAGCCGTAGCTGTTCGAAATAGAACCCAAAGATGTGCCTGCGACGCGGCCGAAATAATCACCACTACCAAATGTTATATTTGGGTTGAGGGCAATGGAGTTCTCCACAGTACCACTTGACATATTACCTATCAAGCCACCACCATTCGACGAGCCAATGGTAACTTCACCCAAGGCATAGCTATTCGTCACTGTGCCTTGGTCGTTAGTCCCCACCAAGCCGCCACCCGTATCGCCTCCGGTCACCGTGCCGGTGGCATAGCTGTTCTCCACTCTAGCGGTGGCACCTACGTTAACTCCTACCAGGCCGCCGAATTGAATAGTACCATCAACATTGCCCGTGGAAAAGGATCGTGTTATAGTGGCGCTGTCGTTATCTCCAACGAGACCGCCCGTTCTCGCACCGGTGCTGATAACCCTGACCGCGGCACTGCAATGGGACACCCTATGGCGATTACTTCCAACCAGACCGCCCACGGTGCCGTCTCCGCGAACCTCCCCGGAGACATGGACCCCCTCGACCAGGCCGTAGTTGTACCCCGCTATACTGCCCACATTGCCTATGGTCACGTTGATATCTACGTTGCTTAACCGAAGATCCCTGACCACGCCCGCACCCGCTCCCTGGTTCACAGGATTTTGATCCCCAAGGGAACCAAAGAATCCGACTCCATAAATGTGATCGTCGGAAGTAATGGTAAGGCCGTTGATGGTATGGCCCCTGCCATCAAAGGTACCGGTAAATCCATCCCCAAAACTCTGGTCGCCAATGGGCGTCCAGTTGCTGGTTCCCGGCGAAACAGGAGCTGCCAGCGTAATATCCGCCATAAGCCGGTAATGGGAGTCGAGTTTCCAATCCGTCCACTGGCTGTCGGCTCTGCCCACCAGCCGCAGTTGGGCCTCGGTGTATACGCGAAAGGGGTCGACGGTTGTGCCTGCGCCGCCGTCCCAGCCGCCCTGTTCTCCTGGTTCGTCGGTATCTATCAGTACCTCCGGTCCGGCGGTGAAGGTTCTGGTGTACGCTGGTATTGATGAAGAAATATCGTCATTGGAACAAAACACCGCAAAGTCAGAACCAGAAGTGTTGGCGTTAGTGCCGCCGTCATAGCCGTAGATGGTTCCGCTTGATTTTATAAAGAGTCCATTGAATATTTCCACTCCACCGCCGCTGACAAATGCATTATTGCCGCCGATTACGCCGCCGGACATAGTGAATTCACCGCCCCTAGACACAAGCACCCCGCCGCCGCTGCTGCCGGTTGCGCTGTTTCCCAAGATGGATCCGCCGGACATGGAAAATTGTGCGAAACCACTGGCATTGGAAGCAACGAACACCCCGCCGCCGGAATGTGCTGTATTTTCTGAGATGTCCCCGCCTTCCATAGTGAAGTCTCCGCCGGATACAGCTATCCCCCCGCCGGAGGTGCCGTCACGTGATTCATTATCTCTGATAGTCCCGCTGATCATCCTAAATGTTCCACCGTCCATGCCTACTCCGCCGCCGCCGGTGTCATCTGCTGTATTGTTCGTGATGGTTCCGCCATCCAGAGTAAAGGTTCCGTCGCTTATACCTACCCCGCCGGCGCCGCCAACCCCCTGTGGGCCGCCGGTAAGGGAGGTATTGTCATTGATGATTCCGCCTTTCATGGTGAAGGTTCCGTCCATTAAACCTACCCCGCCTGCGGCAAATGCCTTGTTGTTTTTGATGGTTCCGTCGTGCATGGTAAAGTCGCCGCCGTTGACGAAAACTGCGCCGCCCATGTCGGCGCGGTTATTTTGCAGAATAACCCCGGTATGCATCACGAAAGAACTGTTGGTCCCTATTTCAATAAGGCTGGCATTTCCATTATCCAGATCACCGCCGTCAATGACCAGGGATCCGCCAAGGGTAAGCACTCCATCGTCGAATATTCTAAACAGGGCTGCCTGGGTAAAAGCGCTGTCCCGCGTAATGGTAACATCCCCGCCTGCAACAAGCAGGGTAATGTCCCTGGTTATTACTATGGTTGTACCGGCGTTCCATAAGCTGGGGGTATCGTTGGACAAAATAAAGATTTCTTCCCCTTCGATATTCTCTATTGCCTGTTTTAGTTCGGTCCAGCCAAAAACCGGCTGTCCGGTGAAGTTCATCTGTATGGGAACGGAGGTGTTCTGCCCTGCGCGTGCCTCAATGCTGGCTGATCCTGTGGCGTATATTCTGCCATCAGAGTTGGCATCTGTGTAGGCATCTACTTTAATATCCCAGCGTCCGGGTTCAACCGTTACCTGAATAAAATTTGAGCCGGCAAGGGCTTCACGTGTGATTATTATTCCATTGGGGCCCCTGAACTCCACCCGGTGGTCAAACCCGGCAATAAAACTGGTTAAAGAACGGCCTGCGCCGCTCCCCAGGTTTATGGTGATTGTTGCCTTATCCCCATGCCAGGGGCTGAAACAGGCGGAAATGGCAAGGGCTGCCAAAACAATAAAAAATAGTGAATGTTTGTTTAATGTGTTTTTCATTGATAATCCTTGGTAATATTATAGCATAACATCAATACGGTAAACAACTGACCTTTGCAGCCTATTATACATTGATTATATCGCTTTTAATCAGGGGCCTTGTACAATTTATTAAATTGTTGCAAAATTATTTAACAAATCAGTAGAGGAGGTAAATATATGCAGTTTTTTGTCTGCAAGATATGCGGCAATTTCGTCGGACTTATCAACAATAGCGGTGTGCCAATGATATGCTGCGGTGAGGAACTAACAGAACTGGTTCCCAATACCGTTGAGGCAAGTACTGAAAAACACCTGCCCGCAGTAACAGCTTCAAATGACGGCATCAGCGTCCAGGTTGGAAGTACGCCGCACCCGATGGAAGAAGGGCATCATATTGCTTTTGTGTATGCGGAAACCAAACGCGGCGGCCAGCGTAAATCCCTGAAAACCGGGGAAGAACCAAAAGCATCATTTGTTTTTTCAGATGATACACCGGTGGCAGTGTACGCTTACTGCAATCTGCACGGGTTATGGAAAACCGGTGTCTGACACCGTTTCAATTTCTTAACATTTTATTATCTCACAGTCCCGCAATGCTTCTTCGATAAGCTGCTCCAATTCTAGTGCTTCATACAGCCGGTTTGCTTCGCTAGGATCGCCGTGCAGGATGGGGTGGGGCGGGTTAAACAGAACACAGCAGTCTTCGAACGGTTCGATAGATGTTTTATAAGTGTCAATTTGTTCTGCTTTTTTGATAATGGAGTCTTTATCCATGCCGATGAGGGGACGCAGTACCGGGAGTATCATGCGGTTTTGTGTGCAGGTAAGGTTTTCGATGGTTTGGCTGGCAACCTGGGAAAGGCTTTCTCCGGTAATAATACATTTACATTTTATTTTTCGGGCGATTTTTTCGGCGCAGTCCATCATTGCCATACGGAGCAATATAGTAGACCAGGGCAGGGGAGCGGATTCTTTGATCCGCATCTGCACCTTGGTAAAACCAACAATGTACAGTCGTATTCCCATGCAGTAACTGCCGAGTATCTGCGCAAGGCGAATAGTCTTCTGCTTCGCTTCTTCAGAAGTATACGGGTATGCATGAAAATGTACTGCATCAATACCCATACCGCGAGAAGCCATGAGAAAACCGGCAACCGGTGAATCGATTCCCCCGGAAAGAAGCAGTAGTCCTCGTCCGGCGGTACCTACAGGCAGTCCTCCCAAACCTTTTTGGGCATCACTGTAAATATATGCCTTTTCACGTATCTCAATCCTGATGACTGCGCCGGGATTATGGATATTAACTATCATTCCCGGGACAGCATCAAGCACGGCTTGGCCGCCCATGCACCGCAGGGCATACGAATCATGGGGAAAACTCTTGTCGGTTCTCCGTGCTTCGATTTTAAAAGATGTAATGCCCTGTGCATGGAGTTTCTTCCCTTCATCAACACAGGCGGCAAGCACCTCTTCAATGGTTTTTGGCAGACTCCGGGTCTGCGCCCAGCCGGAAATTCCTATTAGACGGCGCAGCGCATCTTCTATTACTGCTTGCTCCATTTCTGTTCCATGTAAAAAAATACGGCCGGTACGCATGGTTATCTGTACATTGCATCCTGCCAGAGCTGTTTGCAGGTTTCGTTTCAGGGCCAGTTCAAACAATTTGCGGTTTCCGCCTTTGAGTGATAGCTCCGCCGGTTTCAACAGCCAAATCATAGAAATTTGAGTACCTCGTTGATGGCGGCAAGGAGCAGGTCTATTTCCTCTTCGGTGGTTGACCAGCCCTGGGAGATGCGTATTCCTTCGAGGCTGACGTTATCCTCGATCCCCATAGAGGTTAACACAGGGCGTTCAGGGGAAGAAGATGAACAGGCTGACCCTGTAGAAACGGCAAAGCCAAGATCGTCCAATGCGCGGGTCATTACCTCGCCGGGGATGTCCCGAAAAGCAGCTTGTACGATGTACGGAGAAAAGCCGTCATCGTCAATGTCCCGGTTGCCGGGGATAATCCGGCAGCGATCAATGTTTTTCAGTGCGGTCAGTAATTTCCGCCAACGGCTGCGAGCGGCAGCATATTCTGTAGTAAACTTTTCCGGCAGAGCGTGGTTTTCAAGGCAAGCAGCAAGGGCAATGGCCCCGGCAATATTTTCCGTACCGGGCCGTATATTTTTTTCCTGACCGCCGCCCGAATACAGCGTTTCCAATGGCTTACGTAAATACAAAAGGCCAATGCCCCTTGGACCGCCGATTTTATGGGCGCTCACCGAGGCAGAATCGATATCCCATCCGGGAATGTCTAGAGGGATTTTCCCCATTGCCTGAACTATATCGCAATGCAGATAAATGGGTGCACCGCCTTTTTGCGGCGAATCGGTTCTGTTTTTTATTATATCCCGTAAAGTATTTATGTTGTTAACCGTTCCTATTTCGTTGTTAACGGCCATGATGGCAGCAAACCGTACATCATCGTATTTTTCAAGCGTTTTTGTCAGTAATTCCGGTGTTACCCTGCCTGATGAATCAATGGGAATTTCACCGGTTTGTTTTCCCTGCCTTTCAAGGGTTTTCAGGTTTTCCGTTACCGAAGAATGTTCTCCGGCGGAAGCAATAATCCGCCCGCTGCATTTACGGGCAAGATGCGAATACAGGGGAATGCAGTTAGATTCAGTGCCGCCGGATGTGAAAAACACCGTTTCGGGAGGGACACTCATCACTGAAGCACAGCGGCTGCGTGCATTTTCGAGGGCTTCACGGGCAGCACGGCCTTCAAAATGGGGAGACGACGGGTTACCAAAAGGAATCAGTATTTCGCTGGAGACAGGATCGGGGATTGCGGAGGCGGCCCAGTCAAAATAATAACGGTTTTGTGTGCCTGGCACTATACTGTAATCTCCGTTAAAACCATTCTCATGGTAATCCTCCTTTTTCACTATACTAGGAATTATATGAGAAAGTACAGTATGATGGAATGTATGAAAGTACTAAAATTCGGCGGTACATCCGTAGGCAGTCTGGCAGGAGTTAACCGGATCATAGAAATTCTCAAAATGAGCAAAGATACAGTTCCGGTGATGGTAGTTTCCGCTTTATCCGGTGTTACCGACAGCCTCATTAGCCTGGCCCGGCAGGCGGCGAAAGGAGAAACCTCGCAGAAACAGCTTGGCGAAATAACTGCACGGCACAGGGAAATGGCAGCAATTTTTCTCAAAGGCGAAGATCGAAAGAAAGCCATTACTGAAAATACCAACCTTCTTGCAGAATTGAATCGAATTTTAGACGGAATTGCTTTATTGGGCGAACTTTCCCCCCGTACCCTGGATCTGGTAATGAGTTTTGGTGAGCGCCTTTCAGCAGCGCTGTTAACCTGTATAATGAATGCCAACGGAATCAAAGCAATTTACCTTGATGCCAGGACAATGATTACAGCTAACAACCGCTTTGGAAATGCACAATGCCTGTACAAAGAAACCTACGCCAAAATACGCTCTTTTTTCAACACAGCACATAAATTACCAGTATCTAAGAATTTAGGTGCCGGACCCCTGCACATAACAACCGGATTTATCGCCTCAACTGCGGATGGTCAAACTGTTACCCTTGGACGCGGCGGGTCTGATTTAACTGCGGCGATTTTTGGAGCGGCTCTTTGTGCTGATGAGGTAGAAATTTGGACAGATGTTGACGGCATTCATACTGCCGATCCCCGGCTGGTAAAAAATTCATTCAAGATCGATGAAATGCTCTACACAGAAGCCATGGAAATTTCCCATTTTGGCGCTAAGGTGTTGTTTTTCCCGACAATAAAACCGGCGCTGGAAAAAGGTATACCTATATCCATTCGCAATACATATAATCCGGCAGGAACCGGAACACGAATTGTCAGCAAAGCGGCAATAGGTGAATTTCCCATCAGGGGAATCAGTTCGATAAGCAATATTGCCCTGGTAAGAATTCAAGGCACGGGCATGGTCGGGGTAGCCGGTTTTTCTGCGCGGGTGTTCAGCGCTCTTGCCGGACGCGGAATAAGCGTTATGCTGATAACCCAGAGTTCCAGCGAGTATTCTATTTGTTTTGCCGTCCTGCCCCATGAAGCGGATCATGCCGAAATAGTCCTTGCAGAAGAATTTGCCCGGGAAATTCAGACGGGTAGTATTGAAAAGCCGGTTGCGCAAAAGGATCTTTCTGTTATTGCCGTAGTTGGTTCAAAAATGAAAAATACAACCGGTACTTCCGGCAGGTTTTTCCATGCGCTGGGACGTAACGGTATTAATGTAGTTGCCATTGCCCAGGGGTCTTCCGAAATTAACATCTCCGCAGTAATCCCCAGGCATGATGAGGCAAAAGCACTCAATGCCGTGCATGAAGCGTTTTTCCAGTCAACCATCCGGTCTGTCAATTTGTTTCTGGTTGGAACCGGTCATATTGGCGGTACCCTGCTTGACCAAATTGCCAGCCACCACAAAGTTCTCGGCGAGAGGGATAAAATCAGGATCAATCTCGTAGGAGCGGCAAATGTGGATTACATGGTTTTTTCCCATGAAGGGCTTGAACCAAAAAAAACACGAAAAATGCTTGACAGCGCGGCGGCCGGTGATTCACGGCTTGAACCGTTTAACCTTGCCGCTTTTGTTGACAAGATGATTTCACTCAATCTGCCCAATGCCTGTTTCTGCGATTGTACTGCCAGTGATGCTATTGCAGCCTGTTATGCGAAGATCCTTTCCGCTTCTATTTCTATTGTAACTCCCAACAAACGGGCAAATTCAGGTACATTAAAATATTATAAACAATTAATTGATTATTCCCGTGAACGGCGGATTCCGTACCTGTACGAAACAACGGTGTGTGCCGGGCTTCCGGTTATCTCAACATTGCGTGATCTGTATCTTTCCGGTGACAATATCCGCCGCATAGAAGCGGTTGTTTCGGGAACATTAAGTTTTATTTTCAATAATTTTGACGGCAAAAAATCATTTTCTGCCCTTGTTCGTGAAGCAAAAGCAAAAGGATACACAGAACCTGACCCCAGAGACGACCTTAACGCCATGGACGCTGCGCGCAAGGCCTTAATCCTTGCCCGCGAGTGGGGAATGTCCCTTGAATTTGCCAATGTATCTATCGAGCCAATTCTGCCACCGGCCTGTTTCAAGGCAAAAACCGTAGACGCCTTTTTCACTGAGCTTGAAAAATCAGACGCCGTGTTTGAAAAACGCCGTGCCGAGGCTGCCGCCAAGGGAATGGCTTTACGTTACGTCGTAGTGATCGAAGAAGGTTCGGCAAAACTGACCCTTAGGGCAGAACCGGCAGGCAGCCCATTCCGTTCACTGGTTGACAGCGACAACATGGTTGTAATTACCACCGACCGTTACTCTAAACTACCCATAGTGATTAAAGGCCCGGGCGCGGGTGCTCAGGTAACCGCCGGCGGGGTTTTTGCCGACATTGTACGGATTGCACGAACATTGGTTTAGTATAAATACTTCTCCGAAGCTTCCATTCCTGCAAGAACGGTTTCAAGGCAGCCGAGGTCCCAGGCAAGATCAAGTTCGGTGTAGCGGTTACGGATCATCTGGGCACGGCGGAAACAAGCGATAACGGCATTGCGGGTAAGGTTGATCTCTTGAGGCCGGACAGGGCATTGGGCTTTTTCAAGCATTTTCTTTAATTCGCTGTAAGGCATAATCTGTTCAAGTACTTTTTCACGGAGGGGTTTCCATGTATCATAAAATCCATCTCGAATATGGGCGGCATTTTCTTCATCGTGGAATTTTTCAATACCGGTTATAAGAACGCTTTCCAGCGCCGGACTGCCGGAAAAAGCGGTTTTTATTTCGCTGACACGTTCGTCAAGACCAGGATGGCGGAAAGAAACAGAACGGGGAGGCGGCTCATTTGGATCCGCAAACAACACTTCAAGAAATGCAGTACCTGCCAATGTTCCCATTGCAACTTTATGACCGTGAGAAACCGGAACATCGTTAATCGATAGATCGTCCATTTCCCAAATATGGGCAATAAGATGCTCCGCGCCTGATACCGGGCGGGAATCTCTGGCATATTGCATGGCAAATCCGGTGATGGATAGCGCCTCAAATAATGCCTGGAGTGCGTCTTGATCGCCGTGAACGGCTGAAATTGACCGATCAAGATAATCGTACAGCCCGTTCTGCACCATGGCCCATGCCCTGGGTTCTATGCGGCCCGAACCTTTTGCACCAAACTCAGCGGCGGCATCCCCTATGATCCAGCCGGAACCTGCAATGATCTTTCCGGCCAGGTCGCCAAATCCAGACGATGACAGCCATGACGGGGCACGAGACAATACACCGGTGTCTGCAACAATACAGCGCGGCGCTTCGCAGGAGAGCGTCTGTTTAAAACCGTCTTTGAGTATCGCCGATCCGAATGACGTATAACCGTCAACAGATGCCGCAGTTGGAATACAAAGGTAGGGCAGGGACACATCGGCTGATGCCTGCTTAACCAAATCGTTAATGGTTCCTGCTCCAATGGCCACCGGCGTAAACGGCTGATATCCGCCCAATGCCGACATTTTTTTTACCAGGGTTTCAATGTGGCAATAGTCTGCGTGCAATCGCGGTTCTGCCGGGAAAATACATTTTCCGGTTATTTCAATGTCATGTGCCAAAAGTATTTGTTCTATTTCCGTTCCGGCAGCTTGCATGGTGTTTTCATCGGCAATAATAAACACCCGCTGTGAATTATAGTGGAGATTCAACAATTCGGGTATGTGCCGGTAAACATCCTTTCCCGTTACGAGCGCCCTGGTACTTCCGGCAGAGGCAAGACATTCATCAAGCGGGATAGCGGGTAGTTGTTTTCTTTTCATTAACATAATGTTACTATACAGTTTTAGTACCATTGCTGTATATTGGTAACAGGAGTACCATCATGCCAATCGCAAAAAGCATTAAAAATGCCCTTGGTTCATCATCCATGATCCGAAAAATGTTTGAGGAGGGGAATGCGCTGAAAAAACAGTATGGCACGGAAAAAGTGTTTGATTTTTCCCTGGGGAATCCCGATGTTGATCCTCCGCCTGCCTTTCACGATGTATTTGTCAGACTTGCACAGGAAAATAAAAAAGGTTCCCATGGTTATATGCCTAACGGCGGTTATCCCGATGTACGGGAAGCTATCGCAAAAAAAGCGTCGCTGGAACACGAGGTTTCGATAGACGGTTCACATATTGTGATGGCATCCGGTGCTGCCGGTGGTCTGAATGCGGTATTTAAAACAATCTGCAACCCCGGTGATGAGGTCATTGTTACCCGGCCGTTTTTCATGGAGTACCGCCCCTATACCGCAAACCACGGGGCAAAACTTATTGAAGTTGATTCGCTTGCTGACTTCAACCTCGATATTAAAGCGATAGGCGAGGCGCTTTCTTCCCAAACAGCCGCTGTGCTTATAAATTCCCCCAACAACCCTACCGGAAAAGTGTATCCGAAGCAGGACATTGCCGCCCTTGCGCAGCTTCTTGTTGAGTGTGGAAAAAACACCGGGCGGCTGCCCTACCTGGTTTCCGATGAACCTTACCGAGAAATAGCGTATAACATACATGTCCCGCCACTTCTCAGCGCATACAGCGAAACGATCATTGTCAACTCTTATTCAAAAAGTCTTTCTCTTTCAGGTGAGAGGATTGGTTACATTGCCGTCAGCCCTGATATTGCAGAAAAAGACGATGTGATGAACGGCCTAATCTACTCTACCCGCACGCTTGGCTTTGTAAACGCACCGGCTCTTATGCAAAGAATTGTCGCAGAATTAACCGATTCGAGTGTTGATGTCAGCATTTATGCCCACCGCCGTGACGCATTTACCGCAGTTCTTGACGAAGTAACCATTGAATATGCCGTCCCCGAAGGTGCTTTCTACCTGTTTTGCAAGGTTCCCGAAAGGAAGAAGCCTGATAGTGCGGATGCGGGAATTTCACCGGATATGGCTTTCATTAACCATTTGAAAAAATATTTAATCCTCGGCGTACCCGGATCCGGTTTCGGTAAAACGGGTTGGGTGCGTTTCGCTTACTGCATTAACGAAAACATTATCCGCGCTTCGGCTTTGGCGTTCAAACAAGCTATGGAGGACTGGTAGTTCATTTCCAATAACCGTGCTCCACGATAAACTTTTTGCTTAACGCAAGACTGTCGAAGGGATTGTTTAGAAAGTTTGTGTCTTGTTCTATGACAGCGTACGGAATGTTCAGCTTTTCGCAGAGAAAAAATATTTCAGCCCAGTCAAGGTTGCCTTCGCCGATTTCGGCAAATTGCCGTGTCCGCCCGGAAATGCGGAAATCTTTAAGATGCACAATGTTTATCCGCTTGTATAATTTTTCCAGATATTTAGATGGATTGATTCCACCTGCCTGTACCCAGAAAATGTCGAGGATTATCTCCAGATGGGGACATTCTTCGGTCATGCGATCCATCGCCGTTATTCCGTTGAATTTTTCAAATTCCAGGTCATGGTTGTGATACGCGAATGTCAGTCCTTCATCCTGTACTATTTTACAAATTTCATTGATTTTTTTTATAAAGCGGGTATACCCTTCATAACTGTCGGGATAGATATCGGGTTTCATGCCAAGGCCAATGACCGGACATCCCAATTTTTTGTGTTCCGTTATTATTTTTTTTAATTCATCATGTGCCGCCAAACGATTCCATGGGTTATGGGTACAGCAGACATACAGCCCGAGTTCATTTACCCAGCCTGCCAGGAGATCTATGTCGCAGGGGCCAAGTCCCGAGATTTGAATAACATCAAACCCCATGGTTTTAACTTTCCTCAAAGTAGCTTCAATGCCTTCCGGATCTTTTGCATACTCCCGTACCGTATATAATTGCACTCCTGTTTTCATATAAATCCTCCTAAAAATCAGATATCATTGCTATTATATCATCAACGGAAAGTCCTTCAATGTTTTTCCTTCCGGCAAGGTTGCGAATAGTGAGAGGGCCGTTCAGCGGGTTTTCACCGGGGATTATTATCCAGCGTAAACCTTTTTTTTCGGCAAGGACAAACTGTTTAACCAACTGTCCGCTTGCGGGTTCGAGTAACACTTCGCAGGGGATGCCCGCTTGCCGGAATTTTGCCGCAAGAGCCTGGTACAAGCCTGAGTCCTCCTGCTTGATACACGCGATAGCGGCAACGGAAAAGCCCGAAACTGCGGGCAGTTTATCCAAACTTTCAAGGGCGGCGATCATCCGGTCAAGGCCGATGGACGAGCCGACGCCGCATATACAGTTTTTTGAATACAATCCGGCGAGGTTGTCATAACGGCCGCCGGAGCAGATGGAGCCAATGTCGGGAAGTTCGGTGAGAAATGTTTCAAATACTACGCCGGTATAGTAATCGAGTCCTCTGGTAATTGACGGATCGAGGGAAAAATCGCCGCTTCCGGCACCGGAATCATTCATAAAACGCTTGAGCATGGCAAGCCGCTCGGATTCGGGAGAAGGGCCGCCTGACAAAGCCGTTATGCGCTCCAGAGTGTTTTCAAAAGAATTATCCGCAGCGCTGCCGCGGCCGGCGCTGATAAATTCCAGCAGTTTTTGTGTGTTTGCTTCCCCGGCAATGGCAATAAGGGATTCTCTGGTCACATCAATTCCCGTTTTGGCAAGTTTGTCCACAGTGCGCAGTATCTCAACAGATCTTCCTTCCAGCCCGATATGGGAGAGAAAGCGGTTAAATAAACCCCGGTGATTCACTTTTATGGTGACATCAAGTCCCAGGCTTTGCAGCGTAGAGCGGATCATCAGCAGAATTTCAAAATCCGCAGCCGGGCTGTCGCTGCCTATGATATCAAAATCACACTGCGTAAATTCCCGGTATCGTCCGCGCTGGGTATTTTCCCCGCGCCATACCTTGCCAATGTGATACCGTTTGAAAGGAAAGTGCAGTTCCTGCTGGTGCAGGGCTGCATAACGGGCGAAAGGAACGGTTAAATCAAAACGAAGTGCGACATCCCTGCCGCCGCTGTCGGTAAAACGGTATATTTGTTTTTCGGTTTCACTGCCACCCGGTGTCCCGCTGCCTCCGGGCGGCACGACACCCGGAGACGGCGGGTTCTGCAAACTTTTGCCAAAAAGTATTTCCGCATACTCAAGTGCGGGCGTATCAATTGGAACAAATCCGAAAGACCGCAGCGATGCTTCGATTGATTCGGTAATAATGCGGCGGATCATTTCAGCGGGAGGGAGAAAATCTCTGAAACCTTTCAAAACTCTGGGCTCAATAATCGCTGCCATTCCTAATTCCTAACTCTTAATATCAAATTCTTTATATGTCTTCAACCCGTATGCCTTCGCCGGTCGGGATAAACTGCCGCACCTTTCTGCCGGGCAGGATGTTTCCCCATGACGGAGAAAGCCCGGGACGGAGAATTTTCTCTGTTCGCAATACTGCAAAATCATCCGCTGTGATAATTTCACCCGGATGAATATCCCGCAGGGCGTGAATTGAGCGGTTTGTCCGCCGGTAATTCTCTCGTTCCGACGGTGCTAGTATTTTTATCCCGTTTCCCAGTACTGCTTCTACCATTGCGGCTCCCCGCTCGCTTTGCAAAACCGATATGGTTTCTTCTGTCCCCCTCTCTGCGGCATGGCGGATAGCCCTGACCATGCTGGTAAACTCTGATGGCGGGAGTGCAATGGGGTCATCCAGGCCGGGATCATCACGGGACAGGCAAAAATGCTTCTCGATGACTGCTGCCCCCTGGCTTACTGCCAGTGCCGGAACAAGTTCCGGGTCAAGGCTGTGATCGCTAACTCCTGTCGAAACCCCAAAAACGGATCCCAGGCTTTTCAGAACGCGTAAATTATAATCCGTCTCCGGCGCCGGGTAAGCGGTAACGCAGTGGAGCAGGGATACTGCCTGGTCCCTGGTCTCAAATATGCCAAGCGCTTCCTCTATGTCCCCGAGTGTTGACACACCGCTGGAAAGTAATACCGGCAGACCCCATTGGGCTATTTCTTGCAGTAAAGCGGTAAAATTTAGTTCAGGTGAGGCGATTTTTACGATTTTAGGCTGTAATTCCCTCAACATTTGTGCGCTTTTCAGGCCAAAGGGGGTACATAAGAATAAAAGCCCCAATGATTCTATGTATTCCTTTATTTTTACGTAGAAATCAAACGGCATTTCAAGCTGTTTAAACCGGTCATATAAACCTATTCTGCCGCCGGGAAGGGTTACCTCACCTGTTTTAGGATGGAGTATCTCATCGGCAAAGACCATTTGCAGTTTGATGCAGGATGCTCCCGCCGTCGCCGCCGCTGCCGCCAGTTCTCTGGCTTTATTCAAGTCTCCGCCGTGAGAAGTCCCCAATTCGGCGATTATCAGCGGGTTTTGGGCGCTATATTTTGTTCTGTCTACAACAAAAGGTTTTTCCATAATTTTACTTCAAACTTACTGTACATTTATTTTATGTTTTGATACAATAGGGTAAACATTCTATGATTTTAAGGAGTACTTATGTCGGGCCACAGTAAATGGGCGACTATTAAACATGCAAAAGGAGCCGCTGACGCGAAACGCGGCAAAATATTTACCAAGCTGATCAAGGAAATTTCCATTGCTGCACGTATGGGGGGCGGCAATCCGGATAGCAACCCAAAACTGCGCACTGCCATTATCAAGGCGCGGGGCGCGAATATGCCCAAGGATAATATCGACCGTGCCATAAAAAAAGGAACCGGCGAGCTTGAAGGTGTTAGTTATGAAGAGCTCGTTTATGAAGCGTATGCTCCGGGTGGTGTTGCGGTTTTAATTGAGGTGTTGACTGATAATAAAAACCGGGCAGCGGCGGATATCCGCAGTATGCTCACAAAATCAGGCGGCCAGCTTGCTACATCCGGTGCGGTTTCCCGCCTGTTTAAAAGGCAGGGAGTCATCACTCTTGATGGTGATAAATACACCGAAGACGCAGTAATGGAAGCTGCTCTGGACGGCGGTGCGGAAGATATCGCCGCCTCGGATGGCATCATCCAGGTAACGAGCGCCCCCGAAGATTTTGAAGCGGTGGTGAACGCATTACAAGCGAAAGAATTTGAAACAATGAGCGCCGAGGTAAGCATGGTCGCTGATGTTGAAGTTTTGCTTGACAATGAAGCTACCGCAAAAGTTCTAAAATTGGTTGAAAAACTTGAAGACAACGAAGACATCCAAAATGTCTATACCAATGTCGGCATCCCCGAGGGTTTTGAAGGTTAGGCGTATTATTGGGATTGATCCCGGTCTTGCCGCTACAGGCTGGGGTGTTGTTGATTCCAAAAACGGAAAAATACACTATGTTGCTCACGGTAAAATAGAAACAAAGGCAGGCAGGCCGCAAGCTGAGCGTCTTTGTTATATTATGCAATCAATCCGTTCGGTTTTAGATACTTATCAGCCCACAGAATCAGCTATTGAAATTTTATTTTTTGGGAGAAATGTTTCCAGCGCCATTCCCGTTGCCGAAGTACGGGGTATTATTTTTGCCATTCTTGCCGAACGCGGGCTGCCCGTCCATGAATTCAGGCCCAATGTCATCAAGCAGGGGGTAACCGGGGTATCCGGTGCGGATAAAAAACAGGTACAGGAAATGGTTCGGATTATTTTAGGCCTGACCGATATTCCAAAACCGGATCACGCTGCCGACGCATTAGGCGCGGCAATTTGCGCAGCGAATGGGGGGATGTTATGAAGAAAAATTTAATTTTTTATTTTACAGGAACCGGAAATTGCCTGAAAGTTGCAAAAGATATTGGTTCCGGATTGGATAATTGCGAAATTTACTCAGTAGCATCTTTTAATGAGAAACATTTGTCTGAAGATTATGAAAGGATAGGTTTTATTTTTCCTGTTTATGCGGAAGGTTTACCTAATGCATTAAAAAAATTTATTTCAGAAATTAATTTTAACTATAGTAATATCTATTATTATTCTGTAGCTACTCATGGCGGATTTCCGGGAAACGGTTTGTCAATAATAAACAAAAAATTATCAGAAAAAGGAATATATTTAAATGCCGGTTTTGACGTAAGGATGGTTGGAAATTATATTTGTGTTTATGATTTGACTAAATATCCGGAAAAAATAATTGAAGAATCACAAATAAAAATTGATATAATTAAGGACTTGGTTATAAATAAAAAATCCAATAATATAAAAAAAATAAATCCATTTATTTTTTGGCCGGAAAAAGCATCAAGTTTTTTTCCAAAAAAAGACAAAAACTATAATATTTCTGAAAAATGTACAGGGTGTAGTATTTGTTATAAAGTTTGCCCTGTAGACAATATAGAAATTGAAAATAAACGTCCAAAATTTAAGCATAATTGTGAGCAATGTATGGCTTGCATACAGTATTGTCCAAATATGGCAATAAATTATAAAAATAAAACACAAAATCGCAGACGATATACAAATCCGGATATTAATTTTAATGAAATAATAAAAGGAAACAATAAGTAAACATATCACTTATCACTTATTGCTTTTCATTGTATACTTAATTCATGTTTAACAGCATTCAGGGCATTGTCGGCGGAAAAAACAGCGAAGCGGCATATATTATGACCGGTGGTGTTGAATGGGAAATATCCATGCCATCAACCGATATTGAACAGCTTCCGTCCGCAGGTGGAGAATGCCGGGTCTTTACCTGGCTGTATCACCGTGAAGACCACATGCGGCTTTTTGGCTTTTCCGATGAGGTTCGGAGGAATACATTTCTGGAACTGCTCAAAGTTGAAGGAATAGGCCCGAAAAACGCCCTGAAAATAATGGGCGGGATAGGGCAGGATGATCTTGAAAGTGCTCTGGAAACCGGGGACCTAGTCCGGCTGGAAGCAGTTCCGGGACTGGGGAAAAAGACGGCTCAAAAAATGCTCCTTGCACTAAAAGGAAAATTGATCCACACTCCTGCGGCGACGGCAGTAGTATCACCCTACGGCGACCTTGTTAACGCATTGGCGGACATGGGTTACGATAAGCGTGCAGCCGCTGAAGCTATTGCACAGGCGGAAAAAGATATACCGGCAGGTTTATCTCAGGCTGAGAAAGAAAAACTGTTGTTTAAAAATGCGATTGTGAATTTAGGGGCTTAATACAGGCAGATAACCATGAAAAAGAAAAGCGAACATACCGGTATCACTCATCCTGAGCACATTCCGGGGGAAGATGAGCGTGATTATAGTCTGCGGCCCCGATGGTTGACAGAATTTGTGGGACAGCAGGCTATGAAGGATAATCTTACGGTATTTATTTCCGCAGCCAAAAAACGAAAAGAATCACTGGATCACCTGTTTTTGATTGGGCCGCCGGGTCTGGGGAAAACTACTCTGGCGCAGGTTGTGGCAAACGAGCTTGGAAGCGGGTTTGTACAGACTTCTGCGCCGACAATGGACAAACCAAAAGACCTTGTCGGGCTGCTTACTAACTTAAAAAAAGGCGATGTATTTTTTATTGATGAAATTCATCGGCTTAAACCGGCTATCGAAGAACTGCTGTATATTGCAATGGAGGACTTTGAGCTTGACTGGATTGTTGGCCAGGGGCCAATGGCCCGCACTTTACGAATACCCATTCAGCCCTTTACCCTGGTCGGCGCAACCACCAAGGCGGGAATTGTTTCCGGTCCGCTGATCAGCCGTTTTGGGATCACTTGCCGGTTTTCATTTTATCTGCCGGAGGACATGGAAGCAATAGTACACCGTTCAGCAGGGTTATTGCAGGTAAAAATCAATGCTGATGCTGCGGCATTACTGGCACAGTCGTCACGTGGAACGCCGCGAGTGGTCAACCGTCTGCTGAGACGGATGAGGGATTTTGCCCAGTTTTCCGGCAGTGAATCCATTACGTTACCCGTAATCAGAGATGGGTTAACGAGGCTTGAAATCGATCAATTAGGGTTGGAAAAGCAGGATCGTGATATCCTTACTGTTATTATTGAGCGTTACCGCGGCGGTCCGGTGGGAGCAGAAACCCTTGCTATATCCATTGGCGAATCGGTGGAGACACTGGAAGATTACTACGAGCCGTACCTCATTCAGGCCGGCCTTTTACAGCGTTCTCCCCGAGGCAGAATGGTAACATCACTGGCTTATGGACATTTGGGATTGAAACCGACTAATCCCACCCATGGCGAAGGCTCTTTGTTTTCTACTTGATATTTTTATCAAAAAGCCTGTTCATTCTGTCCGTCAAATTAGCCCGTCTTTTTGCAGTAAGTTCCGCATCATACACATAACCGTCGTTGGTTTTTATGAGTACATTGCCTTCTTTACTGTGCGGAGGAAGTTCGCTTACAGGTATTTCAATGTCTTCGCCACCTCCTGGTGACGCGCCTGTTGCCATGGAGTTACATACCGCAATTCCCGATTCTATTCTATCGATGATATAATGCATGGTTTTAATGTATGATCACACTAGTACCGTCTGTTGACATGACTATTGTGCCGTGAATATCCGTCCGGTAAATCGCTGCCCCGGCTTCTTCCAGCCGGTTAACGACTTCTGCGTGTGGGTGCCCGTAAGAATTACCCGCTCCCAGGCTGATAACGGCAATTTCCGGTGAAACGGCATCGAGAAATGCCTGGGTAGTGCTTGAATTACTGCCGTGGTGTCCTACATGTAAAACCTGTGCGGAAAGGTTACGGTTTCGTTCAAGCATTTCATTTTCTGATTCTATTTCCGCATCACCGGTAAACAGAAAAGCGATACTACCGTGTGCCGCGCGCACCGATACCGAATAGTTGTTCATATTTCTATATCCGGTTGTATTGGGAGCAACGATCGTAAACACAGTTGTGCCCAAGGTAAACGAACTGCCTGCGGCTGGTTCACGCACAGTAACATCATTTGTTTCTATGGCATCAAGCAGCCGTTCAAAAGTAACGGTGGTATGCGCAACTCTGGGCATAATAATCGTATCAACATTAAACGTATTAATGACATTGATAAGACCGGCTATGTGATCGGCGTGGGGATGGGTGGCAATTATATAAGAAAAACGGTCAACCCCCAAATTGTGCAGATACCGTACAACATCATCGGCTGTCCGCCTGTCGCCTCCGTCAATTAAAACATTACCTGCATCGGTTTGTATCAATGTAGCGTCCCCCTGGCCGACATCAATAAAATGGACAATAACGCTGCCTTCAGCAATGCTGATGCTAGCTCCAATACCCGCAGGCGCGTCCCCTTGCAGGTTGGCTGATGCATAATGCCATGCCGCAATTATCGAACAAAGGGTTATGAGCAGGATAAAAAGAGATTTGCTGTTTTTTGCGTTTCTTCGCCTTCTTCTTGTTATTCTCATGTTATATGGATTATAGCAGATTTATGGGAAAAGACAGAAGTGGTGTTCAGTAATGTAATGACAGGGACTATTTTTGTGTGTTATAATGGAATTGAGGTGTATTATGTTGATAACAAATGAAAAAAAAGATGAAACACAGCGGCTTTTTCTGGAGCACAATGTCTTCATTGTCTGGAAACCCGAATATAACCTGGGTATTCCAATATTAGACGAGCATCACAGAGGGATTGTTACCATTATCAATTCATTGCATTTCGGGATGCAAAATAATTATATTAAGGACATACTCAACCCCATAATTGAGATGATGCATGACTATGTACGCATCCACTTCCGGATTGAAGAAGACTTTCATAAGCAGATGGATTATCCTGAAGCAAATAAACATCATGAATTTCATCAGGAGTTAACATCCATGCTGACTAAACTGGGAAAGAGCAGCCTTATGGATAAAGATTCGCACCAATTTATGGATTTCCTGAAAAAATGGTGGATCAGCCATATCTGCAATGAAGACATGTTATTTCGTAAATGGTGCCAGGCACCATTTTAACGCAGTACATGAAAACAAGCGATTTTTCTTTTGATCTTCCCGATAACCTGATTGCGCAGTACCCTCCGGAACAGCGGGGGAACAGCCGTCTCATGGTGCTTGACCGCAAGACAGGAATAAGGTCGCATCGCATGGTACATGAACTGCCGGAAATTCTATGCGGCGATGCATTTCGCAGCCACCCGAGGGCGGCGCGTCACCCGGAGGTGACGAGACTTCCTTTGCTTGTTTTCAACAATTCAAAAGTACGCAAAGCCCGTCTTATCGGAACATCCGTTAAAACCGGCACCAGGGTTGAGTTTCTTTTACTGGAAGGGATCGGGGATCAGTGGAAAGTACTGGTGCAGCGAGCCAAACGTCGGAAACCGGGCAGCCGGTATGTGTTTCACGACACTAACGACAACGAAATAGCTCAAGCGGAAATAGTATCCCCCCGATCCCCGATCCCTGATCCCCGGTCCCCGGTCACCCACTCCCTGCTTCAGTTTGATCGTCTCATTGACGATGACTGGCTTGATCGTTATGGGCATATCCCGCTGCCGCCGTATATTAAACGGCAGGATGCTCCGGAAGACGCTGACCGCTACCAGACTGTGTATGCATCAGCCTACGGTTCATCGGCAGCGCCGACAGCAGGACTGCATTTTACCAACGAGTTACTGGAACGAATTGCCGCCGCCGGGATAGAAACTGCTTTTATAACCCTGCACGTGGGCCTGGGAACTTTTTTACCGGTTCGCACCGAAAATATAACCGATCATGTCATGCACGAAGAAACATTCAGCATTGATGAAAATACCGCTGAAAAAATCGAAACGGCAAAAGCTGAAGGACGCAAAGTCATTGCTGTGGGAACTACCAGTATCCGCACGCTGGAGAGTGCGTGGTTTGACGGGAAACTCAAGACGGGGGAGGGCAGGACGGCGTTGTATATTTATCCCGGTTACCGGTTTAAAGCTGCAGATGCCTTGTTTACCAATTTTCATACGCCGGAGTCAACATTGTTAATGTTAGTTGCGGCATTTGCCGGCAGGGAATATATCCTTGAAAGTTATACTGAGGCAATCAGGGAAAATTACCGGTTTTTTAGTTACGGTGATGCGATGCTGATTGCCTAAAATTGATTATTCATGGTATCACTAAAACATGGTTGTACGCCGTATTCCTTCAATTAATAATATATACCGTACTGAAGTCAAAATCGGCGGTTTTCTTTCGGCGCTCGTGCTTTCTGGTATTGCCATGGGTTTGTACCGGGGAATACAGGACAATTTCCTTGCAGAAATCGTGCGGATAGATGCTTTTGAGCGGGGTGTGACCGAATTTTTCAGGGAGCTGCCGGGACTTTTTCTGGTGTTATTCCTTGCCTGGATGCACCGTTTATCAGAAAAACGTATCTTCAAAATAGGCATTGGCTTGATGTTGGCGGGGATAGTTGGTTTGAATTTGGCCGGATTATTGCCCCTTGATTTTTTCCCGGGTGCAGCGGGCAAGGCCGGTGTGATTGCCCTCATGGTACTGTACTCCTGCGGGGAACATATACTTATGCCGGTACGTGCTTCTCATTCACTGCATCTGGCGCGGGAGAACAAGAGCGGCGCATCGTTGGGGGTTACCGGCGCATTGGGGCATGGGGGGAATATTGTTGGTTTTTTGGCGGTAACATTTGCTTTTCTCGTTTTTTCCCGGCTTGGCCTTGCAAAACTTGACCAGTTCAGAATTGTCTATGGTGCCGCCATGTTTCTGATGATCGGCGCGCTGTTTACCTGCATGGCAATATATGACAGCGGACAGAAAGTAGAGAGGCCGCGTTTTTATTTTGCAAAAAAGTTTCACAAGTTCTATATGCTGGAAGTTTTTTACGGCGCACGCAAGCAGGTGTTTATCACCTTTGCTCCCTATGTGCTTATCCTGCAGTACGGCGCCGATACTTCGGTCATCTCGCTGCTGCTTGCTGTAAGCGCGGTTTGCGGATTTGTTGCCAGCCCCCTTATCGGCAAGCTCATTGATCGTGTTGGTTATAAAGCAGTTATGATAGGCGATACCCTCATCCTTGTTGTGGTCTGCCTGCTCTATGGTTTTTCGCACCGGATCTTTCCCATGCACATTGCTTTTTATGTTGTCTGTATAAATTATATCCTTGACTCAATCATTTCCATTGCAAGCATGGCAATCAATGTATATGTGCAGGACATTTCGGAAAATCAGGAAGAAGTGACCGCAACCCTTTCAACAGGCATTTCAGTTAATCATGTTATCAGTATAATAATAGCTCTCCTTGGAGGTCTTATCTGGAAACTTACCGGAATTGAATTGCTGTTCTGCCTCTCTGCCTTTTTGGGACTGCTTAACTCGTTATATGCGGCAAGTATTAAAACAGTAAAGAAAGTGATCAGCGGATAAAATTCGTCCATTTTCTGTCAAATGGCGGCGGCGGCTGGATTTCTCTCTTACCAGCTGCAAGAGTCTTGATGAGCCATGCCATATTTCTGCCCTGGACTTCCATTATCTGGAGGCCTTCTTCATCGCCGCTGAGTTCATCAGCGCTGTTGCCGTGAATCACATCCCAGTAAATTCCCGGAGTAATGATCATCTGGGCCAGATTGAAGTAATTGTTCAGTTGATGAAATGTTGCTATACCGCCTGAGCGTCTTAGTGAAACAATTGTCGCGCCTGCTTTGTATTTCATATCAGGGCCCGGAAAAAACAGCCGGTCTAAAAAACATTTAAATGTACCGGCGATGCTGCCGTAATATACCGGGCTGCCCAGAATCAAGCCGTCAGCCGATGGCAATTTGTGAAAATATTCGTTTACCATATCTCCTTCAATTGCACAATGCCCGATTTCCCTGCATTTGCGGCAGTCAATACAGCCCTGTATGGCCTTGTCTCCCACATGGACAATCTCCACAGAAATTCCCTCTTTTTCAAGCTGGTCTTTCATTATTGCAATTCCCCTTGCAATAACCCCGTCATTGTGCGGGCTTCCGTTAAATGAAATTACATTCATGGTATACTCCTTAAAATATATTATTTGTGTTTTGAAAGTGAAACAACAGACGAAAACACCACTGCCGCGATAATGACACTGCCGCCGGCAATTACCGGAAGCTGCGGCTTTTCGCCAATTGCCAGCAGTACCCACACAGGATTTAAAACAGGTTCAATGGTGGCGGTCAGCATTGCCTGTACTGCCGGAATACGCTTGATGCCATAGGCAAAAAGCGCCGAAGCCAGACCAAGCTGGAAAATTCCCATATAGGTCATGCATAAAATATTGTTTACAGTCATGGACGGCGGATGTAAGAAGAAAAACGGAATCGAGATTACAAAGCAAATAATGTGGGAAAAAAATAAAATATCCGCCGTATTGCTGTCCTTTTTTGCCCGCAGAACAACCGTATTTGCTCCGAAAGCAATACCGGAAATCAACGCGATACTATCGCCTGACAGAGAGCCTGCGGCAAGGCCGCCGGAAAAAACAAAAAACATTCCCATACTTACCATGACAAGAGCGCACCAATGATCCCAACGCGGCCGTTCATGCAGGAAAATCCAGGCAAGCAGCATGGCCCATACCGGAGCGGCATATTGCAATAAAATGGCATTTGCCGATGCAGTCATTTTATTGGCAATAACAAAGCTGACCATTGTCGCAGTGTAAAAAAGACCGCAGATTACATATTTGGGCGCGTTTTTAAATAGTGTGCGAACCCCTGCCTTTTCTGCCTTTTGGCCCGGTAACAAACACCTGAGCGCAAGCAAGACCAACGCGGCCAACAGGCTTCTTGACCCGGCAATAACCATGGGATGCCAGTCAACGAGTCTGATAAAAAGGCCTGAGGTACTCCACAGCAGGGCGCAGAGGAATATCGCCCCCTGCCCTGCAATACGGTGTTCTTTGGGAATCATCCTGTTAATCTTACAAATTCAAATTCCGAATATACTCCTCGTAAGCTTGCTGGGCGGTTCTTACATTTGCCCGCAGCCTTTCCAGTTCGGGAACGAGAGCATCAATACTGGCATCAAGCTGTAACAAGCGGCTCAGGTATTCCTGCCCCTGCTGCGACTGATTACCTGCTGCTTCAATATTTCTCCGGATACGATCCTGTTCCGATACAAAGCCCGTGCGCTGCCTTTCCGCTTCGGTAACTGCGGTTTCGGCAGCGGTTACCGCTGTTCTGAGGTTTGCCGCCTGCGTTAATGCTTCTCGTATTTGAGGAGGTATTTCCTGGCTGCTGGCGTATGACAGGAAAGCATCCTGTCTGAGCTGTAACAAGGTAATCCGTTCTGTAACCGGTCGCGATTCGAGGACGATGGCGGAAATCTCATTTTCTGCAGGCAGGGTTACATTAAAACGGTACAGGGTTGGGGTTTCTTCTGCCGCAGCAGGGGAAACAAGGGTGTAGTTTTGATTTTTAGGGTGTTCAATGACGAGTTCTTTTTCCTGCATCGCATTATTTTTGAAGACATAAGTCCTGGTAATTTCCTGACTGCGGTTGAATGTCATAACGCCGCCGGAAACAGTAACCGAAACCGTTGATCTGCTGTTGACATCCATGACTGTCCCGGTAACGGATAGGTCTTCTCCGTAGGAAACAAGCCGTTTTTCGCCTTCATTCCAGAATTCTATGAGGGCATCTCCTGCATAAGTTCCGCCGTCATATACAGTGATGGGGCCGGCAGGGAGTTTCATTCCGCTGGTGTTCGTCAATTCAGCGCCAAGACGGGGGTTTTGATTCCTTCCTACGGCATTGGCGCCGGAAAATATCAGCAGTTTGCGCGCTTCAATGGGAGATTCAACAAGGGGCAACATGGCGCTCATCCTGCGGTTAAGGCTTACGGGAGTTCTGATGGTAAATTCAAATTGATCTCCTGCTGCTGTGGCCGCCGCTGTTTCCACTACGCCGCCGGTAACGCCTGCCTGATTATATCCTGTTCCTGCCCAAGAGTCAGTTTCTTCTACATTCATATCTCTCATAATCATCATTTCCGCTTCCGGCGCCATGGCTCTGGCACGGGCTGCTGTAGGGGCAGGTTCAGGCGGGACCATCATGGCTTGAGGAGCGCCATAACCGGTTTCATGTGCCGCACCGGCAGCAGTTCCGGCTATCGCGAGGGGCAGGGTAGGGCGGGAAACATAGTACGGGGGGTACAGGTTCTGCATAAATGAAGCGGGCCTTCCTGCGATGAGTGAAAGTCGGACATTGTTCCAGTCCGTGTCGCTGTCATTGTCAATAATTGCCCAGCCCTGAAACAGCGGGCTGCTTTGGCCCAGATCAAGCCGGTAAGACACTTTCCAGACAGGTGCGGGAATTACGTAACTGAGCGAGACTCTACGGCTGCCGCTTCCCGGCAGGTTTACCGTTAAATTCCGTGTGTTAAAATTACGTGACGCAGCAATGAGGTCCAGCGCCCGGCTCAGATCTTCCGAAAGCCGGCGATCTCTGAATGTGAGGGAAGTGATATCCATGAAATTAAATGATCGTATCCCGTGTTCGGTGTACAGTGAAAGCCACGGCACGTGCGTTGTGGATATTTCCTGCGAACGGTATTCAACTCCCAGAATTTTTCCGCTGACCGGAGTGGGGACTGAGATTTCCACTTCTTCTCCCCGCAGCCTGCCGAGTAAGTTTGCCATATCCGGAGAATCGGAAATGTCTATTCTCAGGCTCCGTAGCGTTTGGAATAATGTATTTTCTGATTGATACGAAACAGACGGATTTGCCGAAGCGGGATCGTTTAACACCAGCGACATGAGCGCGTCATTTACCGCGTTTGTTTTGAAAGGCAGGTTGATTGCTCCCGGACCGTTCAATGTTCCTGAATGTTCAAAATAGGCAATTCCCGATGAAAAAACAGCTATTCGCGTTAACGGCAGTTCCGCCGCGCCGCTAATGCTTATACGATCGCTGTCTGTTTCATCTCTTCCCGCTTGAGCGGAAATTCCCGATACATACAGACAACAAACCATTAAACATAAAAATCGCATCATAGTCTTTTTCATTTACTACTCCTTTTTATTTTTTTCCAATTGCAATGTAAGCGGTGGCTGATCACATATCTCCGGAGGCCCGAAATACTGGATCGCTCCCGGTACGCAAAAACTCGTTGTAACCAACCATGTATCACGCAATGATTTATATGACTTGAAAGGGCTGCCGCTCAGTTCAACAAGCGCTTTTCTTATAACGGGTTTTTTCGCGCCGCGCCTCTGTTCCAGATTCATCATCATGGTCAGCGGTACGCCGCCGGCAATCCACTCGTCGGGAGGAGCAACAAGGTTACGCACGCATGCAAGATAGCCGGTTAATCCTGACGCAATCAGCACAGATGCACTAAGGCCAAGCGAATAACAGTAATCAGAATCAAAATTGGAAGGAAAAGCGCATCGGCCCTCATAACCAAAGAAGTGCCCCATTGCGCAAAATGATCCTATAAATTTTTTTTCATCTTTGAGCGTTTTGAGTTTTTTTTCAACCATGCCTATCAGCAGTTTTTCTGTCTGGATCCTTGAAACCTGGACATTTCCGTGCGGGTCACGGTCCATGAGAAATTCCATGCCTATTTCCGGCGGTAATGCGCTCAGTATACGATAGGAAACTTCTGAAATACGCATTGAGAACCAGTACAGCTGATCAATGAATGAACCAACTTTAGAAAAATTTTCACGGTCACGGGCAATGGCATCGTTTATTTCGTTAATAACCTGTTTAATTTCCGGAATAAATTCTACTAGGCCTTCAGGTATCAGTACTACACCAAAATTATCCCCGTTTTCCGCTCTTTTAATGATTGAATCGCAGATAATGTCAACAACCTGATTCAGTGAGATTTTTTTCTCTTCGATTTCTTCCGATATCAGGCACACATTCGGTTGGGTTTGCAGGGCGCATTCAAGGGCGATATGGCTTGCAGCCCGGCCCATTAATTTAATGAAATGCCAGTATTTTTTTGAGCTGTTCGCGTCACGCATAATATTGCCGATGAGTTCGCTGTATGTTTTGCATGCGGTATCAAAGCCGAATGATGTTTCTATGTATTCGTTTTTCAAATCGCCGTCTATGGTCTTTGGGCAGCCGATAACCTGAATATCAGACCCCTGCTCAATAAAATATTCCGCCAGCAGTGCGGCGTTCGTATTGGAATCATCGCCGCCGATTATTACCACTGCGTTAAGCCCAAGGGTTTTAGCTGTTTTCAGCGATGCGGCGAACTCTTCCGGCTTTTCGATTTTATCACGCCCCGAACCGATTATATCAAAACCGCCGGTATTACGGTACGCGTCAACAATTTCGCCGGTTAGGATTGTTGTTTTGTTTTTTATCAAACCTTTAGGACCATCTAAAAAACCGTATAATGTTGATCCGGGATTCCATTTTTGCAGACCGTCATATAAACCTGCAATGACATTATGTCCGCCGGGCGCCTGCCCTCCGGAAAGAATAACCCCGGCTTTAATTTCGCGGTTTGTTTGTTTATTGTCACCTTTGGAAAATGTGATCAATGGTTTCCCGTAGGTGTGTTTAAATATTTTTTTAAGTTCATCCCTGTCGGAAACCGCTTCGGCAGCACCGCCTGTTTCAATTGCTATATCGTGCATTGAACCGGCAAGACATGCGGGAAGTTTTGGCCGGTACTCATAACGGGCCTTTTGTAATGCGGAAATTTCCATGAAGTGCTCCTCTTTTACATGGTAGCAAATATAATAGGTAATAGGGAATAGGGAAGAGGTAAGAGGTAAGAGTGCGCGAACTTACATCGGGCGGATAAAAAAAACCGATCGTTGGGATCGGTTTTTTTTATTGCAATTACCGGGTATTATTCAGTTTCCGGGAATTCTACTGTAAATTCACCCGATCCCGCCGCATTTGTTGGCCCCAGTACAGCACCCAAAACAGAGAAAAAATTCTCCGGTACACCTGCAAGTGTCCAGTCGAGTGTGGGCTCCAGTTCAATTTTTGCCCGGTATCTTGTATCTGCTTCAAAAAGAGGATCGGTAAAATCTTCCCAATCCGAATCATCCCAAAATGACCATACTACGGTTCCATTGTACTGTGCATGTCCAATCGTTTCTTGAGGCGCTCCACCTGTCACCGGTGCGGCCAAATCTACAGAGGAAGCAGTTATAGGAAGTCTAACAGTTAGCGGGAATTCTACCGTAAATTCGCCTTTATTTACTTCATTGCCTTTATCTGTTACCGGTAAAGTGCCCGGAACTTTGAAAAAATCAGCCTCTACGCCGTCCAGTTTCCAGCCGTTTCTTTCGGTCAGTGTTATGGTAGCCTGGTATGCTACATTTACCTTAAAAGGATTATCATCAGGATCCCATATTACGGCTACAGAATATTGCGGGCGGTTGAAATTTGTTTGAGGTGTCGCGCCTGTTACCGGGGCGGTTAAGGGAACATCGGCATCAGTAATAACTCCCGCGAATTCATAATTTTTTACAATAAAATCGCACGATGCAAATAATACCGGTATAACCAGCAATAAGGTCAACGCAGTTAAATAATGGGGTGACATGTGTTTTTTCATTTGCTAGCTCCTTTGACTTTTTTATTTTCTGGTGGCAATGCCAAATTCATAACCGACGCTTACATTCACCATGTTCCGGCGGAACACATTATCTGAAGAAACGTCGATGGTGTCCATTAAATCCCGCAAATACCGGATATCAAGGAAAACAGAGCCGGGGCCGAATTTTGTCCCGCATTTTATACCGATGGTCCAGCCCCAGGGATAGGTGTCATTAATGTAAGATACCTCATACAGGGGGAACACAAAATAGGGGCCTCCCAATACCGAGAAATAGTTGCTTGCCCAGCGCTGAGTATACCTGAGGAGAGGAGAAACAAATACCGAAAGAGATGGAGGGTTAGCAAACGGTTTCGTATGTCCATTAAGCATACCTTCTACCTGTAGGCCAAAGTTTGATAAGAGGGCAATATTGGGCATACTTACCATGGAATAAAGTGCCAGGTTAAAATTTTCGTAATAATTATTAATATAATAGCGGTTCCCCAGATTTTTATTCCTTGGCTCGGAATTAATCATTATTCCTCCGCCTCCCCGTATTCCTAAGTATAGCCATTTTGTAGGTTCGGAAGGGGTAGACCAAATAACTCTGGACAGTCCGCCTTCATATGGGCCGAGATCCCGGGGAATCCAGGAAAAAAGCCATTCAAGCATTCCGGGAAGGCCTTCCATGTATTCTTCCCTGTCATAAACTGTCATTTTGTCGGCACGGAGCAGTTTTGCATCTTCCATTTCCCACAGGTACAGCATAACATCCCACAAATCCGGTTCGTCTTCATTCGGGAAAATTTCACCGGTGAGGGCATAAGGTGTACCTCTCGTCAGAGAAGGGCTGGGACAGATATAGGGAGGGAACCCCCCTTCAGGAACATCTTCCGGAAGATTTATCATATCAACTTCCCATGGACGGAAGTCTGCCATTGCATAGACACCGTCATACAGCTCTTCGCCAAAATCATCGATAATTTCCAGGTCTCTTCCCCAAAACGGTACCAGCGCAACAGATTTTCTGCCGTCGCTTTGGGCATAAAGGCTTAATGGAAGGAGGGAAAGCAAAACACAGAAAAATAGCAATTTCAGTGTAAAACAGTTCATTTTATCTATCCTCTTGAAACTATACTATATTTTAATTATAGAAGGTTTGATCCTGCATATCAATGATTTGAGAAAAATAAATTAAAATTTAAGTAATTGTTGTGCCAGTATAGTCTTTGCCGGATATAATTTTTTTTAGGTTTTCAAGGTTTTTTCCTGCCGCACATATTACTTTCAGACCGATTTTTTCGGCATGACGGCTGGCAACCGGATCAAAAGGAACATTTTTTCCCGGGCTCCACTCGTCGCCGACCATTTTTCTGAAATCTGCCCATGAGATGGTGTCCAGCGGCTGTGCCTGAGGGTCGGTTTTTGGATCGGCTGTGTATACTTTTTCTATATTTGACAGATTGATGACTGTTCTTGCACCAAACTTCTCGGCAAGCAGCACCGCATCGTAATCAGAGGAAAAACCCGGCTTCCAGCCTGCTGCAACAAGCACTTTTCCGGTAAGCGGCTGTGCCGCAGTGGGGTCGGTTACAACATCCTGATTGCACCATTCAGCCAGGACCGCTTTTACCAACTGGGCATTAAGCCGGGTGGCCATTACCCCAATCCAGTCCGCTTCATCGTTACATACATCCTTGCCGGAAATCTCCCGGTATGCATTCTGCCATGCACGTGCCGGTCCGCCGCCGCCTACCACGAAAATAAACTGTTGTTCAGCATCTGCACTGATAATCCCGCGTATCAGATCGGTAAATTCTTTTAAAAATAGTAAGTCAACCCCGTCAGGAGCAACAATAGACCCTCCCAGTGAAATCACTATTACCATAATGTACCTCTATTTTCTAAGCATTACTATTCTTCAAAAGGATGCAGTGTCAGCATAACTTCAATGTAGGCTGAATTTTGATCTTCGGTCGTAAAACTTTGCCCGCTGTGTTGACCAAGGGGGAAAAAATAAATGGGTTCATTGAATTCAAGGGGTATTGTCTGCATTGTAGTATGATATCGAACGCCCTGACCGGGAACTTCAATCCATACCTGTCCCTGCGCCATAAGATATTTTTGGCTTCGGCGGATGTGCGGGGTAAATTGGGCTACCACCACAACATTTGCATTCACGAGCCTTACCTCGACCGGGCGTCTGTGTATTGTGGTCTTACGGTATGTCTCGCTCCAGATAACAACCTGGTTTTGTTCTACTACACGGGCATTTATTTCCAACACAACAGCCCATTCCTGAAAGTGCGGGGGGATGTTATGTTCTGATGAATGTTCGCCTGATCCGGCGCCTCCCTGATGGCCCCGTCCTGAACGGTGGTCTTCCTGTGCCGGCGCAATGGTAGTACACACTAAAAAGAGGATAATTCCAAGGAAGTGCCAATGGCGTAATCTGCACTGCATGACTATTACCTTCTCCTTCTCTGCGTTCCCTGTCCCGGTATCTGTTGATTTGACACTTGTTGTGAATAATCTGCTGCCCGGATAATTGCAGGTTCGCCATTAGTAACAAAATTCCTGCTTTCCGGCAATTGCATTATCAATAATTCTCCGGCATCCCGAATACCCAGGTACTGTAATACATCGTTCATATCCGAAACGGGAATAATGGCGGGCATATCAAAATCGTCATCGGGAAGGATGGCCATGCCCGGAGTTTCTGTTGCGACCGGAACCCTTGTGCCCAACACAAATGCCAAGGCAACGAATAGCAGCGCAACTGCCGCAACTGCGGCTGCGGCTGCGGGAATGGGAATGGAAACACGGCGCTGCCATAGTGTTCGGGATGTTGAGGTCCTGCCTGTTGTTCTGCTTTGTGCAGACAGGGATTCCGTTCCAAAACGCTGTTCCATTGACAGCCATACACGATCCTGCGCCGCTTTACCGGAAATTTCCGTATCAGAGGCAAGCTCAATGGAAAGAGCTTTGTATGTTCCCAACTGTTCCTTACAGGAAGGGCAGTTTGAGATATGTTTTTCGATTTTTTCTTTCCATGGAGAAGGCACCTCTCCATCGAAATAAGCCGAAAGCAGTTGACGATCAGGACACATCATGACCCTCCCTCTTTGTTATGCATTATTGTCTTGCCAAGCAAAACGGCCAGCCGTTCCCTTGCTCTGAATACCCGCACTTTAACATTTCCCTCGTTTATTCCCAGCGATTTTCCGATTTCCCTGTAATTCATTTCGGCATATTCTTTTAAGATCAATACCACACGGAGGTTTTCCGGTAACTTGTTAAGCGCTTCCAGCACTTCTTCTCTCGTTTCTTTTTTGACAAGTTCACCTTCGCCGTTTTCCGTCTGCCTGAAATCTTCTTTCAAAGCCCGCTGGTAAGCCCTGCGTTCACGTTGTTTCCGCTTTGCATAATTCAAAGCAGCGTTTTTTACCACCCTGATGAGCCAGTATGTAGCTTCATTAAGGTTTGGAAAGATCATGTTTTTTTCGTGCAGACGAAAAAATGCCTCCTGACAAAGATCTTCGGCAGCCTCATTTGAATTGGAAATACGGTAAGCCACCTTGTATAAAATGGGGAAGGCGGAATTATACAATGTTCGGAAATCAGCTTCGGTCATTTCCTAGCTGCTCCCCATTTTCTTTCATAAATAATAACAAGTTTTTTCATTAATTGTTACAACCTTATTGTATTTTACGCCATATTGTCCCATCTGGTCTATCCTCAAGGACAATACCCCGTTCTTTGAGGCCCTGGCGCAGCTTATCCGCTGAAGCAAAATCCTTTGCTGTTTTTGCTTCAGCTCGTTTGGCAATAATATTCTCAATTTCCTGCCTTTCTGCGTCATCTTCCGGAAGTTTCTCCGTTTCGCAGAAAGCCCGCAACCCCAGCCCGAGAACTTCATCCATATCAAAAGCAGCAGCCAGCGCGTCGGTCGGTTCGATTGTACTATCCCTCAAAAGCCCCCACAATTCAGCAAGCGCTCTTGGCGTATTGAGGTCGTCTTCAAGCGCTTTGTTGAAAGCGTCAAGGTTAGGGATAGGGGACCGGGAACTTGACTGAGCTTTTTCGACAAGGGTGCGTATCTTGTCCATGAGGGATTTTCGAGAATTTTTTGCCCCATCCAGGCTGTCCCAGGAAAAATTCATTTGACTGCGGTAATGCCCGCCCAGCAGGAAATAACGGTAATCCAGAGGATGGTAGCCGTTATCAACAAGTTTTTGCAGGGTTAAAAAACCCCCTGCCGATTTGGACATTTTTTCCCTGTCAAGAACCAGAAATTCATTGTGCAGCCAGTACTTTACCCAGGGTTTTTTACCGGTTGCCGCTTCGCTTTGAGCTATCTCGTTTGTGTGATGAATGGGGATATGGTCGATACCCCCTGCGTGAATATCAAATTGTTCGCCCAGATACCTCATGCTCATGGCCGAACACTCAATATGCCAGCCAGGATAGCCGCGTCCCCAGGGGCTGTCCCATACCAGGGCCTGGTTCTCGAATTTGCTTTTCGTAAACCACAGAACAAAGTCGTGGGGGTTGCGTTTGTTGGAATCAACTTCGGTACGCGCTCCCGCTTGCAGGTCTTCCATACGCAAAAGGGCAAGTTCACCGTAGTTTGGCGTTTTGGAAATGTCAAAGTAGAGATTCCCCCCTGCAGAATAAGTATAACCGTTGTGTTCAATCCGTTGGATCAGGGCGATCATATCGGGAATGTGATCCGTTGCCTTGCATACCACTGTTGGCCGCAGAATGTTCATTGTGTCTGTGTCTTTGAAAAAAGCATCGGTGTACATTGCGGCAATTTCCAGTACGCTTTTACCCCGTTCGGCGGCACTTTTTACCATTTTGTCTTCGCCGTCGTCATTGTCGCCGGACAGGTGCCCTACATCAGTAATATTCATGACATGGTTCACTTCGTAACCGGCCCGCCGAAGCGAGCGAACTATAATATCATGCAATACATACGCACGGAGATTGCCGATATGGGCATAATTATAAACGGTCGGCCCACAGCCGTAAAAACCGACTTTGCCGGTTTCTAGCGGCTCAAAAACCTGCATTGTTCTGCCAAGGGTGTTGAAAAAATGAAAAGGCATGGTTTAACTATAGCAGAGGTAAGAGGTAAAAGGGAATAGTGGTTAGTGAATAGGGGCTGGGGGTTTTAGTTGGCTGACAAGATCTTGATGGTTTCCATGTCGAGGCCGGTAATGTCATGGATTGTTTCTATCGGATATCCTTTTGCCAGGGCATTTCGGGCATTATCAAGTAATTCTTTCTCTTTTTCTAGTTTTCCTTCACGCTTGGCGGTGACCAGCTTGCTCTGCATATCAACCTGGTACTTGTATTCGCTCTCCAACCGGGCGCGTTCATACTCGTCTCTGCTAATTGTCATTAATACCTGATTTGCCATGGCTATACCCTCATCCTGCTGCAGTATTTCGTTAATTGTACCGCGTTTCCCCTTATCTGTCAAATATTCTAAAAACACTGCCCACCGTTCGGAGACGGCCATTTCATTTATGGGTTTTTCCACAATAGTATCCAGTTTGGATAGTTCAATGGTTATTATATAAGTCATGCCATTAAGCGAGACTCCGCGAATTGGATCATAATATTTAAAAACATGGTAATATGAATCGTCTGTGAAAAACTTCATATTTGCCAAAATTGCTATCTGGTACGTCTGTTTTAAATCTGCATAACTGCTGCCGCTGCCTTTGATATCCTGTCCGCCGAATAATCTTGATGTGTAATATTCCAGGCGTATGGGTTCAAAAATATCGGGATTAAGGCACATTTCTACATTAATCAGTTCGCCGTTTTCCGCCTTGCATTTTATGTCAAAGCGTATCTGCCTATCCCTGATATTTTCAATTGGCGGCTCGTTGGAAAGAATTGAGACGATTGTGACACTCCTGTCAATAAGCGCCGAAACAAATTGAGAAAGAGCTCCTGAAGATTCCGGCGTATCCTTGGTGAATACTGCCTTGAAAACATTGTCCATACGGATGTCCAGAGGGTCGTCGTCCGGCTGGACATAGGAAATCGGGTACTGGTTCATAGTTTTCCTCCTGAGGAAACTGGATTTTGTAACCTGTTAAATGCTACACCCTATATATGGTGCGATAATGGCTTTTGCTTGTATGAAATGGAATTTATTTTAAATTTAAAAACTGCCCCGAGGCAGCTTTTTAGACGGCTATGCTACCAGTGGTGTACCTCGTTTCAAGGTAAAAGGTAAGAGTGAAAAGTGAATAGTGTCGTTATCCGAGGGCTTGAGGTATTTCCAACAAGACTACGCTACCAGTGGTGTATCCCCGCACCGAGCGACACCATGGAAATTCGGTGTCTGACACCTTTGCGTGACCTGCCGTAAAAACCGACTTTGCCGGTTTCCAGCGGCTCAAAAACCTGCATTGTTCTGCCAAGGGTGTTGAAAAAATGAAAAGGCATGGTTTAACTATAGCAGAGGTAAGAGGTAAAAGGGAATAGTGCGTTTTTCCTTGTTTGTCAAATATTCTAAAAAAATGCCCTGAGGCAGCTTTTTAGACGGCTACACTACCGGTGGTGTACCAACGCACCGAGCGACACCAGGCAAATTTGGTGACTGTCACCCATGCGCGACGTCATGCCCAAAGGCATCTTAAAGCCTGTATTTTTAGGTTGTTCTTTTTTATTGTTCTTGTGCTTCACTTTTTTTACTCCTTTTTTAATGTCACCCTAGATCCTCGGGTCAAGCCCGAGGATGACCGGCGGTCTAAGTAAATAATGTTCCCTTTCTATCCCAAAAATATCATTCCGTTAAGGTTTTTGTCAACCTGTGTCAACCCGCCAGTGTCAGACACCCGAATCGTTAGTGGAAATGGTTCCTGTCACCGGGATAGCCCTCCCCTACAACAAAAGCAAACCCTGATTGGTGCACTTTGTTACCAGACCGGCACCGGGTGGGGCTCTCTTCTTCCCTATCCCCTGTTTTGCAAGCCCAACTTCTAATGCTTTTGGAATAAGGCGAGCGGCGGGCGGGGAGCGGGGTGCGAATGACTTCTGCGACAAGCGAAAAAAGGGGTAACCGACCCGACCTTTGTATCGGCTTGCCTGACCACTGATTATTAATGCTTAGTTGTCAGGCAAACGTACAAAGGCGTGTATCCACGGCATGGAGCAGCAGGAATGAGTACACTGCTACCCGCCCACCGCCGGTGTGGTACCAGACAAATTTGGTGACTGTCACCCAAGCGCGACGGTCACTGGTTGCGTTACCTAGTTTGTTGCTGCTTTTGGTTTTTTAAAGGACAGTATCAAAAGTATAATTGATAAAATTCCGGTACCAATGGTAGCAAGGCCTGATATTCCAATAAGTTCGCCAATGTAGAGCGGATACAGTTCATAGAAATCCATATTAACCATGTTTGCAGCGACGTTTGCCCAAATAAAATAAGTAGCGGTAATTAAACTCCCCACCAATAAAAGCCCGGGAGAAACGATTCTGCAAATTTTATTTTTCCTTAGAAATATCCCCAAAATACCGGATGCTACCAGCAGCAATGCAGGTATAATATATATCCAAGTAATTCCCATTTCTGAAAAAGCCTCTAATTGTTCGCTTGGTAAACCTGTCATCAGAAAAATAATTAAAGCTGCGACAAGAATTGACAAAATCCCGACAATAATTCTAAAAACCATAAAAAATTCCTTTGAATAGTATACTAGAATACCGACATGGCAGCATCTGCCATTTTTGCTGATATAGACTGAAGCCTCTGCATTTGTGCAGGAGTTAAGTCAGAAGAAGCATTTTCCAGCTGGGTCATTACTCTGTTTGCATTTTGCAATGCAGAAGCTGCACGTGTCACCGCTGTTAAATCGCCAGTCTGTTGGGCTCTTAATATCGCAATATAGTCATCCACAAGCCTATCGAAATCTGCTAAAAGAGCATCCCAGTCTGTACCTGAACTTGAAGTAGTAGTGGTACTTTCCTCAATAACAGGGGTAATTTCTTCAATTACGGACATTAATTCTTCAAGAGACGTACTTGTAGAACTTTCTTCTCTGGCAGGCGCACTTGAAGAACTATTTCCTCTGTTGCAAGCTGCCAATGACAATACAATTACCGCTATTAAAGTGATAATCCCAATTAATTTTACTTCATTTCTCATAATGGACTCCTTAAAATAAATTTTTGAAGCATTCACTCCATAATTAACAGTAATAATATAATACTGTATTTTTTTGTCAATAACCCTGATTGGTGCACTTTGTTACCAGGCCGGTACCGGGTGGGGAGCGGGGTGCAAATGACTTCTGCGACAAGCGAAAAAAGGGGTAACCGACCCGACCTTTTTATCGGCTTGCCTGACCACTGATTATTAATGCTTAGTTGTCAGGCAAAGCAAAAAAACATGGCTTGTGATGCAAGCATTTCTCATTTTCACGCCATATACACTATATACATCTTTAAATTATACTTGAGAAGGAGAAGCAAATGGATGCAGAAACAGTTGAAATCCCCGAGCATCTGAGGAACCTTACTTTTGAAAAAGTCTGGGCTGTAATTATGGCTGACCATGAAAAATGGGAAAAAGAACGTCAAGAGCAGGAAGCGTTACGGCAAGAACAGGAAGCGTTACGGCAAAAGGAACGTCAAGAGCAGGCAGAGCTGCGGCAAAAGGAATGGGAGAAGGAGCGCAAAGAACGTGAAGCTTTGCTGGAAAAAGAACGGCAAGATTGGAAGAAACAACAAAAAAAACTCAACCGGCAAATGGGCGATTTGCATCGCAGTTTTGGCGAGTTGGCAGAACACCTGGTTGCGCCCGGTATTACCAGAAGATTTAATGAATTAGGATACCAGTTTGACAATGTTTTACCGGGTGGGCGGAAAATTCTTGATGAAACGGGGAAGACAAAAACAGAGATTGATTTGGTTCTGGAAAACACCACTTGTATAATGGCGGTGGAAGTTAAAACGAAACCAAAGGTACAAGACATTGAACATCATATTAATCGATTGAAAATACTAAGGGAAAATCGTAATAAACATAAAGATCCCCGTAAGATTCAGGGCGCGATAGCAGGAGCGGTCTTTGGAACCGAAGAAAAAAAAGCGACTGTTGAGGCAGGTCTGTATGTAATTGAGCAATCCGGCGACACAATGAAACTCGATATTCCTTTAGGCTTTATTCCACAGGAATGGTAACGGCAGAGGCATATAAGTGGAAACCATCACCCGGCTTATTGAATCTATACTAAAAGAAAACCCTTGCGATCTTGAGGTTTTTTATAATGAACCAATGGCTGAACACAGTACTTTTAAAGTTGGCGGGCCTGCCGATTGCTGGTTAAAACCCTCCGGCGACGGTTTTCCCATGTTTACCGTAGCGTTGCTGCAGGCGGCGCGTGTTGAAAATGTGCCTGTTTTTATTCTTGGCGGAGGCGCTAATATTCTAGTTGCCGATGCAGGCATCAGGGGAATTGTCCTTGACACCGGCGGCTGGGCGGGATTGGCAGGGCAGGGGGACGGAACACTGGAATTCCGCTCCGGAACAAGCCTGGATACCGCTGCTGACATTGCCGCAGGATTGGGGCTTTCCGGCCTTGAATTTCTGGCAGGCATGCCCGGCAGTATTGGCGGAGCAGTGTGGATGAATGCACGTTGTTACGGCGTTGAAATTGCAGATGTGCTGAAAGAAACAGAGGTGGTTGATTTCTCCGGTTCAGAGCCGCAACATCGAAGAATCATGGCAAAAAAAGAAGAATTTGCATATAAGCATAGCCCCTTTCAGAACCAAAGGAGCCTAATTCTTTCGGCTGCTTTTTTTGTGAAACAAGCGGAGGCACACGAGATTCGCGTTGAAATGAATGCTCACCGCAAAGACCGTGAAGACAAGGGACATTACCGCTATCCATCTGCCGGATCGATTTTTAAAAACAACCCCGGGTTCGGAAAGCCCGCAGGAAAAATCATTGATGAGCTTGGTTTGCGAGGGCTGCAAAAAGGTGGCGCGCAGGTTGCGCCCTGGCATGGAAACATTATCGTAAACCTTGGCAGTGCTACGGCACAAGATATCCGTGATCTTGTTGATGAAGTTTCTGTCAAAGTAACAGCCGCAACTGGTTTTGTATTTGAACCGGAAGTACTATTTGCAGGTGAGTGGTTATATTAGTGTGCGTATTGCAAAAAACAGCATCATCACACTTACAGTCAATTTTATTCCTGTACCGGCAATGAATGAAAGAAATGCACCCAGTGCAACCTTTAATGCCTTGTCAGAATAGCCACGCATATGAATGATTTCACCTAACAGAGCCCCAAGAAAGGGGCCTATTATCAATCCAACGGGAACGAAAAACAAGCCGGCAATAAGTCCCAGAAATGCTCCTATTGATGCAGAACGTGATCCGCCAAAATGTTTTGTCATTATTGACGGAAGAAGATAATCCATAACAATCGCACCGGCTGAAATAAACGCCCAAGTCAGTAAAAAAATGAGGGAAAATCCCCCGCGCCCGCTCCAATGCAATACCAGCAGACCAAAATAACTTAAAGGAGGACCCGGAATTATAGGGACAACAGCGCCGACTAAACCGGCGGCAAGGAGAAAAAAGGCAAGAATAATCAGTGCAATTTCCATATATTTGTGGCCAAGAAGACTTGAACTTCCATGCCTCTCGGCACTAGCACCTCAAGCTAGCGTGTCTACCAGTTCCACCATGGCCACATGTCTGTGTATCTAAAGCTAACTTTTTATGCAGTTTATGTCAAGCTGCCGAGTTTCTGAGCAGGGAAGCTCCCTATAAACCCTGCAGCCTGCTCCGATAATTAATTTTCTGCTGTCAGCGGCACTTGAGCGTAACGGATAATACGCGGGCGGTATATGTCAGCGAACCTGGCAATTCCCCCGTTTACATTGTATGAAATATATAATTCACCTTCAGGTGAAAGTGCCGGATGCGCCTTTGCGTTGTACGTATACATACCAAGAGGGTTATCATTTTCTATCTGGCCTGCATGCGGAATCGATAAGAATGGTTCATTGGCATGGTATATCTGCCTTGAGTTTCTATAATCGCCTGCCGGGGAATCGGCAATTCTTATCCAAATCCACCGGTCAAAATATCTGGAATCCATATATACATGCCAAAATTTGCCCCTGTCCGGCCCCCATTTTACTTCGTGTATGCTGAATTCGGGTGAGAAGTCGCGCTCTGTTGATGGATTCAAATACTTAGCGTCGGTTTTGTGGTTTCTCCACACCTGATTCCTCCATGAATGGTCATTCCACAAGTACTCGTATTTGGAAAAATCTTCTATTTCCACTTCTCTGACGCGCGTGACAACCAGGTTGCGGCCATTATCTTCAGCAACGCCGTACACATAAAGATATCCATCGGGATTAATAGCACCGGCAGCTGCAGTATTTAATAATACGGCGCTGTTCATGGCCCAGGCATCCGAACCTGCCGTATTAAAGAGATTGTTATTCGTATCTTTAATTATTACCAGTGACGATTCGTCAACAGTACCGTCTTTAATTTCCAGCCTCACTAGATCAACACCAACTTGCCTGAACCCCCAAGCCCCGCCGGCGGAATTATCTATTTTAACCGTATATATGTATAGTTTGTCGCCGATGACAAAATTGGCGCCCAGCCAATAAAATTGATGCGGTACCGGCGGGTCAGGTATTATCACATTGGTATTAAAAGTAATGCCCAAGTGATGCGGTGTACCGATCTGGATCGCTCTGGTATTGTTGGGCATCCCGAAACCCATGCGGGAGGCGGTAACCGGATTAACTCTTGATAAAATTGTATCGGAAAAATGGAAAAAAGTCCTTCTGTCTTCCGGTCTTCTTGCAGGATTGTAATCTCTTCCGTCAAGGCTCACCGAATAAAATCCGTCGGCTCCGGCCCATCCGGAGTTGTCGGGAGGATATACGGAAAGCAGGGCCGTCCAGTCTGAGACATTGTCGGCATACCAGCCTTCTCCGGCATAACAGCGGATTGCGCTTAACCCAGTCTGTGTCCCTCCGCGGTTGGTTCCGGTTATTCTGATAAACCTGGCGGATGAATTATTCATCGGGATGGTCAACGAAGGACCCATGCCGTTTTGACCGGTTCCCGCAGGAATGGCGGTATTTGTTACAACCGATGTCCAGTTTTCCAGGTCATCCGATAATCGTACCGTGACGGATTCCAGCCCCCAATTGATGTTTGCGGTATCGTTATAATTCCATATAACAATTTTTTCCAGCGGATACCTTCCCATGATATCAATATCAAAAGTGCCGATTCTGCCTGAAACGGCGTACATGTGAGCGGGGTTGTTGGTATGCAGGGCGTCTGCCCCTGCCGGATTCGATAAACCTGCGCCGCTTGTCACGTTGGATGAGCTTGCCGGCGGCGGCCGTTGCCGCATATCAAAAACAGGAATTGCCGCTATATACGATCCCCGGTACACCTGGTGCCGGTAACGGAATAATCGAATCTCGCTTAAGCCCCATTGTTCACCGCCATAATTTGTTTCGGGATTAATTTTCATATACCGGGCGGATACTCCGTTGAAGTCGATAATGGAACCGTCTGTTAGATTGCTTACCGGCAGCCTATCCGTTCCGCCGCCCTGTCTCAAGTTAAATCCGCCCAGTTCTGTGTAAGTGAGGTTGTCTTCAGAAAATGAAACGGTAATATCACGCAGGCCGTTTGACCCGTCGCCTGCATTATGGTTCCAGATGTTTAATTTCCCCAACTGCTCTATGCGGCCCATGTCAAAAATAAGATCCTGTTTTTCGCCGGCAAACATATCAGCCGGCCTGTTGTTATGGTAATGAATATTCCCCGCCGGCGATCCGCTCATACCGGAATTGTTGACCACGGAAATATAGACATCATCAACAGGAGTAAGCCCGATTATTTCAAAAGAGTAACTGGGAGACGGCGCAGGTATGGATGAACTTATCCTTGGTTGGCCGCCCGTTCCGCAGCCGGAAAAACTCAGGGCAAGTATGCTAATGATTGCCGATGAAAAAATTTTTTTTTTCATAAACATTTCTACCTTCCTTCAATGGCAGCGATTATTTCTTCCGCCCAGGCTGCATATCCGGGCGCCGCCAAATGCAGTAAATCCGGATCGTACAAATGCGTAACCAATGTTCCGTCAGGATTTTGGAAAACAGGCAGCAGGTCTATGTAATGAATGTTAAAATACCCGTCAAAAGTCTCCAGTATCGGATTTATCTCATTTATTTTCGCCATGTTTGTTTCGCCGGATCGGGGCAGTACCGGAAATAACAGTATTTTTGTCTGCGGCGATTTCCAGTTGATTATTTTGCAAATGGTACCGACACCTGCCGCAATTTCCTCTGCAGCCCGTGTTATATTATGAGAGGGGGTATTGCCCACGTTATTTGTTCCCAGCAAAAGTGTCACATATTCGGGGCTGTAATCGTCGGGAAATATGCCGTTAAGCAGCCGGTAGATGACATGCTGGGTTTGATCCCCGCCGATACCCATATTGATAATCTTGTCTGCGCCGTACCGGTTTCTGAGCATATTCCATGACTCTATGCCCGGGCCGTCTTCAGCCAATACGCCTCTGAAACCTGCGGTAATACTGTCTCCAAGAAAATAAATTTTAGTTTCGGGCCTGCGTGCCGCGCTCCGCGACTGGTCTCTGAATAAACCTGCCCACAATTCAGGTAAAAAAGAACGCTGCTGCACCGGCGTCAGTGCGGCGCAATTGGGATTAACCCTTGCAAGCAGTTCGTCTATGGGATTATCCCCGGGATCGCCGAAATCAATCATCATTATCGGCGCACTGTTCGTTTTGCAGGCGGAAATACTCAGAACAAACAGAGTAATGAGAATTACAGTAAAAAAACCTTTTTTCATAACCATGTACTTTCCTCCTCAATGGTGCAAGCCCTTTTTAATTTCCCGGTGTTAACGGTACTTGCGCGTAACGCATAAAGCGCGGGCGGTAAATATCCCCGTGAGCATCACTCCCGTTTACATTGTACGAGACAACCAGTTCATCATCCGTTGAAAGCGCTGGATGCGCTTTTGCATTGTACACATACAGATTTTCGTGGTATTGCGTTGGAATCGTATTATGCGGGGTAACCTGCCGGTACAGATTCTGAGCGGTGGTAAAGGGGCCTACCGGACTGGCAGTAGTACTAATACTCATCTGAAGCCAGTCGCTGGAAAAGAGGGATGTCTCACTGAATATGTGTAAAAACCTGCCCTTATTCGGCCCCGATCTGATCTCGGTCACGCTGAATTCAGTTGTGGGGTCATAATTTGATATCAGCTTGGGGTTAGCTCTGCTGGATCCCCACGGCTCATTCCTCCATGTGTCATCATTCCATAAATACTGGTATTGATTAAAATTTTCAACATTTTCAGGCCGTACACGCGCAGCAATGATCCTGCGGCTGCCTCCTTCATGGTAACCATACACATATATCCAGTTATCGGGGGTTAGCGCACCGGCATGAGCGGTATTGACGAACACTGCACAGCCCAAATGCCACCTATTGGCGCTCCCGGATGTTCCTTCTGTAACATTATACAGCCTACCGTCTGTGTTGTTGGTGATTATTGTCCTCGACGATTCATTAATCTGATTATTAACGATATCATACCGCACTAAATGCACGCCGATCTGTTCAAAGTCCCAGCCGCCGCCAAAATTGACTTCATTAACTGTATAAATATACAGCTTATCGCCGACAACAAATGTATCGCCCAGCCAGTAAAAATGGATCCCCATGCCGCCGGGGGGTGAAATGGCGTTGGTATTAAAAGTCATATTGGCCGACAGGGGGCTGCCGCCGGTGAGAGTTCCCCGTGTGTTGTTCGGCATCCCCCAGCCGCCATACCGGATACCGGTTTCCTGGTCAACATTCTGGTTCACCGTATCGGAAAAGATAAAAAATGTTCGTTTATCGTTTGGGTTTCTGCCAGGGTCGTAATCTTTTCCGTCAAGGTTAGTCGAATAAATACCGTCTGCGCCGCCCCAGCCGCGGTCCTGCGGGTAGTGCATAAACAATGCCGTCCAGTCGTTTAGGTAGTCGATATACATGCCTTCGCCGACATACACCCGGATCGCGCTTAAGCCCGATTGCGATCCGCTGATGGCAGAGCCGCTAATTCTGATAAACCTGGTCATCGTGTTATTCATTTGGACAGTAGCGGAGGGACCCATCCCGTTATTGCCGGTTCCTGCGGTTATAGTTTGATTTGAGACTATTGGACTCCATTGATACGGGTTTGTGCTGTGAATGTTGCCGTCCGAAGCGCTTACCGTTACCGTACTCAAGCCCCGGTTTGTATTGCCGGCGCCATTGTAGTTCCAGATCACTACTTTTTGAACCGGATACCTTCCGTGCAGGTCAATGTCAAAAGTCCCTGTGGAACCGGATGTAAAAAACATGTGGTCGGGATTGTTTGAATGCAGGGCATTGTCGCTGGTTGGGTGCGATAACCCTGCGCCGTTTGTCAGGTTATAATAAGCAGGTGCGGGCAGGGTTGTTCTGACATTATAAATGGGAGAAGCGGCAATGTAAGCGCCCCGGTACACTTCATTTCTATAACGGAAAAGCCGCACTTCGCTCAAACCGAATTGCCCGCCCCAGTTGCCGTTGTTGTCCTGCGGCGAAATTCTGATATACCTTGCGCTTATGCCTCCGAAGTTAATAAACGAATCATCGGCGAGGTTCGTTGCCGATAATCGTGCCGCTCCGCTTGCACGCTTTAGCGTAAAGCTGCCCAGGTTTGTGTAAGCAGCATTATCATTTGAATACGAAACAGTAACATCACGCAGACCGTCTGCTCCGGTGCCTCCGTTGTGGTTCCAAATATGCAGTTCGCCCAACTGGTCGATATGGCCTATGTCGAAAATAAAATCCCTGCGACTGCCGGAAAACATGTTTGCAGTATTATTGTCATGAAAATGAATGCGCCCTATTCTGCCGCCGCTCATTCCTCGGTTATTGCTTACTGCGGCGTAGGCTGAATCAAACGCGGTAAGCCTGATGAGTTCTCCAGCCTGGCCGGACTCAGTAACAAATACCGGCGGCGGCGGCGGTTCGTAGAGAGCATAGTTCACATGGGGGTCAGGAGTATCATGCCAGCGGCGAGTCAGCGCAAACCGGAGCCTTCCATCTGCATTCCCCTCGATAATATTCCCCAAAATCGTTTTATTGCCTGCAATGGATGTATTGCCGATACTCTGTTTTGGGCCTTGAACATCATCACCTACATAAGTATTTGCCAGTATTGTTGCCGCTGGTATATCTTTTCTGTCTATTTCTTCATGCAGGGCTGCGTATGCATCAATCCATGATATATCCAGCGTATAGTTATCTCCGACAGTCATTCCATCGGCTGATCCGGCGACGGTATACTCGCCTTCTGCAGCTATTGTATTTCCGGCTTTAGCGGCATCGCTGTTAAATACCATGAAAGTGCCGTCATTATAATAATACATCCAAAACAAATCAGTTACGTTAGGGACGGGGTTCGCATCATTACCGTCACCGCCCCTGCGCCATGAAGAAACAACATCAGGTTCGGGAATGGGGGCAAATGTTACTGATACGCTTGCAGAATTTCCCGATGCCGAATTGACCGTTACCAAAGACGCGCCGGTAAAGGTAAAGTTTCCGCTTAAGCTGGAAAAATGGTAACTTCCGTTTGCGCTGAGGGTAAGGTCTGCGCGTATGCTGCTCCCGGTATCACTGGAAAAAATTTCTTTTTCGTCAATGAGCAAGTTAATGCCGCCGGCAACCCGGTACCATGCAATTGTCCCGTTGTATTGCGAAGAGTTAAATGCACGCTCCGGCACCCTGCGGTTTAACGGGGAGGCAAATTTGCCGCTCAGGTTAAAGTCGGTTAACCCCGGAGGCGCCGCCGTTGGAAACGCCAGGAATACGGTACTGCTTAAAGGATCATAGTTGATGTTTTGTGCGTAGGTGTGGGAAAAACTATTCGCGGTAAGGCCTGTCAGTGTAAACCCGGTTTTAACGGTTATTACAGCGGCGGCGCTGTATACGGTGCCCAGCACGAAGGGGCCTGTGTGGAGATTCCCGCCTGCCGTCCAGGTTATTGCCAGTGAATATTGCTCGTTTTCGTGAACAGTCAGCGGGGTAATGCCTTCTGCCGGCACAGGAATCCGGTGGGTAAGGTTAGTATGGCTTACCACGGTTGGCCCTTCAGGCGGCGGAGATGGGGGAGGTGTACTGCCTGTATTGCAAGCTGTAAAATAAACAATTCCCAGGAGCGCTGCCATAGCTACGGTACGGCCAATCCATTTCTTTTTCATCTTTTTCACCATCCTTAATTATTTTGCGGCGACAGAGGCACTTGCGCATAACGGATGAAACGCGGGCGGTATATGTCCGCGTTACCGCCGCCCTGGAATCCTCCAATTGAATCACCGCCCTGACCTCCGTTTACATTATACGTTATTACCAGTTCACCATCGGTCGAAATTGCCGGATGCGCTTTACCGTTGTAGGAATACATGCCAAGACCGCCGTCTTTCTGGTCTTCTACCGGAATCGTCAGGAACGGACTTGTAGCAAAGTAAACCTGCCTCATGTTGGTAAAATCACCATAAGGGGAATCGGCAACCCTGATACGGACCCACCGGTTAAAAAATTGGGTGTCCATATAGACCTGGTAGTATTTGCCTGCATCCGGCCCGCTTCTCACTTCGTGTATGCTGCATTCACCGGCGAACTCGGTTTGATTACTTGGGTTTAAAAATTTTTGGTTGGATACAGATTTACCCCAGGGTTGATTTTGCCATTGGTTATTGTTATAGAGGTACTCAATTTTGGTGAAATCTTCCACATCTTCGGGTTTTACCCGCGCGACAATCAGCCTGCGTGCGCCCCATTGGCCGACGGGAACATTGGCAACACCGTAAATATATATATACCCGTCGGGGTTAAGTGCCCCGGCGGCTGCGGTATTTTCAAATATAGCGCTGCCTAAAGACCAGCCTCCTTGATCATTGCCTACCTCATCATAGAAATGGCTGCCTGTGTTTAAACGGGTAATGTCCGATTGAACATTACCGCCTGAAATTTCAAACCGGACGAAATCGGTGGCTACATGCCTAAATCCCCAGTCCCCGCCGCCGACATTTTGTACTCTGCTGCAAAAAATATATAGTCTGCTGTTCGTAACAAATATGTCGCCTATCCAGTAATACCCGCTTTGCCCCTGCGGTACTATTGCAGAATTGTCATTAGTAGCAGTAGAAAAAACTATGTTAGAGGCATGGGGAAGGCCGTTCAGGGTTGCCGTAGTATTGTTGGGCATATGCCAGCCAATTCTTCTGCCGGTAACCGGATCGACTCTGGAGGAAATGGTATCCTGAAAAGTGAAGTATGTTCTTCTGTTCTGGGGCGGTCTTGCCGGATCAAAGTCTTTTCCGTCAAAGTTTACCGAATAGATGCCGTCTGCGCCGGCCCACTGTCTGTTGTTACCAACGGGGTAGACGTTGAATACCCCGTTCCAGTCGGAAAGGTAGTCGGCAAACCAGCCGTCTCCTGCATAAACCCGGATTGCGCTTAGTCCGGTACTATTGCCGCTGCGGGCGCTGCCGCTGATTTTGATAAATCTGGCCGGTTGATTGTTCATGGAGATAGTCGCAGATGGTCCCATCCCGTTTTGGCCGGTTCCTGCGGAAATAGCTTGATTTGATACTCTTGTAGTATAACTACTGTTCCATCTGTCATCCCAATTATTCACAAATACATCACCTTCCGGGCCGTCTGATGTGCTTATGGTGACAGTATTCATCCCCCTGTTTGTATTGCCTGCGGCATTATAATTCCAGATTACTATTTTTTGAATCGGATACCTGCCGTACAGGTCGATTTCAAATTCAGCCGATGAACTGTTGACAAAATACATGTGGTTAGGGTTGTTGTTATGCAGGGCTTCATCGCTGGTAGGATGCGATAGGCCCGCACCGTTTGTCAGGTTATAATAAGCGGGTGCAGTCTGTGATCTTCTTACATCAGAAATGGGCGAGGCGGCAATGTAGGCGCCCTGATATACGGTGTTTCGGTAACGGTAGAATTTAACTTCACTTAAGCCGAATTGACCGCCGCCCCAACTGCCATCGGTGGCATGGGGAGAAATTTTGATAAACTGGGCGCTTATTCCGTTGAACCGGATCGGCGAGCCGTCCGACAGATTTGTTGCCGGCAGTCCTGCCGCCCCATTTGCCTGTTTCAGGGTAAAATCACCCAGATTAGTGTATGTTACATTATCGTTGGAATATGAGACAGTAACATTTCTCAGGCCGTTTGCTCCGTTACCGAAATTATGGTTCCAGACATGCATTTCGCCAATCTGGTCTATATGGCCTATGTTAAAAATAAAATCCTGCCTGACACCCGCATACATATCAGCGGGAATATTTGTGTGCAGATTGACGCGCTCTCCCGGCCCCATCATTCCCGAATTGTTGGATATTGCAGCGTAAACCGGATTATGCGGGGTAACTCTTAGTAATGCCCCGGTGTGTACAGAATTATTTACCGTAAATGGCGGCGGCGGCGGCGGAATATTAGTATTGTCGTCTAAATCACATGCAACAGCTATAAATACTAAATTTAGGGATACTATCCAATAGAGCGATTTTTTCACATGTTTCTCCTTTTTATTGGTACTATACCACACTTTTATTAAAATATCAAATGTTAATTACCTGCCTTAAAAGGTACCTGTGCATAACGGATAAAACGGGGCCGGCCTATATCCATGTATTTAATTTCGCTGTCACCCCCGTTAACATTATACGTTATATACAGCTCGTTGTCAGGTGATACTGCCGTATGCGCTTTTCCGTTGTAGACATACAAGCTGCCGTCATCCGGAAGTGTAAAGAATGGATCGGTAATAAAGAAAATCTGCTGCATGCCGGAAAAATCACCGTAAGGCGAATTAGCAGTTCTAATCCTGACCCATTTGTCAAAAAACCTCGTATCCATGTAAACTTGCATAAATTTACCCGCATCGGGTCCTGATTTTATCTCATGTATGCTGAATTCAAAAGCGAGATTGAGTTGATTTGACGGGGTTAAAAATTTTGGATCAGAAAGATTAAGCCCCCAGGCCTGAAGTTTCCAGGAATTATCGCTCCATAAGTATTCATATTTGCTGAAATCCTGGACATTTTCAGCCTTCACCCGTGCGACAACCAGCCTGCGGTCACTGCCCCAGCCGGGAATGGGAACAGTGAAAACACCATACACATAAATATATCCATCCGGTTTAAGTGCGCCGGCTCCTGCGGTGTTATTTAACACTGCGCAGCCCAACGTATAATAATATTCCGTTGCCGCATCTGTTTGATAGAGTCTGTTACCGGCAGTGTCATTATATCTTTGCAATGATGATTCATTTACCATGTTGTTCGTTATGGTAAACCTTGCCAAATCAGTGCCGGTTTGAGAAAAGCCCCAGGTTCCGCCGGTTCTTATTCTTATTGTGTATATATACAGATAATTATTAACAATAAAAGTGTCACCCAGCCAGTAAATCGTGTTACTTACCGGCGGGTTAATCGTTATTGGGTTAATATTAAAATGTATATTGACGGAACGGGGAAGGCCGCCTATCAGGGTTGCGCGGGTGTTGTTGGGCATTCCCCAGTTTCCGTCTCTTTCCCCGTTCAGCGGATTGACCGTTGTGGTTAATGTATCAGAAAAGATGAATAATGTATTTTTATTTTCCGGATTTCTTAATGGATCGTAATCTTTTCCGTCAAGGTTTACCGAATATATACCGTCAGCATTGGTCCACCCCCGGATACCTTGATTATAAACGGAAAATAATGCGGTAAAGTCAGGGACATTGTCGGCATACCAGCCCTCACCGATATAGCAGCGGATTGCGCTTAACCCGGAATGCGTTCCGCCCAGGCTGGTGCCGCTTATCCGTATATACCTGGCAGTAAAATTAAGTGAAATGATCGCAGAAGGCTCCAGCCCGTTTTCGCCGGTACCCTCGGCAATATCATGCGTTCCCGCCGGTACCCAGTTCACTGTATCATCCGATGTGCTTATTGCAATACTTTTCATGCCGCGCCCTGTTCTGCCGGGCTCATTGTAATTCCAGACAACTATTTTTTCGACCGGATACCTTCCCTGCAAGTCTATTTCAAATGTACCTGACGAACCGGAGACGGAATACATGTGATCGGGGTTATTGTCATGTACGGCATCCGGGGCGGAAGGATCCGATAATCCGGCGCCGTTTGTCAGATTGTAATACTCCGCTGCCGGATCAGAATTCAATCTGTAAATGGGCGACGCAGCAATATATGCTCCCCTGTAAACGTCGTTTCTGTAACGGTAAAATTTTATTTCGCTTAACCCGTATTGCCCGCCGCCGTAATTGTCTATTGGTGATATTTTTATATACCGTACACTTTTTCCTTTGAAATTAATAATGGAATCATCGGCAAGATTTGTTACCGGTATACGCGCCGCCCCGTTTGCCTGCCTTAGCGTAAATGTACCCAGTTCCATGTAATCTGTGTTATTGCCGGAATATGAAACAGTTACATTTTTAATACCGTTTGCTCCGCTGCCGGAATTGTGGTTCCATATATGCACTTCGCCCAATTGCTCAATGCGGCCCAGGTCAAAAATATAATCCTGTTTTGGGCCCGCGTACATATCAACCGGATTGTTGTTATGCGAATGGATACGTTCTCCGTTACCGCTCATTCCCGAATTGTTGCAAAGGGCTGCGTAGGCGGAATTAAGCGGTGTAACTTTAAGTAAAATCCCCGTGTGTGCAACCGGAATTGAATTGAATTCCGGCGGCGGTTCGTAGAAGCCGGATTGACCGCCTGTATCGCAGGCAGTCAGCCTGAAAAGAAAAAATACCAGGAGAATCAAATATTTCATATAGTTTCCTCCGTATCTATTTTATGTCCCAAACACTCCGCAGGCGGAGTTTACCGCCGGTTTTGCCGGATATAACAGTAACTTTTTTTTCTCCGGCATTCATGTCAAAATAATTGTCAGATAGGACAAGGTCCTGATTGCGGTTTTGAATCTCGACGCATTTTGCGTAAGAACCAGCTTTAACCGTAATTGTATCGCCGTTAATTTTATAGCTTAATCTGGGATCAACCCAATGAAAAAATTTGGGAAGCGAAAAGATCACCGTCCCTTCTGATATGATGTTTTTATTATCGCAGAGGCTGTAACTTAAATACTCTTCATTGACGGCTATATCGGGAACCATAACTTTTTCCAGCCAGCGTGAAGATAATGCCGCCGCATTAACAGGAATAGTTTTTTCTTTAAGAATTTTTGCATTTTTATTTCTTAATTCCCATTTTACGGTAAGTTTTCTGTTTTCCGTGGTTTCGTTGGTAACGCAGAGCCGGAAACTTTTTTCGATGGCGGCTTTTGTGTCGGGCGGCAGGTTTACATCGGTATTTTGGGTATACAGTCCTTCTTCATGGCAGGAAATCATAAGAGGCTGAAAAAACCGTCTGGCGTAACAGTGCAGGGCTTTCCAACGGAAAAAATAATCAATTGACGACCATGAAGCCACCGGCCAGCAATCATTGAGCTGCCAGTACAAAGCTCCCATGCAGCGGCCCCTGTTGCGCCGCAGATGTTCGACGGCGTATTTTATGGCCTCGGCCTGTAATAGCTGCGATGCGTAGAGTAAGGTGTCGAAACTGCCCGGATACAGAAAAGTTCTGTTCATATAATCCATTATTTTGCCATTCGCCCTGTTATTCCGCTGATGTTTTTCCATGATATACGAAAAGATATTCCGGTCTTCCGGCAGGGTAAATTGTTCTACGGTTTTGAGCGAAGGGAATGACTGGAATCCGAATTCGGATAAATACCTGAAAAAATGTTTTCTGTACCCGCTGACAGACTGGCCGCCGTGCCATACATCCCAATAATGCACGTCCCCCCTGTTGTCATCGCTTGGTTTATCAAAACCTCCGCCGGAGGAAGGGCTGGAAGGCCAATAGAATGTATTCGGATCATGTTCATCCAGAATCCGGGGAATAATGTATTCAAACATTTTTATATAGTCCGCTTTTTCTTTGCTGGTATACGCCTGGGGCCAGTTATCTACGCACATTTCTATTTCGTTATTACCGCACCACAGTCCAAGGCAGGCATGATGCCGTATCCTTTTAATGTTTTCTGTAATTTCTGCCCGTATGTTTTGTTCGAATTGTGCGGTTAGGTTATAGAGGGTACAGGCAAACATAAAGTCCTGCCAGACAATCAGCCCCAGTTCGTCGCAAATATCATAAAACCAGTCATCCGGATAATAACCGCCGCCCCAAACCCGTATGGTATTGTAGTTGGCTAAAATACATTGTTCCAGGAGTTTTCTCGTTCGCTTTTCGGTGATTCGGGGCAATACATTGTCTTGAGGAATGTAATTCGCCCCCATGGAAAAAATTTGCACGCCGTTAACGTGTATGGCAAAACTTTCGCCCCATTTGTCTTTTTTCTGCGCAACGCCTATCGTCCGCAGCCCTATGCGGCGTTCCCAGGAGTCCAGCGGTTTTCCCTGGGGGCTTAGCAAAACCACCTTAACCGTGTACAAAGGCTGTGCATTTCCCGTAGGGCCGTAACCGTTTGGCCACCAGAGACGGGGGTTTTTAATAATGATTTTAGTTGAAGGTTTGTCAAATAATACAGATTTTCCGTCCGGATCGGTAATAAGAAGCATCCAGGAATAACTGCGGTTAATGCCGGTTTCAGTTTCTACGGCTACATCAAGTTCCACCTGGTTTTTTGAATGTTTTTGGGTGATATATACATTATTTATTCGTGCAGAACGATACCCGGCAAGACTGATTGTGCGCCATATCCCCGCATCGGGAAGACGGGGCCCCCAGTCCCAACCAAACATGGAATGCGCTTTTCGTATTCGATGTTTTTCGGATAAACTGTCTTTCTTGCTGCCGGTATCTGTTCTGGTTTTTCGCAGGTAGTCAATAGGAGAACGGAAAATAATGCTCAAAGTATTTTTATTTTTTTTCAGCGCCGGTTTTACTTCAAATTCCCAGGTTCTGTGCATATTGTCTGTTTTCGCAATTACCCTGCCGTTCAGGGTGATTTCCGCCAGGGTATCCAGGCCTTCACAGCGCAGCAGCACAGAATCCATGTTCAAGAGTTTGTGCGATACCGAAAATTCTGTTTTATATTCAAAGTCGTTTTCCAGCAGGGCAAAGGCTGTATCTTCATTATCACGCCGGAAGGGATCCTCCATTTGCCCGTTTTGTAACATATCGTTGTATACCGATCCGGGAACTACAGCGGGAAACCAGTTTTTTTCCGGAAGCTTGCGCATCCGCCAGCCTTTATTGAGATTTTGCGTTACAGCGCTCATATTTATCATCATTCCTACTGTATGACAGGAACACGGGCAAAACGAATATAACGCGGCCTGTAAATATCTCCGTAGGTCCAGTTTTCGTCTCCGTTGACATTGTATGCGATATATAATTCCCTGTCATTTGACATTGCAGCATGTACTTTCGCATTGGAAGAAAAAGCGCCTCTGTTATACGGCCATGACTGGGGAACATCGGTATGGTATATTACCTGTGAATTGGTAAATTCCTCCGTTAAGGATGAAGCAATCGAAATTTGAATGGTTTGGCCTATCGTGCCGGGCGTGCTTACAAAAAGAAATTTTCCCCTGTCCGGACCGGTTTTTATTTCAGTTACACTTACCTCCGTGGCGCCAAATCTTGATAAAATTTTTGGGTTAGTCATTTCCCTTCCCCATGTATTATTTTCCAGCAAATATTCCCATGAATGTAAATTTTCAATTTCATCAGCTTTTACACGGGCTGCAATAAGGCTGCGGAATCTGTTGAATCTTCTGTCCATGTACCCGTATATATAGATATATCCGTCGGGGTTTAGCGCTCCTGCCTGTTCGGTGTTTTCAAATACACCGGCAGTCAGCATCCAGTTACCCTGATTATTTTCATTGGAAAGCCTGTTTGCGGTGTCTTTGATAATTACCAGCGAGGAAAAATCCACTTCGTTGTCCGTTATGTCAAACCTGGCAAGGTCAGCCCCTTCTCCCCAAAAGCCCCAGGCACCTTCGGTGATAAAGTCAATTTTGGCGGCAGTTACATAGAGTTTTTCACCTATCACAAATGATGGGCCCAGCCAGTAAAATTTTAAGCGGTCAGAGCCTGCCAGCGTTACTCTTTCCGGCGGGTCAGGCATAATGATCCCTGTCCCGGCCTGGTTTCTTTCCGGCCAGGTAAATGTTATTTTTGTGGAATCCGGGAAACGTCCATGTAATGCTGCCGCTGTATTGTAGGGCATATAGGTGTGGCGTCTAAAGTCGGTGCGGGGATTAACTACGGAAATTTTTGTATCCCCAAAGTGAAAGTGAATAAAATGATCGGCAGGGTCACGATCCGGCGCATAAATTCTTCCGTCAAGGCTTGTCGCAAAAAAGCCGTCCGATCCGCTCCATCCGACATAATTTGAAAACAAAGCAGTCCAGTCCGGCAGGTCGTCAGCGAACCAGCCCTCGCCTATGTAACAGCGAATGGCGCTTAAGCCCGCCCTGCTGCCGCCGTGATTGCCAAGATTGTCAACCCGCAGATACCGGGCATATAAATGTTTTTCAATAACAAGAGACGGCGTAAGATTATTTTCACCGCCCGCACGGGGGAGTTCGTATACTTCGGGCGTCCGTATCCAGTTTTTTCCGTCTTCCGAGTAACTTATTCTTATCTTGCGCAAACCCCAATCGGTGTTCCCGGCGCCGTTGTAATTCCAAATAACAATTTTTTCAACGGGATATTTTCCCTTGAGATCTATCGGAAACCCCGCAATTTTGCGGTTTCTGTCGGCAAACATATGAGCCGGATTATTATCGTGTACAGCGTCCGCGCTGAACGGATCCGATAAACCTGCGCCGTTGAACAGATTGTAGTTGGCTGAAGAAGATATAAACCTTCCGTTTAAATATCTTTCCAGGGGCGAAGCGGATATATACGCTCCTTTAAACACATCCTGTTTATAACGGTACAGCCGTATCTCGCTTAAACCGAATTCTTCCCCCCCATAATTGTCTACCGGTGAGAGTTTGATGTAACGGGCGCTTTTTCCTGCAAGATCAATGGAGGTTCCGCCGGTTAAATTGGTAGCCAGCAGCTTCTCCGCTCCACTGGCCTGCGCCAATTCAAACGTACCGGCTTCGGTATAGGTAATATTGTCATTTGATAATGATATTGTTATATTTCTAATGCCGTTTTCTGTTTTTCCTTCTTCGTTGTAATTCCAAATGTGCAATTCTCCCAGTTGTTCAATGCGGAAACTGATATCAAACACAAAGTCCTGTTTTTCACCCACATACATTGTTTTTGGGTCATTATTATGCCAATGATTACGGCCATGCCTGCCGCTCATACCAAAACCGTCACTGATTCCTGTGTATTTCTCTTCAAGCGGGTGGATACGCAGGAATTCCCCTACCTGGCGCGGAAGCAATTCGGTTTCAAATACAGGTGACAGAGGGAAAACGCCGGGATCAACCGGCCTGCCTGATGTTGCACAGGTACTGACGGTAATCAATGAGAAAAATAAAACAGTAACGGCAATCCAATATTGTTTTCTCATGATTACCCCTCTTCTTTTGGAAATAATTCGTCTATATCTGTTCCGGATAAAAAAAGCAGAGGGGGATTGGTACCCAATACTGCCTTAAACTCGACTGCTTCCATAATTAACATACCCATTAATGCATTTTTATCATTTTCCCTGTTCCGCCCTCCGCTGGTAATGTCAAAAATGGCCGGATCATCCATAATCGCCAGGAAAAGAGGCCGTACAGCCCAATAGGTGGTATTTGCCGGTTCTGTGTACCGCCATTGATTGTTGGGAGCATTTCTCAGACTTGGAGTCCTGAATTCCGATCCAATGGGTAAAGAATTGCGGCCAAAGCTTGCAAGGCGCCTCATTTTATTTGCATAATCGTCAAAACTGAAAAAATCAAAAGACAGCGTGACAATCTCTGTGTTCCACATAGCGCCAAATCCGCGGGTAACCGTAACGGTTAACCAGGATGTATCGGTTAGGGCTGTCTTTAGTTTATCCTCGACAGCAGTCTTGAGTTCATCGCCATGCACCCTTAAATAATGGTAGGCATTCCCACCGCCGCCAAATTGGTCATCATCATCATAGATGTACATGGCGATTTTCCGGCTGCCTGAACCGTCCGCTCCCAGAACAATTTCACCGCCGATATGAATCGGTGTACATGCGGTGAAAATTGTAATCAACCCTGTAATTATCGTTAATATAATTTTCATACAAATATCATGGATTATCCGGCACTTGCGCGTAACGGATAAAACGGGGCCGGAATATATCCGCATTTTTACCGCCCTGGCCGCCGTTTACGTTATATGAAATAACCAGTTCCCTTTCACTGGAAAGCGCCGGGTGTGCTTTTGGGTTGTATGCATACATATAATTTGTGTCTTTTTGGTCTTTGAGTGGAATCGTATTAAAGGGAGTAACAAGCTGGAAAACCTGCCTGCTGTCAGAAAAATTACCTGCGGGGCCGTCGGCGGACGCAATTCTTATCCAGTCATCCTCAAAAGTTTTCCTCGAATATACCATCGTGAATTTCCCTTTATCAGTTCCCGATCTAACTTCCTGTATGCTGAATTCCGTAGAGGTGTTTTCGTCGGGCGGAGATAAAAACTTCATGTTGTCAGAAGATGACCCCCAGGCTTGATTCTTCCATGTATTATCATGCCATAAATACTCGTATTTCGTAAAGTCTTCTGCGTCTGCAGGCCTTACACGTGCGGCAATCAGCCTTCGGCAACCGGTACCGTCATGATAACCGTACACATATATAAAGCCGTCGGGGTTAAGTGCACCGGCTTCTGCGGTATTTTCAAATAACGCAGAGCCCAAATACCACCTGGGGCTGTCGCCGCTTGTACCGGCTGAGGTATCGGCAAGATTTTTGTCCGTATCTTTAATTATTTCCGCCGATGATTTATCAACTTCACCGTTTTTTATGGTGAATTTTAGTAAATCGACACCAATCTGCTTAAAACCCCACGGCCCCCCGACTTTATTATTTACCCAAATTGTAAAAATATTCACTTTGCCGCCCCAAACAAAACCGTCAGCCATCCAGTAAAATTCTTTCTCTACCTCCGGAAACGGTTTAATTCTTTCAATGTCGTAAGTAATGTTGGCGGATGCAGGTATACCGCCGGCCAGGGTCGCATACGTATTGTTCTGCATCCCCCAGGGGCCAAACCTTCGCCCGGTTACCGGATTCACCGGCTGGGTAAGAGTATCGGAAAATATGAAAAATGTTTTTTTATCTTCCGGCTTTCTGTTTGAATCGTAATCTTTTCCGTCAAGGTTTACCGCATAAATACCGTCCGCGCCCGACCATCCCGGTTCCGGTGTATAGTTAAATAATAACGCTGTTAAGTCGGGAAGATAATCGGCAAACATGCCGCTGCCAATATAACAGCGGATTGCGCTTAACCCCGATTGTGCCCCGCTGATGCACGGGCCGCTTATTCTGATAAACCGGGCAGTAAAATCTACCGGGATAACCGCAGACGGCTCAAGCCCGTTTTGACCGGTCCCCGGATTAATACCGGCGGATGTTACCCTTGTTGTCCAGGAACCGATGTTGTTATCCGCCGATTGTACGGTGATATTTTTAAGGCCGTATCTGGTTTTACCTGCGCCGTTGTAATTCCAAATAACTATTTTTTCTACCGGATACCTTCCATGCAGGTCTATTTCAAACACGCCGGTGTTACCTTTGACAAAAAACATATGGGCGCTGTTGTTATCATGCACGGCAGCAGGGCTGACCGGATCCGATAATCCCGCGCCGTTTGTAAGGTTATAATACGCGGATTTTGGTAATGTTGTTCTGATGTTATACAACGGCGAAGCTGCGATATACGCGCCCTTGTATACGGCATGACGGTAACGGAACAGTTTTATTTCGCTTAAGCCATAACGCCCTCCGCCGTAGTTGTCAATGGGCGTAATTTTAATATACCGCGCATTTAATCCGTTAAAATTGATAAACGAACCGTCCGTACAATTTGTCGCCGGTAATTTCGCCGATCCATCCGCCCGTTTCAGCGTAAAAACCCCCAAGTCTGTGTAATTTTTGTTATTTTCCGAGTAAGAAACGGTTATATTTTTCAGGCCGTTTGAACCGTCTCCCGAATTATGGTTCCAGATATGCAATTGCCCCAACTGGTCTATTCGCCCTGCATCAAAAATAAAGCATTTCTTTTTGCCGGTACACATATCTTTTGCATCATTGGAATGACAATGGACACGTCCCGCAGCAGCGCCGTTCATTCCCGAATTGTTACAAAGGGCAGCATAAGATCGCCTGAGCGGCTTAAGTCGGATAAATTCACCCGGGTGAGAGTCATTTTTCATAAACATCATCCTCTTTCTAAGTTAATTTTCGGACATATCCAGTATAAACTAAAAATTAACAAATGTAAGGTTGATGTTGGGGTTTACCGTGCCGGACATGTAGTTTCCATTCCATCCCCTGCCCCTAAAGGCGTTCCCCCAGTTGTTCGTAACAGTGTCCATGTTATTAAAAGGTATTAAACCGTAACCGGCGGCGCCAGTGGGAATCCTGACGGTGACATTTTTTGGGGAATGTATATTGCTGAATATTGCTGTCAATACAAAAGGAGCTGAATTATTCAAAGTAATGGTAAGCGCTTGTGTACCTGTACCTGAAAAAGCATCAGACCCAATGTCTAATATTTTTGGTAAATTCACACTGCTTAAGTTTATACAATTGCTGAATGCATTCATGTTAATTACGGTTGCTTCAGGCAAATCCACAATCGTTTGTTATGTGCCGTATTGATTAACGATTTAATTTTAAAGTTGGGAATTCAAACTATTACCCTTGTGGAACAATATCATTCTTACCCACAAATATTTTTAAGGTGTTTGTTTTGAATAAATTGTTTGCCTTTAAATATATAATAAGCGAATTTATCTCTTTTTCGTTTTCTAAGCAAACAAAAACTTTATTGCAAATCTCATCAATACTTACTTGCCAAATAGTATGCTCATCCATTTTTTCAACTATTCTATCAGAAATTATTTCTAAAAAATTGTATGAGTTGCTAACTTGCTTGTATATTAAATTGTCTGATTTTACTGGCATATTGTTTCCAGCTACGAGTATATTGACAATTCCGCTACTATCAATAAAGACGCCTCCGAAATCATCAGTCCATTTTTGTCTCGTATAGGAAACTCCAGAAGAATTTGTAAATTCATAAAATTCAATGAAAAAATATTCTCTTGCTTCCTCCCAATCGGCCCAACTTTTAAAAAAATTATCATCATACAAGCCAGTAATTTTATCCATTGTGCAAATTTCACTGGTAGCTGATCTAGCAAAATTTCCTTCGGTTGTCTCAATATCATTTTGGCAAGACATAATAAATAATCCCGTCAAAAGCAGAATTGATAATCCTAAAACAAATGTGTTTTTCATAACTATCTCCTAAATTTATTATAATATGGTAAATATATCACATATTGATTTATTTGACAACCATATTTGACGAATTTTCTCAATTTTAGGAAATTCTTATGTTTACCAAGCAAAATTCATTGCATTATTGCAAGATGAAAAGGCGGCAGTGGAGGATTGACCTTCCAGCCCTCAGCGTCCTGCTTCGGGCTTCCAGGCCACCTCTGTGCCTTTCGGCGCATCCATGCGCCTCACCCCATCAAAGGCGATTCCTTCTCGGGGGACGGCACTACGGGTTCAAATCCTCTTTGCTTTGTTTTTTCCCCAGGGAGGATTTGAACCCCCACAAGCTGATCCAGAGTCAGCTGTGCTACCATTACACAACCGGGGATAGCGTTTCTTTTACTGAAATTAAATCTTACAAAAATCAGTCGAATGTGTCAAGCAGCGTCAGTTCCGTCTTACCGCCCTGTACAGGGCTTCTCGGGTGATTTCGGTCCATATCGGGCGGCCATGAGGACAGCGCGGGTTTGGCAGGGCAAGGGCTTCTTTTGCAAGGTTGAGTGCGGCCTTGTCGTCAAGATAATCGCCGTCACGTACTGCCTGATGGCAGCAAAGGGTTGCAGCCCACCGTTCACCGATGTTCTCGCCTGCGTTACGTAAATCAAGGATTTCCTTCACTGTCTCTGTGTCGCCAAGCCGCCAGCCTGCGGGCAGGGCATCAATGCGCCAGCTGTTTCCATCCCGTGCAATGACTATTGCAAGAGATGCCAGCTCTTCACGTTTCCTTTCAAGGAAGCTGTCATCTTCGGGGCTGCCGGTTGTAAACACAATGGGAATGATAAGTTCCTGTTTGGGGATTGGTTCATTAAGGAAGCGGTTATAGAGGATTCGTTCATGGGCAGCGTGCTGATCGATGAGATAAAGAACATTGTCCCGTTCGGCGAGGATGAATAAACCAAACGCCCTGCCTGCGTACCGTATTTCATCATACGGCGGCGGAGCATCGGCAGCAAAGTGTAATGCCGCTTCTGCTGCAATGGGTGAGGGATCGGGGAACAGGGAGCAGGGAGTAGGGGACAACTCCGCAATATCCTCCATTCCCCGGTCTTTAAGTAAGTGTATTGGCAGCTGCACAGCTTGCAGACTGTGTTGGCGGCAGAAACTACGCAGGCCATCGGTGATTGCGTGATGGATGGCGCCTGAATCTCTGAAACGGGCTTCCCGTTTGGCGGGGTGAATGTTAAAATCGGCAAGCGCAGGGTCTATGTCCAGATAGACAGCTCCGATGGGGTGTGTACTATTGGGAAACCATCCTTGCGTGCCGTGTTCCAGGGCATGCATGAGCGAATAGTCCTGAATCCGCCTGCCATTGGCAAACACAAACAACATCCGCCTGTCGTTGTGGAAAAGCTCCGGCCCGCCGAAAACAACGTCCGCCGAAAAGCCGCTGCCGGAAATGTGAATCTCGTGGAGGAAATTCCCTTCTCCCGCATCAAGCAAAGCGGCGGCAAAACGTTCCTTTTTTGAAGCGGCGGTGGTGAGAACATCCTTTGGGCGGCCATCACTGGTAAAGCGGAAAGTGATCCACGGGAAGGCAAGGGCTTTTTCGATAAACATCTGGCGGCATTGCACCGCTTCACTTCCTTCACGCTTGAGAAAACGTTTGCGGGCAGGAATGGTCTCGTACAGGTTGCAGGCGCGGACGGTGCTGCCCTTTGTCCTGCTGCATGCGGTTAACTGCGGGGGGTTCGCATCGCCGGGGCCTACCTCAAGCCGCCATGCTTCACCGGTTCCGGTACTGCTGATTATTTCAAGCCGGGCAACAGCGGCGGCAGCGGCCAGCGCTTCTCCCCGGAAGCCCAGTGTTTCAGCGTTGGCAAGGTCATCCAGAGAACGGATTTTGCTGGTCGCATGGGTTAGCCAGCATTTTTCCAGATCGTTATATGCCATACCGCTGCCGTCATCGCTGACTTCGGCTTTTTTGACGCCGCCGTTCTCGATGGAAACTTCAATAACAGAAGCACCCGCGTCAATGGCATTGTCAAGGAATTCCCGGATCAGCGCGGCAGGACGGTCAATTACCTCTCCGGCAGCTATGCGGCGGGCTTCTTCCGGCGGTAAAATTTGAATGTTCACCCGTTACTCTTCCTGAAATAATTCCAATTCGGGAGCCTCGTCCGGCGGAGCATCTGCATTGTTCATCAATAATTCAATGCGGGAGTCAATTTTATCAAGGTCCGTTTCAAGCGTTTTTGCCAGCTTGATGCCTTCCTCGAAAGCACGGAGCGCTTCGTCCAAGGGGATATCGGTTTTGCGAATCTGCTCGCCGAGGAATTCCAGCCGCTCCAGCCGTTGTTCAAAATTTTTCACGGCATCAGCGCCGCTTGTTTTCGTTGTTGCTTTACTGCCTGTTTTTGCCATTTTTACCCCTCACTCTGTTATTGCCGTAATCACGCCTCTGAGCGGGCGTATCTCAAGCCGGTCTCCCGGTGCGGCATCATCGGAGCTATGAATAATCTTTCCGGTGTTTTTATTCATCACCATTGAGAACCCCCGTTCCATCACTGCATACGGGCTGCTTGCTCCGATAATCGCGTTCGCCAGTTCCAGCCGTTTGCGTAAATTTGCTGTTAACGCCGAAAGATTGGTGGTTAACGCTTCCTTGGCATCATCAAACCGGATAAGGCGCGGCTGGAGGATTGCCCGGAAACGGTACTCAAGGTCCTGCATACTGAACGGGCGTAACAGGAACCGTGCCCGTTCGATTCTACTGTGCATGACTGTGACAGAACTTTCAATCAGGTGATGAATAATATCCAGTGTTGCTGCCCGTTCTTCGCTGACCAGTTCCGCCGCCGCAGACGGGGTAGGTGCTCTGAGATCGGCGGCAAAGTCGCACAATGCCCAGTCAATTTCATGGCCCACTGCGCTGACCACCGGTATTTCTGAATTGGCGACTGCACGAACGACAATTTCTTCGGAGAAAGGCAGGAGGTCTTCCAGTGATCCGCCGCCCCTGCCGACGATGATCACATCGGCAAGCTGCCATCGATTTGCCTGTTCGATACGGCGGGCGATAATTCCGGCGGCGGTTGATCCTTGTACCGGAGCGGGCAGAATAATCACATTCACGCCTGCTGCGCGCCTGCCCAGTATGTTGAGAATGTCCTGTACAGCAGCCCCTGTCGGCGAGCTAACTACGCCGACTGTGCCGGGAAAACGGGGCAGGGGTTTTTTCAGGCTTTCATCGAACAAGCCTTCAGCGGCGAGTCTGCGCTTGCGCTCTTCGAGCATGGCAAGTATGTCCCCGCTGCCGGCAAGCTCCATCTCTTCACAGACGATTGAATAACTGCCCCGCGGAGCATACACCGAAAGGCTGCCCCGTACCCGCAGCAGCATACCGTCTTTTGGTTCAAAATTCAGTGAGCGTAAGCGGTTTTTGAACATGACCGCGTCTATTTTTGCCCCGGCATCTTTCAGCGAAAAGTACAAATGCCCCGATGATGCCGGACGGCAATTTGACAACTCGCCCTCTACTGTTACGGTTGAAAAATGTTCTTCAAGGCGGCATCGAATGAGTTCGGTAAGTTCCGATACCGAAAGTTTTGGCGGGGGATTAGGGATCATCAGTCCCTCACCGCTTCAAACTGATCTTTTATGGCATAAAAAACTTCCGTTATCTTGGGGTCAAAACTTTTTCCTGCTTTGTCCATGATAGCGGTAACCGCATCTTCGTTTGAAAATGCTGCTTTGTATGACCTCTGCGAAGTAAGCGCATCATATACATCGGCAATCGCCATGATACGTCCCTGAAGCGGAATATCCGTCCCCTTCAGTCCATACGGATAACCGGTACCGTCCCAATGCTCGTGATGGTATCCGGCGAATAATTTCGCGTTATGCAGAAATTCTGTTTCGCCTGTCAGTTCGGCTATTCGATCAATAACCTGTTGACCAACCATGGCGTGAGTTTGCATTTTCTGCAATTCATCCTGTGTAAGCGATTCGGGTTTATTTAAAATAATATCAGAGATTACTATTTTTCCCACATCATGCATAAGAGCCGAGGAAACTATTGAATCTATATCCCAGTTATTTATTTCTTCAAAGTATACCCCGCGTTCCAGCATGGCCTTAATGATTAATTTCATGTATAAGGCTGTGCGTGTAATATGCCCTCCGGTGTTTGTGTCACGGTTTTCAACAAGTTCCGCCAGGGTATAGACAATGCTGTCTTTCAGCCGCATAAGCTGTTCGCTGCGTTCACGGAGCTGTTCTGTACGCTCCCGGATGATGGAGTCTATATGCAGATGGTTTTTAATGCGGTTCAGCAGTACCGGCAGGGAAAACGGTTTAGTAATAAAATCGACAGCTCCCAGCTCAATACCAAGCGCTTCATTTTTGGGATCGGATAAACCGGTCAGAAATATTACCGGAATTTCCGCATACGATTCACTGGCTTTCAGCCGCTTTAATGTTTCAAATCCGTTCATTTCCGGCATTTCAATATCAAGTAAAATCAGATCCGGCATGGACTTGAGTAAAGCAGCAAACATTTCCGCCGCAGAAGACAGGGGAATTACATTATATTGCTTTTTCAGTACCGCCTCTGCCATGACAAGGTACATAGAGGTATCATCAACGACAAAAATGGTCTTTTTAATCTCACCGTCCATAATACATTTGATACCATTGAATGGGGGAGAGTCAAGGAAGGTAAAAGTAAAGCGGTGTTGCGTTCCCGAACCATTTCGCCAATAATCCGGATGGACATTCTATAAGTCAAAAATCACTGTTTTTGTCAGAATATAATTGTCTGCCAGACTGCCGCTGATTGGTTTCCCGTCCAAATCCAGTTGGGTGAGTGTATTTGAACCTACATGGTACCACGGGGGATAGTTGTCAATGTCCAGAATTATTCTGTTTCCTGTTTCGTCCCAACTAAATGAGCCTTCCCTGCTTGTGTTACTGCCAATTTCTTCATCAATATAGTGATACTGCAGCCTGAATGTTTCATTGTAATACAGGTTGATTTGAACATAAATTCCGGGACCGCTTGCTGCAGGGATAATACCGGAATAAATACCTCCCCAACTGACGCTGTTTTGTGAATTGTGTATGTCTATATATTCCCAGACTTCCGTTGACCGGCAGCATATAGTTAAAACTCCAGGCGCCAGGATTACCATAAAAATTAATAAGTTTTTTTTCATTTTTTTCTCCTGTTTTTTATCTTATAATTAAAAATTAAGACATTTTTTCATGAATAGCAATATAGAATTCGGAGAATATATATGTATAGTGAATTTTATGTTGACAAGGCAATAAAAACCGGAAAAAATCACAATAAATACGGTATTTATGACAGAGTACAAAACATGACTGATATACTTGCCACCACCCGCTTTTTCTGTTATTATCAGCATATAGAGGAGTTTTGCCATGCTGCTTATGGAATTAAACGCTCCCATCAGGGAACTTAAATCAAAAATCCACGAAACATGGAGGCGGCTTTGACTCTTTTGGGCAGTGGATAGCCGAACTGGAGGCAAAAACAGCAGAAACAGGATTCTGGAACGATTCGGCGGCGGCTGAGAAAACCATGTCTGAGCTGAAAGGGCTTAAAAGCCGCTACGAGCCATGGAAGGACTTGTGCGCTGAAATTGACGACCTGGAAGCCCTGCATGAGCTTGCAACAGAAGCGGGAGACGAAAGCGAAAGCTCAGGGATCGAAGACGGCCTTAAAAACCTTCTTGCCCGCTACGACAGACAAAACCTTTTTGAAATGATGAGCGGCGAAATGGATAAAAACGGCTGTTTCCTCACCGTACATTCGGGCGCCGGAGGAACCGAAGCATGCGACTGGACGCAGATGCTCTACCGGATGTACCTGCGCTGGGCGGAACGCAAGGGTTTTGCGATCGAAGAACTTGACCGGCTGGAAGCCGAAGGGGGCATAAAATCCGCAACATGCAAAATAGAAGGAGCTTTTGCTTTCGGTTATCTTAAAGGCGAGACCGGCGTTCACCGGCTCGTGCGTATTTCTCCTTTTGATTCGAATGCCCGCAGACATACTTCGTTTGCTTCTGTGTACCTGTTCCCGATTATTGACGATTCGATTGATGTTGAAATACGGCCGGAAGACCTGCGGGTGGATACGTACCGTTCCGGCGGCGCGGGCGGGCAGCATGTCAACAAGACAGACAGCGCCGTGAGGTTTACCCATCTGCCAACAGGCATTGTAGTTGCCTGCCAGAACGAACGCAGTCAGATTAAAAACCGCGCCGTTGCAATGAGCATGCTCAAAGCGCGTCTGTATGAACACTACCGGCTGGAAAAAGAAAAAGAAAACGAACGGTTTCATCAGGAAAAAAAAGACATTGCCTGGGGCAGCCAGATCCGATCGTATGTTTTTCAGCCGTATACCATGGTTAAGGATTACCGCACGAAAACCGAAGCCGGCAATATTCAGGCTGTAATGGACGGGGATATCGATCTGTTTATCGGAGAATTCCTGCGGTATTCATGGTCTCAAAATACACAGGAGGCCCGCGCTGCCGGATAAAGACGAAGGTAAATTCCCATGAAAAAAATAAAAATAATTTTAACTATATTTATCATTTTTCTATTTCATTATTCTCAGTTTCTTTTTGCTTCGGGAAGCAAGGAAGAAGAAGAAGAATTAATCTTAAACGACAAATGGGTTCTCTGCATTACCGCATTTGATTATTCCCATCTTCCGCCTTTACAGCGTATAACCGGAAATGTATTTACCAGGGATTTGGTTAACAGGCTTGATGACATAAGTTACCGTTTTCGTATTTCTCATGAATACGCATATTATGAAAGTTACGCATGGCAGCAATCAATAAGGACAATCGCTCTGCAAATATCCCAAAGGCAAAACGAACGCTCCAACCTGCTGTTTGAAGGTTTATCGGAAAGAAATTACCAGACAAGGTTAAAAACGCTTGATACTACAATAGCGAATCTTTACGAGAATTTGGAGGAAATTGAATCTAAAGCGCCGCTTATACACGGTGAACCTTCGTTTGAACTAACTCAATCGAATATTAACGGTATATTTCCCGATCCGCCGCCGCCGGGAACAGAGTATCGTTTTGCCAGAAATCAGAATGCCGATGGATTTCTTACCGGCGAAATTCGGGAATTTCACGGACGGTATTATTTAAGGATTCGATTGTATACATTGCATACGAATTCTTTTGTTCACGAAGACTACATTATTTTTTCACTGGATGACTCGGCAGGAGCAATTGATGAAATAGCATCACAGCTTGTTACGGTGCTTTCCGGCAATAAACCCGCAGCCGTTGCGATACAAGTCGAACCCGAAGAATCCCAAATACTGATAAACCGCAATTTGGCCGGAAGGGGAACGGTTGAGATAAGAGAACGTCCGCCGGGGGATATTACCGTAGCTGTAGCTGCGGAAGGTTACAGCCCCATGATCGTTGAGACGGAACTTCTTCCCGATGTGTTAACTGAAATAACCATAGCTCTCGGACCGTTATTATACAGTGATGTATTTATCGATGTACCGTCAGAAAATACCGTTAATATATACCATGGAGCTATGTACATAGGGCAGGCTCCGCTTAACCTGCGGGTCCCCATAAATGATCTTGCTTATTTTGTTGCTGAAACCTGGGACGGTGATGAGGCAAAAGCAGTCATTGCCGCACCCGATTATTTGGAAAGTGGATTTAATTTATCGCTTAATCTAAGGACTCCTCCACCGCAGGGAGTGCAGAGGGTAAACCGGGCAAGAAGGCGGTCTTATTGGGCATGGGGCGGTGTCTGGATTGCCGGTCTTACGGCATGGATTACGAACGGGATATTTACCGGTCATACCGCTGTACTTGCGCAAAGTACCAGTGAGGAATTTTGGGCACAGGCCGAAACCCTCAATTACATAAGATTGGGTGCTTTAGGCTTAACGGGAGCAGCTTTGGTAAATTATTTTGCTTTCCAGATGCCCCGTTATCTGCGTACTGCGACGGAAGGATCCACACCCATAGTCAGGCAGGAAAGGGCAAATCAATGAAATTTGCAGAAAGGATAAAATCTTTTTTTTCCGGATCTACCGTACTTTCCGATGAATTTTTTGATGAACTTGCCGATCTGCTTGTTGAGGGAGACATTGGAGCAAAGGAAGCATTCGCCGCCGCAGAACTTTTACGGGAGAGATGCAGGATAGAAAAAATTGCATTGGCGGATTTGGCAAGGGAAAAACTTGCAAAACTGCTTGAAGAAATGCTTCATGGCGTAAAGGCAGAACCATTGCCGCCGGCAGGATGCCAGACAGTTATCCTCATGCTGGGGGTTAACGGCGTTGGAAAAACAACTACCGCAGCTAAAATTGCCGCATTGTATAAAGATTCGGTAAAACCAATTCTTGCGGCGGCGGACACATTCAGGGCAGCGGCGATAGATCAGCTCAGGATACATGGGCAAAGACTCGATCTACGGGTTGTTGCCCATCAGCATGGCGGAGATCCCGCCGCCGTGGTGTATGACGCGATTGAAGCAGCAAGTTCCGCCGGGGTGGTAATTGCCGATACTGCGGGAAGAATGCATACAAAAACAGCTCTCGTGGAAGAGCTGCGGAAAATAGACAGGGTTGTTGAATCAAAAGCAAAAGAAGCCAGGTATATTAAATATCTTGTTCTCGATTCAACAACCGGCAGAAACGCCCTGGCTCAGGCAGAAATATTTTGTGATGCGGTATCTCCAAATGCGGCAATTCTTACGAAATACGATTCTACGGCCAAAGGCGGAGTAGTTTTTTCTCTTGCCGGTGAATTACGCCTGCCTGTGGCGTATCTTTGTACAGGTGAAAAATACGGTGATATAAGGGGCTTTGACCCCGGCGTTTTTGCGAGGGAATTTGCGGGTATTGCCTAAAATTACAGACTTTTTTCGGAAGTTTCAGGTACACATTCTCTTGTTAATAATTTTATCGATTCTAGTGTTTACTGATATTCTTGCAATTAACCCGCCGGATAATACAATTATGCCGGATCAACGGGAATTCGTTTACGGTGAATATTTTCCGGAATTCTTTGATGATTTTGATGATGAATATTTCTATCCGTATTACCGGCATTTTGATGATGAGGATGAAGGTGAACTCATGCCTGATTGGATGCTGCAGGATATTCCCTCATGGGTGCTGGATTCCGTCCCCCGCTGGTTCCGATCAAATGCCGGCGGTATGGAGCTGGAAGAAGTTCCTTCACGCTTTATGGCCCTCAGGAATACCCACGCTCTCGTAATCGATTACATGATTCCCGGCGGACTTGAACCGTTATTACGGCCGTATTATAACAGTGATTTTTTAATTGAAATTCGAGTGTTATTTAAAGACAGGGAAGAGATACGCAGGCAGTGGCGGTTCCTGGATGAAAGCGGTCTTACCAGACTCAATGCTGTTATCAGGTACAAAGATCCTGCGGAGGAACCTGAGGAAGAACCGGAAGAAGAATCGGAGGAGGAACCTGAAGAAGAATTGGAGGAAAGAGCAGAGGAAGTACCAATTACAGAACCTGTACATGACGAAGTAATTAATGGTATTGAAGAACAATCAGTTGAAAATGAAGATGAACCGGCAGAGAACAACGGATCATCTGAAGAAAATGACGAATTACCGGAGGAAATTGAACAAACGCCCGCCCGAAGGCCTGCCGCTGCACCAAGAACAGGTCCCATCCCGGTAGGTTTTATTGAGATATTCAACGAGGAGACGCACCTTATTACCGAATATTTATTTCTTGATGACGGAGATGAAATGCAGACACACTATTTTTATAATGAAAATATCCTTATCAGGGCTGAAACAAGCATAAAATACAATGAATATGCAAATGCGTTTTTTGAAAGAATACACACCGATATTTTCCGGTATAACCGTTCTTATGCGCTGCGTAATGTGGAACGGATATTTCACGGAACTGCATCCATTGATCCGATCCGCCATTCTTTTCCGTACCGTGTGCTTGATACAGCCGTTACTGCACAGTTCCTGATCGATAATACTCCTGTCATGTCGGATTTTTTCGGCGGGCATTCCGTTTTGGAAGGTTACCGGATAGTGTACGAAACCGATGCAAGAGGCAGAGTCCTTGTGCAGACCATGTTTGACGATGACGGAGAAGTTATTTGGGTTATTACCAATGTATGGTCAGACGACAGGATTACCGCCATCCACAGGGTTGAAGGGGATGATGAAAAAATAACTGAATATGAGTATGATAGTGATGGTGACCGGATAGTGCAGCGTGATATTAACAACGGAGAAATTGAACGGATAATCCGCACTGACGGAAACAGGGAGGTTGAAGAATTATTTATGAACGGAAATGTTATTTTAAGGGCAACATGGGAAGACGGTATAAAAATCAGCGAAGAAATGGTACGGCACTGATGAATTTAAAATGGATATGGTTTATTGCCACACGGTATATATTCCGCAAACAAAAAAAATCCCATACCGCTGTTCTGTCCATTTTGGGAATTGCGACAGGAGTATTTGCGTTAATTGTTATAATAGCCGTAATGAACGGATTCCAGATGGGGTTTATCGAAAGTATCCTGGAAATTTCTTCATTTCATATACGTATCGGATCTCTGCCCGCAGAAAAAATGGAAGAAGCGCGATCTGCCCTTTTAACCGTTCAGGGAATAGAATCGGCTGTACCGTTTAACGAATTCCAGGGACTGGCAAGAGGCAGGCGTTCAGGGCAGCAGGGGGTATTGGTCAGGGGGCTTCCGCACAATACCCCCGAACTTGACGCTGCAATGGCGCAGCTTCTTGACTTTGAAGACGGCTTTTTTGATCTTAATTTCCGGCAAGACGCACTTTTAGGCGCGGAATTGGCACGCTGGCTTGGCGTGAGGACCGGCGATGAAGTAACCCTGTTTTCCATCCCTGCCATTTTTTCCGCTCTTGAAAGTGAGGATGATTCAGAAGATACCCCCGGTTCGCAGGTTTTCACGGTAACCGGCATATTTAGAACCGGATTTTATGAATACGACACAAGCTGGGTAATTATTGGAATTGATGATGTTGCTGCTTTTTCGGAAACCGGGCCGGTTATGGGGATAAAACTTAATAATCGTTTCCATGACCGCCCCATGCTGGATCTTGCCCGTAAATCTCTTGAAGACAGGGAAGGGTTTCATGAGGCGGTATACTCCAGCTGGCGCGATTATAACCGGTCTTTTTTCGGCGCCCTTCGTACCGAAAAACTCTTTATGTTTATTTTGGTAGGGCTGATATTTATTGTTGTCGGCATGAACATCTATCAGACACAGCGGCGTTCTGTGCTGGAACACCGGGAAGAGATAGGGCTTTTACGGGCAATTGGCGGCGGGCAGAAAGCGGTACGGCTGATTTTTGTCTGTGACGGGGCAATCCTTGGTTTTACCGGCGCTGCGGCGGGGCTGATTTTAGGACTGGTTACCGCATCAAACATATCAGTTTTTTTTACCGCAATTGAAGCGGTTGTTAATTTTTTTATTCCTGCTGTAAATGTTGTTGCTGGCCTTTTCCGGGCAGGAGATGTCGGAGATTTTGCCATTTTTTCTCCGGCGGTTTTTTATCTTAAAGAAATACCGTCGCGGATTATTTCCGGCGAGGTACTGCTTATTTTTATGTTTGGATTCTTTTCGGCTCTTCTGGCGGCATGGTTTGCATCACGCAAAGTTTCCGGAATACAGCCTGCGGAGGTTTTAAGGTATGACGCATAAAAACAATGTAAATGAAAATGTCATGGTTCATGTAAATAATTTATTAAAAAATTATATATCCGGTGACGAGACTCTGCATATTCTGCGGGGGGTTAATTTTAGTATCCCCACCGGCCTTTCGGCGGCGATTAACGGCCAAAGCGGCAGCGGAAAAAGCACCATGCTCAATATTATCGGAGGACTTGATCGCTGTGACGGCGGGACAGTATTTGTCGGAACCGATGAAATTACCGCCATGCACGAGAGAAACCTTGCGGTATTCCGCAGCAGGAAAGTCGGTTTTATTTTTCAGTTTCATTATTTGCTTAAGGATTTTACCGCTCTGGAAAATGTAATGCTTCCTGCCTATATCGCCGGAATGAAAAAAAAATCGGCTTTTGAACGGGCACATGAGCTGCTTGCCGATGTGAACCTTTCCGACCGTGCCGGGCATTTCCCTTCCCAGCTTTCCGGCGGTGAGCGCCAGCGGGTTGCGGTTGCCCGCTCAATAATGAACGATCCCGGTTTGATCCTTGCCGATGAACCGACAGGAAACCTTGATCCTGATAACAGCGCCATGGTAGCCGAACTGCTTTATGCCAGTGCGGAAAAATGGGGAAAAACCCTGCTGGTGGTAACCCATGACGAAAAGCTCGCTTCTAGAGCTTCAGCCCGGTATACCCTGGAAAACGGTTTACTTACCGCATCGGGTGAAAACGCATGAATATCCGTACCTGTTTTTTTATAGCCATCCGCTATCTTTTGGGACGGGCGCGTGAAGGCGGACGATACCTCAGAGGCGCCGCCGCCGGTATCGCGGTCAGCCTGGTCCCCATCATTGTTACTCTTATTGTCGCTGATGGCATGATACGGGGCATTATCGACCGTTACATTGAAATGGGAACCGGACATTTGCAAGTGTTCTATCATGTCAGTTCAGAATTGCCGGATGACATTCACGAACGGATACGGGAAACAGATGATGTCAGGGGCGCATGGCCGGAGCGCCGCGGTATGGGAGTGCTTGTTGGCAGAAACGGAAGAACCGGTGCAAGTGTCCGCGCCATGGATCCTTCATTTTGGGAAGATCCGGGCAGTCTTGAGTATCTGGAAATTCTGGAAGGAACTGCCTTTCTTGAAACCGACAGGGATATGATGATCGGCAAAAACCTTGCAGATTCCATCGGCGCCGGGCTGGGAGATACGGTTCGATTAATGACAATTCGCGTAACGGCGGACGGCAGCAATATACCCCGTATTACTCCCTTTGTTGTTACAGGCATTGTATCATCGGGTTACCATGAACTTGATGCCCTGTGGTGTATCATCACTCACGATATAGGGCAGCGTATTCTTGCGCCGGAACTGTCAACGTCAAGCGTTATTGTTAAAATTAACGATCCCTATAAAAATGCGGATGCTATGTCATGGTCGCTCTTTTCAATGTTTGATGCCGGGGTTGGCGTATATACATGGAAAGACCTGATGCGTTCCCAGTACAGCTCGTATGAATCTACCCGGCAGATGCTGCTTTTTATCATGGCGTTAATCGTCATTGTTGCCGCAGTAAATGTATCATCCGCCACGTCGATGCTGGCTCTCGAACGACAGCGGGACATTGCCATATTGAAAGTAACCGGAGCGGGCGTAAAGGGCATATCCGGAATTTTTCTGTGGGGAAGTTTTCTCACCGGGTTATGCGGCGCTGTTATCGGCCTTGCCATAGGCCTTTTGCTGGGCAGTAACATTAACACTATTATCCGCTCACTGGAAAAAGGCTTGAGTTTTTTCTCCGGCCTTGGCGGAGGCGGCGAGGTAACGATACTTGATCCCGGTTTTTACCTCCAGACAATCCCAATAATCATTGACTGGTTTGCCGTTTTCCTCATCGGCTGTTTCACCGTTCTCTGTTCTGTTATTGCTTCATGGATTCCCGCCCGCCGCGCCGGAAAACTCAAACCAATGGAGCTGCTGCGGAAAAATTAGGGAGGTTTGGTATGCGTATCATGAATTCGCTGTTTTTGGTAATATCCATGTTTTTTTCCGGTTTATTTTTTTCATCCTGTGCGTCAAATACAAATGAAAAAAAAATTCAAGATATTGTAAATTATGCAGAGGGACTGGCTTTGGAAAAAAATACTTTAACCCTGACCATAGGTGCCGTAGAAAAACTTAATATTATTCCTGCACCCGTCAAAGCAAACAATGTTAACCTTATCTGGGAAACAAGCAACCCTGATCTGATAAACATATCACAGGATGGAGTCGTAAAAGCAATCAATTTCTCCTCCGGTGGTAACTCCGAATTCAGAGAAGGAGCGGCAACCGGTACAGCGATAATTATTGTCAGAACTGCGGACGGAAAATTTGAGGATTCAATCGAAGTAACCGCCACTACAGCGGCATTAACAAGCATGGATACATTGCCTCCGCTCAAAGACCGGTTTGCGGACTTTTTTTTAACAGGCAATATCGCCGGCGCCGTTCCCGCAGGACCTGACAGTGAAATTACCGGAAACGGAGAATCGGTAATAATCGGTAATACAAGGCTGATTCGCCACTATAACACACTCACCGCAGAAAACCACATGAAACCGTCATATATTACCAATGGCAGGAATGCCGCTACCGGCGAAATTACCTGGACATGGACAAATGCAGACCGTTTTGTCAATGCAGCTGAAAATTCCGGCTTCAACATTATAGGCCACACGCTCCTTTGGCACAGTCAGATTCCTGCATGGCAGCATGAAATCGGCGGCAGAAGAGGTACAGCCGGTAACTACTCATGGAATATTGCAAATGTCATGTCAAAGGATGAAGCTCTCATTATTATGAGAGAATTTGTCAATGCAGTAGTATCGCGTTATGCGGGGAGAATTCATACATGGGATGTGTTGAATGAAATTTTCCCGGATAGCGTTACAGAAACAATGGACTGGAAAACCGCTATGCGTGGTATTGGCGACTCTCAAGGACCAAATCCCTGGTTTGTGGCAATCGGGGCAGATTTTGTGTATGAGGGATTCCTTGCCGCACGTCTTGCAGATCCCAACGCCAGACTTTATTATAACGATTACAATACTGATGCTGCAGACAAGGCCGTCTTGATACGCAACATGATACGCGATGTAAATGAGCGGTACCGTTTAGAGCATGGCAATGCAGAACACAGTAACTTTGGCGCCCGCTCATTGATAGAAGGTATTGGGATGCAGGAACATCACAACACCGGCATTTCGGCAGACAGAATACGAAATTCCATTAATATATTCAGGGAATTGCCGGGAGTAACATTATCCGTTACTGAACTGGACTTACTTGGTCAGGGATGGAACGATTTCCGTTCAGCCGGCGGCGAAGGCGCTAACCAGCAAGGCAGCTCAACCGTGACAAATGACGGAATTATGAACCAGGCCAGACTGTACGGTGAATACATGGCGTTGTACCTGGAAAATTCCGATATCATCGAACGTGTATCGTGGTGGGGAGTTAGAGACAGCCAAAGCTGGCGATCCAGGGGGCTGCCCCTCCTGTTTGACTCTGACTGGAATGCTAAACCTGCCTATTATAAGGTGATCGAAGCTCTTGAGAATCATCTAAGAGAGTAATTGGGCTCACTCTTCCTGCATTTTACCTCCTGCCTCTTACTTTTTTCTCCAATTTTCGCTACCATGTATGCATGATATTAGATAAATTTATTAAGGTCCTGTTTGGCTCTCAGCATGAACGGGATCTAAAGGCGTTACTGCCCATATTGCACTCGGTAAATGAAAAAGAGGTCTGGGCAGCCGGGCTTCCGGATGAAGAGTACCCCCGGCAGACTGAAAAACTCCGCGAGCGATATCACAACGGCGAAAGCCTCGATAAATTGCTGCCGGAAGCGTTTGCCCTGGCGCGTGAAGCGGCACGGCGGAAACTCGGTGAACGGCCCTACGATGTACAGGTACTCGGTTCCATTGTCCTGCATCAAGGTAAAATCGTTGAAATGAAAACCGGCGAGGGCAAGACCCTGATGTCTGTTGCTGCCGCATACCTCAATGCCATACCGGGCAACGGTATACACATTGTCACGGTAAATGATTATCTAGCCAGCCGTGATGCCGAATGGATGCGCCCGATTTTCCGTTATTTGGGAATGACTGTCGGAACCATCCTTTCAGACATGGACAATGAGCGGCGCAAAGAGAATTATGCCTGTGACATTACGTACGGAACGAACAATGAATTCGGGTTTGATTATCTCCGCGACAACATGCACCGCACAATGGAAAGCAGGGTGCAGCGGGGACATCATTTTTGTATTGTTGACGAAATTGATTCCATCCTTATTGACGAGGCACGTACCCCGTTGATCATTTCCGGTGCGGCAGAAGACGATACATTTAAATTTGCCGAAGTTGACAAACTTTTAAGCAGCCTGAAAGAAGTGCAAAAAAAAGAAAACGGCGACTATCCCGATGAAGCCCAGGGTGAAGAAATAATCGGAGATTATAAAATCAATGAAAAAAATAAAAGTGTTTCTTTTTCCAATCAGGGCCTTGCTGCCATTGAGGGAATTCTGCAAAAGCGGAATCTGATTCAGGGCGCCATTGTTGATGAACAAAACTTTGAATTTATCCATTATTTTACCCAGGCATTAAAGGCCCACAAGCTCTTTCATATTGACGTTGATTATGTGGTGCAGGACGGCCAGGTACAGATTGTTGATGAGTTTACCGGACGCATCTTGCACGGCAGGCGTTATTCGGACGGCCTGCACCAGGCAATCGAAGCAAAAGAACGTATCAGGATTGCCCAGCGCAACCGCACGCTGGCAACCATTACCTTTCAGAATTATTTCAGGTTATACTCAAAAATTTCCGGCATGACCGGGACTGCTGATACGGAAGCTGCCGAGTTTGCCAAAATTTACAAACTTGAAGTTACCGTTATTCCCACAAACCTGCCCGTAGCCCGTCTTGACGAAAATGATGTGGTATACCTTAACGAAGCGGATAAATACCAGGCATTGTGCAATGAAATTGCAGATGCGTATCAAAAAGGCCAACCCATGCTTGTCGGAACGGTCTCAATCGAAAAATCCGAAAAAATTTCATCGCTGCTTACCCGCAAAGGCGTTCGTCACGAAGTGCTGAACGCAAAAAACCATGCCCGTGAAGCAATTATCATCGCGGAGGCCGGTGCAAAAGGCTCTGTTACCATTGCGACTAACATGGCCGGACGCGGTACTGACATAAAACTCGGCGGAAACCCCGAACACCGCGCCCGCAGACGCGCCGGAACAGGAGCAAGCCCGGAGCAGTACGCCACGATTTACCGCGAAGAATACGAAAAGTGGAAAAAAGATTACGAGGAAGTTAAAAACATCGGCGGCCTGTACGTTATCGGAACAGAACGCCATGAAAGCCGCCGTATAGACAACCAGCTTCGAGGCCGTTCGGGCAGGCAGGGCGATCCCGGCAAAAGTAAATTTTTTATCTCAATGGATGATGATCTTATGCGGCTTTTTGGCGGCGAAAAAATGAAAAATCTTATGTCAAGAATCGGTATGGAACAGGGGGAGCCCATTTATCATCCCTGGCTGAGTAAAAGCATAGAAAACGCCCAGAAAAAAGTTGAGGAACGGAACTTTGAAATTCGCAAGCATCTTTTGGAATACGACGATGTGCTTAACCAGCAGCGGAAATTTATTTACGAACAGCGTGATGCCATTCTGCTTGACGAAGACCTGAAAAAAAGGGTAAACGACGCAAGCGCCGATATGGCAGGAAACTTAATCGACGAGTTCAACCGGGCGCAAAGGAATGACATTGCCGCCGCTATAAAAGATTTATCTGAGGAAATGCGGCAGAAGTTCGGGTATCAGTTAACGCTTGACCACAACAGCACCGAAGCAAAAAATACCGAACTGTTGGAAAAACGCATACTAGCCGATCTTGAAAAAGATATTAACGACAAGGAAGCTCTCATTGGCACTGCCTATCTAAATGCCATTATCAGGGATAATTATCTTCATGCCGTTGACCGCAAGTGGCTTGATCATCTTGAAAACATGGAAGCGCTGCGTGAAGCAGTTTATCTTCGCCACTATGCCCAAAAAAACCCCCTTACCGAATACAAGGTTGAGGGCTTTCAAATATTTGACCGGATGATTGACGACATTCGCCAGGAAATTGCTTCCCGTCTGCACCTTGTACGGATTCAGGTTGCACCGCCCGGCGAATCCCGCAGGCCAATGAACCGGTCAATCGCGACGGTTCAATCGGCAAGCCATTCCAGCATGGCCTCTTTTGGCGCAGCTGCGGCAGGAAACGCATCAGGTGCAGGAACTTCTTCCGGCGGAGGTTCACCATTGCAGGCTGCAAGCCAGCCCGAAGGCGCAACCGTTGTACGCAGCCAGCCAAAAGTCGGCCGCAATGACCCATGCCCCTGCGGCAGCGGCAGAAAGTTCAAACATTGTCACGGGAATAAATAGAGGCGCTTCGTCGAGGGTTGTATCAAGGCTGGCTGTTTTAGTTGCAAATGGTGACTGTCACCAATGCACTATATCACTAATTCCGCCTAATAAACGCATCACAGTACCCAATGCTCTTAACACGCTGCAGCATTGCGGCGCTTTCACCCCGGTTTAACGGACCAAGAAGAACGCGGTATGTGGGATTTGTGTTCGTTCCAATATTTTGAATTACAATCGGATAATGCATTCCCATCCGGTTGATTTCATTCTCAACATTATCCGGTCTTGAATAAGCGCCAATTTGCACATACCACATATTCCGTTCAAGTTCGGTGATTAACGGAGCCCGGAACGGAGAAAAACCTGACTGGGTATTTCTCCCGGTAACAACAGAAGACGGATGTTCCGGCTGAACGGGAGGTACAAAATATTCATCCGGGATAACATGCCCGGGGATTGGGGGGATCCTTTCTTCCGATGTTATAATGGATAATCTACTAACAGAGGGTTCCGTCACAATAGTTTCAACTTCATATTCCGAATCGTCATCAAAAAAATATGAATCCGGTTCAGAGGCGGTTTCAGGTATAGATATCAGATCATCGATCGCGGAAATATAAATGGGAGCAGGAAAAACAGGCAATTCATCTTCGTCAAAAATATCTGTATCTAATTCATCAGAATCCGGTATAAAAGAATATGCAGAAAATGGCGGTTGTTCTGAAATGTCATAATCATCTGTTTCCGGCGGGATAACAACTGCTGGTAATGGTTCCGGTAATTCTATATCCGTTATTACCGGATCCGGCGAAGCAGGGAACGGGTCGTTATCGTGCTGTCTGAACAGGGAATAGGCAGTCTCATCCGTTGTTCTTCTGATAAAAATTCTACCGGGATAATTTTCATGAATGCCTAAGGACTGCGCAACACTGCCGGATACTGTTGCCAAAAGACCGGGAGAATCAAGATCAGAAACAACAATGACCCTGAGTGTTACATAATTCTCAAGGTTCGTAATATCAACTACGGTATTAACCGGAAAAGCATTTGTTGCTATGCTTAAACCGTCTTCCGGCAAATCTCCCGAAGGGGCAACGGCTGCATAGCCTTCCCATGCAAAAACAGCAGCGGATAAAAATGTATAAGCAATAATAATTATGGCTATTTTTATTGTTTTCATTGGATAACCTGCCGTATTCCTGCGGCAAAAGACATGATATTTTCCTTTATGCTTTCATATTCCGCTCTGTCTGATCTGTGTGTACTGTCTGTGTATGAATACTCAAGCAGCATTTCACTGGTTTCCGTGCTGAACAGGCGCAAAATAACATTATGCGGTGAAGGATGAGATACTATGGCAACCAGAAAAAAATTCATCCCACCTTCTTTTGCTTCATCGAATTCTCTTTCCGTCAAATATGGAATTTCTTCTTCATCCGGTATATCCGGAAGCCGGGAAATGGAGGCGTTGGTAACTATATGTCCCGACTCAAAAAAAACATCCATAAGACCGTTTTCCCACATGGCGGATTTACTGCTGGCAGGACTTGAACTTGAGAGCCCGGCTTCAATAACCAGAATAGATATGGAAGCTGCGTTAAGAGGAATTATAAAAACAACACATAGCAGGAATATTTGAATCACTGTTTTTTTCAGCATATAAACCTCCTTTTCCATTATCGGCAGTTTACCATTGATTAATTATGGATTAATCTGATATGAATGCATTATTACACCATACAGGTAAAAACCGGCGGAGAAGAAAAATTTATCCGGCGGTTCACAGCTCTGCATCCGGAAATCCGGCTTTCCCTGTATTTTCCCCGGCGGCGTGTTGACATACGGCGAAAAGGTTCGGTACATCAGTCAACAGCGGCTATATTTCCGGGCTATATTTTTATTGAATCAGAATCAGAAGAAATCCATGTTCACCAACGGACGTTCAGGCGCACAGACGGTTTTTACCGTTTCCTTACATCAAACCAGGATATAACCCCGCTTTCGGGCAAAGACCTTGAACTTGTGCTTCACTTTATAAAAAAAACTGGGCTTGTAGCAGGTGTTTCAAGGGTATTTTTTAATGAAGATTCACGTATTGTTGTTATAGAAGGTCCTCTTATGGGGCTTGAGGGAAGGATAATTAAAGTCGATAAAAGAAAGAAGAGGGCAAAAGTCAAACTGAACCTGTATGACGATTCTTTTGCCATTGATCTTGCCTTTGAGGTAATGGGTTCGTTGAGATAATCCGGGGAGGGAAATATATGAAAACACAGAAATCCCGTCGTTTGTACATAATCGGGGCCGGTTTCGCAGGGCGATCCCTGGCAATTGAGATCATGACAAAGGCCATATTTGGTGAAGTTGTCGCATTTCTTGACGATGACCCCGATAAAATAGGCCGCAGCATTGAAAGAATCCCCGTCCTTGGCCCCATTCGTGATGTAGCACGCCTTTTGCGGATGAATCCCGCTGACGAGGCGATAATTGCCATTCCGAGCGCCAGCCGGGAATATCTGAAAGAACTGTACTCAATTCTGAAAAGGGCCGGTTTTGAAAAAATAAGTATATTACCGGGAATTTCCCAGATAATTGAAGGCGATGCCCACCTTATTCAAACCCGTTCCATAGACCCGCAGGACCTGCTGGGCAGGACGCCTGTTGCAATCCAGCTTAAACAAAGCCTTGCCTACCTTCGCGGAAAGCGGGTTATGGTTACCGGCGCAGGCGGTTCCATCGGCAGCGAAATTTGCCGACAGTTACTTTCCGCCGGAGCATCGCGCCTGTACCTTTTCGGGCATGGAGAAAATTCCATTTACCAAATTGACCGCGAACTACGGCTGTTACAGGAAGAAGGCGTTGGAGAAAAAGCAAGTCTCGTTCAGGTAATCGGTGATCTTAAAGATGCTGATTACATGGATTACATTATGGGTCACCTCCGTGCCGACGTGGTGTTTCATACCGCTGCCTACAAACATGTTCCCATGATGGAAGAAAATCCCATTGCCGCTATCGAGAATAATGTCCTTGGCACGGAAAACCTGATAAACGCTGTTATACAACAAGGTGTAAAGCGTTTTGTTCATATTACCACTGACAAAGCGGTAGATCCCGTATCTGTTTACGGAGCTTCAAAGCTGATATGCGAACAACTGGTGATAGAAGCGGCGGCAGCTATAAGTAATGCAAACTTTATGGTTGTCCGTTTTGGCAATGTGCTGGGATCAAGAGGCTCTATAGTACCGCTTTTTCAAAAACAAATCGAAAAGGGCGGCCCGGTGACAGTTACCCATCCCGAAATGCGCCGCTGGTTTATGACCATTCCCGAAGCCTGCTCTCTTGTACTCAAGGCCGGGGGTGTCGGCGAAAACGGAAAGCTTTATCTTTTGGATATGGGTGAGCCGGTTCGTATACGCGACCTTGCCGAACAGATGATTCGGTTTTACGGTTTTGAACCTGAAACCGATATAAAAATCGAGTATACCGGCCCGCGCCCGGGCGAGCGTATTGACGAAGAGCTTTGGTCAGAGGACGAAGAACCGCAAGAAACCGAGTACAGCCGAATCCTCCGCCTGGACAGAAAACGTCCCGGTTCCATAAACCTTACCCGCCTCATGGCAGCAATTAAACCAATCTGCCGCTTCGATCCGCAGAAACCTAAAATGTACCGCAACAACGAATTGCTAAGAGCTGTTTTACAAAATGCCATACCTTCAATGGGGGATGTAGATATTATTCGCGAAGATCACACACAAAGGCACGAAGGCGCGAAGGAGAGAAAAAAGGAAATAGTTACATGACTTCCGTCTTCTCTTTCTTAGCTCTGTGTCCTCCGTGTGATGCATTGAGGAAAATGTGAAAGCTATTGTTGACATCCCTTTTGCACGGCCATTTATCGGCAGGGAGGAAGAAGAGGCGGCGCTTCGTGTTCTGCGCTCCGGCTGGCTGACTACTGGCGCAGAAACCATTGCCTTTGAAAAAGAATTCACCGACTTCCTGCAAAACCCAACCCTCGCTCCCCATTCTCAACTCTCAACTCTCAACCCTCAACTCTTCTGCATGGCAGTAAATTCTGCTACCAGCGGCCTGCACCTGGCACTGGAAGCCTGCGGGGTAGGGCGCGCCGCCCGGAGGCGGGGTGATTCGGTGCTTGTCCCTTCCTACACATTCACTGCTACAGCGGAAGCTGCATGTTACCTGGGCGCCGATCCGGTTTTTGTTGACGTATCCCCCGGTACTTTTCACATGGATCCGGCAGCACTGGAGCAAGCAATTAAACGGCTGCCGCCGGGAAAGGCAAAGGCAGTTATTCCCGTGCATTACGGCGGTCTCCCCTGCGACATGGCGGCAATCATGGATATTGCCCATCATTACGGTTTGAAAGTGATTGAAGATGCGGCACATGCGTTTCCATCATTGACAGGGAATGGGGTATTCGCCGGAACCATCGGTGACATTGGTGTTTTCTCATTCTATGCGACAAAGACCATCACAACCGGTGAAGGCGGCATGGTGGTGTGCCGTGACGAGGCACTTGCCGGAAGGATTTCAATTATGCGATCCCATGGCATTGACCGCACAGTCTGGAACCGCTATTCTGATACAAAAGCTTCCTGGTATTACGAGGTTGCTGAGGCAGGTTACAAGTACAACCTGCCGGATTTGCTTGCCGCTGTGGGCCGGGTTCAGCTTTCACGTGCATGGGAACTTCTGCGGATGCGTGAAGAAATAGCCGCCGCTTACGACAAAGCTTTTGCAGGGAAGCAGCAATTAGTCCTGCCGTTAACCGGCCCCGGCGATGCACGTCATCTGTACCCTCTGCGCCTAAACCCGCAGCAGGTAAAAATATCACGTGACGAGTTTATCAGCAGGCTAAAAAAACAGGGCATCGGCGTATCGGTGCATTTTATTCCCCTGCATATCATGCCCTATTATAAAAAACGCTTTTCCCTGTCTGCAAACGATTTTCCCGAAACCATGAACAGTTTCCTGCATGAAATATCCCTGCCCATCTGGCCGGGAATGACAATGGAGCAGGTGGAGAGGGTAATTGACACAGTCCTCTGTTCATTGTGATAATATAATATCTGTGCCTGTTTGGGTATAGTAATCGATAAAATGCTTAAGGAGAGAAAAATGAAAAAAATACTTGCAATTGGATTAATCAGTTTAATGGTAATTGGCGGTTTATCAATTATTGGCTGCGGAGGCGGCGGCAGAAACAGCCCGGAAAGTGTTGTAAGGCAATTCTGGACAGCTGTTGAAAAAGGAGACACCAGGGCATATAGTAATTACATGACCCCGGAAGCAGCGGCGATGATAGCTGCCTTTGGAGAAAAAGCAGAAGGAGGAGCTGCCGAAAAAGGCGGGCTTATCAGCACGAGTGAAACCATTGACGGAGATACTGCTGTTGTGGAAATGAATTTTGGTGACGGTTCCACAGAAGAAATTCATCTGATAAGAGTTGACGGGAAATGGCTCATTACTTTTGAAAAATGATTAATACATATTTAAAAAAAAACATTATGTGTTAGCCGGTATTGGTATTGGTACAATAGCGTTTATTACGCTGCTTGTATACGTACTTGCACCCAAAGGCCGTCCTGTTGCAGCAAAAGACACAGCAACACTTTTTTCACTTGTGCAGGACGGCGATATTATTTGCCGTCTTGGCGACAGGTTTTGGTCACATTTCTTCAAAGACATATCAGAAGATGATAAACGTTTTTCTCACATGGGCATTGTCCGAATTAATGAAGACAGGATCACTGTAATTCATTCAGAAGGAGATACAGGGCACGGGCGGGATTATGTACATGAAGTCCCCCTTGAAGAATTTGTTAAAATTGCACGGGCAATAGGGGTTTACCGGATATACAATATGGACGGAAGCACAATATCAGATTCAGCGGTTAATTTTATTGGTATACCGTTTGACTGGCAGTTTGATATGCATGACAGTTCCAGAATATACTGTACTGAGCTATTGCATGTAATACTGCAGCGTATACGTCCTGAACTGGAATTGCAAACAATATATGTCAAAGAGTTACAGAAAGATATTATTCCCCTTGATGCAATTTCAAACTCGCCGTTTTTTGAAGAAATATATTATACCGGTACTTACTAGTACAAACCTGATTTTGCTCTCTTTTCTCTTTTTTTTTTACTGACTATACTTAATAATAATGGAACAGCCAGGTTTTGTTTCTGACATCTCTTTTCCGCACATGCTGTATGCCCTGACCATCAGATCACCGGTTGCGAAGGGAAAGCTGTCCTATATTGACTGTCCTAAGCTTCCCGGCGGATATACCTTGATCACCGCAGGGGATATTCCCGGAAAAAACTGTCTTGAAAACAGCCCAATGCCGGTACTTGCAGCCGATGTATTATCCTATATTGGAGAGCCTGTAGCGTTATTGCTGGGGCCGGATAAAGACATGCTTGAGAAAATCGCAGTGAACTGCAAAGTCATTGCCGAGGAAGAACCGCCGGTTTTTACCCACACCGATACAGATGATAACATGATCCTGACGCAACAGGATATAAAAATAGGTGATTCCGAGGCGGCTTTTTTGGAAGCGCAATATATTGTGAACGGTGTGTATACAACAGGTATCCAATATCCATGGTTTGCTGAGCCGTCCGGTGCGGTTGCATGGCTTAAAAAATCAGACGGGTCTGCTAAAGTACAGTCATATAAAAGAAATGCCGTCATTATGGTCAGCACGGTAACACAATGGCCTTTCCATGTAAAACGTTCCGTAGCCCAGCTTCTTGATCTCACTTTACCTGCCGTATCGGTAAGACCTGCTGTTACCGGACATTATTTAGACGGAAAACTGTGGTACCCATCCCTCATTTCATGTCATGCGGCATTGGGCGCATGGTTAACCGAAAGACCGGTGCAGTTAATGTTGAGCAGAAGGGAAGACTTTTGCTTCTCGCCAAAACGGTTTGCAACGGAAATAAGTATTGCAAGCGCACATGATGAAAAGAGCGATCTTATTGGACTTATAATTAAGGCACGTGTTAACCTTGGCGCATACGAAGTTAACGTAAACAACCTGCTTGATTATGTATTCCGTGGTTGCATAGAAATGTATAAAACGAAAAATATTCATTTTAGTGGTACGGTATTTAAAACAAATATACCTCCACAGGGGTCGTATACCGGGTTAGGGTTAACAAAAAGTGTTTTTGCAATGGAACGGCACAGTTCCCGTATTGCCGAACATTGCAAACAGGATCCCGCATTGCGTAGAATCGAATATTGTAAAGATGAAAAACTCGTCGAAACTGCGATGAAGATGAGCGATTACAGCCGAAAATGGGCTTCATATAATATGCTCAGGCAGAACAGGAAACAACGTATCTCGTATGATTCTTTCAAAGGTGAATGGATTGAATCGGGAGAAATTCTGCGGGGCATTGGCCTTGCGCTGGGATATCAAAACAATGAAACGGTATATCCTGGCAATATTGAAAATGGAAAATGCGGCATTGAATTGATACTTCAAAAAGACGAAGTGCTTGAAATAAGAACAAGCAGCGTCAGCCCCGACTGCAGTATTGCGGCAATATGGTCAGGCATGGCAGCGGAGATTTTGGGAATTGATACAGATAAGGTACGGATTATATATAGTGCTGATTACCTCGATTCCGGCCCGGCTACCATGTCACATAATATTGTCACTCTCACCCCCCTGGTTAAGCAAGCGTGTATTTCCATTCATGAACAACGCTTAAAAAAAAGCCTGCCAATAACAGTCCGAAAACTGATTAAACCCCAGGATAATCCTGACCGTGTCACTATGGGATGGGCGTCGGCAGTTGTTGAGATTGAAATAAACCCGGTTGAATTCATTCCCGTTATACGGGGCGTATGGATGTGTGTGAACGGCGGAAAAATTTTATCGGAAAATGAAGCGCGCAGAAGCCTTAAGTTATCGGTGATTCAGGCATTGGGCTGGGCTTATAAAGAGCAAATCAGCTATGTTAATGGTGTTATTCCGGAGGAACAGTATGAGAATTTCGATATGTTTGGTCCTCTTGATATCCCTGAAATAACCATAGATTTTATTGAAAACAATGCAGCGGAACCTTCGGCGCCTGCGGTGTCGCTGGGGATAGGCGGTCTTCCCTTTAGCTGTGTGCCTGCCGCTTTTTTGCAGGCGGTCTCGCAGGCATTGGATTACCAATTTCAATCTATACCGCTCAAATCACAGGACATTTGGTATACGTTTGTCAGGAAAAGAGCATGAATATAAAATTTATTCTCAATGGTGAAGAGAAGGAATTCCGCAGTGAAGCAAATGTACGGCTCATTGATATACTGCGCAGCGATTTTGGATTACTGGGTGCAAAAGCCGGATGTCTTGCAGGCAAATGCGGGTTATGCACGGTCTTGTTTAACGGCAATATCATCCATGCCTGTCTCATACCGGCATTTAAAATGCAAGGTAGTGAAATTATAACGATAGAAGGCTTTGCCGAAACGGTTGAATACCGGGACATTATTACCGGGTTTGCCGAAGCAAATCTTCATAATTGCGATTATTGCAAATCCAGTAAAATCCTCAACACAGGAGCCTTACTGGGTAAAAACAACCGCCCTTCAAAGCAGGAAATTCTTGCTGCTTTCAACGGGATTATGTGCCGCTGCACCGACCCGCATCAACTGGTTGAAGGTATTGAAAAAACAGCGGATATACGGCAGCGGAGGCTCTATGGCCGATAATCCCGGTATTATTTTCTCCCCGTTAAATTATTCCGAATTATTTTCCGAGTGGAACCGTTATCCCGAAGCAGTGCTATATGCAGGCGGTACCGGCATATTGCAGTATCAGGACAGGAGGGTGTTTGATCTGCCGCCGGTGATACTATCGCTTGACAACATTGTTGAAATGCGGCGGATTAGCCGTACGAGGCTTTTCCTGGAAATCGGCGGTATGGTAAAGCTCAGCCAGATAATTGATCTGGGAAAAACTGTTCCCCTTGTCCTTCAGCGCTGCCTTGAAAACATAGCCGGGCCACAATTACGCAATATGGCCACAATAGGGGGGAATATCTGTTTCCCCGAACGGTGTCTGGATTGTTCTGCGGCGCTGAGCGCCCTGGATGCACAATTTGAATTGCGGACAACGCAAACATCACGCTGGATTACTGCTCCGCGTTTTTTCTCCGGATCTGATACCATTGCTCTGAACCATCAGGAACTTCTCACCCGAATAAGAATACCTTTGGATAACTGGAACTACACAGCCTATAAAAAATTTGGTTCTTATACTAAACCGGGCAGGACAATTATTTTTCTTGTTAAGTCTCAAAAAAATATATTAAATGACATAAAAATTATTTGTAAAACAAACGCTCTCTGGAGGAACAAAGACAGCGAAGGAATTCTAATTGGTAAGCAGCTTCCCCTCACCCGCCGTATTGCCGCAGATTTTGTCGCATCCTGGGAGGATTATCTAAAGGGGATTTATGGCATGGATGAACTATCCCGTCAGGAACTGATAAATTTCATCGAGATGAACATTTTCAACTTGATTGAGTGATTCGCTGCAGCCCGGCACCTGATTACTGCTTTAAAACGATGTTCACCAGCTTGTCAGGCACGGTTATCACTCTGGTTATTGATTTTCCTTCTGTCCATTTTACTGCGTCGGGCAGTGTAAGGGCGGTTTTTTCCAGATCTTCCTTTTCGGTTCCGGCGGCGGCAGTAAACTTGCCGCGGATTTTTCCGTTTACCTGAACAACAACAGTTACTTCATCGTCAAGTGCCAACTGTTCATTGAACGCAGGCCATGCACACGCACTTACAGACTTCGTGTTTCCCAATTTTTCCCAAAGCTCCTCGCCAAGATGCGGCGCATACACGCTGAGCATGATAACAAATGGTTCCCAAAGAGTACGGGGAACTTCATTGAGTTTTACAAGCTCATTGGTATAGATCATCATGGCGCTGATGGCAGTGTTAAAATTGAGACTTTCCGTATCGGCGCTCACTTTTTTGATTGTCTTGTGTAGCAGTTTTGTTAGACGGGGATCTTTCGTACCACAATCCCTGGTCCCTATCTTACTCCCCACTGCCCATACTTTTTCCAGAAAGCGTGACACACCGATAAGGCCTGCAGTACTCCAGGGTTTACTAACTTCAAGCGGGCCCATGAACATTTCATACAACCTCAGTGAATCCGCGCCGTATTCCCGGACAATTTCATCGGGGTTAATTACGTTTTTGAGACTCTTGCTCATCTTGGCAATTACTTCGGTTAATGCTTCGCCGGTAGCTGTTTCGATAATCGTACCATCGCTCTTTTTTTCAACCTGATCCGCAGGAACCAGTGTTTTATCTTTTCTCTGGTAAGCAAATGAAACGATCATCCCCTGATTCACCAGACGGGTAAATGGTTCTTTGCTGTTCACCAGACCGAAATCGTACAATACTTTATGCCAGAACCGAGCGTATAGAAGGTGCAGTACCGCATGTTCAACCCCGCCAACATAGAGATCAACCGGCATCCAGTAATCTATTTTTTCACGATCAGCAAATACGTTTTTATTGTGTGGATCAAGATAGCGAAGGTAATACCAGCAGGAACCAGCCCACTGTGGCATGGTATTCGTTTCCCGGCGTGCCTCACTGCCGCAGCGGGGGCAGCTTGTTTGTATCCATTCCGCAATGGCTGCCAGCGGCGATTCGCCGGTACCGGTGGGCTTGTATGACTGAACATCGGGAAGCCTCAACGGAAGATCTTCTTCCCTTAGCGGCACTATTGCCGCACAGTTATCGCAGTGAACAAGGGGAATGGGTTCTCCCCAATAACGCTGTCTGCTGAATAGCCAGTCTCGCAGCTTGTAGTTCACCGTCTTTTTTCCAATACCTTGTTCTTCAAGCCATGAGGTAATTTTTTCTTTGGCTTCGGCAGTGGGAAGCCCGGTGATGATGCCGGAATTGATGGAAATGCCGTCTCCGGTGAAAACGGTTCCCTGTTCCCTGTTCTCTGCTATTGGTTCAACAACCTGCACTATCGGCAGCCCAAACTGTGTAGCAAACTCCCAGTCACGTTCATCATGGGCCGGTACTGCCATAATTGCTCCGGTGCCGTATGAGATGAGAACATAGTCAGCAATCCAGATGGGAATTTTTTCGTTATTCACCGGGTTAACGGCATACGTGCCGGAAAATACGCCGGTTTTGGTCTTTGCAAGGTCGGTACGTTCCAAATCACTCTTTTTTGCCGCTTCTTCAGTATACAAAAAAACTGCCGCTTTCTGTTCCGCAGTGGTTATTTTTTCGGTAAGCGGATGTTCCGGAGACAGAACCATGTACGTAGCGCCAAAGAGAGTATCAGGCCGGGTGGTGTAGATTTCAAGCGTTTCTGGGTGTCCGTCGATTTTGAATGTAACATTGGCACCTTCTGAACGTCCTATCCAGTTTCTCTGCATCTGTTTAACCGGTTCAGGCCAGTCAAGCCCGTCCAGGTCTTTAAGCAGTCGTTCGGCATAAGCGGTTATTTTCAAAACCCACTGGCGGATGCGTTTGCGTGTTACTTTTGCTTTGCACCGTTCACAGAGTCCGTCCACTACTTCTTCATTCGCAAGACCGGTTTTGCAGGAAGGGCACCAGTTGATGGGGCTTTCCGCTTCATAAGCAAGTCCCTTCTCAAAAAGTTTGAGAAAAATCCACTGAGTCCATTTGTAATATTCCTCATCAGAAGTAGACACTTCCCTGTCCCAGTCATACGAGAATCCCAGCGACTTTATCTGTTTTCTGAAATGATCAATGTTAGCATTGGTAGTTTTTGCCGGGTGAACACCCATTTTAATGGCATAATTCTCCGCCGGAAGCCCGAATGAATCAAAGCCCATGGGGTGCAGTACATTGTAGCCGTTCATCCTAAGAAAACGGCAGTAAATATCAGTAGCGGTATAGCCTTCCGGATGACCCACATGCAGGCCTGCGTCCGAAGGGTAGGGGAACATGTCCAGCACATAACGCCGCTTATTTTTGGGAAAGGCCGGGTCTTCCGTTACCTTAAATGTCTTGTTATCTTCCCAGTATTTTTGCCACTTGGGTTCGATTGATTCGTGGTTCTTTGCCATGATGCATGATACAAATAACAGGCGGCCGTAAGCAAGTAGCGGCGGTCTACCGTTTTGCGAGGTACTTGCGGATATCCAATGCTACGGCGGCAATAATAATGGCGCCCTTGACAATCTGCTGCCAATAAGGCGACATGCCGACAAATGTAAGGCCGTAGTTAATTACCGAAAAAATAAGAACGCCAATCACTATGCCCGGTACAGTACCGATACCGCCGAGATTTGAAACGCCACCCACAACACAGGCGGCAATTGCATCCAGCTCATAACCGAAACCGTAGCTGTTCGTAGCGCCTCCCGAACGGGCCGCCTCAAGGCTGCCTCCCAAACCGTACAACAAGCCGGCGATGGTGTAAACCATTACCAGAGTGAGTGTTACATTTACACCGGAAACTCTGGCGGCCTCGGCATTGCCGCCTATTGCGTAGATGTTTTTTCCGTAAGTAGTCTTGTTAAAAAGCACCCATGTTATCAGCGAAACAACTGCAGCGATTATCACAATATAGGGAATCGAGTACACGCCATCCAGGCCAATGAACCCTGTCCCAAGAGTGGTAAAACGTCGGTCCAAACCGCCGATTGGTTGGGCGCCGTAGGGCGGGCGATCAAAATACAGGGAATTAGCACCAAAAATAGCAACCATAGTGCCTAAAGTTGCAATGAATGCCGGCACTTTGAGCTTGGTAATGACCAGACCGTTTAATAACCCCCAGACAGCGCAAACAGCCATCGCGATGAGGATGGGAATAAATAGCGGGAGTGCAGGTAAATCCGGGTACATGCGCCGTGAAAATTCCACGGATTGCAGCAGCGAAGCCGATAGTACTGCCGCAAGCCCCACGCTGCGCCCTGCAGAAAGGTCCACGCCGCCGGTGATCAATACAGCGCCCATACCCATTGCAATAATAATCCGTGTTGCCGACATTGAAAGGATATTTCTGATATTTTGCAAAAAAAGCCTGAGAGAAAATTCATAATACCCTGTTTCCGTAGAATAAACGATACCAACGAATCGGGGTCTCAATATGGCAACTATCAGAATCAGAATAATGAGAACTAAATAAATGGCATTTTTCAGTGTAAATTCCTGTACTGTTTTAAGAGTTATATTAGGCTTTTTTACCGGCATACTCTTTTTCTCCTTCTCGTATCCTGTTAAGCAGAAACCTGCTGTTCAAACTGTGATGCCAGATGCATTATGGCTTCCTGTGTAGCGGTTTTTCTGTCCAAAAAGCCCGTTACCCTGCCTTCACACATCACCATGATTCGGTCGGAAATACCGAGTAATTCCGGCATCTCAGATGAAATCATGATAATACTTTTCCCTTCTTTTGCCAGGTTGATAATAATATTATAAATTTCGTACTTGGCGCCTACATCAATACCCCTGGTCGGCTCATCAAGGAGCAGGATATCCGGCTGGGTAAGCAGCCAGCGGGCAAACAATACCTTTTGCTGGTTACCACCGGAAAGGTCCCGGATAAGGGTTTTTCCGCCGGGAGTTTTAACATTTAATGCTTGAATCATACGAGCGGTGTCTTTTTCGCATTTAGTGTCATTTATAAGTCCCGCAGTACTAATGTAATGGCGGATATTTGCCAGCAGCATATTTTCCTTTACCGAACGCATGGGAATTATTCCCGATGCACGCCGTTCCTCGGTAACAAGGGCAAGTTTTTTCCGCTTTGCCTGCTGCGGATTTTTTATACGTACCTGCATGCCGTTGATTGAAATCTTGCCGCTTTCAACAGGCCGCAGTCCGAAAAGTGATTCGATAAGTTCTGTTCTTTGGGCGCCCACAAGCCCCCCAATACCGAGAATTTCGCCCCTGCCCAGAGAGAAATTTACATCTCTGAAGGATCGGGGCCGTGTAGAGGTGAAGCCGCTGACAACCATTACTGTTTCGCCGGGAACATTGTCTTTGGGAGGAAAGCGGTGTGATAGTTCCCGCCCCACCATATATTTAATAATTTGATCGGTTGTCAATTCTTTTGCGTTATACGAACCAACATGTTTCCCGTCACGCAAAATCGATACTTCGTCAGAGATGGTAAGAATTTCCTCGATTTTATGGGAAATATATATTATGGCAACACCTTCATTGCGCAGCCGCCTTATGATGTCAAACAGAAGATGCACCTCGTTTTCGGTAAGCGAGGAGGTGGGTTCGTCCATAATAATAACCTTGGCTCCATAAGACACAGCCTTGGCTATTTCCAGTGACTGGATTTTTGAAGCGGAAAGTTCTCTTACCCAGGTACGGGGGTCAATATCCATATTAAGGTCTTTGAACAGGGCAACCGAATCCCGGTACATTTTTTTATGATCGATGAACAACCCAAAACGCATGGGAAAACGTCCCAGCCAGAGGTTTTCCATGACAGGGCGCAGGGGGATTGGATGCAGTTCCTGGTGGATCATGGAAATTTTTGCATCCAGGGCCTGCCGGGAATTTTGAAAACGCACCGGTATGCCATCAAGGATTATTTCACCTTCATCAGGGTCGTAAATCCCGAAAAGGCATTTCATCAGTGTTGATTTGCCGGCGCCGTTTTCACCCATCAGGGCGTGTACTGTTCCCGGCTTTATATCAATCGAAACATTATCCAAAGCATGGACACCGGGGAAAGATTTTGAAATATTTTTTACCTGTAGAATGTATTTATCATTGCTCATGAGTCATGCTTTGGATATTTTAAAGAAGAAGGCGGGGACATATATAATCCTTCCGCCTTCACTGAATTTATTCTGCCTGGAATTTACTGGAAATCCCTGAAATTATCCAAAGTTACTTTCTGGTAGGGAACCCACACATACTGACCGTTTTCGATGTTCCAGCCGGCTGCGGCAGGATTAGCGCCAGTAGCAAGCGCATAAGCCAGGTCAAATGTAGCTCTTCCCTGATTCAGAGCATCATTCAGAGCCGAGCCAAGAAGGGTTCCTTCGGCCATAGCCTGAAGTGCGGGGGCAGTAGCGTCAACACCAACAATAGGTATGAAACTATCGCCGGAGAAGATGCCGGCTTTTCTGAGAGATTCAATGGCGCCTAAAGCCATGTCATCGTTGTTACAAATAATCGCTTCAATCCGGTCGCCAAAGCTGGCCCAGAATGCGTCCATTTTTTCTACCGCTATGGGTCTTTGCCAGTTTGCAAAATCTTCAGCAAGAATTTCCACTTCGATACCGGCATCCCGGATGGCTCTGACGGAGTATTCTGTTCTGGCTTCGGCATCCTGGTGTCCGGGTTCGCCTTTTAAAATAATGACCTGAAGGACTCCATCGCCGTTTCTGTCTGCAGAGGGATTGGCTCTCCAGTAATCAACGATCATTTCACCCTGCATGGTGCCGGAATCGGCAGCCCTTGCGCCTACATAGTACACTTTATCCCAAAGCTGCATGTCTTCGGCAAAAGGCTCGCGGTTGAAAAACACAACCGGCACTTCTGCGGCCATTGCCTTCTCCAAAATAGTTCTTGCTGCGGTTCTGTCAACAGGGTTGATTGCTATTGCATTCATCCCCTGAGTGATGAACTGATCAACCTGATCGTTCTGTACCGGTTGCTGGTTCTGGGAATCCACCATACTTAACTGTGCTCTTCCTGCAGCGCTTTCCTGAATGGTATTCCGGACATAAGACATAAATGTGTCGTCAAACCGGTAGATAGCCGCGCCAATGAGCGGTAATCCATCGGTTCCTGCTTGTCTTCGCTCGCAACCAATTATTAATACTGCCGCACATAAGACAACGAGCATCAGAGTAATCCCGATAGTTTTTCTCATAATATCCTCCTAAAGATTTATTATCATTAGTTTAACATTAAATGTTTCGTTTGTAAATATGTAGTAACCATGATTTTTTTGCGGATAAATCGACGTTTTCTACCTTAACACCTGCTCTGACAACCGCCGGTACGTTGTATTAACAATATGTTTCATGCCAATACCGATATCGTCATCCAGTTCTTCTATCAGCATTTCCAGGCTGGCAAGGCTTTCGTTGAGGCTCGTGTAGTAGCCGCGTGAGCACCTGAACCAGTAATTCCCATCGCCATCGGTGAACAGGGCAAGGAAACCGATTTCCCTGGAGTTTTTTTTCCACAACGCCGGCTTCACCAGGCCGTCCATGTGTTCAAGCAGCGCCGCAAGATCGGAAGCGGCATGAAAATTCTGTTTGCGGGGCCAGTCGCGGACTAAGGCGTTGTCCATATCCAATACAGGTGCCAGCGAGAGTATTAATTCCAGTTTTTCCCCGGCAAGTATTGTATAAACATGATTGAAGACAATGGCGCCTTTTAATCCTTTGTAAATTATTTCGGAAGGAATATTGTCCCGAATGGCAGCAAGTTGATCCCACGGCATAATCACGGTCTTCTTGCCTTTTATGGTTTGTATTTCAAAAATTTCCGATGCGATCTTGATGTTGTTTGTAAAGTCTCTGGCTTTTTTAAGTTTCTTTTCCCTGTGTTCAGTTTTCTCCCGACCACTCCTACCCGACCAATCATGAGTGAGTTGGCGGGAGTAGTGGGGCAACTCTCCCAAACCTAACCGGTCAAGCATTTCTCTCGTAAGCGGGGACACAGACATGGCGTACATCCTGCTGGTACGGACAATTTCTCCCGCAACAATAAACTGCGGGTCCATGCGGAACATCACCGAGCCGGGATGAATGGTGATCTTGTCGGCGGTGAGGCTACGGTAACTTGGATTTCTCCCGCGGCCTTCGCGTATGCAGACAAATTGAATCATCCCTCTGCCTATACAGCAAAGGTAATCATCGGTATGCCCGCCTGATAATACGGGGATTTTCATTGTGCCAAGAATTTCTTCAAGCTGGAAGGCCACGTTTACAATTTCCGCCATTGCCCGATCGTCAAGGTAGTTGCGATCGCAGAAGCCGGCCTTATTTGTCGTGTCGGTGTAGGCCTGAAAAAGTTTTAAGCAGGAAACAAAGTCCCCATAATCATCATGAAACCGGTGGTGGGCTTTGCGTGCATTCGTTTCTTCACCCGGCGGCAGGATGTACGGACTTTGAGTGGAAAGAAACGCGACAGCGATAATCGTCTCACGAATCACGTGGGGATACTTCAATATCGCTTCCACAATTATTCTGGAATGACGGGGTGCGAGGGGAAATTCAGTCATCATTTTCCCTATGTTTGAAAGCGTGCGGTCTGGTTCAAGCGCTTCAAGGAGGTTGAGCGTCTCAATGCCCGAGATGAGGCCTTCTTTTTCCGGCATGGAAATAAAATCAAAGTTTTCAAAATCGGTTATTCCCAAGTCAGCCATGCGGAGAATAACTTCGGAAAGGTCGGTGCGGAAAATTTCTTCGGGAGTGTAGAGCGGGCGGGTTTCAAAATCACTGCGGTTGTACAGCCGGTAACACGTTCCTTCCTGGGTACGGCCCGCCCGTCCTTTACGCTGATTAGCCGATGATTTGGAAATCGGCGCTTCCACAAGGCTTGAAGTAAAGCTGTGGGGATTATACCAGTTGAGTTTTGACAATCCGGAATCAATGACAACGGTAATTCCTTCTATCGTAACCGATGTTTCGGCTATGTTGGTAGATACAATGACTTTTGTCTTGCCTTTCGGCGCAGGTTCAAAGACCCGTTCCTGTTCTTCCTTACCCAGTCTGCCATACAGCGGAATCACATGCAGACAGCTTCCCATCTGACTGAAAACAAGCCTGCTCATACAATCTTTTATCATTTTCTCACCGGGAAGGAACACTAAAATATCCCCCGTGCGCTTCTCGGAAATAAAACGGGTAACAAGCTCCTCAATCTTCATGAGAATAGCCTCCGCCGCATCCGTACCCCCGCCACGCTCCTGTTTTCTGTACCCTGTTCTTTGTTCTCTGTACCCTGTTCTCTGTTCTCTGTTCTCTCCCATTGGCGGATCATACACAAGCGTTACCGGAAAATGTTGTGCTTCGATTTTTACTACCGGGCATTCATGGAAATACTCGGAAAAAATTTCCGCATTGATCGTTGCAGAGGATATTATCACTTTGAAATCACGGCGGCTTTCCAGTACCCGTTTCAAAAGACCCAGTATAAAATCAATATTGAGACTGCGTTCATGAGCTTCGTCTACAATGAGGCAGCTGTATCTGGAAAGCCACGGGTCAAGCTTCATCTCCTGAAGCAGAATGCCGTCTGTCATGATTTTAATTTTTGTTTCATGGCTGGTACGATCTTCAAAGCGCATCTTGTATCCGATAAGACCGGGTATGGAACTTCCCATCTGACGGGCGATAAATTCACTCACCGACACTGCTGCGATCCGGCGCGGCTGTGTAACTCCTATGATCCCGTTTTGCGCATATCCGGCATCAAGCAATATCACCGGCATCTGTGTGGTTTTGCCGGATCCTGTCGGACTTTCAACAACAACCGCTTGATGATTCCCGGCAAGTGCAGATAAAATTTTCTGATGATTTTTGTAGACAGGAAGTTCAATATAGTTCATAGTATTACAATACAGGTACTTTACTTTTTTGTCGATAATGGTATGATAAGAGAATGGAATAATACAGGATGACTGTACAATGAAATATTCAGGAGGAAGCAGGAATATGGCAAAACAAAAAAACGTTTATTTTTTTGGCGAAGGAAAAGCCGAAGGCAATACGAGAATGAAAGATCTGCTTGGCGGTAAGGGAGCTAATCTTGCAGAGATGACGAATTTGGGAATTCCGGTTCCTCCGGGTTTTACAATCTCAACCCGGGTATGTGCGGCTTATTACGATAACAACAAGAAATACCCTGCGGAAGTAAAAGTAGAAGTCGAAGCAGTCCTAAAAAAACTTGAGAAGGTGATGAATAAAAAATTCGGCGATCCGGCTAACCCACTTTTGATTTCTGTCCGTTCCGGTTCGGCAGCCTCCATGCCCGGCATGATGGACACCATTCTCAATATTGGTTTGAATGATGATGTTGTACAGGGGCTTGCAAATAAAATCGGCAATACCCGCTTCCCCTGGGATGCATACAGGCGTTTGATTCAAATGTACGGCGGCGTAGTAATGGGTGTCGATCGCGATCACTTTGAAGAAGCAATCAGTTCAATAAAAAAAACACAGGGAATAGAGCTTGATACCCAGCTTTCTGCCAAAGACCTTGAAAATCTTGTCGGCGAATATAAAAAAATCGTGAAAAAGGATACGGGCAGGGAATTTCCGCAAAACCCGATGGAGCAATTGTGGGGTGCAATTAATGCGGTGTTTGGATCATGGATGAATGAACGCGCCGTAAAATACCGGGAAATTTACAACCTTCGCGGCCTTCTGGGAACAGCGGTCAATGTTCAGGCAATGGTCTTTGGCAATTTGGGTGATGATTCCGGTACCGGCGTATGTTTCAGCCGCGACCCTTCTACCGGCGCCAATATATTTTACGGAGAATATCTGATGAATGCCCAGGGCGAAGATGTAGTAGCCGGCATCAGGACACCCGAAAAAATTTCGACTCTGCAGCAGCAAATCCCCGCTTTGTACAAAGAGCTTGTTAATATAAAAAACAAGCTGGAAAAGCACTTTTCTGATATGCAGGATATGGAATTTACCATTGAAAAGAAAAAACTCTACCTGCTTCAAACCAGAAACGGTAAACGTGCCGGAACTGCCGCCGTAAAATTAGCCGTAGACATGGTTGCTGAAGGTCTTATTGATATTAAAACCGCAATTTCACGGGTAACACCCGAGCATCTTGATCAGCTCCTCCACCCGATGCTTGACCGGGAGGCTGTTAAAAATACATCGGCAATTACCAAAGGTTTGAATGCTTCTCCGGGCGCTGCCTGCGGTAAAATTGTATTTTCCGCCAAGGATGCGGAAGATGCATGGGAAGCGAAAGGCGAAAAAGTATTGCTGGTTCGTAAAGAAACAAGCCCCGAAGATATTGGCGGTATGGTAGCGGCCCAGGGTATACTTACTTCTACGGGCGGGATGACCAGTCATGCAGCGGTCGTAGCACGCGGCATGGGTAAACCCTGTGTTGTCGGTGCGAAAGGAGTCATTGTAATGGGTAATACCGCAGTTATCAACGGTAAAACCTATAATGAAGGTGAATGGATTACCATAGACGGATCAACGGGCAATGTATATGAAGGACAACTTCCGCTGGTCGCTCCCGCAATTTCAAAAGATATGGATATTTTCCTTCGCTGGTGTGATGAAGTCCGTGCAAAATCCGTTCGGGGAAAAATCAAGGGCTTTGAAATCTGGACGAATGCCGATCAGCCGGAAGATGCAAAACGCGCGTTTGATTTCGGAGCGCAGGGTGTTGGGTTATGCAGGACAGAACATATGTTTTTCGAAAAAGATAAATTAACGCATTTCCGCGCCATGATTGTTGCGGAAAACGAAGAAGGACGCAAACAGCGGCTGCAGGAAATCCTTCCGCTTCAACAAAAAGATTTCTTCGGCATTTTCAAGGCAATGGAAGGCCGCCCGGTAGTTATCCGGCTGCTTGATCCTCCTCTGCATGAATTTGTCCCTCATACAAAAGAGGAAATAGAAGAGCTTGCTTCCTATCTCCGCATCAGTGTGGAGGCATTGCAGGTAAAAATAGACCAGTTAAAGGAATTTAACCCCATGTTGGGACACAGAGGCTGCCGTCTTGCGATTACCTATCCGGAAATATATGACATGCAGGTTGAAGCTATAACACGCGCTGCCGTTGATTGCATCAGGGAAAATATTCCCGTATACCCCGAAATAATGATCCCCATTGTTTTAACCGCCCGTGAATTAAAATATCTGCGTCCCAATGCACAAAAAATTATTGACAGGGTTCTATCTGAAGCAAAGGTAAAAATCCCCATAAAAATCGGCACAATGATCGAAGTTCCCCGCGCCGCTATCCGTGCCGGACATATTGCACGGTACGCCGACTTCTTCAGCTTTGGGACAAACGATCTTACCCAAATGACATTTGGGTTCAGCCGTGACGATGTTGCTTCATTCCTTCCTGTATATCTTGAAAAAAAAGTGCTTGATGTGGATCCGTTCAATACCATAGACGAAGACGGAGTAGGCTGTTTGATGGAAATTGCGATTAGCCAGGGACGCGCCGTAAAACCGGATTTCATGATTGGTATTTGCGGAGAACACGGCGGCGATCCAGCGACTATTGACTTTTGCTACCGATCGGGGTTAAGCTATGTTTCATGTTCACCATTCCGGGTGCCGTTGGCTCGTCTTGCCGGCGCGCAAGCGGTTATAAATAATTCCGGAAATAAATTAAAGGGAGGGGAATTAGCGAAGTCTCGCATACCCACCACTGTCAAGGTGAAGGGCAGTAACAACCATCCTGTAAAGGGGGACAAAAAAATGGCAGAAGCCAAAACCGCCGCGAAAAAACCTGCGGCAAAGAAACCGGCAGCGAAGAAACCCGCCGCGAAGAAACCCGCCGCGAAGAAACCCGCTGCAAAGAAACCCGCTGCAAAGAAACCCGCAGTAAAGAAACCCGCAGTAAAGAAACCCGCAGCGAAGAAACCCGCAGCAAAAAAACCGGCTGCGAAGAAACCCGCAGCAAAAAAACCGGCTGCGAAGAAACCCGCAGCAAAAAAACCGGCTGCAAAAAAAACGGTTTTATGAGAACAGGAAGGTAATTTTCCTGTGCAATTAAAAAAAAGTTAAATGAAAGGGGCTGTCCGGGAAGTAGTTTTCGGACAGCCCTTTTTTTGGAGAAAATATGCATAGATATATTTTAATTACCGTTTTTTCACTGTGCCATATATTACTTGGTGCGGATGATTTTCAATATATACATCGTGAAGGTGATATGTACCGTATACTCTCAACCGTCTATCAGGATGTTTATTATAATAACAGATTACATCATAGGGCAGAAACACTTAACCGGATAGCAGTTGAAATTACCGGTATATCAGGCACGAATGCGATGCATCAGGCTGTTTTCCAGACTTCAGAACGCGGCTTAACCGTTGATACCATAGGGCAAATATCAGGAATGAGCTCTAACTATCAATGGTCAAGAGAATATGAATCGGAATTTGAAAGGGATCATCTTGGACGTATGAACATTGACAGCAGATTTTTCATGCCGGTTGTGCGAGATGTCCCCGTTTTCCCCGGCAGGTCAATTGAACCCGGCGAGCAATGGAGTTATGACGGACATGAAATGCATGATTTCCGCAGCAGTTTTGGCATACCTGAGCCTTACCGGATACCATTCACCGCTAATTATGAATACCTGGGAATACGATCATGGAAAGACAATGACTATCCTGCTTTTTCGGTAAGTTACAGCATTAATTGGGAACCTCCGGCTGTTCACGGAAGTGTATGGCCGGGAAAAATACTTGGCCAGTCGAATCAGATCGTATATTGGGATATAACATTGGGACAGGCAGTAGCATACCATGAAGAATTCCGGTATATTTTTGAACTATCCGACGGCAGAAGGATTGAATATCGGGGGATAGCTGACGCTGAGATAATTGAATCGTCCAGAATGAACAGAGAAGAAATTGCAGAAGAGATTACGAGAGAAATTCAACGCCTTGGAATTGAAGATGTATCCGTACGGACGGTTGATGAAGGAATAACAATAAGTCTGGACAATATACATTTCCGGCCCGATACGGCAATCATGCTTCCGGGTGAAACGGATAAACTTGACAGGATTGCGGAAATATTGCTGCGATATCAAGAACGTGATATTTTGGTAGGCGGTCATACTGCTCTTGCCGGAACCGAAGAAGGCCGGATGCGGCTTTCGCAGGAACGGGCCGGTGTTGTTGCAGATTATCTTATTTCCCGGAATACACGCAGCCCGGAACGTGTGGTAGTGCGGGGATACGGCGCAGAAAGGCCGATCGCCGACAACAGCACCGAAGAAGGAAGGCAGCGGAACAGGCGGGTCGAAATAACGCTCCTTGAGAATTAATATAATATCCGTTATCCTGAAACCAATATGGATAAACTGATCCTCAGGGGCGCACGCGAGCATAATCTCAAAAATATCGATCTGGAGCTGCCCAGAGACAGATTAATTGTCATTTCAGGTTTATCCGGATCGGGAAAAAGTTCCCTGGCATTTGATACAATTTTTGCCGAGGGGCAGCGCCGCTATGTTGAGAGCCTTTCCGCTTATGCCCGACAGTTCCTTGGTCGTATGGATAAGCCGGATTTGGACTATATCGAAGGGCTTTCTCCGGCAATATCCATAGAACAGAAAACCACCCACCGTAATCCCCGTTCTACCGTTGGAACGGTGACGGAAATATATGATTATTACCGACTGCTCTTCGCACGGGTCGGAATTCCCCACTGCCCAATCTGTGAAAGGGAAATACGAGAACAGCCGGTGGATTCCATCATAGAAAGCATATTGCAATTTGGCGAAGAAACCCGGGTGCAGCTTCTTGCACCGGTAGTCCGGGGGAAAAAAGGCGAACACCAGAAAATTCTTGACGATGCCCGTAAGGCCGGTTTTGCCAGAGCAAGAATCGACGGTGTTCCGGTAAGCCTGGATGAAACCATCAAGCTGGATAAGCAGAAAAAACATACCATTGAAATTATCGTAGACCGTCTCGTTATTGGCCCCGGCATCCGTACTCGTCTTGCAGAATCCGTAGAAACCGCCCTGCAAACTTCAGATGGAATAGTGCTGGTTTTAAGCCAAAGTTCCGGTCATAAAGAAACCGAAAGTTTTTTTTCGCAAAAGAATTCCTGCCCGGACTGCGGCGTGTCCATTCCCGAATTGCAGCCGAGGCTGTTTTCGTTTAATAACCCTTTCGGCGCCTGCCCAAGCTGTTCCGGCCTTGGCGCAAAACTGGAATTCGATCCCGATTTGGTAATCCCCGATCGTGACCTTTCATTTAATGAAAACGGAGTAGTGCCGTATAATCCGGACAGCGCCTGGCACCGTAGCCGTTTTGAAAGCCTTGCCAAACATTATAAATTCAGCCTTGATACGCCTCTGAAAAATCTGCCCAAAAAAATAATGGATGCCATTCTCTTTGGCAGCAGGGATGAGATCAAAGTCCGCTATGTAAACCGTGATGGAACCGGTCATTTTCAATATCAGTCAAAATTTCCCGGTGTGCTGGAGGACCTCAAACGCCGTTATCTGGAAACGCAATCAACCGGAGTTAAAGAGTGGCTTGAAAAATTTATGAGCCAAAAACCATGTGATGACTGCGGCGGCAGGAGGCTTAAACCGGAAGTACTGGGTGTAACAGTCGCCGGAAAAAATATCTGGGAGCTTTCCCGGCTTTCCGTGACAGATACCCTGCGTTTTTTTGAAACTGCCAAATTTACCAAAACCGAAAAAAAAATCGCCCGTCAAATTTTTAAAGAAATTGTCTCGCGGCTGGGTTTTATGCAGAATGTCGGCCTTGATTACCTTAGCCTTGAACGGAAAGCCTCAACTCTTTCCGGCGGCGAGGCGCAGAGAATCAGGCTGGCCACACAGATTGGTTCAAGCCTTGTTGGAGTGCTGTACATACTTGACGAACCGTCCATTGGGCTGCATCAACGGGATAACCAACGGTTGATAGACACCCTGTTGTACCTCCGCGATCTGGGCAATACCCTTATAGTTGTTGAACATGACGAGCAGACTCTTCGAACAGCCGATCATATCGTTGATCTTGGACCGGGAGCGGGAGTGCATGGCGGCAGGGTAGTTGCACAGGGCAGCCCGGAAGATATTATGCAGGCGGAAGAAAGCCTTACCGGACAGTATCTTGCGGGAAAATTGTCCATCGCCATTCCCAAACAACGGCGGCAGGGGAACGGTAACAGTATTGTAATGAAAGGGGTAAGCCAGCATAACCTGAAAAACATCAGCGTGGAAATTCCTCTGGGAGTATTTACCTGCATTACCGGCGTTTCAGGATCGGGAAAGTCCACACTTCTTTCCGATGTACTGTATCCGGCGTTGGCGAATCGGGTTTACAGTTCAAACCGCACAGAAGGCGCGTACAAAAAAATCACCGGCGATGAATTTATTGACAAGGTTATCGACATTGACCAGAGTCCCATAGGCAGGACCCCCCGCTCAAATCCCGTCACATACGTCGGCGGTTTTACGGCTGTCCGGGATCTTTTTGCGAGCCTGCCCGATTCGAAAGTACGCGGCTACAAACCGGGGCGTTTTTCGTTCAATGTTCGCGGCGGCAGATGCGAAAACTGTGAAGGCGCCGGGACAATTAAAATTGAGATGAATTTCCTTCCCGATGTATATATTACCTGTGATGTATGTCACGGACAGCGATTCAACCGTGAAACCCTTGATATACGCTACAAGGGAAAAAACATTGCAGATGTTCTTAACATGACCATTGAAGAAGCCGCTGATTTTTTCGCACCCATTCCCCATATTGCCCGTAAGTTATTCACGCTTCTTTCGGTCGGTCTCGGTTATGTAAAACTAGGGCAATCCGCACTGACTCTTTCCGGCGGTGAGGCACAGCGGGTTAAACTGGCACTGGAGCTTTCAAAACGCTCTACCGGCAGCACCGTCTATCTCCTTGACGAACCGACAACCGGCCTGCATTTTGCCGATGTAAAACAACTTATGAGTGTCATACAACGGCTGGCAGATCAGGGAAATACAATAATCATGATTGAACATAATCTTGATGTGCTTTTGCAGGCGGATCATATAATTGATCTGGGCCCGGAAGGCGGTGACAAGGGCGGTCAGGTTGTGGCAACAGGCACACCGGAACAGATTGCTTCCTGTGAAGGTTCTTACACGGGCATGTATATCGGAAAAATGCTTGAACGAAACAAAAAAGAGAGAAAAAGAACCAAAAAATGAAAAATATTAAACTTGTTTGCTTATTTTCTTTCCTCTTTTCAATTCTTTTGACTTATTTAAATGCCCAGGAGGAAATTCCCTCCCTTGAACATACACAGGAAGAATATACCGGCCCGGAGTATTCTCTTGAAGATTTACCGGATTCCGAATTTGAATTTGAACTTGAAGATATTCCCGAACCGGTGAGAGTTCAGGTATTAACTCCGGAGCAAAACCGTATTCAAATGGAAATCAGGACATCTTCACTTACCGAACTTGCCGATTGGGCACGCCGCCTTGGTTTACCGGAAAGCGGAACCAGCACGGACCTTGCGGGGAGAATAAGGAATTACTATGAAATAATGGAACAGCCGGTGTATGAGGATGAAGACGGAAGGAAAATTATCACGATTGAATCGGCACGAAAAACCGAATATTTCAAGATTGAAACGGTTGATGAAGAATACGCACGGCTGAGCGGAGATGTTATTATCACTCTGAAAGACGGAGAAGCGACACACCGTATTCAGGCATGGGATATTCTTTTTAACCGTACAAGGAATATTATTACCGCTTCAGGCGGCGTTGTGTATATCAAGGAAGAAGGAGACACAATCGAAACATTTCGGGGTGACTCAATTACTGTAAATATTGATAACTGGTCAAGCATTTTTCTTGGAGGCATATCCGAACGATCGCTTCAAAATGAAGATACCACATATATGTTTGCAGGTACGGTTATCTCCCGTGATGACGAAGATGTTACCATATTGAACAAGGCAATAATAAGCAGCGGCGATAATGAAGAATCGTATTGGTCGATTCATGCCTCAAGGGTATGGCTGCTGCCCGGTTCTGATTTTGCCATTCTTAATGCGGTACTAAAAGTCGGTGAAATTCCTGTACTGTATATTCCCTTCTTTTATTATCCTGCAGATGAAATTATATTCCATCCTGTATTTGGGTTTCGTACCAGAGAGGGAAATTATATTCAGACAACAACTTATATCCTTGGAAGGCCAAGAGCAAGTTCAAGTACACAAAGCTCGCTGACAAGAATTCTGGGCAGTTCGCAGGATATGGAAAGAGTACGGGAAGGAATGTTTCTTCGAAGTACGGGAAAGAAAGAAACGAACCCGAGTGAAACAAGCCTGGTTGCAATGCTTGATTATTATTCCAACCTTGGTACTTATATTGGAGCAGATCTTGACCTGCCGGCAAGGGGAATATTCGGCGCACTCAAATTCAGTCTTGGTATTGGCTTAACAAGGACTATTGTCCCTGTTGGCAATACTTACACTGCTTTTTTCCCCGATTATGACGGTACTACCGACTGGAATTCATCCAATTTATTTTCCATGAATGTCCCGTTCCGTTACCGGTTAATTAATACCGGTTCTATCAGCGGAAGATTCGGCAGTTTCAGGTGGAATATGCCGATGTACTCCGATCCTTTTGTTGACAGTGATTTTCTGAACAGAGCAACGGAAATGGACTGGGTCAACATGATCCAGCAGGGGGCCGGCGCATTTGAAGCCGAGCAAACATTCCAAAACGCAAGCAGAAACTATCAATGGGATTTTTCCGGTACAGTTAATTTTAATTTTCCTACTGTTGAGCCGTTCATAAGCAATATTTCCATCGGAAGCATTTCATCTGTCATTAATTTTCACAGCAGTGATATTATTATTACCGATAGAAATGATATTGGGTTTTATTCGCCGTCAAATGAATATTTTCGCCCCATTAGCGCTACCCTGTATTCGGTAAGCGGTACCATATCGGGAACGCCTCTGACTCTTGGAAGAAATACGGTCAGCGATCAGAGTATAAGCACGGAAGAAACAGAATTACCGGAATCAATAAGAAATATTGGTACTCCTCGTTCCCCTTTTCCTCAAGCAGAACAGAGTGAACCCCCGCAAAGAAGACCTTCCGATGAACTTGTTCCGCCGGTACTAACCCAGACATTCAGGCTGCCTCAGGATAACAGAGGTGTCAATCTCAGTGTAGGATACAGTATAACGCCTTCAAGCCTGGCAAGACTTAATTTTGACACCTCAAAATGGCCTACATACAGCGATGTAGACTGGGGTGATATCAGTTTTGTTCTGTCAAATTATGCCGCAGATGCAGGCACTACGGTAAATTTTAATCATAATGAAGGTTTATTTAGTTCCAGTTTTACTTATTCCGGCAGGGGGATCTGGTGGCAATACAACTATCTGGACGAAGATACCGGAGGGAGAGACGGATATGATCTGAATGGAGATCCCGACCCTGCAAGAATTTCCAATGTTATACAACAGGAGTACAATAATTCCAATTTTTCCACAAACTACAGCTTCAGTACGAATCTGTCTCCTTTATACCAAAATGAAATTTTTCGCGGTACAGGTTTAACGTACTCTTTGGCAGGGCATGCCATTTCATCACATTTTATAGGAACTGCAAGTGACCCTGAATGGGAAATAATTTATGGAGACTGGAGTAAAGACGGCCGGAAAGGAATAAGCACCCACTCATTATCTGCAAATTTAGCTGCTTCCATATTGGGCAAAACCCAGTCATTTACCGTTACTTCCACGCTCCCCCCCCGTGATCCGGATCTTTCCCTGAGTTCTTCCATAAATATATGGATTACCACAACAACCGCCAGAATGGGAATTCAATTTCCCGGTGATCCGGAAAAACAAAAATTGGGCGATGTATCTATCAGCAATAATGTTAATTTTAATCCGTTTGGCAGTTTAAGCAATAATTTGACAATAAAAACAGAAGAGGGCGTAGTTAGTAATCTGAGTTCTTCATTAAACCTGACAAAATGGGGGTTTAGAGCTTCTTATACTGCCATTAGGAGAAGAGATGTTTTATTTAATCCCAACACCGGAAGCTGGTTTACCGACATGGACAGCGAGGAAACGCTTCAATCCGAAAATTTAAGAATGGATTACAGTATATCCAGGAGATGGGATGGTTTGCTGAGAAACCGCCTTAACTTTGGAATTACATCCTCATCCAACCTGACATTTAATCTTAGAGAGTATACACAATCAAGCTTTAATTTTTCTTTGAGTTTTGATATAGGTGTCTCAAATTTTCTAAGCTTGTCACTAAGAACAAATTCAAAAAACCAGCGTATATACCAGTACTTCCGTAATTTTCCGTTTTTTAATGATGTGGATATTGATTTGCCTCCGGGAAGTCAGACAAACATTTTCCTCGATCTTGTTAATTCTTTCCGTTTTGATAATGAGGCGCTCAGGAGAAGTTCCGGTTTTAAAACAGACGGGTTCTCCCTTACTGCAACTCATTATCTCGGTGACTGGAATGCAATACTGACATGGAACATGGCAACAAGTAACCGCTATGGCCGGCCCGAAATGAACAGCACTATGGATTTCCTGGTACAATGGAACCCCATTAGTGAAATTAAAACTAACATTGGTTATAACAAACTTGATGAGCCAACATGGAGAATTCGCGATTAATTAGCTGCGGATAAAACAGTTTATTTTTTCTAACAGATCGTCAAATGTGTCAACACAGGGGATATCCGCATATTCGGTTCTTATCGCTTCAGGAGCGCGAAACAAGCAGCCCGAGTCGGCTTCGCGGATCATAGCCAGGTCGTTAAATGAATCGCCTGCGGTAAAAACAGTCATGTTTAATGATTTGAATGCCCTAACCGCTTCACGCTTGCCGTCGGGCTGCCGCAGCCGGTAACCGGTAACCAATCCGTCCTGTCTGGTTATCAGATTATTGCATAGCAAGGAAGGCCAACCGAGTTTTGCCATTAACGGTTTGGCAAACTGTTCAAAAGTATCTGATAGAATAATGAGCTGAACTCTTTCTCTTACGGCATTGACAAAATCAACTGCTCCCGGCAGAGGTTCCATTGTGGAGATGACATTTTGTATATCGGCAAGTTTCAGATTGTTTTTCTTAAGCAGTTCCAGTCGAAATTGCATCAATTTATTATAATCAGGCTCATCCCTTGTTGTCCGCTGCAATTCAGGTATTCCTGTTGCTTCTGAAAAAGTAATCCATATTTCGGGAACCAAAACTCCCTCCAGATCAAGACACACTAAATGCATAAATACATTATAGCAGTGGTTAGGGATTAGGGGCTAGGGGTTAACGATTAGTATCTAGTATACTATAGATTGTGAAACAGCTTGCAATAGTTAACCCGTTTAATGCGCCGGTTTACCATAAAGAACATGTATCCAGCACAATGGATATTTCGCGTGATCTTGCATCGAACGGAGAGCCGCATGGTACGGTTATTACCGTCGATTATCAGGAAACCGGCAGGGGCCGGACTAAAGGGCGCTTATGGGAAATGGAAAAGGGAAGCAATCTGCCTTTTACGATTTTGCTGCGTTATCCATGCCTAGAAAGCATTCCAGCAGCATTGACCCTGCGTACAGGACTTGCTGTTGCTCTTGCCGTTGAAGATTTTATCCCGTTTCTTGCCGGAAGGATAGTAATAAAATGGCCAAATGACATCTTAATAAAATGTAAGGGAAATGATGAAATGGCACATTCAGCCCTTAAGGCAGCAGGAATCCTTGTTGAAGCGGAAGACGGTAATGTACATATCGGTGTGGGGATAAACATTTCTCAAAATCATTTTCCCCCGCATTTACGCGATAAAGCAACAAGCATCAGCATGGCTGCCGGTACTGCCGGAATTACCGGCAGCGAACGTTTTTCCCTGCTGGAAATAATTCTTTTCCGTTTACATAACGAATTTGGCAAAACTGACAGTTCCGGCAGTGACTGGAAAAAAAATATTGAAAAGCGGCTGTATAAAAACGGAGAGCAGGTATATTTTTCCGATGGCATGGCAGATTCGGGAACATTAGTAACAGGAATCATTGCCGGAATAGGGGAGAGCGGCGAATTATTAATTGTTCCAAACGGTGAATCTAAAGTACGTTCTTTTATAACCGGCGAATTGTATCTATAAACTTACGTATTGACTTGATTTAACTAAAACTGTATGTTGTTCTGAACAAAAGCGTTTCTGTATAGAAACGAATATTATTCTGGGGCATAGCCTACGAAAGGAGTTATTATGACAAAGAAAATCCCAACCCGCATCTACCTAAACGAGGAAGAAATGCCCAAAAACTGGTACAACTTAAGGGCTGATATGCAGGAAAAACCGGATCCCTTGCTGCATCCGGGTACTTTGCAGCCGGTAACCGCCGCAGATTTAGCGCCGGTGTTCTGTAAAGGGGTAATCGAACAGGAATTGGATGATACTACCTGCCTTATCCCCATCCCTGAAGGTGTTCTGGATTTCTACCATGCGTACCGGCCTTCACCGCTTGTTCGGGCGTACTATCTGGAAAAAGTACTGGATACCCCTGCGGAAATCTACTACAAGTTTGAAGGAACCAATACTTCCGGCTCACACAAGCTCAATTCGGCCGGAGCACAGGCGTTTTATGCAAAAGAAGACGGCTTAACATCGCTTACTACAGAAACCGGTGCAGGGCAATGGGGCACCGCAATGGCGATGGCCTGCGGTTTTTTTGACCTGGGTTTAACTGTGTACATGGTAAAAATCAGTTCCGAACAGAAGCCGTACCGAAAAGCCCTTATGGAAGCCTACGGAGCAAATGTAATACCGTCTCCGTCAAATACAACAGAGTCGGGGAAAAAATTGCAGGAGAAAAACCCCGGTACCGGCGGCTCTCTTGGCTGTGCCATTACCGAAGCAATTGAAACTGCGGTTAAGACCGATAAATGCCGCTATGTACTGGGCAGCGTTCTTAACCATGTTCTTTTGCACCAGTCGATCATCGGGCAGGAGGCAAAGACAGCTCTGGATAAATACGGCGTCAAGCCCGATATAATCATAGGATGTGCCGGCGGCGGTTCAAATCTGGGAGGCCTCATCGCCCCGTTTATGGGAGAAAAACTTGCCGGAAAATCAAACGCCCGCATTATCGCTGTGGAACCGGCTTCCTGCCCTTCATTTACCCGTGGGCGATACGCCTACGATTTTGGCGATACAGGCATGACAACCCCGCTTATCCGTATGCAGACTTTGGGAAGCGGATTTATCCCCTCGGCAAACCACGCCGGCGGCCTGCGTTATCATGGTATGAACTCTACTCTTTCAAAGCTCTACCGTGACGGATTTCTGGAAGCCCGTTCCGAAGTGCAAACCGATGTATTTGACGCTGCCGTCCGTTTCATGAAAGTAGAAGGTATACTTCCCGCTCCCGAATCTTCCCATGCGATCAAAGCCGCCATTGATGAGGCTCTGAAATGCAAACAGACTGGTGAGAAAAAGGTAATTCTGTTTGGGTTGTCGGGAACCGGCTTTTTCGACATGACCGCTTATACGGCGTATAACGATAAAACAATGAGCGATCAGGTCCCCACCGATGCAGACCTTGAAAAAGGCTTTGCGTCAATACCGGATATACCGCAGAATAAATAACGGTTTACTCCACCTTAAAGCGGGATACTTCTCTTGTTAAAAGGCCGATTGAGTCCTGATTCTGGCTGCTTAAATCTTTGACTTGATTAACTGCTGTGTTGACCTGCTCCGCACCGGAAGCCATTTCATTTACGCCGCCGGTTATTTCCCGGGTAACATTTGCCAGATTGTCGGCTTCGCGGATCACCTCTTTGGCTCCTTCAAGCATTTCCTGCGAGGCGCTTTTTACCTGTTGAGTGATCTCATTTACAAAGCTGATTGCTTCAAGTATCTGTTTACTGCCCTGTCCCTGTTCTTCCATGGCATTGCGAATATTTTCTTCCTGCTCGACAACGGTCTTTACACTCGAATCTATTGCCTCAAACTTCGTCATTACATTTTCTGTTGACTGGGTTATTTTATCAATGGAACTTTTAATCTTTTTTAATACCGTGCTGATAGTCTTGGATTGCTCGCTTGAGCTTTCCGCCAGCTTGCGAATCTCATCGGCAACAACGGCAAAACCTTTTCCCGCTTCTCCCGCGTGAGCTGCTTCAATCGCCGCATTCATTGAAAGAAGGTTTGTCTGGCTTGCAATATTTTCCATCACCGAATTGATTTCCAGAAGCCCTTCAGATTCCCGTGCGATTTCCTGAATATCCGAAGCAACATCCTGCAGCCCGGTACGGCCTACCTCAGATGCTTCAATAAGTTTTTTCGCATTCTCGGCATTTTTTATCAGTGTTTGGGTTACCGACTGAATGTTGGCAAGCATTTCTTCAATGGCAGAAGAAGACTGTGCAACACTGGAAGTCTGTTTTTCCACATGACCGTTTAGTTTATTGATGTTGGCGGTTATCTGTTCCATGGAGGCGTTTGTTTCGGTAACGGAAGCACTCTGGTTGATCATCCTTGATTTAACACTTTGGATATTGGCGCTGATCTCATTCATCGCCGCAGCGGTTTCTGTCATATTATTGGCAAGATTTCCGCCTATTGATGACAATGTAACCGTTTCATTTTTTATTCCATTAACAAGCGCTTTTATTTTTTCCATGGTGAAGTTAAAGTCACGGGCAAGATCGCCTATTTCGTCCTTTAATTTAAAATTGATACTCCTGGTCAAATCGCCTTCGGCTACAATTTTAAATGTATCCGCTACTTTTACGATTGGTTTTGCAATCATTGATGTAATAATAAATGCTAAAAGAACGCTTGCAATTAACGCAATCATGATGAATATTATAATAATACGCTGAAACATACTGCCGATAGCCTGGATTTCAACTATTAGATCGTTAAGCACAACACCGTAATGATTATTTATATTACCAAGACCGTTAATGACATCCTGTGTAACCGGTAAAACTTCCTCTCTTAGAACCCTTAAAGCTTCTTCTTCATCCCCACTTTCAAGATGAGACAGAATTATCCGAGCTTCTTCATGAATAAAACGATGAGGTTCAATTATTGAATCGCGCAGCGAAATAATAACCGGATCAGTGAGGTTTTGTGCATATTCACTTCTGAGCCAATTACCAAAGGCACAGGTAGTATGATCAAGTGATCCGGTGAACGCTGCTCCTGTATACACTGCCTCGGTAAGTCCATGTCTCCAGATATAATGTCCTGTTAGAGCTGTTGTGATATCAGTTCGTGCTTCTGCCCTGGAAAGGAGACCTTCAGAAGTAGAGACAAGTTCCTTGTTGGAATATAGTCCCAGAACGCCAAGAAAAACACCAATTGCAACAACAATAAAGAAACCGCCAAAAAGTTTTGTACGAATTTTCATTTATTTTCTCCTTTCATTCATAATTATACGCTATTACGAATGAAAAGTCAACGAATGGTTGTTCTATAAATCGGTTAATTACCGGGACATAGCCATTCTTTTAAAAAAAATGATATGATTCATTGTCCACATGAACATCAGGAATATATTTATAACCATTCATCGTACCGCTGTCATCACCGTATTTTTTTTCTGTGTGCTGCCTGCCGCAATTCATGCACGAGACATTGAAGTCATTGTTGAAGACAATGAGCTGGGCCTGCCGCTGGAAGGAGCGGTGATTTCTTTACGAAGCGGGGAGCGTTTTATTTGTGATGAAAACGGCATTGCCAGAGTACAATTACCCGATGAAAGACAGACTATAGTCCATGTTAGTTACCCCGGTTATGACGATCTTAGGCTGACCATTCCCGCTTCACCACCGCAGTCACCGGGCGTTGAACGTTTTTCGGCTCTGCTCCGTTTAAGAAACATCCTTGTTGGCAATGAATTGGTAATTGAGGCAAGCCGCCCTGAGGCCAGTGAGACTAGGAGCGGCCGCAGTGTGGCAGTAACGGAACGGGATCTGACGCGTACAGCGGAAATCGGCATTATTGAGGATGTAATGAGCTCGGTAAAACTGCTGCCGGGAGTAGGGTATACGGGAATGTTCGGCGCCCTGCCTTCTATTCGCGGAAGCGATCCCGGTGACATGATGGCGGTGTTTGACGGTTTCTACCTTGAACGTCCTTTTCATTGGGTCGGTGCTGTCTCTATATTCGATCCCAAAATGGTCTCAAGCGCCCGGCTTTCTCACGGTGTTTTTTCAGCCCGTTATGGGCATACCGTATCAGGTCTGCTTGAAATAACTTCCCGGTCGCCGTCTTCCACAGAAACCGAACTGGAAACAGCAATCAGCTCCAGTGCCGCCAGCCTGAACCTTTCGCTTCCCCTAAGCGGGAAGGGCGGCATTCTTTTTATGGGCAAGGTAACGTATTGGGATGTTTTTATCTGGGCAGCGCAGGGATTAAGCCGTATTGTTGACAACGAAAATCTGGACATGATAAACGCGGTGTCAACGTCTCCCTATATCAGAAGCGCCGCTGTAGCGGCAAATTATCGTTTTAATCCAAACACCGAATGGCGGCTTAACGGTTTTTTCGGCAGCGACGGTGTTGGCGCAGCGTATGACAATGTCTATGACGATGACGGTCTTTCCGGCAGTACGGAGATGAAAACCGATTATGATAACTATCAGGGGTTTATCATTTCCGGCATTACCTCCAGCCCTAACCCATCATTGGCGCTGCGGTTTACCGGTGGCATTGGTTTCAACAGGACGATTTCCGATAATAATGCTTACAATGATGTGATCGCCGGTTACAATCAGGATTTTTTAAGCAATTATCCTTTTTTAACATTTGGTTTAACCACAGATGATCGCTATACAGTTCCCGGTGTGGATATGAACCTTGATCTGGAGCATACTATTTTCAACGCGCAGGCACGGGCGGATATTGACTGGGATTTGGGCAGAGGGTATATTGCTGCTTTTGGCGTACAGGGACTATATTCGTTATGGTCACAAAAACAGGATATCAATATGATCATGGAAATTCCGCTGACAGCAATACTGGAAAATAACGCTTTGATTCCGCCAGAGTATGCCGGCTTTCTGCCGCCCGGATTGACATTGGATGATCTTGATATACTTCCGTTTGGCGATGAACTAAGAAAACTCAATATTCTGATGCCCAGGGGTTATTACAGCGAAGTGTTTAATCAGGGGGTTACCACATCGGTTTATGGACTTTTAGAATACATCAGCCCCAATCAGCGTTTCGCAGCGGAACTTGGCCTGCGTCTGGATCACCTGTTTTTTATAGGAAGGGGCTTTAATGTGTATACCCCGCCGGCGCTCAGCCCCCGGCTTAACCTTGATTTTAATATTCTGAAAAACAGAGGTATTCTCGATTCGCTTGATGTTACACTGGGCACGGGTCTGTTTTCTTCAATGAACACACTTATCAGTTTTTTTGACGGGAGCGGCGGCATGGACGGCAGCGGCCTGCGGTTCAACCGTTCATGGACTTCCATTATTGGCGCAAAAGCCGATTGGGGGCAAAAATTCAGTTTTAACATTGAAGGATATTACAAGTATGTTTTTAACCGTGCCTATATAACCGCCGAAACAGTAGCGGGAATTGATCCGGCATTTTTATTTGACGGTATTGGACATGTGGCCGGATTTGATTTCCAACTGCAAAAACTTGAGTCGCGTTATTGGGACGGATGGATTTCCTATACGTTTACATGGGCGCGATACCATGATCCGTCAGGCGGCGGAGACGGGGTAAGCATGGGCAGCATTGATACCAGTGAACATTGGTATTATCCCTCGTTTCACCGTTTTCACAACGCAAACATTGTACTGAATATAAAACCCTCGCAGCGTTTTCACATTGCAACCCGCTTTGGTTTTGCCAGCGGCCAGCCCAGAAATAAAATTGTCAGTGAAGTATACTCCTATCCTGTATTGATTCTTGATGAAAACGGAGACCCGAAAATAATACAAAAATACCGCCGCGATTCCGAGTACAGTGACAGTGAGCGGGGAAACTGGTCATTGCCCTGGGATATTAAATTTTCATTTTTCATATTTGATCGGAAGGGAAGGGTAGGCACAGAAATCTATCTTGCCGCAGAAAATTTAATGTCCCTGTTTTACAACCCTAAAGGAAATCCGCGGTTCAATTCGTACACCGGTCAGGCGGAAGAAGCAGGTTCAGGAACTTCCGGTTTCGATCTTCCCATACCTATGGTGTCCTTTGGGTTTAAGTGGCGTTATTAATCATGTAACAAATCGGCATTTTCCGAATTATTCCAGCGCATGGCAATGTCGGCAGGGCTTTCCGCAGAAATGTTTCTGATGTTTCTGTTTGCGCCAAGTTCCAACAGCAGTGTTATTGACTCAGGGGTGCCCATGCGCGCCGCATAATGCAGTACCGTGTTGCCCGATCCGTCTCTGGCATTGATCGCACGTCCCGAGAAAATAGCACGTATGGGATCCCTGCCGCCGGCAATGGTCAATTCTGCAGGTGTCCTGTTATCAACAGCAGCAGAAAAAGGGTCAGAACCGGCATCAGCAAGGATTTTTGCCAATTCCCATTCGGTCATGTCTATGGCAAGACGCAGCGGAATACGTCCGTGTGCATCAACACTTCTTAAACTCGTACCTCTATCAATGACCGTCCTCAATGAAGCCGGAGGAACTCTTTGCAGGAGGGCAACGTGAAGCGGTGAGTTGCCAAAATCGTCAGTGCTGTTAATTAAATTTCCGGTCAAAAGAACAGATAACATGGCAGGGGATTCTGTCAGCGCAATCTGAAACGGCGTATTGTTTCCGGTATTGCGCGCATGAATTGAAACATTCATGCCCAATAATATTTGAATCATGGCTGTATTTTCGGCAAGGACCGCAAAGTGCAGAGGAGTGTCACCGTTGATGTTTCTGGTCATGGCATTGGCATTACGCCGTGCAAGTAATTCCGCCGAGTTGGTAAAGCCGGATCGCACAGCGGACATAAACGGTGTATTGCCGCCAACATCCCTTATTTCCGTTTCGGCTCCCCGATCAAGAAGAATGACTGCCATTTGGTTGAACCCCATCCCGACAGAATCATGCAGGGGGGTTGTACCGTTCAGATTATGGGTATTTACATCAATTCCCGTTTCAATCAGGGTAATGGCCGCATTTTGAGCATTACGGCTAACCGCAGAGTGCAGCGGTGAGTTACCCGCACTGTCACGTGCCTGAAGGTTTGCTCCTGCAGACAGCAGTGCATTTATTGTTGAGGGACTGTTGTTTTTTGCTGCGAAAAACAATGGTGTTTCGCCTATGGCATTTGCTGTCTCTGTATGTACTCCTTGTTGAATTATAAAAGGGATGTGATTGTCATATCTCCACTGTGCCACATAATGCAGCATGGAATTCCCCATTCCGTCACGGCTCTCAACAGTCCGGGGAGTGAACATCCATCGTAAAACTCCCGATCTATGGGTTAATGCAATTCTCAGCGGACTTTCCTCGGCAGAATTGTTGGAGTATATATCCGCAGATCCTCCGGATATAATATAAACGCCTATTGCTTCATTGTTTTCACGTGCGGCTATATGTAATGCTGTATCACCTTCATGATTAAGGGCATTCGTTTGAACATCATTATTGATAATTCTTTCAATAATGCGGACATCGGCATTTTTTACAACTGCTGCATGCAGCATGGTATTTCCCATGTCATCTGTCTGCCGGGCGGTTATCGGTGTGATTATCGCATCAAGAATGGGGCCATGTAAATCAAGAGCTCTGTCAAACGGGGTAACACCTGCATTATCTGCATCAAACACATGAGATCCTGCGGAGATGAGCATCGGAATCAGGGCGGTACGGTTAATTTCTATGGCAAGATGCAGAGGTGTTTGCCCCGCAATATTGCGGGCTGAAATATCAACATTATCATCAAGCAATGACCTGACAACATCCGGGCTGCGGTTTAATGTTATAAGGACATGGAGGGGAGTATTGCCCAATTCATCCCGGAGGTTTGGGTTTGCCCTGTTTCTCATAAGCAGTCTGATTACAGCGATATGCTCTGCGGGAGGTACCGCCAAATGCAGGGCTGTATTTTCATTTGCATCCTGAGCGTTTACATCGGCACCATTTCTTAATAATGACGATATCACCCCTGTTCTGCCGGATCTGGCAGCTTCATGCAAAGGCGTAGATCCGGATGAGTTTTTAATATTAACATCAACTCTTTTTTCAAATAAAAAAGCAATTAATCCCTCATGGCCTTCTCTTGCCGCGAAATGTAAAGGTGCCATGCCTTCCGACCGTCTTAAGTTATAATTGGCATCTCTCGCTGCCGGTGCAAAATAATAGTATATGGGATTGGAAGAAATCGATCCTGAAAGGATAAGCTGTTCGGCAATTTCCATGTGGTTTCGTGAATCGGGACGGGAAAGGGCAATATCCAGCGGGTTCTGCCCCGATGAATCTCTTTTATCAAGAGGGTTGTTTCTGCTGCCTGCCGGCATCAATGTGTTGAGGGAACCTTCCGTATCATTGATAGCCGTAAGAATTATCATTATGGCTGCCATATTTCCGTCTTCAACAGCGATGTGTAAAATTGTTTTTCCGTTATTGTCAGCAGTGTTAAGGGATTCTGCTGTTAAAATTGCCTGTAAATATTCGTCTTTTCCAAGTGCGATTCTTGCGGGACTTACATTATTTCTTGCAGGTTTATGTATGTCACCACCGGCATTTACGATTAGCTCTGCCGCGTTAACCGTGCCATTCTCGGCAGTTATTCCCAGCGGGGTTTGCTGATAATTATCATAAGCGTCAAGGTCCGCTCCAAGGGCGATAAAAAATGCGGTAAGGACAGGATCATCCAGTTCTGCGGCGTAGTGTAAAGGAGTTCTTCCCCATGAATCTTTTGCATTTACATCAAATTCTCCAAGGAAAAAATCTTTTGCCCGTTCATCACCCTGCGCAAGTAAAGTCCATACATCATCTTTTGGTGCTGTTGGTGAACTTTTGCAGGCAGGAAAAACTGCCAATAAAACCAAAACCGTAAGAATGAATAAAAGCCTGATTATACATTTCATACAATCAATATCGGCATTTTTAGTTTTCCGAATAACAGGTTTATCCTTGAAGTAAAATTCTCGGGAAGCGGCGCAATTACTAACTTTGGAAATTCCAGCGGAACATTTTCGGCTAATTCCTTGCACTCAATTTTCCATGCATGCAGGCAATAATCATCTCCGTGAGATTGCGGCATACTGTACCCGTCAGGAAATTTTTTTCCTCCGTATTTTCTGTCACCGGCAAGAGGATGGCCGTGTGCCGCCGACTGGGCCCTAATTTGGTGGGTTCTTCCTGTTGAGATTTTTACTTCAATAAGTGTGTAATTGTCATTGAAAACCAAAGGCTTCACTACCGTAACGGCTTCTTTTGAGTTTTCACCGTTTCCGGTATAAGTTTTTTGCGCCTGTTTGTCTCTTATAAGCTTGTCTTCCCATAGTTCTTCTTTACAAACAATACCTTCTACAATGGCCAAATATGTTTTAGTAAGTCTTTTTTCATGCAGTAACCGGCTAAACCACCTTGCTCCTTCAAGAGTCTGAGAAAAAGCGATTGCCCCGCTTGTCTGTTTATCCAACCGGTGCAGTGGTCCAGGCTTGAACGAAAGGGAAGGGGGTAGTGTACCGGCAAGATATAATTGAACGATTGTTTCCAGGCTGTTTGTACCATGAGTTGCAATACCCGGTTGTTTATTAAAAATTATAATGCCCACACCACGCCAGATTATTTCCGGTAATTCAGTTATTTCATTTACGTTAACTTTTAAAAAATTCTGGTTAACAGAAATTTGTTTGTTAACCTTAATATTTATTTGTATAACGTCTCTGTCCCGAACAATCGTATTATGTATTGCGGGCTTTCCATTAATCGTTACTTTCTTTTGCCGTAACAGCCGGTGAATTAATGATAACGGATATTGCGGCAAAGCTTTCCTGAGCACCCGGTCAAGCTTGCGTCCGGCATCGTTTACACCAGATACTAATTCAATCATAATAGTGCATAATAGTAGACAGAATACCCATTATGTATAGTAAAATGTGCAGGTTTATCTTCACTGCTCTCACCTTTAATTTAGTTAATTTAGCCAGAATATTCCGATAAAAGCAGGCCTGCTGAATATAGTTCTAATATAATTCCTGCCTCTTGCAACAATATACATGGATACATAAGCTTCGGTAGAACCAAGTGCATTTGGCTGGATATCATTGTTAATAGTATCCTGGCTGGTACCGGTTAACATGTCACTATGATAGATAAAATGACGATCTGGCATGGGTTCAATGACATTAGGCCGAAAACCCGGACCGTTTTCTGCACGCTGTAAATAATAAACCGGCGCTTGCGGGCTTGTGCCCAGGCTTAATACCGGTATATCACCGGAAAATGAAATTCTCAGTACTTGCCCCAATGATCCTCTGGATAATACAGATTCAATTGCGGGACTGCCTTCAATAGCTAATTTATAGTAATTTCTGCCTGCAAATCTCTCATCAATTTGTGAGGTCGACATAGTACTGTTTACATTGATATAATTATCAAAGAAGTTATAATCACCGGTCAATGTAGGGTTAATTGAAGTAAGAATGGTTGCGTTAGGATTTACGGTATCGGCATTAAAAGCGTTACTTAAATAAATACGGTAAAAGATAATAAACTCTTCAAAAAAACCACCCGAGCCGGGCGACTCGTAACCTTCTGCGGAGTCTGACGGTAAGCTAACGGTAACCTCAGTACCTGCGGGATTGGGTATACCCTGAGGTATATTACCAATAAATTCGAACTCGTCAAGTCCGCAGGACAGCAAAGAAATAAAAATATAATTGACAGCAATAGCTAAAAGGATTTTATTTGTCATAAATTTATTTCCAATGCAATTATTCTTGAATGGGCAAGGTTTGTCCAGACTTGATCTTGCGGCCATCCGGCAATCACGGCTCTGTAAGCTGTAATTGCGGCATCTTTATCGTCTAATGATTCACTTAACCGACCAATGGAAAACTGGGCGCGTGGAGCAGATAAAAAACCGGCAGGCGCGTTAATGCTTCTTGTGTAATAATCAATTGCTTCCGTAGTTTTTTCCTGTTCCTCAGCCGTAATTGCCGCATTGAACCACGCAAGCGGTTCAAGATAACTTTTTACCGATTTACCGGCAGCGGATACCCAGGCAGCTTCGGCCCCTGCCCATTCTTTTTTATTACTGTAAATATCGGCAATGATTGACCATGCCTTTGCGCCCGCATAACCGGAAGTCCTTCGGGCAAAAGGTTCCAGTTCTGCGAGCAATTGCTCTATTTCGCTGTCGTATTCGCTTTCCGTAACATCATCGTTTTCATTTTCACTGTCAACTTCGCTTTCATTATTGCTGTCAGCTTCATCCATGGAAGAACGGATAGATTCGTATCGTCTGTTGAATTCTTCTACAATGACAATAGCCCTTCCCCTAAATACATCCATAAGGGAAAACACCGTGATGCTTGTTATTAAAAGCAGTATAATCAGCCCCATTATTACATATATGAGCTTCCTGTTTTTCTGAATAAATTCGTTGAATAATTCGCCCTTTTCTTTTATCTCTTTCTTCATATGTACTCCTTATAGTTTTCCTTTATATTAAGCTCTTTTATCAGCCTTGATAAGTAGGTACGCTGTACACATAAGGCTTTTGCGGCTTCTGTCTGGTTCCATGTATGTTCTTCCAGCACTTTTCTGATATAATTTGCCTTGAATATATTCAGTGCAATTTTCAGGTTCCGATCCTGGCCGCCGGACGGGAATTTTGCATCGGTAATGCGGCGTCCTTTAAAATCACCCGGTATCCCGGCCTCTTCCGGATCCGTTTGAATGAAAAGATCTTCCCGCGTGATCCATTTACCGGAAGCGATAACACATGCGCGTTCAACACTGTTTTCAAGCTCCCGGATATTCCCCGGCCACGAATAAGTAAGCATAGCTTCAATTGCGTTTTCTGAAAAGCCTTTAAACTGTTTATTGTTAATCCTCGTAAATTTTGACAGGAAAAAACGGGCTAAATCGGGAATATCCTCACTGCGTTGGCGCAGGGGGGGAATGTACAAAGGCAGTACATTCATACGGTAATACAGGTCGCTGCGGAATTCTCCGTTTTCAACCATTTTTTCTATGTCCTTATTTGTGGCCGCAAGTATCCTGGTGTTAACAGTAACAGTTGTGTCCGACCCGACTTTTTCGAAAGTCTTTTCCTGTATTACACGCAGGAGTTTAGCCTGCAAATTCAACGGTAAATCTCCTATCTCGTCAAGAAAAATCGTACCGCCGTCCGCTGCTTCAAAACGTCCCCGCCTGTTGCTGATGGCTGTAGTGAAAGCCCCTTTAACATGCCCGAACATTTCGCTTTCCAAAAGGCCTTCCGGCAGCGCTGCACAGTTAACCCGGATAAAAGGGGCGTTATTTCGCGGGCTTCGAAGGTGTAACTGTTCGGCAAAAAGTTCTTTACCTACTCCGCTCTCTCCCATAATGAGCACCGAAGAATCCGTTACGGCTATGCGGTCGATTATCTTTAATATATCATGTATAGCCGGGCTTTTACCAATAAAAGTATGAAAACCGGATGTTGATCTGTCCTGCAGGAATTTTATTTCATTGCGGGCACGATCAAGGCTCTTTGCGTTTATTATGGCAAGTGCGGCCTGCCCGGAAAGCAACTCAAGCCATTCAAGGTCGTCTCCGGAAAATACTTTTCCGCCGGATTTATTAATAACCTCAATTACCCCAATACATTCATCCCTGACCCGTAAAGGAACGGCCAGCATGGTATTTACCGGGTAGCCGATTTGTGATGAAATTTTCTTTAAATGACGTTTGTCTTTATTAACATCATTGGCTATAATTGGTTTATTATGCAGTGAAACCCAGCCCGCGATACCCTCCCCCATTTTAACGGTAAACTTTTTAACATCCCGGCCTTTGGCTCCAAGCGCTACCTCAAAATAAAGGTTTTCGCGGCTCTCATCCGTAAGCATCAGGCTTCCGGCATCTGCACCGCTGAGCTGCATTGCCGACTCAACTATGTGTGTTAACAGGGTATTTAAATCCTGATAACTTGAATTTATAAGAGTATAAATCCCGATAAGTTTATTTATTTGTTCTACATTTATCGTTGACAGCATAATTGGCCGTCCTGCTGATTCTAGCTGTTTGACGGAGAAGAACCCGGTATTCCAGCTTCGGCATCGTCACGCGGTTCTTCTTTGGAAGATACCGGAGACGACTCGGCGGCTATGCTATTTTGGGAGTCATCAGAAACAGTCTTTGAATTCAAAAAATCCCCCAGAGTAAATGTTGAACCGCCGGACTCATCTTCTGCCATGTAACGTGAAAGTTCTTCGCGCTGCATTCTTTTCTGGTAATCCTTGATAGAGAACGCCAGTTTTTGCTTTTCTCCCTGTATCTCAAGAACAACGGCTTTTACTTTGTCACCGACTTTGTATTTTTTTAATGCGTCATCCGGGTTTTCATCACGGTTCTCAATTAGATTACTTTTATGTATTAACCCTTCAATACCTCCCGGAACACGAATAAAAATGCCGAAATCGGTTATTGAAGAAACTTCCCCTTCCACCGGAGAACCCAACCGGTAACTTTCGTTGAAGTTTTTCCAGGGATCCTCGAATAACTGCTTGATTCCAAGCCTGATATTACGGTTTTCTTTATCAAGGGAAATGATCATAACCTCTATTTCCTGTCCAACAGAATATTCGCTTCCGGGGTGTTTTATTTTTTTAGTCCATGAAATATCATCGCCATGGAGAAAACCGTCAATTCCATCTTCCAGATTAACGAATGCGCCTGCATTGGTAATTTTGACAATTTTCCGGGTGAGCCTGGTTCCTGTGGGAAATTTTTCCTCTATATTGTCCCAGGGGTTTTCCGTTACTTGTTTTAAGCCAAGCGATACCCTGCCCGCCTGCAAATCATAGCCGAGGATCATACACTCAACAGTATCGTTTGATTTTACCAGGTCCTGTGGTTTTTGTATTTTCTTTACCCATGAAAATTCGGAAATATGGGCAAGCCCTTCAATTCCCTCTTCAAGCTCAATAAACGCGCCAAAGTCGGTTAATTTTGTAACCTTTCCTTTAACAATATCATTCACTTTGTATTTATCCTCAAAGTGAACCCAAGGGTCGTCGGTAAAATGCTTGAGAGAAAGGTTAATTCTCTTTTCTACCGGATCAATGCGGATTACCTTAAGACGAATTTCCTGACCTTTTTTTACAAAATCTTTCGGACGGGTTACATGCCCCCAACTCATATCGTTAATATGCAGCAGACCGTCAAAACCGCCAAGGTCGATGAAAGCGCCAAAAGAAGTAAAACTTTTTACCACTCCGGTAATATCCATGCCAATGGGAGTGTTTTGAAAAAAATCATTTCGTTTGCGTTCAAGTTCTTCTTCAAGGTATTTTCGCCGGTTGACAACGATATTTACTTTTCCGTCAGAGTATAAGCGTTCTACATAAAATTTATTTTTTTGCCCGAGAAATTTATCGGGTTTATCTACTTTTTGAACATCTGACTGGCTGATGGGAAGGAATGCGCGCAGATCTGCGCCAAGATTGACTTCGTAACCGCCTTTAACCAGCTTTTCAATTATGCCTTCAACGGTTGTGCGATCAGCAAATGCCTGCTTGAGGTTTTTCCAGGATATTTTAGCATCAGCTTTCTGCTTGGAAACAATTACCTCACCGCGTTTATTTTCCTTGGTGATGAGGATTACAGAAACTTTGTCACCCACTTTTGGAATTTCCGTAAATTCAACAATAGGTATTTTTCCTTCGGATTTATATCCTACATCAATAAATACGTGATCATCGGTTACTTGAATAACGGCCCCTTCAACAAGCTGGCCTTCTTCAAGCTGTTCCAGAGACTTTAAATACTCTTCCTGTAGTTGTGTCTGGATATTTTCATCATCAATTACCGGACTAGTGTCCGCGCCATCTGCTGATGGCGATACCACTTCCATCTGTACCATGTCATGTCCTTATTTCTGGTTTTCCTGCTATCTTCTCTATTAATATGTCATAAACCTGATTAATGGTCAAGTCTGAAGTATCAATATAACAGACACCGGGAGCATTGACAAGGCTTCCCTCGGCTTTATTACGATCAACCTCGTCCCGGCGGATTATGGACTTTTTTATTTCTTCCAGGCTGAGTTTTGATACCCCCTGTTCAAAACGCCTTTGTGCCCGCGAGTCTTCAGAAGCATCCAGGTAGAACCGGTGTTCAGCATTGGGAAATACAACAGTCGTCATGTCTCTGCCTTCAACGACGATATTGAGTCCTGCGGCAATGCTGCGGATTAAATCGTTCACCATATGGCGTACCGGGACATAGGCGGACAAAGGAGCCGACCAACGATCGATTTCATCAGTATGCAGGCTGTCTGTTATGTCCTCGCCGTCAAGCAAAACCCGGTCATTTTTATAGGAAATGGTGGCATTATTTGCAAATTCCAGTACTTTTTCCCCATTATCCGGTGTTATCCCGGCCCGCAGACAGCCAAATGTTATAGCCCGGTACAACTTCCCTGAATTAATATAGTAAAACCCATTTCCTTCTTTATCGGTTAGTTGCTCTGCCAGCAGTTTTGCGATGGTGCTTTTTCCCGAACCTGCCGGGCCGTCAATGGCGATTACCATGTGTTGCTCCTTTCCGTATTTTTCTCACACAGAGGCACGAATGCACGGAGGTCGAAGCGTGATTTCCCATCTTTGTGATTAATATGTGATAGGGATTCGAGTTCATTGTTGGTCAAAGGGCGTGAGCGGCCTTCTGCGAGGGTTCCGAGCGTTACCGGGCCAATACGTACACGGCGAAGACGGGACGGGTGCAGGCGGAAATGGGAAAAAACCCGCCGGATTTCCCTGTTTTTGCCCTCTATCAATACTATCCGCAGGCACCTTGAGCCTATTCTTTCAACGGCATGGGCTTTGTAGAATTCTCCTTCTACGGTAATACCCTGTTCAAATGCCCGAATTGCTTCATCCGGGATATGGCCTGTCGCTTCTACAACGTACTCTTTTTCAAGACCTGAACGCGGATGCCCCAGTTTGCCGGCAAAACTGCCGTCATTGGTAAAAAAAATCAAGCCGCAGGACATGAAATCCAGCCGTCCAATGTTGTACATTCGTTCTTTTATGTCCGCCGGAAGGAGTTCCAGAGCAAGCGGGCGTCCCTGCGGATCGGAAGAACTGCATATATAACCCGGCGGTTTATTCAAAGCAAGGTATATTTTACGGGCTTCAATCATAACCTGTTTACCGTCGAGCAGAACAATGTCCGTTGGGCTGACCTTGCTCCCCTGCGCGGAAATGGTTATACCATTAACACTGACTCTTCCCGCTGCGATTATTTCTTCCGCTGCCCGCCGCGATGCAACCCCCGCATGGGCAAGAAACACCTGTAACCGCACGGCGGAGTCCATCATAGTTCGCCTTCCAGTTCAAATCGTTCATGATCGTTTTCACTTAATCTGGGCAGATCGGCGATGGAATTCAGCCGGAACAATTTAAGAAATTCTTTTGTTGTGCCGTACTGTGACGGTTTACCAGGTACATCTTTTTTTCCTACTTTGTCTATCAGTTTCTTGTCAAGCAGGAGTTTGATCATGTTATCGGGGTTAACACCGCGGTAGCCTTTTATCTCGGTTTTTGTAATCGGTTGGCGGTAGGCAATAACCGAAAGGGTCTCCATTTCGGCGCGGGATATTTTATTTTCGTTTTTTTTACCATAACGGTCCCGCAGGTTTTCCCAGTACTCACGTTTGGGTGATATCATTATTCCGCCGCTTATATTTGAAAGCTCTATCCCCGAATCCTCCATGGCATAACGTTCGCCCAGCCGTATGAGAATCTCTTTTACCATTTCACGCGACAATCCGGAAATACGGCTGAGGCTTGATTCGTCGATAGATTCCGATTCCATAAAAAGTATGGCCTCAATCAAGGCAGTTTCTTTTTGTAATAGTTCAGCCACAATATTCTCCCAATATCCTCATTAACTGACAGCTTCAGCAGGTTTAATTACGATATCTCCAAACATCCGGTTTTGCAGTATTACAATCATCCGTATTTTTACCGCTTCAAGAATGGCAAGAAGGGCGCATACAATATCCATTACCGAATGTGATCGGATAATGAGATCGGTAAAACGGCATTTACCTTTATTCTCCAGTAATTCCGAAAGAAGGGTAATTTTCTCGTTTATCGTAACTTCTTCATACATATCGAGTACTTGTTCTCTGCTTACATTGCGGATCATAGTTGAAAATAATTGCATCAATTTCCAGATATCAACATTTTCCCACAGATCATCATCGGTAAAAGGAAGGGGATGCTGGAGCTTACGGCGCTCAATAACCCATTCCGCTTCCTTTTCTTTTTCTTCCATCAGGTAGGACAGTTTTTTTATTTTTTGATATTCAATCAGGCGTTCTACCAAATCCTGTCTTGGATCGCCCGGTTCGCCGTCATCATTTATTTCAACAGGCAGTAATGATCTTGATTTAATCAACAGGAGCATTGCCGCCATTGCGTGGAATTCGGTCGCGTCATCCAGATTCATTATTTCGGCATTACGCAGATAATCAATATATTGCTCGGTGATTGCCGCTATGGGAATATCGTAAATGTTAATCTCGTTTTTTCGAATCAGGTAAAGCAGCAGATCAAGGGGGCCTTCAAAATCGTTAATCCTGAAATTGCGCGTTACCTCAGCAATTGCGGGTTCCATCCCCTACTCACCGCCTGCTGTTTTTTTCTGGCTGGCTCCCTGTTGTTGTGCCGGTGGCTGGTGGGCGACAGACTTTTCGACTTTTGCTGCCGGTAATGGCGCTGCGGGAGGCTCTTTGCCGAAAATTTGCTTTCGCAACTTGGCCTCAAGCTCTCGGGCAAAATCCGGGCGCTGTTCAAGGTATTCGCGGGCATTGTCCCTGCCCTGCCCTACTTTTTCTTCGCCGTAAGAATACCATGCGCCTTTTTTCTCGATTATGTCGTACTTGACCGCGCAGTCAAGGAGGCTGCTTATACCGGAAATTCCTTTGCCAAAAATAAGCTCAAGCTCAACTTTTCGAAACGGCGGGGCAACCTTGTTCTTTACCACTTTCACCCGAACCCTGTTGCCGATAGCGGGGGTATCTTTTGATGCTTCCATGGTCTCGATTTTTCGTACTTCGATTCTTACCGAAGAGTAAAACTTGAGGGCATTGCCGCCGGTGGTTGTTTCTGGGTTTCCCATGAATACGCCGATTTTCATGCGAATCTGGTTAATAAAGATAATTATTGTTTTTGATTTACCAATGGTTGCGGTAAGTTTTCGGAGTGCCTGGCTCATCAGCCGGGCCTGCGCTCCCATTTGGGCGTCGCCCATTTCCCCCTGAATTTCCGACTGGGGGGTTAATGCCGCCACTGAATCGACGACGATAACATCAACCGCGCCCGAACGAACAAGGCTGTCAGTAATTTCCATTGCCTGTTCGCCGTTATCCGGCTGTGAAACCCACAGTTCGTCAATGTTGACACCCAGGCCTTTTGCGTACACCGGATCGAGCGCATGTTCTGCGTCAATAAATGCGGCAGTGCCACCGAGCTTTTGCGCTTCGGCAATGGCATGGAGGGCAAGTGTGGTCTTACCCGATGATTCAGGTCCGTATATTTCGATAATACGCCCGCGGGGGTAACCGCCGACTCCCAGGGCCTCGTCCAGCATGATCGCCCCTGACGGCACAACTTCTATGCCGGCGGCGTTATCGTGCGCTCCCAGTTTTATGAGTGATCCCGTACCAAATTGCTTTTCAATCTGCAGGCGGGCCGCTTCCAGCGCTTTGAGTTTTTCTTCGGGCGTTGCGTTAGGATCGCCCCTGGTTTTTTCTTCACTTGACTTTGCCATGTATTTCTCCCTCCCCCTTTATATGGCGTAATATTGTGTTTTGCTTGGTTGTTTCGTAAAAATATTTCGAAATAACCATTAGCCCCCGTATATCGCAATCATAACGCCTGCAGCAATGGCGCTGCCGATAACGCCGGCAACATTGGGTCCCATGGCATGCATTAGTAAAAAGTTTCCGGGATCTTCCTCAAGACCGACCTTGTTGGAAACACGGGCGGCCATGGGAACTGCAGAAACCCCGGCGGAACCAATTAGCGGGTTGATTTTCTCTTTCAGGAAGAGATTCATAAACTTTGCTATCATTACGCCGCTGGCTGTTCCAATCATAAATGCGATAAGGCCCATTCCTATAATGATGAGCGACGAAGGGTTGAGAAATCGTTCCGGAGTCATCCGGCTGCCTATGCCCAGTGACAGGAGAATAGACACAATGTTAATAAGGGCGTTCTGCGCGGTATCCGAAAGCCGGTCTGCCACTTTACATTCCCGGAAAAAATTTCCCAGCATGAACGCGCCGACAAGGGGTGCAGCCGACGGAAGGAGGAATACGGATAGCGCAAAAACTACGAGCGGAAAGAGCATTTTCTCTTTTTGGGAAACATCCCTGAGCTGCTTCATTCTGATTCTCCGTTCTGCCTTGGTGGTAAGCAGCCGCATAATGGGCGGCTGGATGATGGGCACGAGGGCCATGTATGTATACGCCGCTACCGCAATGGTTGCCAAGAGGTGGTCGGCAAGTGTTTGGGCAATATAAATGGCAGTGGGACCGTCAGCACCGCCGATAATCGCTATGGCGCAGGCTTCAAGGAGGTTGAAGTCAACGCCGGGAATATAGTTGGCTATGCTGACAAAAAACAGAGCGCCAAATATGCCGAACTGGGCAGCAGCGCCTAAAATAGCGGTTTTTGGATTGGCAATAAGCGGACCAAAATCCGTCATGGCGCCAACACCCATAAATATCAGCAGCGGAAAGAATGTATTTCCTATACCGGCCCGGTAGATAATATCGAGAAAGCCGCCTGGCTCGGCCATTCCCGCGAAAGGGATATTTGCGAAAATGGTACCAAAGCCAATGGGAATAAGGATGAGCGGTTCAAATTTCTTTCCCACTGCAAGGTAAATAAGGACGAACCCAATCGCAACCATCAGCAATGTCTGCCAGCCGTACACAGTAGTGGTTTTATATACACCGGCATCTTCGTCAAATTCGGTTGATTGCCGTTCGATCCTGTCCGTGATAAAGGCATAAATACCGGTGGATTCAATAATTTTACTGAAGAAATTTCCCAGGGAAACATGGGGTATATTTTCACTACCGGGAATAATCCCGCTTTGTTCGGTTGGATCGGTAGTCTGAGCCGACACTCTGGGACTGAAAGCAGCGCTGACAAGTGAAAAAACAAATACTCCGCACACAATGAGCAGACATATTTTAGTGATAAATACCGGATCATTTTTGTTAAACATACTATTTTTCCCTCCGGTATTCGTTAACAGCAGCCGATATTACGGCTATTACCTGGTTGTTTTTATCTGTACCTGCCTGTGCCGGTAATACATCGGCATCACCGACATTGCTTGTTATACCTATGACTTTTCCCAATAAGCTGATGGCAATTACCAAAACAACTAAAAAACTAAATACAATTCCCATGCCTAACAGAGCAATAACCCCGCTTTGACCGAGCATTTCCAATATAGTCATAGAACCTCCATAAAAAAGTGAAAAGTGAATAGTGAAAAGAGAAAAATTTATAATTCCCTTAAATTATAATAGTACACCCCCCTTGTACTTGCCTAGTACCCTGCGCCCTGTACTTTCTTCACTTTTCCCTTTTCCTTTTTCATTTTATTCCCAGCTTCTTCCCTGCCAATTCTGTGTATTTCTGCAGTGAATCCATGAGAATAGCAAATGCTTCCGGGGTAAGAGACTGCTCGCCGTCGCACAGAGCCTTGTGCGGGTCGTTATGCACCTCAATCATGAGGCCGTCCGCGCCTGCGGCAATAGCGGCCTTTGCCATGGCAGGAACCATCCGGGAAAGGCCCGTTGCATGGCTTGGGTCTACAATTACCGGAAGATGACTTTTTTGCTTTAGAGCAGGGATAATTGCCAAATCGAGGATGTTGCGGGCATAATTATCAAAACTCCGAATCCCCCGCTCGCACAGAATAATCCGATCATTGCCGCCGGTCATTATATGCTCCGCCGCTAACAGCAATTCCGTCATGGTGGATGCGTGTCCGCGTTTAAGCAGGATGGGCTTATGGATCCGGCCCAGTTCTTTGAGCAGGGCAAAGTTCTGCATATTCCGCGCCCCTACCTGAATAATATCAACATTATTAAAAAGCACTATCTGGCTGATTTCGGTAATTTCGGTAATAACGGGCAAGCCTGTTTCTTTTTTCGCATAAAGTAAATATTCGAGCCCTTCTTTACCCATGCCCTGAAAACTATATGGGCTGGTTCGGGGTTTGAATGCACCGCCGCGCAGAAACACAGCTCCGGCTTTTTTAACCGCCGCCGCAATGCCGGTTATCTGCTCCCTGTTTTCTACCGAGCAGGGCCCGGCAATAACGGCACAGTAATCGCCGCCAATAACAGCCGGCTTGCCATCCGCTCCCAGCAGTTCTATGACGGTATCCGCCGGATGAAATTCGCGGCTTGCGTGTTTGTACTGAGAAGTATCAGGGTTCATTGTTGCAGTATAGCAAATATTTATTTTTATAGTATACTTCTCCCATGCCTCTCGGGAAACAATTCTATAATCAACCCACCATCGATCTTGCACAGGCATTGCTCGGTAAATACCTGGTCTACGGGGATTTGCGCGGGACAATTGTTGAGACAGAGGCATATCTCTTTTACAACGACCCCGGCTGCCACGCCAGCCGCGGTATGACTCCCCGCAATGCACCCATGTTCGGTCCTGCAGGGAACACTTATGTGTATTTAATTTACGGAATGTACCATTGCCTGAACATTGTCAGCGGGAAAACCGGCGAAGGCGAAGCTGTTTTGATTCGCGCCATTGAGCCGGTTTCGGGCATTGAGGCCATGCGAAAAAGGCGAAGCACCACCCGGAGGTGGCGCAGCACTGACAGGCTGGAAAATCTTTGTAACGGGCCGGGAAAACTGTGCCAGGCTTTTGGCATTACCAAAAAGCACAACAACCTCAGTCTGCTTACCGGGGATTTACGTATTCACACCAGCCGCGAAAAACCGGAAATTGCCAGCAGTACACGGATAGGGCTTTCTGCCGGGCAGGAACTGGAACTGCGGTTTTTTATTAAGGACAGTAAATTTGTGTCGAAGAAGTGAGGACTGAGGATCTTGCCCGTATTGCCTCAAGTAAAAATCGAACCGTAAGGAATGATGCCTCACGTTAAGAAAACGAACCATGAGAAGGAGAACCGAAGAGCAACGGCTTCATGCCCCCTTTCGGAATGAACACAGGAAC
>WRLF01000008.1 GCA_009777735.1 Treponema sp.
ACCACCCCCCCCCCTTTGTAAAAAACCCCCCCCCCCCCACAAAACACTTTTTTCCCCCTTCCCCTTTTCCCCCCCCCCCCCCCCCCCCCCCCATATATAGCGTAATTGTTTTACAAGCCACACCATATATAGCGTATATTCCTCAAAATATAATTAAGGAGTCTCTATGAAACGAATGATTCTCACCGCCCTCATGTGGGGCGCGGCTGCGGTCTGCTTTGCGCAGACGGCAACATTGGACATCGCCATTTCACAGGCGAGAACGTACATTGAATCCCGGCTGGGCCAGGGTACGCGGCTGCTCATTGCCGACCCGGCGGCACCTACCAGGCAGTTGGGCGTGTACACTGCCGAGGAACTTACATCCCGTCTGGTCAACAGTAACCGAGTGATTGTAGTTGAACGCAGCACTGCGGTTTTGCAGACTCTCCGGGCTGAAAGCAGCTACCAACATTCCGGCGATGTCAGTGATGCGACCATACAGTCTCTGGGCCGCCAATCCGGCGCGGAAGCCATTGTGACCGGCAACATCAGCAGGACGGGCGACCGCTACCGGATAACCTTAAAAATTACCTCGGTGAGGACTGCAGAACTGCTTGGGCAGTTTGGTGTTTTTTTTCAGCCGGATACGGTATTGAACGCCCTTTTGACAGAGGTTCGCCCGCCGAGGGCCAAACCCCGGTGGATAGACATGCCGTTAAGCGCCCGCGCCGAACACGAGCAGGGGGCAGCCGGGATTTCCCAATGGTATTACGATGTGGGGATTTCCAACAGGACAACCTCGGAGCGGACTTCCCGCGACCGGGCGCGGCAGAATGTCCAGCAGGTCATAGCGGCAAATATCGCATCGGATATACGCGCGCGGATAGACATAACGGAATTTTCCATGTTCCAGGGTTCAGGCATAGAAGATGTGGAAACCCGCATTGAAGCAGTACTGACCAATTCAATCAGAACAAGGGTACCCGCATTCGAAGTGCTTGAGTGGTATACCGAAACCGGCAGAACAGACGGTCGTGACTGGTACATTGCCTATGTGCTGGTACGTTTCCCCCGGCAGGAAATACTTGCGATGGTGGAACGGGTTGATACGGCAGCCATTGCCGATGCTGCAATCAGGCAATTGCAAATCAATGCGCGCGAAGACGAGCGGGCAAAGCTGATTCAGGAAATGCAGGAAGCGGTTAATTATTCGCTTGGAATGATCCGTGACGGGTTTGGGAATAATTAACAAGTGAGGAGTTATGAATAAATTTTCAAGTAGCGGTTTTATGAAAAAATCATTGTTGGTTTTTGTCGGATTGCTGGCAATCAGCGGAGGGCTGTTTGCACAGGACCTGCCACGGTTGGCGGTGGTGGAATTCAGCACAAATGTTAATACCGAGAAAGCCAGGGCGGACGCAGTAACGGTGCGGAATCTGGTTGAGAGCCAGATGGTGGGGACGAGGCAATACCAGATAATCACCCGCAACGAGATTGACCAGCTTCTGGCAAACCAGCGGATACAGGTATCGGAAATATCCAGTACAGAAAACATCCAGCGGCTGCAACTGCAAAATATCAGCTATATCGTAACCGGCTCTGTTGATGCAATGGGCGATGACTATGCGATAACAGTGCGGGTACTTGATGTATCCAATGGACGCTTTTCACACAGCGACAGCGATTTAATGGGCAGCAGCTCGCGTGATTTATTCAACGGGATTGGCGCTTTGATGGCGCGGTTTGCCACCGCAATGGCAACGGACGAGCGGGGAGCCATAGTGCAGGCGGACACACTGCGGCCGTCTCCCAGCGGCATAAGCATACAAGTAAGCACCGATACCGGCGGCGACTTGTATTTCCAGGGCGAAAGAGTCGCCACCCTGTGGGACAACGATAGCCACACGATTCCCATTGAGCGGCCGGGGACGTATTCATTAAGGCTGGTACTGGTGAACCAGTTGGAAAAAACAACTTCTGTTACGATAACAACACGGGGGGTAACAAGGGTAGATTTTGCAACTATTAATATTTCTTATAGAGTTGGTGGTCCGGGCCCGGCCGGCGGAATAATATTTTATGACAAAGGGAACGATGCAGACGGCTGGCGGTTTCTGGAAGCGGCGCCTGCCAGTACGGAGTTCAGCAGTATACAATGGGGAGCATATAATCGTGATGTTGCTGGAACTGCATTGGGCATTGGCACCGGCAGACGTAACACGGAACTGATTGTAACACGGCTTGGGGAGTTGGGGGAAACGGGACGGGCGGCACAGTTGTGCGCCGGCCTGAATTTCGGCGGATTTAGCGACTGGTTTTTACCGAGCAGGGACGAGTTGAATTTGATGTACACAAACCTGAGACAACGAGGATTGGGCGGTTTTGGATCCGATTGGTACTGGTCCTCGTCTCAGAGCAGTGCTTCCGGCGCCTGGTACCGGCATTTCGGTTACGGCAGCCAGGACTACCTCAACAAGAACACTACACTCACAGTTCGTGCCGTCCGGGCTTTTTAGGTTGGAGAATAGGGAATAGGGAATAGGGGCTGGGGTTGTTGTATGAAAGCTGTGCGGGTTGCCGTCGGGCGGATAGCGGAAGGCAGAGAAAAATATATCAGCGAAACCAGATGAAAGGAATGGGTTCATTCTCTGCAATTGGTTCAAGTTCATGATGATCAGAGGTAACAAATTGACAGGAAAGTTCAAAAGCAGTGGCAAGTCCAATACAGTCAGCAAGAGATATCCTGTATGTCGCTTTCAGACGTGCAGCTTCCTGAAAGACCTGCTCCGAAATCGTATTAATAATTTTTATGGAATAATGCTGAACCATATCAAGTACAATCTGGGCAATATCGGCGCCTTTATCCCGCAATTCACCGTAATACACTTCAAGAAGGTTGACAATACTCATGGAAACAGAAGTCTTATTTTTAGCAGACTGTTCCAGAAATGTTTCTATTACATCGGCGCTTTCTTCGTCATTGAGAAATGCAAGAAGAGCGCAAGCATCAAGAATATAGTGCATCTTATAAAACTACCGTATTCCACGGTTTTGGCGATCATCTACCGCATCTTCCAGAGCTTTGTTTTCACGCTGCAATTCACGCAGACGCTCAATACTAATGCCTCTACCTTTCAGTATCCCCCTGAACGATTTTACCGGTTTGACTGGTGCAATACTGCTTTGGCTTTCGAGTTCAATAGGAATGTCTATTGCAATCCGTGCTTTTGCGCCAACTGGTATCGAGCGGGGCAAGTCAAGGAATACCCGGTAATCAGCAGGAATTTCAACAATTTGTTCAATAGTCATACATACACTATACCGCATAAAAACATCGTAAACAAGGAGAATCAAACATGAATGAGGAATTAGGAGGTAGGAATTAGGAGGTAGGAGTGAGTAGTGAGTAGGGTCGTTGTACGAGGGCTGAGCGGGTTGCCATCGGAGCTCTGTCAAAAAAATGGCAGGCACCGTTTTTGTAATCCGCGAAATCCGTGGACTTCTTCCGTTCGTGAGGTTCGTGATGGTTCGTGGTAAATTCTTTTTTCTATCCCTCCGTGCAACTCCGTGTCCTCCGTGGTTATTATTCTTTGCGTTCTTCGCGATCTTTGCGCCTTGGCGTGAGTATTTTTGAATAAATTTTTTAGGAGCGTTTTTATGAAAAAAGCATTGTTGGTTTTAATCGGATTGCTGGCAATCAGCGTGGGGTTGACTGCACAGCAGCTAACAGTAGCGGTAAGTCCGTTTGAGGCAAGGGGCGGATTTTCTGCTGATGAGGCGGATGCCATTACGGAAATACTCATATCGGAACTGGTTACAAACGGAACGGTAAATGTAGTTGACCGCAGAAGTTTTGACTCCATTATTGCCGAGATGCAATTCCAGGCATCGGATTGGGCGGACAGCGACCGGGTAGCCCAGTTGGGGGCAGCACTTAACGCAAGCAGCATTCTACAGGGATCGGTTTCATCGCTCGGCGGCCGTGTTGTTATTACTGTCCGCATACTTGATATAAATACCGTCCAATTTGTCTCTTCTTCAACATTGCAGTTAGCAAATATGGGCGAAATTTTTGACAAGTTTCCGCCGTTTGTACTGAGCATGTTAAGCAATCTGCCCGGTGTAATGAGAGTGTATCAGGTAGGCGAACTTGGTCCGTCAGGCGGATATGTGTTTTTTGATAAAGGGTCGTATTCAGATGGCTGGCGCTATCTTGAGGCGGCACCTGATAGCGCAGAGTTTTCGACTGGTTTTAATAATGCTGAGACTCGAGCTGGAGCGTTGAATATCAATGGAAATACTGGCTGGCGATTACCGACACGAGAAGAGTTAAATCGCATGTATGGTACTTTAAAGCAACATAATTTGGGTAACTTTGCCAATGGATCGTATTTTTCAAATGCATCCAGTTCGAGAAATAGAGTTTATGGCCATTCTACAATTAATATGAATCATGTGTGGATCCAGAATTTCGAAAGTGGCAATCAGAGTGAAATTGAAACTAATGACGTCACTTTTCGTGGTGAATCTGCTTCGTTAGGATCTTTTCGTTCTTTTAGAGTCCGTGCCGTCCGGCAATTTTGATATGGGGGTCGGGGACTAGGGATCAGGGGCTGGGGTTGTTGTATGAGAGCTGTGCGGGTTTCCATCGGGCGGATGGCGGTGAGGGAACAAGGAGATATCTTTTTATGATGAAAGAAGTTTTGTTCCGGAAAGTTGATTTGCCACTTTTTGGTCAAATGTCAAAAGCGGCGTGTTCCCAGACTTTCGGGCAAGCGCTTCAAGGTAACAGTCGACAAAAGAAAGTTTGGGATGACTGGAGTAAACAGGAAGGATTTCCATGAAAAGTTCCTTATTACATAAAATAGAATCTTTCTCGATAACTGCTAGTATTGCTTTATTTACCGTTTCTCTGCTAATTTTCTTTACCTTTTCCAGGACGAAAACAGTCTCAATAAGGGCTGCATCAGCAACGGCATATTTTTTTTCGGAATCAATGAGATCAGTAATCAATGCTGTCTGCTCCGGTATATCACCTAAAAGCCAGCGCAAGATGCAATTGGTATCAAGGCTCGGCATAACGTTCCCTGGCATGGGCTTCCCAGCCGTCACCGCTTGCTGCCGTTACCGCCAAGGTTCCGTTTTCAGTCATTTCCTTATTCAAAAGCTGTCTGATATTTTTGATTTCGGCAGATGGCGATTTTACGGATTTGTCTTGGTCTATTATATTATCTACAGGAATGTCTATTGCAATCCGTGCTTTTGCGCCGACCGGAACCGAGTGAGGCAAGTCAAGGAATATCCGGTAATCGGCTGGGATTTCAACAATTTGCTCAATGGTCATACCTACACTATACCGCAAAAATACATCATAAACAAGGAGAATCAAACATGAAAAGAATACTGGTATTCATCGGCTTATGCCTCGTGTTGTGCGCGGCATTGACGGCGCAAAGCGAAGGGCAGGATTTGGCAATCCTCAACAGGATAATGCGGCTCAAAATGGACGGGCTTATCCCTCTGCGCTTTGTAAACGCGCTGGACGGAAGCCCTGTTGAAGGCGCGTCAGTTGCGGTTACAGGCATCGGGAATTTTACCACCGACATGCACGGCATTGTCACATTTCCCGAACAGGAAGACGGGTTTTATACGCTGGAATTTTCCAGACAGGGGTTCATCACTTCCCGCATGGAGTTTGAAGTAAAATTAAACAATGTTTTTACCAATCAAATTTCCGTTTCACCGGTAATGCGGGGTGATTACCTGCGTATCGTTTTGGACTGGGGGCAGCATCCGGCCGATCTGGATTTGCATTTTGTTAAAGAAGGAGACGGCGGGTATCACATTTCCTACTGGAATATGCGCAGCGCCGCAGACGGTTCCGTGCTGCTTGACCGAGACGCAATGCGCGGTTTTGGCCCTGAAACCATTACCATTATGGAAACGGATTTACGGGCAGTGTACCGCCTGTATGTGCATGATTATACAAACCGCAACAACGCATCATCCAGTAATTTATCCCGTTCCGGCGCAATTATCCGGGTATACGGCCGTAGCGGGTTGCTGCACACTTTCCGCATACCGGAAAACCGCGCCGGTGTCAGGTGGGATGTGTTCAGGATTGTGAACGGGCAGGTTCAGTAAATGAGGAGTGAGGAATGAGAAGTGAAGAGTGAAGAGTGAGGAGGTTGGAGTGAAAAATGTTGTTGTGTGGGAGCTTGCAGGGGTTGCTGTCGGGCAGTTTGTGGCGAGGGAGAAAAAAGGAAAATGAAAAAGATATTATACGACAGCAGCGGCAACTTTTTCACTGACCAAATCATCAATGATCTGGACAGGGCTTTTGTTGGCAGCTTTTGCTTGAGTCAAAAGGTATTGAACGGTCATGTTCTTCAGCCCAGAAATGCGAAGTTCCCGCTGACTCAGCCAGTCGCTTCCATCAAAAATGATTTTTGGTGGATTGCGGGTCAACTCTTCGTCGAGAGCGTCATATTCTTCATCTGTCATGTCAGTGTAATTATTCACTTTGTTCTCCTACTCTATTTGAGTAATTGTACTGCTTTGGCAGCCCATAGCATGAAATACCTTAATCGTATCATTACCAATGGGGTTATAAAATATTTCAATCGGATTACCGGCACGATTGAAACCAACAAATGCGTATTTATTATCATAGCCTTCCAGCAAACCTTTGAGAATCATGGTTTTATAAGCATGGAAAATGTCTTCTTTCGTTACCCCGTGCTTGAACGCCGAAGGAGCAAATACAATTTCCGGTTCCACACGTTTAGTATAGTAGAAAACGGATATATGAGCAAGGAGAAAGAGATATGAAAAAGACACTATTGGCAATCGGTCTGACGGCGGCAATCAGCGCAGGGTTGTTTGCACAAGACCTGCCTCGTCTCGCGGTGGTGGAATTCAGTACTAACAGCAACGCTGAAAAGGTAAGACAAGATGCCATCACGGTGAGGGATCTGGTGGAAAGTCAGATGGTGCAGACCCGCAAGTATACGATGGTAACCCGTAATGAAATAGATCACCTGATAGCAAACCAACGGATACAGATATCAGAAATTTCCAGCACGGAAAACATCCAGCGGTTGCAGCTTGCAAACATCAGTTATATTGTAACCGGATCAGTTAATGCAATGGGCGATGATTACTCAATTACGGTACGGGTGCTTGATGTATCTACGGGGCAGTTTTCCCACAGCGACAGCGATTTTATGGGCAGCGGTGGAAGGGATTTGTTCAACGGGATAGGAACTTTGATGGCGCGGTTTGCCACCGCAATGGCAACGGACGAGCGGGGAGCCATAGTGCAGGCGGACACACTGCGGCCGTCTCCCAGCGGCATAAGCATTGAAGTAAGCACCGATACCGGCGGCGACTTGTATTTCCAGGGCGAAAGAGTCGCCACCCTGTGGGATAATGATAGCCACACGATTCCCATTGAGCGGCCGGGGACGTATTCTTTGTTTATTAGATTGGTAAACGGGGTTTATAAAGTGACTTCCGTTACAATTTCAGCAAGGGGAACGGTACGGGTTGATTTTTCAACTATTGCTGAACTTGCAGTAGGGAATACCGGGCCTGCCGGCGGAATAATATTCTATGACAAAGGAAACGATGCAGATGGCTGGCGGTTTCTGGAAGCGGCGCCTGCCAGTACGGAGTTCAGCAGTATACAATGGGGAGAATCTATTAGTGATAATATTGCTGGAACTGCATTGGGCATTGGCACCGGCAGGCGTAACACGGAACTGATTGTAACACGGCTTGGGGAGTTGGGGGAAACGGGACGGGCGGCACAGTTGTGCGCCGGCCTGAATTTCGGCGGTTTTAGCGACTGGTTTTTACCGAGCAGGGACGAATTGAATTTGATGTATACAAACCTGAGACAACGAGGATTGGGCGGCTTTGGAACCGGTTCGTACTGGTCCTCGTCTCAGGTCAATACTAACTACGCGTGGCTCCAGCGTTTCGGTGACGGCAGTCAGTTCAGCAACCAATTCAAGAGAAATACACTCACAGTTCGTGCCGTGCGGGCATTTTAGGTTGGGGAATAGGGAACAGGGAACAGGGGCTGGGGTTGTTGCATGAGAGCTGTGCGGGTTTCCATCGGGCAGTTTCCGGGGTTTACATTACAACCCGGGCAGTATAACCAGGATATTGGAAATCACGTAAATGGGCATCAATGGAGAGGACAGTGGCATTAAGGTTAATTGCTGAAGCCGCAATAAGAGCGTCAGGGAGGCGCAATTTTTTGGATCGGCGGATTTGGATTGCTATTTCGCAAGAGGATTGGTCTATTTCTGCCCAATTAAATGAATCCAGCAATGCGCGGGCTTCGATTTCTTCTTGTTCGCTCATGTCAGCTTTGGCAAGAACTTCGATCTTTATTACCGGATTGATATATAGTTCACAATCCGGAAAGGCATCAAAAAAATCAAGTAAGTCCAAATTGCCATTGAGAATGTTAATAATGATATTAGTGTCTAGCAGGAAACGTGACTTGTTCATATTAATTTTGGTGTGTCTTTACCGGATCGGGGTTCCATGGATCACGGTGTTCCCATTCATCCCGCATAGTATTGACATCTTCAATGTGGTTTCCCCAGGGGTTGTCTTTCCATGCGCCATAAGCTCTCCGAAGGGCATGGCGGAGATTTTTATTATTGCCTTGACTATTAGCTTCCGGAAGAATAGTATCGTTTATTTGCGTGTCTTCCAATGGAAATTGAATGATTACCCGGGTTTTCCCTTCCGGAACTGCCTTCGGTACATCAAGGGTAATCCGGCGGCTGGCTGGAATTTCAACAATCTGTTCAATGGTCATATCCATACTATACCGTATAAAAACATCGTAAACAAGGAGAATCAAACATGAAAAAAGTGTTTTTGTTATTCGCCATCTATCTTGGGCTATGCACGTCACTGACAGCGCAAATCCCCTCTGACTGGGATACGAACCCGCCGCGGAATAACGCGCAGTTTATGTTTGCCGTTGGTATTTCGCAGCCGTCGGCAACGGAACAGGAAGCGCTGCGGGGAGCATGGCAGGATGCCGTGCAGCAGTTCGCCGCTTCTGTCGCGGTGCATTTTCAGGGGCAAACGGACATTACCGTCCAATCGGAATCGTTTGCCAGCGGTATTGAAGACGCCCATACCGTTTACATGGAAACGGCTTCGTTCTCCACCAATGTCCCCATTAGCGGTGTTGTCGAACAGGCGCGGAGAATTGAGACTTCGGGCGGACGGTATGTCGCCCGTATTCTTGCGGCTATGCCGGTAGCGGATTACAACAGGGCGCGGATGTATGTGGCAAACGAAGAAGCGGCATACCTTGCGTACCGGTTTTTTGGCCAGCGGGGGTTGTTTACCCTTGCGGCAAGGCCGGCGGGGTTTGGAGACTTCAATTCATGGCTGCGGAATACGTGCGTCATTATTTCTGTTGATGACCAGAACCCCACCCCCCTGCTTGAACAGCTAGACCAATTTACCCGAAGGCTGTACCGAAATGCTGTTGTGTTTGCGCAGATAATTGACGGGCGTGGCGCACGCATAATCTACAATTCGGGCAGGTACTATGACGGCCTGTTGCGGGCTTTGCAGAACACGGCGTTGTTTACCATACAGCGGGAAGGTACGCATCTGACGCTGCGGCCTGTCAGGGCAAATATCCTGAATGAACTGAGGACGGCGGTAACGACGATGAAAGATTCGGGGCGATTTGTCATCACAGGGCTGGAAACAATACAGACTCAAGGGGGCGATACAACGAACACCGGCGCAATCGTCATCGGCCAGTTCAGAACCATTGCCTCGCGCCAGTTCAATATGCAGGCGGCGAACTATACGATTCCCGCGCAGCTTCTGTCCGGCTTTGTTGATGAAGATGCAATTATTCGGCACATCGAGAACAACCTCGCCGCTTTTCCGGCACGGTATTTGATAATCAGCCGGTCAGAGACCCGTCTGAACCGGGGGATACCGGAATATAATGTACCGCCGATTATAACAGCTTCAACCCATTTTACGCTGTACGATGTGGTTACCGGGGAAGCTTTGCAGAGCGAGACGGCGCAGACGGCAGCCGGCGGTTTTTCGCCTTCCAGCCTTGAAGACAGGGTTGTTATCGAAGAAAGCCGGAGGGCGCTGCAATTTCTGTTCAATGCCAGAACACGCCCCGGCCTTGAAGATATCATACGGGGAGTTTTTGAGCAGTTGTAATCAGTGTTTGTAATTATTACTTTTTCGATGCAACTGCCGCCGCAGCGGCGGAGACCTGCTGTCTTATATTGGTAAGTTCTGACAGAGCTGTCCGGCTTAGGTTCAAGGCATCCTGATAACGATCTTCGGAAAGCGCTGTCCTTGCCTCGTCAATGGTTTGTTCGACGGAATCTAAATCCAGACCAAGCTGAGCTGAACGCATATTGTCTAAAGTTTGTTTCGTTTCATCAATTTGAGATCTTAATTCAGAAACAAGATCAGAGGCTTCGTTGCGGGCGCGGAATGCTCCGGCACTGCCTTCGGAAATGGCACGTTCGGCAGCGGCGATAGCTTCGGCAGCGTAGGCTTTTGCCGAATCATAGCGTTTTGATGCCGCTTCGGAATTCATTTGGGCAAGCGCTTCCCTGGCACGGGCAATTGAATTCCAGGCATATGTGACGGCGTCAGCATTGTTTTCGGCACGAGTTACCGCATCTGTTGCCCTTTCCATTTCTTCGATAGGCGGCTTGGCGCATGCTGCTGCCAATAATCCGAATAATAAAGCCGTACAGGCAAGAATAATTAGTTTCCGTTTCATTATGATGACTCCTCGGCATTAACTATACAGGAAATCCGCCGAGAATAATAGAGTACATGCCTATGTTTAATCAAAAAAAACGCCCTTTTTTTCATCTTATCAGCGCTGTTTTAACAGGAATTACCATTATTTTACTATTGCATTATGCTCTGGCAGGACCGGTATTAGGGAAAAGATATGATATTCTCATGAACTACCGCCGTGAAATACCAGCTTCATGGGAATTTCTTCTGATAGAAACCGGTGAAAATGCCGAACCGGATGATATTTTTTCTGTATTGATGACATTGAACGAAATGGGCGCGTCTGACTTTCTCATTGAAGTACCTGTTTTAGGGACAGGTATGAGCAGTGAAGGAAGGGAAACTGGTTTAATTCATCACATTAACGATGAATTTGTCCTGTTGAACAGCAATATCCGCAATCTTTTTGATGCGATCCGCCTTGGGTTGGTGCCACCTGCGGAAACCGATAATTATGTCGATAGTTTGATTGAGCTTGCCGAACATGGCAGATACCGAATCAACACGGCTATTATACAACAGAATGAAACAGGTTTTCGGCGGATGGCTCAAGCGGCAGCGGTTTGGGGTAAACCTCTTTCGGCTGTAGATATTCAGGCACAATTTGCACCTGACCATGACGGAATCCTCAGGCGCGCAAACACAGAACATTTAATGTACCATGTCCTTAAACCCCGCTGGACGGAATCGTTCATTGAGCAAACCGGAGCAGGGCAGGCTTTAGTAAACCGTTTCGAAAGCCAAGGAGAATCAATCGAATATCGTTTTCCGCTGGACAGGGACGGGAACCTGCTTTTTGAAAAAACACATGATTTCCGGAGACTTTCTTTGGAACTGTTCCTTGAATACGATCGTGCCGATCGTGCCTTGGCAGCACTGCTGAAAGATGCCGGAGATCTGGGTGTGTACGCAGGAACCGCACCGGAACGGATCCCGTTTATTTTATTCGATTATTCCGATGTCCTTAGGGAAGAATTGCTGCAGGCTCCCGGCGAAGAGAACCGTGCCAAATGGGTGAACGCCCGGCTGGCCTATCTTGCCAGTCTTAATGAATTTTTCAGCAGCTCTTCCGAATTGATCCCTGCCGGATTACGGGAAAAACATCATGAGTTTAATGACATACATTCTATTCTTACACGTGAGGTTAACGGATCTTTTTGTGTGATGGCTCCGGCAGCCAGACCGTCTTCTTCCGCGCTGCTTGCAAATACCCTTCTCTACGGCCGCTGCATTACCCCGGCACAAACCATTTTTAGCATAGTATTGTCCATAACCGCGAGCCTTTTCGTGCTTGTCTGTATTCATGCTCTCGCTCCCTGGGCACTTTTTTTTATTGGTTTTGCGGCAAGTTTACTGTGCGGAGCGGCTTTTGGGACAAGTTTTATCATTGCCGGATACTGGATTGATCCGCTTATTCCCGCAGCGGCCTGCCTGGGAGGGACGATCATTTTATCAGGTTTTGGGTTCCATGCCGCTTATGGCAGGAATCTGTTGTTTAAATTTGCCTTTGCCGCTTCTGTACAGAAAAAAATGCTTAAAAAAATCCAAAAAAAGAGCAGTGATCTTCTTTCGGAAACGATGTGTGCGGAAGCTGTTTTTATCGTTGTCAAAAATTACCGGATGGCATTTGTGGAAGACAGGGAAAAACCACAAAAAGCCGCTCAGGAAACTGCTGATTTCCGGAAAACAATTTCACGTTATTTCATGCAGACTGGAGCGCAAATGCTGAGTTTTGAGGGGGACACGGCTCTTGCATGTTTCGGTTCACCGCTGGAACGGCTGATGCAGGCAAAAAATCAGGATATTCCCGTACAACAATCCATAGAACGCGCAGTACAATGTGTTACGAACCTGCTTGAAAGCCCGCTTGGCTTCAGCCACAATTCCCCCCTGTTGGGCTGTCGTATCGGAATAGCTGCGGGAGAATGCGCTTTTTTCTGGTCCGAAGAAACCGGTTATACCGCAAATGGCCGGGCAATTGTCCGCGCCAGAATATTTGCATCTCTTGCCAATCGTTTTCGCGTAAAGGCAATCATCGGTGAATCTGCAGCTTATACCACCCAGCTTATGGCACATAAACTCTCGGCACTTTCCGGTGAAAGTTTTTTTGAGCTTAGGTATACCGGCCCTCTTTCCCTTCCCGGCAGTTCTATGTTATGATGATACACAGTACGAATAAAGGTTATGGAGCATTTGTTTTTTTCCGATAATTAGATATAGTATGCGTTAATTGAATGGGAGTGGTTCATGGCATTTGATAAAAAATCTTCAATGTACTCCAACAGCGGCAAGACCGGATCACCGGAAGATCTTGATGCTTATGGTGTCTGGGTAAAAAGCGAGCCGCAGGATATTTCAGCGAATTTTGCAGAAGCTATGGGTTTTGGCGGCGGTGCAGTACCTTTTGAAGCCAATATCGATTTTAATAAATTTGAAACAGGATTCGATACCGGTTTTGGCACTATGGATGCGGAATTTGATGTTGCCGGTTTTGATATAGGATTTGACGAATTTGGCGTTTCCGGTTTTCCCGGGGAAATTCCGGGTATGGAAATGGAAGGCTTTACAGTAACCGCATTTGATGATCAAACGTCAGAAGATGTTCAGGATGCGCTTGATGAAAAATCCAGCAAACTCCTGCTTAAAATAACCGAAGAACTTTCATCAATCAGAACGGAACTTTCAACGCTCAAACAGGAATTTTCCGAAAAACGCACAGAAAATGTTTCCGGCGGAAAGACTGAGACAGGAAAAGGCAGTGGTTTTTTTACCGAAGAAGATGATGAAAAAATTACCCTTACCGGTGATGAGATGGACAATTTTTTCTCAACTGCCGGTTTGCCCGGCGGGGAAGTTCTTGAATTCGATTCCCTTAGGGAAGAAGACAGGGCGGCTTTGAAAAGACTCTCGGAAGAAAATGAAGCGGCAATGATTAGTGAAAGCGCAGAGAACGATTTGCAGGATCAGGATGATGAAATAATAATTGATTTTGATAATTTAGGCATAGATTTTTCTGACGATCTGACCCTGACGCAGGCCCCCGAAAAAGCGTCCGGGGGTGACCCTCTTGACAATCTTGATGAACTGCAGGATTTTCGTCTTGAGGGAGTTGATCCTGTGTCGCCTGCGCCTGATGATATAAGTTATCTTGAAGACGAGCCTTTTCTTTTTTCTGAATCACCAATCGATTATGATGATATTTCTTTTGATGACAGTAGTTCGTCCGATCCGGATAATCCTCTTGAAATTAACCTTGATGATTTTTCGAGCCTGAGTTCTCTTGAGCTTGATGACAGTTTTGGCGGAGATAATTATTTTGCTCCCATCGATCTTACCGGCGCAATAGACAAATCTCAACCCTTAGCCGATTCCCCCGAGGATCTGGGGTTTCTCATGGATATCCCCGCCGGGATTGATGATTTAACACAGGAATATCCTGTTATCGATGATATTTCGCTGGATCTTAATGCATTTGAGACAGGCACCGATCCGGAAATTAGTGATAACGGCCTAGCCGAGGTAATTCCCGAAGGCTTTGAAATTAGCGCAGAGGAAGAATCAAATCCGTTCGATGATGACCTGGATGCATTTGCCGAAGAAGACATTTCCCTTCCCGATGATAAAATTGATGTTTCGGGGCAGCCTGAGACTGCAGCTGCTAAAAGCGGGGAAAACCCTGCCGGCGGCGAACAGATCTCATCCGGTATGAAAAATGAATTGAAGGACGTACTTTCCTATATGGATCATCTTCTTGAATTTCTGCCGGATGATAAAATCAAGGAATTTGCCCGTTCTGAACATTTTGAAACGTATAGAAAATTGTTTAAGGAACTGGGACTGGTTTAGCATATATTTGAGCTGCCCGATGGTTGATAGTACAGGTCATGTTGACGTTCCTGCAGCGCGTCTTCATTCCGGATACCGGCCTCAGGCTGAAGCTGACCGTTATATTGAGGCGCTTAACCTGCGCCATGACATTGATTATTTTATTTTAATAGAACCCGGGCTTGGTTATCTTATCTCTGCACTGTCAAAGCACCGGCCCGGAAGTAAAGTTATCATTCTTCATGCAGACAGCAGTTTTCGCAGTATAGAAGGTAATTTCCCCGGTATTCCGGCATGGTATCCCGACAGCGGCATGGGAGTGCAGGTATTCCTGGAAAACGAAATTCCCGATACAGCGATAATTCAGATTATCGAATGGAGGCCAAGCCTTAGGGTATTTGGCGATGCCTGCGCCATCCTTGTTCGGGAAAGCGCGGAATTTATCAAACGGGCCGCCGCAAGCCGGAGAACAACTGCCGCTTTTGGCAGGAGATGGGTTCGGAATTTTTTTCGTAACCTCACCGTTATGCAAAATACGGTGATGTACAGGGTAATGGAAATTCCGGTTGTTATTATCGGGTCGGGGCCAAGCCTTGAAGCTGCTTTACCGCAGATTAATGCCTGCCGTGATGGTATTTTTATCATTGCCGCTTCATCATCGCTGCCTGCGCTTGCAGCAGGCGGCATTACTCCGGATATGGTGATTAGCACCGACGGCGGCGGATGGGCGCTTTCTCATCTTCATGGCTGCTTCCGCGCAATGGGCAGCAATGTACCGCCCCCGGACAACCCTGATAAATTCTTGCTGGCATGTTCTCTTTCGGCGGCAATTCCTTCCCAGTGTTCGGCCGTTCCTCTGCTGCTGATGAATGACGGCAGCCTCTGGCAGAGCATGGCCCTGAATGCAGCCGGAATTCCGTCCGTACTAATCCCCCAGCGGGGAACAGTAACCGCTTCTGCGCTGGAACTGGCAATTGTTCTGAGCAGCGGAAATATTTTTCTTGCCGGGATGGATTTTGCCGTTTCCGATATTAAAAGTCATGCCCGTCCCTACGGGTTTGATAATCTGTTTTCCGGACGGTCTTCCCGGTTCCTGCCTGTGTACTCCCAGTATTTTATGAGGTCAAACGACATTACAGCAGGGGGCAGCCATGATGTCTATGCCGCCTGGTTTAACAGCCGCATTGCTTTATTGCCCGGCCGGATATTTTCCCTTGGCGGTAATCATGCAAATTTGGAAAACAGACTGCCTCAAAAAACACCGGCAGCCGGTATGCACAGGATTAACCGGCAGGAATATTTCAAAGTCATTGATACTATTCATGAAGATCGCTGCGGACGCGCTGCCGAAACCATTACCGCCGCTCTGCATGATTCCCGGTATGCCGATACGCTTTCCTCCGAACTTGCTCCGCTGTTATTTCCCCTGCAGGCAAAGGTGACCGCCGGCGAAATTGCCGGGGCTTTGCATAATTTGACACACAAGTACCGGAGAACCGGCTGTGGATAGGCGTTACTTTTTTGAACGTAACCTTCTTGCCCTCTCTGCTCAAAATCCCCGGCTTTGCTCGCGGCTTTCTGCGGCACAAACCACCCTGAACAGGTATAAATTTCTTCAGTCTGTTTCGGGGGAAATTGTCCCTGCTTTGGCTGATCATACAGGTTCGGCGCGGCCTCTGCATTCAATGGTTGATCCCAAAAAAGAAGCTCATCGTTTAATGGCAAGTTTTATTGACAGCAGCAGCCCATCCGAAGAAAATTTTATAGTTTTCCTCGGTCTTGGTGCGGGGCTGATTCAGGAAGCGGCTCTGCACTCAGGCAGGGTGTCGGGTGTAATGGTGATTGATTTTGATATAAACGGGATTGCGGAGCTTTTCTGTTCCCGCGAATATATTTCCCTCCTGGGTGATCCCCGTTTTACTTTACTTGTTGATCCGTCGCCGGAGTGTATCGAAAACGCTCTGTTTGAGTTCTACCGCCCGGCGATCTGCGGAGGAATTAAAGTGCTGCCGCTTCGTACCAGAACCGATGCCGACAAACACAATTTCGGCCTGGCAAGCGGCACAATACAACGAACAATAGAAAAAGTGTCTGCGGATTATTCCGTACAGGCGCATTTCGGAACACGCTGGTTTTCAAATATTATCCGTAACATTGGCGCAGCGCAGGATCAAAACCGCAGTATCCCCCCGGTCCGGGAAGCAATTATCTGTGCCGCCGGGCCTTCTTTGGACGATCAGATTCCTTATTTGCTGAAGCGGGAAAAGTCCTCAAAAAAATTTTTTATCGCTGCCGACACAGCCTTACCGGCGCTGCTGTATCACGGGCTAATGCCGGACGCGGTTGTTTCCATTGATTGCCAGCATATCAGTTACTATCACTTTATCGGGACATCGTGCAGGGACATTCCGCTTTTTCTTGATATTACCAGTCCGCCCATGCTGGCTCAGTTTTCCGAGACTCCATTTTTTTTCTCCGGCGGACATCCGCTGGCGGCATATATTTCACAGGAATGGCGGCCGCTTCCACAGGTGGATACTTCGGGCGGCAATGTTACCTTTGCGTGTCTGTCCCTCGCGGAAAACCTGGGCGCGCAGCGGATTTCTGTGTACGGCGCTGATTTTTCTTATCCTTTGGGGAAAATGTATGCCAGGGGAACATACATTTATCCGTATTTTGAACACAGGCAGGAACGCCGCGCTCCTCTGGAGGCCCATCTTTCTTCTTTCCTGTACCGCAGCCCTTTTATTGGAAGTGGAGAGTGTTGTGTGGGGACTCTCAATAATGGTACAGGATCAAGCAGAGAGTTTCATTCGGAAGCGAATTGTTATGTAACAGAAATTATGCATTTTTACCGCAGATGTTTTGAGGAAAAAGCATCTGCTATGGAAGCGGAAGTAACATTAGCCCGAAGCAGGAATGAACCACTGGTATTTGGCAGAAATGCTGCCGGAACAGGTAAACGTATTACCAGTCTTTTTGCCCCGGGAAAAGCACTTATGGGAGCAGCTGAATTCCTTGAGCGGTATAAGCAGGCTATCGCGGCCCTGCCTGTCCAGAATCTCACCGATTCCGAAAAGCGTGTTTTTACTACCCTGCTGCCGCAAGCCGCCGCAATCAAACGCCGCTGCCCGGAAATGACTGCACCCGAACTTCTTGACGCGGTTAAATCGTATTGTATAAATAAAATAAAACAGTTAATCCCGGAACACTAGTGTTTATCAACTTTTACTGTGGTGCTTAATCTGTTTTTTTCGGTATGAAAAACAAGCAGCAGTTCGTCAGTATCAAACGGAACAGAAAAACGGAAAAATTCTTCCTTTTCAAGCGTGAAGAAAATTCTTTGGGGGAATATATTTTCCGCATGGATGTCTGCGGATGTTAATACGGCAATGGTCACTTCGCCGGTATACGCGGTGCTGAAAAAAGACAGCGCATTGTTTCGTATTGTTTTTGTGATGGCTACAATAATTGTTCCCTCGTAGTTAAAAGCCTGGATGGAAAGCCTGTTTCCTTCCAGGTTCCATGTATCGCCAATCAAGTCAAGCGATGACAGGACAAATATAATCAAGCACAACACAACAATGGAGAAAAACAACAATGCGTTGGGTTTCGTGCTGACCAGGGATCGGAAAATTCCAAACCGGCGGGTCGGTTTTTCTTCGTACAGATCACGGACAGCCTGGGGTGCTTTTGCCAGCCGGTGTTCTCTGCTGTAATGGCGGACAATACCTTCAGGATCGGTAATGTCCCTGCTTAGTTTGTAATTGGCGTTTGGCCGTTTTTTTTCTTCATTGTCACTCATGGTATTCCTTTGGCAGCCATGCTGCTCCGGCAATGGCAGCTGCTGCCTGTGCAATTTCCGCCGGATCGGAGAACCGGCTGCCGGTGCTTTGACCTGCCTGTATCAGCAGCGATGCGGCGGCGCAGACGCAGGTATAACCGTCAAATGTGTCGCCCTGCCGCGCCATTCGTGCCGCTATTGCGGCGCACAACCCGGCAAGCACATCACCCATGCCGCCTGCTCCCAGCATTGGATTCATCCCGTCAATAACTCCAACCCTGCCGTCGGGAGAAACGGCATACAGAACATGGCTCTTGAAAAGTATGGTAACTTTTTTTTCTGAGGCATAGCGGAGCAGTACGGGAACGGGGTCTGTAAGAATTGATTCTTTGGAAAGGCCGGTATAGGCAGCGAATTCTCCGGGGTGAGGAGTCAGGATGGCGTTACCATTAAAAACATGGCTTTTGGCCAGGGTAATCGCGTCAGCGTCGAGGATCAGAGGGATTCCGTTTTTTTCCCCGGGTAAATATGCCGCAAACAGTCTTTCACGGTCTTCACCTCTGCCCCAGCCCGGCCCGAGCAATACGGCTGCATTTTGCAATGCGGAAGGGGAGAAACGGTTTTCTTCCGTTCCCTTGGGGACGCTCCCGCACGGCGCCCCTCCGGGTACTACCATTACACCGGTACAGGCAGGGGCAATAACCCCGTACAGAGACGGATCAACAATAAGTCGCACAAGGCCGGCGCCCGCAGCCTGCGCTCCCATGGCAGCCAGCCGTGCCGCTCCTGTCGCGCCTGCCGACCCTGCCCTTATCTCAACAAGGCCGCGTTCGTATTTGTGGGCGGTTACCGGAATGCAGGGGATGCGTGCGGCTGCATGCCCCCAGGTGACAAGTTCGGCATCGCTGTACTTTTGTATAAGTTCCGGCGGAAATATACTGCCCACCGGGAGTACTGTTCCTGCATGAGGGCGCGATAACGGAGAATATAAGCAGAGTTTTTGCGGTTCAATGGCAAGGGTTGCATGAGCGGTGATTATCGGCATACCGGGCTGCCAGCCGTCAAAATTACCCGATGGGATATCTATGGAAACAACCAGCGGTCCGCCATGGTCATGCCGTACGTTGTTTGCTGATTCTGTCATGGAAAGAGCGGCTCCGTGCAGGGGGCCGTTAAGTCCTGTTCCGGCGATGCCGTCAATTATGATATTAGTGTTGGCAAGTGCAGCGCCGTTTTCGTTCCATACTGTAATGGGAATGCCGAGTTTTTTGACTGACAACAGGGACAGAGACAACGGTGTCCGGCTGTTTCCTGTCTGCTCACGGGATATGTATACCATGCAGGAAGACGGCTGTACATAGCCGCTTAAAACAAGTGCTCTGAGCATTACCAGCGCGTCAGCGGCGTTGTTACCGTTTCCGGCTAAAATGGCAAATGTTAAATCTTTTCTGTTTTTTAAAAATGTATGTATAAAAACTTCTGCGCAGACTCTGCCGGCAGCTTCCACCAGGGCGAATGGATCCAGCCCCCATTGTTCCGATGCTTCTGTGTCCATGGAACGCGCTCTTTCCGTATAGGCCAGCATAGTACCGGTCAGGCATCGCATGTTTGTCATAAAAATCTGTCCAGCCGCCACCAGGCAACTTTTACCGTCCAGTTGTCTGCAAGAAGAGCGGAGAGTATTCCCTCCGGTGACAAATGAAAACTGTTGAATTGCAGTTCATCGGGAGATACATTGATAACCCCCCGGCGCTGCCCGTGTTCGTTTATATTCATCCGTAAAATGGTATAGCCGGATTCAACGGGGAAATACAGTATGAATCCCCCTTCCTGGGTAAGCCCAAGCATTGAATAAAACAAGCGTATTGTTGTTGTACTGCCTTTTTCTGAAATACTGTGTTCGTATAACGGCACTTCCAGATATTTTTCATACATCCCGTCTTCTACATTGAGTATCCATACAAGCGAATTTGCCGGTTCGGTGCTTACCCGTAATCTTGTCGATTCGTCATAAACATTACGGTAATAATCAACCTTAATGAACAATTTTCGTGCATCGGGAGCAGCCATAATCGCATCAACGGAAGCCGAATGGTTAGACCATTCGGCTGGTACGGGGATAGTGTTGTTTCTAATCTGTATCAGGAATAATTGCTCGCCATCGGCGCTGTACCAATACGTATCCCAGCCTGTCGACAGGCGGCAGACAACAGCTATCTCATCTTCAGCCGAGGTATACAGTCCGGTAATAAGCGGTAACGGCCCTCCTCCCTGTCCGCCCTGCCCAAGGTATTCGATAAACCGGCCATCTTCATCAAAATGGAGAATGACGCTGCTTAAAAGAGCGCGGTTTTCTTCATCAAAACCGTGCCGCTCAAGCGGCAAGCGTTCTTCGGTATAAATATGTTTTCGGGAATCCACCGCTATTTTACCGGGAGACAGCATCGGGTAGATATAAGCCCAGCGTGTTGCCTGTGCGCCGTTGTCGGCCCTGACCCGCAGGCTGATTGGTTCAGGATTTATCTCATTATTGTAGATCATGAACAGCAATTCGCCATATGAATTGTAGCGGACTATTTTTCCGCTGTTCCTGTCTGAAATGAAAAAAAAACCATCCCGCATGGCGATTTCCGCCTGCATTATTCCCGCTGCATTGTTCTCAATATCATATAGGGCTATCTGATCCTCCATAGGCCCTATATCCAGGGAAAAATGATCTTCGCGCTGAAAAGAACCAATGTCCTGCGGCCGGCAGGTTATGAACAACATGCAGACAGCAAGAAGTAATAAGCAGATCGTATATACCGTAACGCGTTTCATGTTGATGGTATTATACAATTTAAGGGGGAATTGGGAATAGGGAGCAGGGAGTAGCATAGCGCCCACTGTTGAATTATACTTATTATATGACTTATTTGACTGCCGGTTTACAGGGGTTTTTCTACAATTTGGGCTTTTTTGCACGGACAGTAGTAGGAGTAAAACATTTTATCAAGCGTTGGAATGTTTCATCGAAGATCCTGGTCTTGCAGATTTTATTTACATTTGTGCAGGCTATGGGCATCTCTTGTTTGCTTGCCATGGCAATTGGCGCAGCGGTTAATATCATTGGTTTTCCTTTTCTGGAAGCTCTGGGCCAGCAAAATCTCATCTATTCCATTTTAATCATTATTATAACCAGAGAACTTGGTCCTCTCCTCACCGCGTTTATTGTAATCGCCCGTTCAGCTACCGCTATTGCTACGGAGATAGCCGGCATGGTGATTAACCATGAAATAGAAGCCTACATATCTGTTGGTGTTGACCCTATTGAACACCTTGCGGTACCTCGCTTCCTTGGCGTGACCATATCGGTGTTTTTGCTCAATTTGTACTTTTCCGTGTTTGGACTTGTCGGTTCGTTTCTGATTGCACAGGTATTCCATGCGATACCGGCAGACCTCTATTTTCCAAACCTGTTGAGCCATATTTCTGTCCAGGATATTTTTATTTCATCCATGAAAGGCATGGCATCCGGAATGGTCATTTCCATTGTTGCGATAACCGAAGGCCTGCGTGTAGAACGCGCCAGCACCGAAGTTCCCGTTGCAGGGTTGAAAGCAGTCAGCAATGCCTTTGCAGGCTGCATAGTATTGAATGTTATCTTTTCTGCTATATACTATATAGCACTGGTGTAATGGAGTGTAAACGCTGATGCCGTGTATCATTGAAATGAAAAATGTTCGTTTTTCGGCACAGACACGGACGCTCGTGCAGGAAATTTCATACCAGTTCGAGGAAGGGAAGGTCACTGCCCTGGCCGGCCCCTCAGGCGGCGGAAAAAGTACAGTATTAAAACTTGCTGCCGGACTGTTCCCTCCCAATGAAGGGGAAGTGTACTTCCGGGGCAGGGATGTTTTCCGTATGAACAGGGCCGAAAACCTTGCATTCAGGAAAGAAGGGGCAGTGGTTTTTCAGGATTCGGCGCTGTGGGCAAACCAGAACCTTTTTCAGATTTTGGAACTTCCCCTGCGCCTTCATTTTCCGTCAATGTCTCCAAAAGAGCGTGAATTGAAAGTTAAATCGGTGGCGGCGGAGGTTGGTTACAGAAAAGCGCTGGATATCCGGCCTTCCGAACTTTCCATGGGTGAACAAAAACTCATTGCCTTTGCACGGGCAATGATGTGCGGTCCAAAACTGCTGTTCCTTGACGAATGTACCGAATCGCTGGATGAACGCGCTGCGCACCGGTTGATTGAATTGATAAAAAAAATGCACAGTAAAGGAGCATCCATTATTCTGATTAGCCACGATGTTCGGATTATTCGGGACCTGGCCGATTTTATTGTATTGGTTGCAGATGGGCGTATTTTTCTCACTCTTGCCAAAAACGAGATTGGCAGTGATGAAGAACTCAGTCAATTAGTTGAGAAGGGTATAGTTATATGAAACTCATGATCCGTTATGCCGATAAAATCGTCGGCGCTTTTATTATTCTCGCGTTTGGTATCCTTGTTTTTGTGATATTTATGCTTGGATCGAACCAGCGCTGGTTTTCACGTGATTACAGCTATGTAACGTATTTCAACTCGGCATCCGGCCTGAGTCAGAACATGGCTGTGCAATACAAAGGGTTTACAATTGGCTCGGTTAAGTCGATACGGCTGGACGATGAAGACAGGGTGGAAGTCAGGTTTGTAATATTTGATACATACATCAACAAGGTAGTGTTCGGCTCTGTTGTGGAATTCCAGGGCAGCCCCATTGGCGGAGGATCGTTCCTGTTTCATCCCGGTCTTAGTGATGAACCGTTACCTGAGGGAGAAACCATTCCAACGGCTCATTCAAAAGAAGGGCGGCGCATGATTGATGCCGGGCTTACCGATAAACCTGATCAGGATGACAGTATCGGTGTAATAATTAATAACGTCAATTCTTTACTTGCCAATCTGAATGAGGCATTTCAGGGAACCGAACAAACCAGTTTAGGCCGTACCATGGTAAGTATTGAAGAAACCATTGCAGGACTTCCTCAGATAGTTACTGATGTACAGGAAGCGATTTCCGGAATAATGCCGGTAATTCAAAATCTTCCCTCAGATGTAGAAAATGTTATTTCCGGTGTCATGGTTCAGATTAATCCTGTCCTTGGGGATTTACGCACACTTACCGAAAGGATCGTCGAACCGGACAGTTCCATAATGGCGCTGCTGGATTCGGAAGGCGAAATATATTCTTCGCTGGTCTCAACGCTTGACTCTGTTTCCGGCACAATCCGGAATATTGAAAGAACGACGAATTTTATTCCCGCACAGATGCCCCAGGTTGTTTCCATGCTTCTTGACGTGCATGGCATGTTATCACTTGTGGAAGATGTCCTTTACTCGTTAACAAACAATCCCCTGTTAAGAAGGGGTGTACCTCAGAGGATCGAAACAAGGGCCGGAGGATCTCATGTCAGGAATGTGGAGTTTTAATTTATGATGATAATGCGATTTCTTGTTTTAGTTTTGTTGTTTTCCGCCTGTTCCTCGGCTCCCAAAAACCCCGGTGATGTAAACGACCAAAGAAGGCGGGCGGAATCAAGGCTTGAACAGGGCAACAAGCATGCCGACCGGGGCAATCTTGAGGTAGCCATGTCATATTTAGAAGATGCATACCTGCTTGCCATTGCAACGGACGATCCCGGACTGAGGATACGGGCGGGGCTCTCCCGCAGTAATACGCTTTTCTCTCAGGGGTACAATGATGAAGCCAATTACGGCTGGCGCGAGGCTCTTGACGAAGCGGAAAGAATCGGAGACCGGGAACTGGCGGCTGTATGCCGCATCCATATTGCGCGTGGGATACTGCTTGACCAAGGCAGAGGCGCCGCTCAGTCTGTGCGCGATGATGTCAGCAGGGATTTGGCTTTTATCAGGACTGACCAACTTTACATAGCTTTTGCATGGACAGTCATCGCCCTGGCCGAAAGAGAACTTGGCCGTTATGCCGAGGCTGAGGCATCGATCCGGCGCAGCCTGGGTATCCATGAAAATAACCGTAATCTTGAGCTTGTCGCCTACAACTGGTTCCTCATTGCCTCGTTTCGTTCCCTGGCAGGTAATTACAACGGAGCGCTGCAGGCACTTGATTCGGCAATTACCTATGACCGCCGTGTTGAAAATTCCTGGGGGCTTGCCAATGACTGGCGGGCAATAGGTGAAGTGCATACCAGAGCCGGAAATACAGGCGCCGCCCGCGCCGCTTTTCTCCGTTCCGCTGCCATTTTCCAAGCCGTAAACGCAGATGATGCCGCAGAAGAAGTTTTGGCACGGATTGAATAGGGGAACCCTTTAGTTTTAATAAACTTTGGCCGATATTTTGAATAACGATGCGTCTTCTGAAGTATATTGTTGTCCCTTGGACAATTTTCTTTATTTATTTTTTATTTTCCGCGATACTGGGGCAAAACGGTCTTTATGCCAGAAAGCACCTTGATGCCGAAGTGTTACAGCTTACACAAAACTTAAACGCACTGGAAAGAGAAAACGAAGAATTACTTAAAATTAAAGACAGTTTGCAAAACGACCGCGATGCGCTTATGGTGTATATGCGGAAACTCGGTTACGGCCGGGACGGAGAACAATTTATCCGCATTATGGGGCAGGGTATTGCCTTAAACTCTGATATGTTAACCGGGCAGGTTCTGTACGCCGCAAATCATGATTTTGTTCAGGATAAAACCTTAAAAATCATCGCGATTTGCATAGGTCTTGCTGTCTTTATGTTCTTATTCATCAACGATATTTATCAGTTTAAAACAAGATATTAGTGTATTAAGCTACAAAAGACTCACCGGATCAACATCAATTTCCACGTATACTTTCGCATCACGGCCTTTGTCATAGCGTTCCATGAGGATCCGGGCTGCCGCATGTAATGTACCCATTGATTTGCCCCGCAGGATAAGCTGGCGGCGGTGGTTGCCGTTGATTATACCGATGGGGCATTCCGAGGGGCCCAGCATGTCGGCATCGGCGGGGATGAGGGGAGCGGCAATGGAAGCAAGCCTCTCCATCGCGGTGTCGGCGCGGGCAGCTTCCCTGCTGCGGGCATTCAAGCGGATAATGCGGGTATACGGGGGAAATTGCAGCGCCTGCCGCTGTGCCAGTTCTGCGTTAAAAAAACCATCGACATCAAGAGCACATGAGCGGGAGATCACCGTATCTCCCATGCGAAGGGTCTGTACGATGACCTTGCCATCGGGGAAATAACGTCCGGCCCTGCCCGCTACCTGCACAATCAGCGAGAATGTACGTTCTGTGGCGCGGAAGTCCGGCATATGTAAGCCGGTGTCGGCAAGTACCACTCCCACAAGGCGGACACCGGGGAAGTTTAATCCCTTAGCGACCATCTGTGTCCCCAGTAATATATCCACTAAGCCGGCTTTAAATTGCGCTATCGTTTCTTCCAACATTCCGCTTTTTCCTACTGTATCTGCATCGGCACGGCGTATGCGCAGTTCGGGAAATGTCCGCCGCACTTCTTCCTCAATCATTTCAGTACCAAAACCCCGGTATCCGGCTTCAAGAGATCCGCATTGCGGGCAGGCAGATGGCGGCGGTTCGGAATAGCCGCAGTAGTGGCATAGCGCCCGCCCCTTGCTTTTGTGCCAGATAAGAGATACCGAACAGCGGCGGCATTTATGTTCGCAGCCGCAGGAAGGGCAATGGAAACAATGGGCAAACCCTCGGCGGTTGAGAAACAGGATTGTCTGCCGTCCCATGCGCGCAGTTATGCGAATTTCTTCCTTCAATTCTTCTGTCAGGCAGCCTGCGGTTTTTGCCAGGTTTACGGCTTTTATTTCCGGCATGCTTCCTCCGGCAAGGCGCCGGGAAAGATCAAGCCGTTTTATTGTTCCCTCCGCCATGAGTTTCCAGGCTTCTGCAGAAGGCGTAGCTGATCCCATTACCAGTTTTGCTCCTTCGACCGAGCAGCGCCGTATTGCCGTCTGCCGGGCATGGTAGCGCGGAGTGTTGCCCGATTTATATGAACCGTCATGCTCCTCATCAATGATTATCAATCCAAGGTTATGCACCGGTGCGAATACCGCGCTGCGCGGACCGACAACAATGGGAGCTTCTCCGCGCCTGATTCGCGACCATTCGGCAAATCGCGCCGAAGAAGTCATCCCCGAATGTAAAGTAGCCGCAGCGGAACCAAACCGCCTGCCAATCAATTCCGCCGTTTGATGTGTCAGTGCAATCTCCGGCACGAGGTAAATCACTGACTTACCCTGCTTCAGCATCCATTCGGCAGCACGCAGAAACACTTCGGTTTTGCCGGAACCGGTAATGCCGTAAAGGTAGAATAATTCGGGGATCGGGGATCGGGGACCGGGGATCGGGGATATAATCGATTCCAGGGCGGTAATTTGCTCTTCCGATAGCTCCAACGGAGCGGCGGCAATGTCATCGCTGCCGCCTGACAGGGAGGGGTACGAAACCAAACGGCGGCCGGAGGGGATCATGGTTGCGATTGCCTGCCCGATGCCGCAAAGATAGTAAGCGGCAATCCATTCAGCTAGCGCAATGTCACGATCGTCAAAAACCGGATCGGTATCAACAACGCGGCGGATTTGTTTTATTTGTGATTCGCTTAACCCTTCCGGCGGCGCTTCACGGGTTGCGACAATGAAACCTAAACTGTCCCGGCCTCTTTTTCCAAACGGAACCATGGCGCGTTTGCCGACAGCGGCTTCGCCTTTTTCATCGATGCGGTATGTGAATGCCTGGTTTGCCGGTATGTCGAAAACCAGTTCGAACCAGGTTTCGCCATCCACAGATGGCGTGCCATCCATAGATGTCGCGCTCATTGCAGCAGCCTGTCTCCCAGGTCTGCCTCCGTAATTGCCGTACGCAGCAGTTTAAGGTCTTCCCATGCGGGCCTTTTGAGATCTTCATTTCGCAGCAGGGCGCTGGGGTGATACGTAGCGATTAACGGTATAACCCTGTCTGCAGCCGGGAAGTCAATAAATTTTCCCCGTAGTTTTCCTATTGGTTCCCCTGTCGAGAGAAGAGTCTGCACAGACACTCTGCCGGCGGATAAAATAAACCGGGGTTCAAGAATGGCAATTTGCCTTTTGAGAAATGCGGCGCAGGCGGCGGTTTCTGCCGGCTGAGGGTCACGGTTGCCGGGCGGGCGGCATTTTATTACATTGGCGATGAAACAGTTGTTTTCCCTTGACAGCCCAATTGCAGCAAGCATTTTATCGAGAAGCTGTCCTGCTTTGCCGACAAATGGCCTGCCTGTCGCGTCTTCATCGGCGCCCGGCCCTTCACCGATTACCATCACGAGCGGTTGATGCGCTCCTTCACCGGGAACGGCATTTTTTCTCGTTGTACATAATTCGCAAGCCTCGCATGTTTTTATATCCCCGGCAATACATTCAAGGCTGTCCGTTGCTGCATTACCGGAAGCAGCACTGGTACTGTCCGGTTGAACATCATCAGTAAATTGGTAATCCTGCTGTCTGCTGCGGAAACCGCCTTTGCAGTACGCACCGGCCAGGTCGAGAAATTGGGCAAGAGTGGTTTTTTCGGCAGCGGTCATATATTTCATTCAACCCTAATTTGACGCTGTGTTGCAATACTAGTTCAGAACAGAAATGTGTGCCCCTCAAATAACTTATGCGGGGCCTGTCAGTGGCCAAACGCACCGCTTGCGCGGCACGTTTGCCACTGACACCCGCCTAATCATATTTATAGGCACACATTTCTGCCTTGTTCCAAGTTGTACCACCAATCAGGGTTTGCTTTTTGATGGGGAAGATCAGGCCCGTCGGCGACCAAGCGCACCGCTGCGCGGCACACTTGTCGCCGACACCCGCCTGGACATGTTTTTGGGCATTACATTGCTGCCTTATTCAATGGTGTATTACCATGTCAGGGTTTGCTTTTTGATGGGGAAGAGGTTTTCCTCAGATCGGTGACTGTCACCCAATTAAAGCCATGGCTCATTATTTCTGGTAAGTCGTACTCTGTCTCCGTTGAATTGCCTCAACTCAATGGTATTGCTGTTGATTACGGTATACGTATATCTTTGGGTTTCGTTTACATCATCATATCCCATCATAGTAATATTTAATATTAGTGCGGCACCGTCCAGTCTCCATCTGCCACTGTATAGCATTGAGCTTTCCTTAAGACCAACTCCAAAATTACCATCAGGAGTATAAAAAAAGGCTAAACTCTCATCGCCTGCAACATCCCATACGCCAAGAATAACCGGTGCGCCCGATGGAAATGCCTCTGATAAAAAACCACCAAATACCCATGTATTGTCTCTGGTTTTATACCAGTGATTGGTAATTCCACTGATTGTTTCCCGGGGGCCTTGTTCATCCACAACTACCCTTTGACCAAATACATACGCTCCCCGCCGTTCACTGCTTGCGGATGGCCGTGCCCTTTGAATGAGTCCCGAACTTGCGGTGACATACATCACTGCAGGCAGCTGGTTTGATTGTGAAAATAGATTGCTTCCGTTTACCAGAATCACAATAATCAGGATAGCTTTGAAAAATTTCATAAAACACCTCTGTTAAAAATCATTATTTTACAATGTATCAAAAAATATGGAATAAATCAATAAAACGGGATAAAACGGGATAAAGCCTCAGATAGACCATCATTTCTAAAAAAAAGACCGCACAGAGATAAAAATCCCCGTGCGGCCTTAGAAAAGTACCGGGTTCATTCAGCATTACGGTGTATTGTACAACCGCAATGCGGGATCCCCACCCAAACCCGGCAGGTGCGCTCCTTAGAGCTTTCGCCTTCGGGAGCTCAAGGGGGCGGCACAACTGCCTGTTCCTCTCCCAATTTTGTAATTTCCTGCATAAATTCATTAAGGTCTTCAAAATGACGGTATACCGAGGCGAATCGGATATAGGCAACTTTATCAAGCGCACTCAGGCGTTCGAGTATCAAATCCCCTATAACTTTTGAGTCGATTTCTCTGCTACCTTTGCTTGCTATTGCCGTTTCGTCTTCAATTTCATTGACCATGCTTTCAATCTGCATGCGGGATACCGGCCGTTTTTCCAGCGCCCGCTCAATGCCGCTTTCTATTTTTTCACGGGCAAAAGGTTCCCGCCTGCCGTCACGCTTGATGACCATAAGCTGGTTATCTTCGGTCCGTTCATAACTGGTAAAACGGAATTTGCATCTCTCGCACTCCCTGCGGCGGCGTATTGCCTCCCCATTGGCAAGGGTTCGGGATTCTATTACCTTATCTTCAACACTGCCGCAATGGGGGCACCGCATATTGTGTTACCTCTGACAATAAACGCTATATGTAGCGCACTATATCTGGTGTACGCCTGTTTAAAAAATAGTACCCTATATATGGCGTTGTTGTCAAGCAGGATGCGCTATTGGTAGGGGGTGGGGTAGGAGGAAGAGGCAGGTCAGTATATACTGTTTTTATGCATTCAAAAAGTGTCAGAATTTTTAATACCATCAACGGGCAGATGGATCGGTTTTTGCCTGTCTTGCCTCCCCTGGGTCTTTTGCTGGGGTTTCTCCTGCCCGGGGTGTTTATTCATCTGCGTTCATATGTTTCACTGCTCTTTGCCATGATGACCCTGTCCGGCGCACTGAAAATAAGAATTGTTGAATTTAGCAGCACCATACGCAGCCCTTTTCCCATTCTGGTTTCTTTCTTTTCTGCCCATATTGCCATGCCGCTGTTCACCCTGCTGTGTACATCTTTTTTATTCAGAGGTGACAATGAAACCATTACCGGTTTTATCCTTTTGTACTGCGGGCCAATTGCCGTATCAAGTTTTATCTGGGTAACAATTTACAACGGAAACAAAGCACTCAGCCTTATGCTGATTCTGCTTGGTACGCTCTCAGCACCGCTGCTTGTGCCGGGAACAATTTCTCTGCTGATGGGCGCCAGGGTAGTAATAAATATTTCCGGTATTGCCATATCTCTTGTTCTGATGGTGGTAATCCCAACCATTGTTGGCGTTACGCTTAATGAAACCAGCCGGGGAAAAATCCCGGATCGTATCTGTCCCTATCTTAACCCTGTATCAAAAATCTGCCTTATGCTGGTGATTGCAGCCAATACCGCTCCACTTGCGGCAATGATTCGTTTTGATGATCCCTTTTTCTGGAAACTGGCAGGGGTGAATATCATGCTTATGGCAGGTAATTTCATGCTGGCAAAACTTGCCGGAATATTGACAAAATGCAATCCGGAAAAAAGTATTGCCCTGTTTTTTTCGGGTAGTTTGCGGAATTTTGCCGCCATTGCCACTATTGCAGTAACTTTTTTCCCGGAAGCTGTATCCTTCCCCATTATACTGGCTATCCTGCTTCAGCACAGCATTTCAGCGTTAATGGCAAAATTGGTGATACGGAAAATGGATAATTAAAAAGGACACTAACGCTGTACTCTTCCCGAGGCATCGCCGCCGGCAAGTTTTTGTACCTCGTCTACCGATACCTGGTTAAAGTCACCTTCGATTGTATGTTTGAGGCAGCTTGCGGCTACGGCAAATTCAATACTTTCCTGCGGGGCAAGGCCCTTGAGATTGGCGTAGATAAGCCCTGCGCCGAAACTGTCGCCGCCGCCAACGCGGTCTACAATGTGCACCGCGTATTTCCGGGAGAAGTAAAATTTTCCTTCACAGCAGTACATGGCTGCCCAGTTATTATCATTGGCACTGATCGATTCACGTAAAGTTATGGCAACTTTTTTGAATTTGAAACGGTCAATCAATGCCTGTGCAACTTCCTTGTACCCTTCATGGCTGATGCTGCCGGATGTGACATCGGTGTCCTGTGCGTGAATGCCGAATACATCGGCAGCGTCTTCTTCGTTGGCAATGCAAACATCCACAAACGGCATGAGCGCACCCATTATCTCGCCGGCTTTTTCTTTTGACCAGAGGTTTTTGCGGTAATTGAGGTCGCAAGAAACAGTAATGCCTTTTTCCCTGGCTGCTTTCACGGCATTGAGGGTTATGGCCGCCGCACTGTCGGAAAGAGCAGGGGTGATGCCGGTAAAGTGAAACCAGCAAACACCGTCAAAAATGGCATTCCAGTTAAAATCAGTTTCGGCGGCGGTGGCTATGGCAGAATTCGCCCTGTCGTAAATCACCTTGGACGGCCGTTGGGAGGCGCCTTTTTCAAGAAAGTAAATACCGACGCGGCTGCCGCCCCTGACAATGTGTGATGTGTCAACGCCAAACTGCCGCAGGCTGTTCACAGCGGCCTGTCCTATTTCATGTTTGGGTAATTTCGTAACATAAGCGGCATCCATGCCGAAGTTTGCCAGAGATACGGCAACATTGGCTTCACCGCCGCCGTAAGTTGCGCCGAATGACTGTGATTGCACGAAACGGTAATACCCTTCAGGGGCCAGTCTCAGCATTATTTCACCGAATGTTATTATTTTTCCCATTTTGTTACTCCCTGTTTTTCATCTGCAGTAAATGTACAGCAAAACCGAGAATTTCTTCCGTTAAGTATATGGCAATTGTATTGCCATTTTGATCTTTTTTTGCGTTGGCATAATCTAAAACTATGCCTTTACGCTCAAGCCAGGCTGCGGCTCTGGTGATGCTGTTTGTGCCAATGGCGATATGTCCGTGAGCACCCGGAGCTGATGTTTTTACTACTTCAACAGCATCGCCGGCAAAAATGGAACTGTTTCCGTCCTTCAGCGCAAAGCCAAACAATGCATTGAATTGCTGTGCTGCTTTCATTGCCGCTTCATCTTTTCCGGCGTTAATGCCGATATGAGCAACGCTGAATCCCAGCACTTTCAGTACAGCTTCCTGTGACAGGGCGGTGATTTTTTCAAACTCTCCGGCGTTGATAAGGTTGGCGCCGGCCATCCATGAACCGCCGCATGCGATGATTTTTTCAAATGAAAGATACTTGCCGATATTTCCTGCATTAATGCCGCCTGTTGGTATGAAATACAGATTAGGATAGGGGGCTGAGACAGCCTTGATGTATTCAATGCCTCCGGCCTGTTCTGCCGGGAAAAATTTAACCGCATCAAGGCCAAATTCAAGGGCTTGTTCAATATCAGAAGGGTTGGCACAGCCGGGAGTGACGGGAATCCCCTTTTTAATGCAGTATGCCACTACTTTAGGATTAAAGCCGGGACTGACAATAAATTTTGCACCGGCATTAATTGCCCGATCAACTTGATCGGTAGTCAGAACTGTTCCTGCCCCTGCAAGCATTTCCGGCATTGCTCTGGCTATTTGCCGTATTGCTTCTTCGCCTTGAGCTGTTCTGAATGTTATTTCTATACAGGGAATTCCTCCTGCCTGTAATGCCTGTGCAAGCGGCACTGCTTTTTCAGCATCATCAATTTTTATTACCGGCACAATGCCGATTTTCCCAATGCTTTCCAAAACCGAGTGCATATATACTCCTTTTAGCCAAGGGTAATTGAGAATTGAGAAGTTAGAGATAAAGGGTAAGATGTAAGAGGTAAAGGGAAGAAGGACTACCGGTGATTTGGAAGATTTATTACACTTCTAACCACTCACCTCTTACCTCTTCTCCCTTCTCTCTTTTCCTTTGTCAAACTACCAGCTATTACCGCCGGATCGATCGCGCCGGGGTTTGTCCATTGCTTCATTGACACGAATTGCCCGTCCGTCTAATTCAGTGCCGTTTGTGCCTGCAATGGCTGCATTTGCTTCATCATCAGAGGTCATTTCGATAAAACCGAATCCCTTGGAATTACCGGTTTCTCTGTCAAAAATGATTTTGACAGAAGCAACATTACCAAAGCCGGAGAAATAGTTCCGCAGGCTGTCTTCGGTGGTGTTGTAGGAAAGGTTTCCCACATACAATTTCTTACTCATCAACAAAAATCCTTTTCCCGCTAAAGCGGGCGTGTATTTTCACCTGCTTCTGCAGATGTTCAAATCCCCCCTGGCATGCAACCGGAGAAAATAAGACGGTGTAAATGTCAGGGAGAAAATGCGAAGGAAAAGTAACAGCGAAATCCCTAAACCAGAAACCAGTACCCATTCATGGGCTTTTATGAACAATACCAATAAAATACCTTTAGCATAGTATATTACGTTTTTCAAACTTTTGTCAAGTAGTTTTTTGTCCAAAAAGTAATTTAATTGCCGTTTTTATATCACTGGCAGACTTCATTACTGTTGTGTGCTCCTGAGCTTCCTCCCGACCACTCTCCTCGACTACTCGTGAGTGGTTTGGCGGAATTGGTCGGGTGATTTCCGGTTGGGGGCAAAGCAGGGTGTTAAAACCCAGGTTTTCTGCTGTTTTATGCCGTCCGGCAAGCCGGTTTACCGGGCGAAGTTCTCCGGTCAGTGACAATTCGCCGGTTATTACCAGGCCGGCAGGCAAAGCCAGCCCGGTTCGTGCCGAATATAAGGCGCAGGCAAGGGCAAGCTCCACCCCAACTTCGGTTATACGGATCCCTCCGGCGACATTTACATATAAATCCTGATCTGATAGCCGTAAACCCAGGTGTTTTTCCAGTGCAGCCGACACGCGGGAAACCCTGCCTGAATCGATTTTATCGGAAAAAACCCTGCTTACCGTGCCTTTTGCCGGAATAGTCAACGCTTGAATCTCAACAAGTATGGTTCTGGTACCCTCCAGTACCGCAGCCGTAGCAACTCCGGCGGGAAGCTCGCCTTCCCGTCTGACGAGAAAGAGCGAGCCAATGTCTTCGACCGGGATGAGGCCCCGTTCTCCCATGGTAAAAATGCCGATTTCATCAACCGAGCCGAAGCGGTTTTTTGATGCACGCAGAAAACGGCAATCATGACCGCCGGAAAGCCCTGTGGTTTTATCGTTCTGCTCAAAGTACAGTACCGTATCTACCAGGTGTTCGAGCATTTTTGGTCCGGCAATAACCCCTTCCTTGGTAACATGCGCCACAAGGAACAGGGCCGAATCATGCTCCTTGACCCACGATACCAGTTCATAAGAACAGAATTTCATCTGGCTGACGGTGCCCGGCACCGATCCGGCTTCGGTTGAATAGAGAGTCTGCGCCGAATCAACCAGCACTAATGACGGTTTTACGGCGTTCATCGCCATTTCAATTTCTTCAAGACTGCCGGTGCAGAGTACTTCTATCCTTTCAAGGCAGCCGGGGTTATGCGCCGGTAAACCCAACCGCTCTGCCCGGAGTTTGATTTGTGAAGCCGATTCTTCTCCGGAAACATACAGAATGCGGCCTTTGGTCTGTGCCGCACCTGCTACCTGCAAAAGCAGGGTAGACTTGCCAATGCCCGGTTCGCCGCCAATGAGCACTGCGCTGCGTTTCATGATCCCGCCGCCACCTCCGGGTGGTGAGCCCAGTACCCTGTCCAGTTCGGTTAATCCCGAAGGTATGCGCGTGTCATCCCTGCTGTCTACCGAGGCAAGCGGCCGGGACTCTGGTACTCCTGTACTCTTACTCCTGCGGCTGCCGGTTCCTTTGCTTTCAGCGGTTACGGCGGTTTCAAGCAGGGTATTCCATTCCCCGCATTCGGGGCAACGGCCCAGCCACTTTGGTTCCTCGTGGCTGCAGGAAGAACAGCGGTACACCGATTTAATTTTTTTCATACTGTTAGTATAAATTATTAATTAAGACCCACGCAATGCCGCATAGAATAAAAATACACTACAGAAACTAAAAAAGTTCCAGATACCTGTCTTTTTAAAAAGTATTTTTTTATTGGACTGATAGCTTGTATGAGCTATTTATTTTACACAATTTTCAAGGAAGGAAAACATGAAAAGAACAATTACAACATTCATTACCGCTGTCATCATGTGCTGTACTGCCTGTTACAACAGTACTGTCACTCTCGATCCTCCGGAAGACCCAATCGCAGATGATTTTTATTTCGAAGGATTGGAGCAAATTTGGGACGGGAATCCCAAAGAGATTATAATAGTCCCCAAACCGGGAAAATCAATCGGATATATTACTGTTTTTTACAATGGTGATATATTTCCTCCTTCGGCAATCGGATCATATTCTGTTACATTTAACATAACGGCAGCGCCGGGGTTCTATGCGGCGGAAGACTTGTCAGCGGGCATCCTTGAAATTGTGCCATTCGGAAAAGCAGCAACTCCCACTATAGACCCGCCTCAGGGAATTTATACCGTAACGCAGCAAGTAGTCATTTCTACCGAAACAGCAGGTGCGGTAATCCATTTCACCATCGATGGCAGTACCCCCACAGTAAACAATGCGGTATTCAAAGATCACATCATCGTGGATAACGATATGATTATTAAGGCAATAGCCGTAAAAGAGGGCATGATCGACAGTGATATACTTGAAGCCGGTTATATCATCAAACCGGAAGACCCCGTTGTCGGGGATTTTATTATTGATGGATTGGAGCAATTATGGGACGGCAATCCCAAACAGGTAACTATAACTCCTAAAGAAGGCAAATCAACCGGGCAGATTACTGTTTTTTACAACGGTAATACCAATCCGCCTGCGGCAATCGGGTCATACCCAATTACCTTTAATGTAGCGGCAGCGGCGGGATTCAATGCTGCGGAAAGTTTGTCAGCGGGTGTCCTTGAAATAAAGCCATACGGAAAAGCGGCAACTCCTGTTGCAAATCCGGAGGCGGGGGAATATACCGAAACGCAGCAAGTAACCCTTACCTCGGAAACTGCAGGCGCGGCAATCCATTACACCATCGACGGCAGTACCCCTACGGTGGAAAGTCCGGAGTTCATTGGCAGCATCATCGTAGATTCCGGTATGACTATAAAAGCCATTGCTGTTAAAGAAGGTATGACCGACAGTGATATACTGGAAGCTGTCTTTACCATCAATCCGGCTGATCCCGGCGATCCTGACGATCCTGATGATCCTGATAATCCTGATGATCCTGATGATCCTGATGATCCTGACTTAATTGGCTGATAGTACAAAAGTGACAGATGCCGTCCATTTTGCTTAAACAGGCAAGTGTTTAGGCAAATCTCCCGGTGTCTGTCATTTTTTTTGTTTTATCCCGTCTCATTAATGGAATTATATATTAAAAAAAAGTATAATGATGACAGATACCGGAATAAAATATGAGTAAAATGATTGCTTTTTTAATATCTGTTTTACTGATTATATTAATTATATCCTGTTACAGTACATCTTTTACAAGAGAACCTTGTCCTCCTTGTTATGGATCCGGAAAATGTAATATTTGCCGCGGAGTTGGATACACAAGAGATGAAGGCAGATGCAGAACATGCAGCGGCAACGGAAAATGCATTGCCTGCGGCGGCTCGGGAATATATTCCCGCGTGATTGCACCATGGGATGCTTTTTGAAACGCTAATCCACAGATATCAGGCATCGCCGCCATCCCTATTCCCTGTTCCCTGTTCCCTGTACTATAATTGAACAGGGTGGTAACACAACATTGTTGGAAATATTGGCTTTTGACCGTTACGGCTATGATTTTATCCCGGGCGAATTCCTGCCCCCCGGCAAGGATGAGTACTGGCTGCGCAATTCCCGGCAGGATAAAAAATCATGGCGAAAACTCCTGCCTGATGAAATTGAATTATTAACGAAAAACGGAAACCGCTGCCCAAACTGGGATGATTTCCTTGTCTGCGATCCGTTTGATCCGGCATTGATTAGGGGTTCTAATTTTTACGGCCTGGTTCGGCTGGGGTCAATGCAGAATGTGCTGCTGAAATTTCACGATTTTTGCATTCCTGCCGGTATTCGGAACAGTACTATCATCTCGTGTGACATTGGCAATAATACCGCTATTCAGGACTGTTCTTTTATATCCCATTACATTATTGGCGATAACTGTATACTTTCCCGTATTGATGAAATGCAGACTACGAATCATGCAAAATTCGGTAATGGTGCTTTAAAAGACGGCGAGGATGAAAAAGTGCGGGTGTGGATAGACGTGATGAACGAAGCGGGCGGACGTTCAATTTTGCCGTTTGAAGACATGATACCCGCCGACGCATTTCTCTGGGCAGCGTATCGGGACGATACCGGTCTGACAAATAGGCTCAAACATATCACTCAGGAACGCTACGGCGGATTCCGGGGTAATTACGGAACAATTGGCGGCAGTTCGGTTATTAAGAGCTGCGCCATTATTAAAGATGTGGCTGTAGGCTGCCATGCCTATATTAAGGGTGCGAATAAACTAAAAAATCTGACCGTTCTTTCTTCCGGGGATGAACCTTCCCAGATTGGCGAAGGGGTGGAACTGGTGAACGGGATTATTGGTTATGGCTCCCATGTTTTCTACGGCGCTAAAGCAGTGCGCTTTATAATGGGCCGAAACTGCAATCTGAAATACGGAGCCCGGCTGATCCACTCGGTACTGGGCGACAATTCAACGGTGTCCTGCTGCGAAATTCTCAACAACCTTATATTCCCCATGCACGAGCAGCATCATAACAATTCATTCCTAGTTGCCGGCCTTGTTCAGGGAATGTCAAATATGGCAGCGGCGGCTACTATTGGCAGCAATCACAACAGCAGGGCCAATGACGGAGAGATTAGCGCAAAACGGGGTTTTTGGCCCGGTCTTGCCGTAACGCTTAAACACCCAAGCTGCTTTGCTTCGTATGTGATCATTGCCAAAGGAGATTACCCGTCCGAGTTGAACATCCCATTACCTTTTTCTTTAGTGAACAACAATACCCATAAAAACCGTCTTGAAGTGATGCCGGCCTATTTCTGGAATTATAACCTTTATGCTCTTGAGAGGAATTCATGGAAAGCAGGTTATCGCGACAGGCGTAAAATAAAAGTCCAGCATATTGAAGCGGATTACCTTGCTCCGGATACTGTTGAAGAAATACTCAACGCGCTTTCTTTACTGGAAGGATGGCTCGGCCAGGCAGGCTATTCCCAGAGAGATATGACAGGTACCGGCGGCTATATTGACAGGATTAACTGCCACGGCCTGGAAAAAGGAAAACGTAACGAGATAATCATCAAGCCGCTTGAGGCAATAGCCGCTTACCGCCAGATGCTGCGCTGGTATGCGGCGAAAACAATTGCCATTTTTCTTCATACCAGGCCCGATTTAAAATACCGTGAGCTGGAATCGCTGCTTGCCGGAGATCCGCAGATGAGGATTCGCGGTTGGGTGAATATGGGCGGCCAGATTGTACCTGCTTTTCGTGTAGATGCATTACGGGAGGGTATTGTCAGCGGAAAATACAATAACTGGGATGCGATTCACGAAGTTTACGATACCTGGTACGGAGAGTATCCTCTGGACAGGGCCCGTCATGCCTGGGCACTTCTTGCGATGCAGGCAGGCGGCACGCTCAATGCCGGTTTTTTGGCGGCGGAATTCAATGCCGCAGCTGAAACAAGCCGCTGGATAAGCAGCCGGGTACATAAAAACAGGGCAAAAGACCATCATAACTCATTTAAAAAAGCAACATTCCGCAATGAGTCTGAAATGGAACAGGTATTGGGAAAATCCGAAACCGATTCTTTTGTAAAATACGCCCGTGAGGAAACCCGGCGCTTTGAGGAATGTATTGCCGGGGTAATTGCACGGTTAAAAAATGCCGATGATTAATGTATGCACGATACCAGTTATGAAGATACTGTGTTTATAATAAGCATGAGGATAAAGATGATTCGGGACATACTGCGTCTGAAACCTCCGCCGGAAATATTTTTGGAAAAATGCCTTGATGATCTTGAATTTATTGATAATACCCTTACTTTTTTAACAGGAGCGCTTTCCGGCAACAGCGAAAAAAACCATGAAGCAGATCAATATAGTTATACATCAGATACCGAATGGCAATTTAGCCAGCTTTTAACCGAATTTTCTCTTGATTCCAGCCCTTTCTCTCCCCGTGATTATCCGGAAACCCGAGCAAAAATTGCCGCATTGCGTGTAAACAGCGAGGCACGGAGAAAAACCCTGGAAGAAGCCTATATGCCAGTGGAATTGGTTAAAACAGAGCCTGTAGTAACAACCCTTGAGCTGTCAGGTCTTTTAGGAGGAAACTAATACGCCTGGCACCCGTTTAAGGATTACCGGAGGAAACCTTAAGGGCAGACGTGTGCAAGTGCCGGATGGCGTTATCCGGCCCAGCATGGATCAAATGCGTGAATCGGTATTTGCCTGTCTTGGAAATCTTGACGGATGTTCTTTTGCCGATATTTTCGCCGGTTCAGGTATCATTGCCCTTGAAGCTGCATCACGCGGAGCAGCTTATATCGAAGCGGTTGAAAATGACCCGCTAAAACGGAAAACATTACTGCAGAATACTGCAATTTCGCCGGTCAGGATTTATTGCCGTTTTATAAGTGCTGAACTATTTATCCAAAGATTCAAAAGGCCGTTTAACTTTTTATTTCTCGATCCACCGTTCCCGTATCAATTTAAATGGGAACTGCTCAATCGGATCGCAATTTCCTCATTAATTTCAAATGAAAGTACCATTTTATTACACCGACCGGCTGAAGATACTAATATTACCCGCTTACATGCAAATTTAATTCAATTCGATTCCCGTGAATATGGCCGTTCAGTAGTCGATTTTTTTAGAATCAAACAGGATGAAAAGTAATTATTCTTGTTGTATTTTTTTATTATGTATGTTATACTGTAGGGAGGGATAGCTTCAAGAAAACAGAAAGTGGCATGGACTATAAAAATCTATTTGATAAATTCGAAAAAGACAGTGTTTTTATCAAAACCACCATGCCGCCCGGTGTTGACAGTTCCCGGAAAGCGGCGTTAAACCGCAAGGGAAATATACTTTTTAATTCAGGTGATATTGAAGGAGCACGTAGGATATTCCTTACTACCGGGTACTCTGACGGCCTTTCCCGCGTAGGGGATTACTATAAATCACAGAACAGGCTTGTTGAAGCTCTCCAAATGTATTGGCTCGCTCCGGCTCGAATAAAATATGAACCGTTAATTTTGCAGCTTGCCGGTATTGTGCAAAGCCTAATCCATGAAAAAGGGGATCTTGCCGATGAATGATGATGCATTGTCAAAACATCCATGTCAGGATGAACCTGTAGATTCGGATTCTACTGAAGATAAAATAGATATCTCCAGCATTTCAGAAAATGGTTACAGGTTCCTGAGGGAAAATAAAATCTCCGAAGCCATTGACTGCTTTGCGGATATTCTCAAAATAGAAGAATTTAATTATTATGCACTGGTTGGCATGGGGGATGCGATCCGTAAAAAGGGAGGATGCCGTGAAGCGGTTACTTATTATCAGCGCTGTCTTGAGCATCATCCCGGAAACAATTATGCGCTGTTTGGCCTTGCCGACTGTTACAAAGCGCTTAACCAGTATCATAAAGCAATAGAGATATGGGAACAGTACCTTTTGCATGACAATAAAAATATCACGGTACTTACCAGAGTAGCGGATGCCTGCCGGAAAGTCCGCGACTTTAACCATTCCAAAGCCATATACCTGCAGGTTCTGGAAATGGAACAATCCAATCCGTATGCAATTATTGGGCTGGGACATTTGTATTACGATTTTAAGGAATACCGGGAAGCTTTGTTTTACTGGCAAAAGATGCTGGAAATTAACCCGGATAACATTGATATACGGGTACTTACATCCATCGGGAACTGTCACCGCAAATTAAAAACTTTTTCCGAAGGCATTGTTTTTTTTGAACAGGCGCTGGATAAAGAACCGGGCAATTTTTACGCGCTTTTTGGCCTTGCCGATTGCTACAGGGGGCTTAACCAGCAGGAACGCTCGCTCGATTTTTGGAATAGTATTCTTAAGCAGGATCCGCGTAACAAGGTTATTTTAACACGTGCCGGAGACGCATATCGCGGCATGGGTGAATTTGAAATGGCCCAGGATTACTATGAACGCGCCCTGAATATTGAGTTTGACACCTATGCCGTTTTGGGACTTGCGCTTATCGCCAAAAACCTGGGGAAATTCGATGATGCTACAACATCACTCAAGAGGCTTTTCCAGCAGGATATCAAAAACAACCGGATTTCCTCGGAACTTGCCGCTTGTTATGTTAAAAAAGGGGACAGGCAGCAGGCGGTTGAATTGCTTGATGAATTCCGGCGGCTGGGAATAAGTAATGCCCATATCGCCGATATGCTGGAAAAAGTCTGAGCTATGAACAATTAACAATTAACAATGAACAATGGACAATTGAGCGGATTATCTCCTGATGAATTAGCGGATATCATTGCTCCATTGCCGCGTTTTCGGGCAGTGCAAATTTTTAAATGGATAGCTTGCGGAGTTTCCGGGTTTTATGAAATGAGCAACCTGCCGTTATCGTTACGGGAAGATCTTTCTAACCGTTTTTCCCTGCGGCCTGACATTGTTGAAACCATACATCCGGGAGCTGACGGTACGGTAAAACTGGCACTGCGGTTTTCTGACGGTGCGGTAATTGAAGCAGTACTGCTTAGCGATTCGAAGCAGAGAACGCGCTATACAGCGTGCCTTTCCACGCAGGCAGGCTGCCCTTCCGGATGCGTATTCTGCAAGACCGGCTCTTTGGGTTTTCTCCGCAATCTTACTTCAGCCGAGATCGTAGAACAGTTATTACGGCTTGGAACAATTGCAAAAGAACAATCCTCCGGCGCACAGCCTGTTCCCATTGCAAACATCGTTGTTATGGGCATGGGTGAGCCGTTGTTGAATTTAACAGAATTACGCAGAGCGCTTAATATTATTACCTGCGGTGAAGGGCTTAATATTTCCGGGCGGCGTATAACCGTTTCTACGTGCGGGATTGCTGACGGCATTATTGACATTGCCGATAACGGCCCGGCCATACGGCTCGCCCTGTCGCTGACTGCAGCCGACGAAGACCTTAGGCGGCAGCTTATGCCGATTACGGCAAACCAGCCGCTTTCACGTGTGAAAGAGGCCCTGCGTTATTTTCAGGAGCGGGGCGGCACATCACCCAGAGGTGGCTCGCCACTCAGGGGTGGCTCGCCACCTAAAGGTGGCGGGCGTGTTACTCTGGAAATGGTTTTATTGAGCGGCATTAACACCCGCAGCAAAGATGCCCAGGCACTTGCGCAATTTGCCCAAGGTTTAGACGTGGTTGTTAATCTTATCCCCTGGAACCCCGTCAAGGGTCTCATGTTTGATGGCAAACCGCTGCGGGAGCCGTCGGCTGCGGAAACTGCATCGTTTGCCCGCAGGCTGGAAGCGCTCTCCCTGAAGGTCACCCGCCGTTTCCGCCGGGGCCGCGGAGTCATGGGGGCATGCGGACAGTTAGGCTGCACCGCGAACCCTGATCAGCCGGCCTGGTAACAAGGGTATGTGGAGCAGGGGTTGCTGGCATGGTAATGGGGGCTAACGATTTGGCATCGAACTTGATGCCGTCAGAGCCTGCTGTTCATTATCATATACATCAACCTGGGTTTCCCTTAACCAACCTTGGACGTTTCCTTCCGCGATTCCTTCCACAAAAACCCAGGAATCTGTTTCTCCGCTGTTTCTGACAAGCCGCCGTTCATGGATTTTTATTACCGATCCCTGCCTGAGATAGCCCTGCGAAGCGCTGCTTTCATCCGGCTCGGAATTAACGCGGGTAAATGAGATATTGATAACGCCATATCCAATATACACCTGCGACAAGGGTGAGGTTAGCGGCGGTACTATCGGAGTATCATCCCTTCTGGCAATGCAGGCTGAAAAAACAGTCAGCAGAATTAACAGGATGAGTACTTGACCGCTGCGATAATTTAAACATATCTTCATATAATGAAGAATATAACCGTTTTTGCGGTTTTAGTCATCATTCTTTTTTGTACTCAGCATGTTCCGGCGCAGGAACAGCGGGCTTATGCGGTTTCGGTACGTCCTTTGTTCGGCCTGGTGTCAGGTCATGCGGAAGAACTTGTGTACCCTGCCGGAGATACGAAAGCTCCTCTGCTCAGCGAGCTGCTTTGGAATATGAAGCCGGTTTTTTTCTATGGTGTTTTACTGGATTTCTCACAAATCAGGCCGATTGAAAGATGGGGTTTTTTCTCAAACATTTCGGTAAAAAACGGTATTCCCGGCCCAAGCGGGAATCATGAAAACAGGGATTGGATGTCTGTTGAAAATACTAATATAACCCACTATTCCAAACACGATAATTATACCAGAGAGCTTCTATTACTGGATGCTTCAGCCGGTTTTTCGTTTCCGCATAAAAAGTTACTCTTTAAAACGTATGTCAATGTATCATATATGCGTTTCAGTTTTTACGGCAAAGACGGCCAGGGAACATACGCCCGCCAACAGATGGATTCTTTTAATAATCCTGTTCCGGGTTTATTTTACCCCATTACCAGCAATCCCTATGTGGTGCCGTGGGAAGGGAAAGTAATCAGCTATTCACAGGATTGGCTGTATGTTGCCCCGGGTATTTCTGCAGGTTATTATTTTTTTGATAAATTTTTTGCAGAGTTATCTTTTATTGCAAGCCCTCTGGTTTTTTGCGTTGGTTTAGATGAGCATAAAACAACAAATGTCCAATATAAGGATAATATGCGGGGAGGCATTTTGCTTGAACCGGGCTTACGGCTTTCATATACCGCCGGTAGATGGCTGGGTATTTTCTGGGATATATCATGGCGTTTTGCCAACGGGACAAGAGGTGCTAGTTATAACAGATCTCCGATTGGTACGGGAGCATATATTAAAGAGGGCGAAGCAGGCGCCGGATTGTCAATCATGACTACCGGCTTTGGCCTTAATGTAAGGCTGTAAACCTTACCTTTTCCTCTTCCACCTGATGTACACCTGTCTGCCGGTGCCGCCTGCCTGGGGGCGTTCTTCGGTTTCAAATTGAGGGATGGCGCGGAACATGTCGCCGAGTTTTTTGAATCCATAGTTGCGTGGGTCAAAATCCGCCGAGCGGTTGTTTATTTTATTGCCTATACTTCCAAGGTATGCCCAGCCGGACTCCTCGGCAAGATCATCAACTGTTTCCCGCAGCAGCTTGAGAAGTTTGCGATCAACCTTGAAATCCTTTCTGGGTTTTGCGGCAGGCCTGGAATCTTCATCATCCGATTCTTCCTGGCTGTCCCTTAGTATTTCGGTGTAGATAAATTTATCACACACGGAAACAAAGGCACGCGGGGTTTTCTTTTCACCAAAGCCGTAAACAATTCTGCCGCTTTCCCTCAGCCGTGCTGCAAGCCGGGTAAAATCAGAATCGCTTGAGACGATACAGAATCCGTCAAGCTTTTCGGTGTACAAAAGATCCATTGCATCAATGATCATGGCCGAGTCGGTGGCGTTTTTTCCCGATGTGTATGAAAATTGCTGTATGGGCTGGATGGCATATTCCAGCAGCCTGTCTTTCCATGAACGAAGACTCGTACTGGTCCAGTCGCCGTAAATTCGCTTAACGCTGGCGATGCCGTATTTGGCTATCTCGTCCAGCAGTCCCTCAATGATGCTGGGCTGGGTATTATCGGCATCTATGAGGACGGCGAGTTTTGCCTGACGCAGTTCCGCCGGCTGATGTCCCGTAACAGGAAAACCGGATAATGGCAATAATGGCATAATAAACAACTCCTTCGTTTAATTCATTTTATCTCATCAATACATTACACTTTCAAAGATCGATTTTTTTATCCGCCGCAGCATACTGATCTTTCCCAGGGGAATACGCATATCTCCTTCTGCTGTCTCAATAACTAATATGCTTTCGCCTCCGGTTTTTTCCAGCGCTTTTGGAAATCCGTATATACTTTCCTGCTTCTGCCGTCCCGGCAGTAATACTTCTGTCTGCGCCTGCATGGCAATTGCCTGTTTTACAATCAAGGATTTGCCTGCATAATCCAGCCCCCGCGCTTCAAGCTTTTCGTAACGGATATGCGCGTCTTTGAGCTGGGATTCGCACAATACCAGCCTTCGGTCAATACGGGCCGAAAGTTCATTCCGTTCTTCGGATCCGAGATTCATCCGGTTTAGTATAGAGTGAAACTCCTCTTTAAGGACAGTATCTGCAGAATCGGCAGGAGAATAATTTTTTTTGCCTGGGTTCGGATTATTTTTTCCTATTGGCATGATCCCCGAAGTAAGATGTGAAAATAAATTGTGTGATGCGGCGGAATACGTATTAACGGCAGTTTCCGGCAGGTGATATCCTGCGGAATCTCCCCGGCGCGCAATGATGGTTACACCGGCTTTTCCCAGTACCCTGGAGACTTTGTCTTCCGCCGTTTCCGGCAGGAGGTAAATTCCCGGCGCAAGAGTTTCCGTTATCAAAGCCGCCAGCGGTTTTGTTTCAACAAGATAGCGGCGCTCGGGCGAGAGGGTTAGTATCAGCCCTTTGTGCAGGACAACTTCTTTATGGCTTTTTTCCCAGTCGCGTAAAGTAAAGATTAAATTATTATCAATGCGGTTATTTGACAGCTTCTGTAAAAGTTTAATTATCTCTTCTGCGGTAATGCCCCGGTTAAATGCAGAAACAGCCGAGTCCCTGTTCATTTCAAACCGTATATTCATACCTGTTTCAGTTACCAGTGATACGGCGGCAAGATCAACCGCATCTTTATATTCAATTTCTTTATGCAGCACTATTGAAAAGGAAGAATCCATTACGATAGATGCCCCTGACTGTTGCATATTGTCAGGCCCGGATGCGGCATCCGCCGCAGATGATTTTTGCCAATGCTCGTTTTTATTTAAAATTAACAACCCGGTTTGCTTCATAGCGTTAAGCAATTTGCCGCAGAGAATATATTCACTCTCCTGTATGATACTCAGCCTGTTAAGGGTTGCGGCAGGATAAAGCCGGTTTTCTTCCAGTGATGATAAAAAATGATGAATAAAAACCGCGCAGCTGCGGACTTTGGAGCGGAACAGCCAGGGTGAAATTCCTGTACCCCGGAATTCTCCGGATGACTCGTCTTCCTTTAATGGCAAATGTTCCCGGGAAATGTAATCCTGATAACAGTAAATCCCGGCAGCGCAATATTCCATTCGTTCCCGGCAGTTCAGGTTACCAAAAGCGCGGAAACGATGGTAATCGGGTATTAGCTTATCTTCTTTGGGAATAAACAGCCCCAAAGCTGTTAAGCTTCCAATGATCGTTTCCATCGGAAGCCCGGGAAATAATGTTTTTGAGTCGTTATGTATTTTTTTCCGAATGCTGCCGCCGGAGTTGAAAAATGTTTCGTTATGCGAAACGAATGAAAGCAGTGCTGCCAGAATCCTGTCGTCAAACCGGTACTCTCCCGAAGAATTTCCGGTCATGGGGTCTTCTTCTGCCGGAAATGACGGAAACAACAGGGATGTATCTGTAATTAACGGCGTCAAAACCTGCATTAAAACAGGGTTAAGAGCAAGCCGCATTTTTTCACTGTCCGGAAAACGGTATAGTATAAACCGTTCTTCAAGATTTACGACAATATCGTTGAGTTCAGCGGAAGTAAACTCTCCGAAGAAAAATGATTCCAGCGTCTCCCTCTCTGGTTCATTGAGAATGGCAACGGCTGCTATAATGCGATTATCATTCGAGTCAATATAACGGGCAATATTTTTTTTTATATCATTGCGTGATAAAAATTTTTCAAGATCGGCCATTAATAACTGCTTGTTAAAAGGGGTTTTTATTTTACCGAAAACGGTCCGCAGCAGTTCAAATAAAGCATTATCGGGCAGAGCCACCAATGATGTCTTCCAGAAATCTACAGAACGAAAAAAGTTTTTTTTCATTTGCCGATATCCCAGTGTTGAATGGAGTATTTGTAACCTTGTTCCGCAAGGAATTTTTGACGGTTTGCCGCGAAATCTTCTTCTACGGTTTGCCGCGAAACCAGTGTATAAAACAATGCATTATATTTTTTGGGGCGCAGGATACGTCCCAGCCGCTGCGCTTCTTCCTGCCGTGAACCGAATGATCCTGAAACCTGTACAGCCATGGAGGCATCCGGCAGGTCAATGGCAAAATTCGCGACTCGTGAAACAACGATAAGTTTTGTTTCGCCGCGCTTAAAGTTTTTGTAGATTTTCTCCCTTTCCGCATTCGGTGTCTGACCTGTAATCAGCGGCGCATTAAGCAATTTTGCCAGCGAGCCCAGCTGCGTAAGGTACTGCCCGATAATCAGAATTTGATCATCGCTGTGGTTTTCCACAAGCTGCACAACAATATCTTCCTTCAGCGGATTTTCGCTGGCAATACGGTATTTTTCACGGGATGATGCGACGGCATACGGTATTTTCAGACTCTGCGGCAAATCCAGACGGATTTCCGTGCAGATTGCTTCGGCAATCCAGCCTTTGCCTTCAAGATCTTTCCATGGCACATCGTAGCGTTTTGGCCCCACAAGGCTGAACACTGCGTTCTCGGCCCCGTCTTCGCGGATGAGGGTTGCGGTTAACCCCAGACGTCGTACTGCCTGCAATTCCGCCGTTACACGAAACACCGGGGCGGGAAGCAGGTGTACTTCATCATATATAATAAGCCCCCATTGCCTTTCCCGGAAAATTTTAAAGTGAGGAAAATCCGCTTTACGGTCAGGACGCCAGGTTATAATCTGATACGTGGCAATGGTTACCGGAGCGACGGATTTAGAGTCTCCCGAATACTCGGCAATTTCTTCACTGCTTAATGTGGTTTTATCCATCAATTCATCGATCCATTGATGTACCGCCGCAACATTCGTTGTCAGGATAAGGGTATTGGTCTGCAGCATTGACATGATAATCATGCCAACAATGGTTTTGCCTGATCCGCATGGCAATGATACCACCCCGTACCCGGTGCCGGGACTGCAGTCTCCCAATACGGCGCGTGCAGCCTCATGCTGATAATCTCTGGGAGAAAAAGCCTTTCCTGACAGACATTGATCCCTCAGCGTGACGGTAAGGCTGTCTCCTTTTACCAGCGGCGCTTCGTCCTTTACAGGCCAGCCTTGTTGAATGAGTTCCTGTTTGACAGTACCTCTGTTTACCAGCTTTAGAAAAAAGCCGTTTGTTGTTTTTGTTAAATATTTCTCAAGCGATTTAACCGCTTCAACTTCCGAATATACTGCCGGATCTTCAATTATCAGCAGCAAGCCGCTGTCATCAAATGACAGGTCATTTGACGTATCTCCTGCCGCAATCATCCGTATCTTCCCGTAGCGGGACATTGTGTCGGAAAAACTTTCAACTATTCCCGAAGGAATTTGATAACGGCTGTACCGGACAAGGGTTGCCGCTATCTCTTCGGGCTTCAGACCCGCGCTTGCCGCATTCCACAGGGAAAGCGGGGTGATGCGGTATGTATGGATGTGCTCCGGTGATTTTTCCAGTTCTGCAAAAGGAAGTATGGCCGAGCGGGCTTCTTCGGCTTTTTCCGCATGGACATCCAGCAGTATGGTACGGTCACTTTGCACTATCAGCGGGTTTTCGGGCATAATCGACCCAGTATACCAGAAAAACAGTGAAAAAGTAAATAACTGAGCTTCCCTTTTCACTATAAAGCCTAATTTTCCGCTATTTATCGCTTGACTTTTTTCTGTTTTGTGATACTATCTACATTAAAGCCTCCGGTATCAAAACCGGATCTTAGGATCACTGAATGGTATTCGGAATGGGTTTTGAACAAGAGGCTTTTGGTTTTAGTCCTAAGGAGGGGCCAGTACCATGAAACATCAATTACCATTGGGAGTACTAGCCATAATGCTGGTATTCGGACTGGTTTTTACCGGATGCGAAATAGGCATAACAGATAATGACACAACAGGAAGCGGATCAATCGGTCAAGTTACATTCGTCTCAGCGGGCAATTATCATAGCCTGGTCATTGGAGCAAATGGCAACCTCTGGAGTTGGGGGTTTAACAATCATGGTCAATTGGGCAACAGCACAACCGCTAACAGAAACTTTCCCGTCAGGGTAAGTACAGCTACCAATTGGATATCTGTCTCAGCAGGCCGTGTCCAAAGCCTTGGTGTCAGGGCAGACGGCAGTTTATGGGCCTGGGGCGCTACCGAGATTGGCGATCCAAGCATTGACAGAATCTATCCCATCAGATTAGGGACAGCTAACGATTGGGCGTTTGTCTCAGCAGGTACCACGCATAACATAGCCATTAAAACGGATGGCAGCCTATGGGCCTGGGGTGATAATGCAAACAGTCAACTGGGTGACAAAACAACTACCATTAGGCGTATTCCCTACAAGATAGGGACAAGTGATGATTGGGCATACGTCTCAGCGGGTCATGACTATAACCTTGCTATCAAGACAAACGGCACTCTCTGGGCTTGGGGGATTAATGATAAAGGCCAACTGGGCAACAATTCAACCGCTACCATAGACGAACCCACCCAGATAGGGACAAGAAATGATTGGGTATCTGTCTCAGCAGGTAGAAATCACAGTCTGGGTGTCATGACGGATGGCAGCCTTTGGGCCTGGGGAGATAATGAACACGGTCAGTTAGGCTTGGGTGACAACATTGAGATGCGTATTCCCACTTGGGTAGAGCCAGATCTCAATTGGAAGTCAGTCTCAGCAGGCGAAGGTCATAGTGTGGCTGTTAGAACAACCGGCTGTTTATGGGCTTGGGGTGCTGTCTGGACCAGCCAATCAGGGTTAAATATACCCGCTAACCTGGAACCTGTTAAAGTAGGGACAGATACAAATTGGACATCTGTTTCAGCCGGTCACAGGCACAGTTTTGGTGTCAAAACGAACGGTACTCTCTGGGCCTGGGGGGTTAATTCAGAAGGACAACTGGGCGACGGCACAAACATCCGCAAATTCGATCCTGTCAGAATTAATTAAATAAGTTATTTTACGGCATCTGAGGGGTTAGTTTACCCCTCAGAGTGCATCTGTTACATTACTTAACTCTAATGTTCATCGCTCTTGCAAGTTTGAAGAAAGTATCCGTGTTATCGTAATAGCCGCCAAATAAATCCTGATGTACGCCATACGCGAAAGTGATAACAGGAGCGGCTGTGTGTGAATATGATGTCCAGCCGATACCTGCTGTCTGGTTCAATATTTGAGTTAATTTTACTGTTAAAGGTTCATAACTGCCATGAAACACCCGCCAACCTTCCTGCGGTTCTTCTACCGGTTGTGCCATTGAACGCCTGAAGGCAATTTCAATCTGATTTCTCTGAAACTCTGAAATGTTCAGATTGCCGGGACGCAAATCAATACCGAATGATTCTAAAATATCAGAATAAAGATCCTCAAGTCTTCTTTGTGCGGTATTGGTAACCCGTGCTTTATAAGGATTAACCACTTCTGCATTAAACGCAACATGGGACCTTGTTTGTCTGGCAATTCTGTCAAAATACATGGAATAACCTGTACCCAGGTTTGCGGACACTCCGGGCTGAGCCGGGATTCCGGCGGTTCCTGCCCAGCCAATCGTCATACCGCCTGTTTCATGATCGCCGTTTACTACAATGAGAGTTTCATTTGGATATCTTCTGTAAAACTCCAAAGCTGCTGCAATTGCCTCATCAAATGCAAGAATATCATGAATAAGCGCACCGGCATCATTGGCATGTGCTGCCCAGTCAATCTTTCCGCCTTCCACCATCATAAAAAATCCATTGGGATTTTCCAGTAATTCAATTCCCTTTCTGGTAAAATCGGCAAGGGAGAGGTCTGTCGGCAGGCGGTCAATTGCATAATGCATTGCCCCTGAATCCTGTACTCTTTCCGCAAGGGCGATTACTTTACCGCTGTTCCTGTTCAATGCGCTAAAGTCCGCCGGGGTGCGGGTAACCGTATACCCCAATTGCCGTGCATTTTCCAAATGCCTGTCGTTATTTTCGCTGTTTTCTGTTATCCAACCGCCTCCAAAATAGTCAAAACCGCTTTCGATAAGCTGCTGAGCCAACCCTTTTTCAGTAACAGTCCCCTCTGAATTATTCCTGTTGGAAACTTTTCCGTAGAAAGCTGCCGGGGTAGCATGGGTCAGGGTAACCGTTGACACTATGCCAATTTTCCTGCCCGAATCTTTCGCATATTCGGCAATTGTTTTAAACGGTGTTCTTCTGTCTCTTGGGTCTACATTGATCATGCTTGACAATGTTTTTCTGCCTGTGGCAAATGCGGTAGCCGCAGAGGCTGAGTCGGTAATTATTGATCCGGCATCATGGGTGTTTGTAAGGCCCGCCGCCGGAAACCGGGTAAAGTTAAGACGGGTAATGCCATAGTTTGTAATATTGTCTTTTGTCGCAAGGTAATATTCAGCGGCGGTAAACTGCGAGAGACCCATGCCGTCGCCGACAAAAAGGAACACGAATTTTGCCGGCCCCTGTCCGGAACTGTCATTCCGGGAGGTTCTTTCAGCGCCTCCTCCGGCAAACACCGGCTGGAAAACAAACGCCAATGCTATTAACACAAATAAAACTTTCTTTTTCATGATTAATAAACCTCCTGATATAGTATTTCCTGAAAAGCAGGAATTTTCAAGAGCAAACCCTGTTTTGTTGGTCCGTAGCATGGGCGCCGCGCGGAATCCTTGAACAAGTGGACAAAAAACAAGGCAAAGTAGTACTATAACTATATGACTACTGCCTCTAAACGCCGTATTTATATTCTGGATACCACCCTGCGTGATGGAGAACAGGCACCGGGGTTCTCCATGAATCTGCCTGAAAAAATCGAAGTGGCAAAGCGGCTGGAAAAACTTGGTGTTGATATAATCGAAGCAGGTTTCCCTGCGTCCAGCCCCGGTGACCTTGAAGCGGTAAAAACCATTGCCGGTATCGTCACGAACAGCACGGTGGCGGCGTTGTGCCGCTGTCTTGAAAAAGACATTGATGCGGCATGGGAAGCATTGGCAAACGCGGCGGCAAATCCGAGGATCCACGTGTTCCTCGCAACATCGCCGGTTCACATGGAACACAAACTCAAAATGACTCAGGAACAGGTGCTGGATCAAGCTGCGGCATCGGTGAGATATGCAAAACATTTCTGCGCCGATGTTGAATTTTCCGCCGAGGACGCTTTCCGCAGCGATCCTGATTTTGTCTGTAATGTTTTCGGCGCTGTGATTGAAGCCGGTGCGCTTACGGTAAATTTTCCCGATACGGTTGGTTATGCGATGCCTGCCGAATTCGGCGAGCGTATCCGTTATGTGAAGGAGCATACGCCGGGCATGGAAAAGGCGTGTCTTTCCGTGCATTGCCACAACGATTTGGGTCTGGCAGTGGCAAACAGCATAGCTGCAATTGCTAACGGCGCGGATCAGGTTGAGTGTACCGTTAACGGCATCGGCGAGCGGGCGGGGAATGCATCGCTGGAAGAGCTGGTCATGAGCTTGCGGGTACGGAATGATTATTTTACTGCAGATACCGGAATTGACAGTACCCGTCTTTACCCGGCAAGCCGCCTTGTGGCAAAGGTAACGGGAGTAAAAGTTCAGCCGAACAAGGCAATTGTCGGCGCCAATGCCTTTGTTCACCAGGCGGGGATTCACCAGCACGGGGTTCTCATAAACCGCGAAACTTACGAAATCATGACCCCCGAATCAATCGGTTTACCCAGGGAAATGCTTGAAGCGCCTAACCGTATAGTTTTGGGAAAACATTCAGGCCGTCATGCTTTTGAAGATCGGTTAAGTGAACTGGGGCTCACTGTAGACCCGGAAATTCTTGAAAAAGTCTTTGTCGAATTTAAAAACCTTGCCAATAAAAAGAAAATTGTAGGCGATCGCGATCTTGAAGCGCTCGTGATGTACAATACCGTGTCTGTACCCGAGACCTGGGTACTCGATCACTGGGCAGTGAATACCGGATCGGCCCTGGGAGCGTCAGGCGTAATTCGATTGCAGCACAAAGATGGCAGGTTTGAAAAACTTGTTTCAATGGGCGACGGCCCCATTGACGCAATTTTCAAGGCAATCAATCAGATAATCGGCAGGGAGCCGGAACTGGAACTTTACGAAATCGGCGCGATTACCGGCGGATCATCATCGCAGGGAGAGACAATGGTCAGAATAGGGATGAACGGAAAACACTGGAATGGCAGAGGTATTTCCACCGATATAATAGAGTCCTCAATCAATGCATACCTTTCGGCGGTTAATGTGATGGAATGGGATTTAAGGTAAAAGTTAATAAGTAAAAATTAAAAGGTGTAAAAGATGAGAGACTTGGATATTGAGGTGTTAGATACAACATTGCGGGATGGAGCGCAGGGAAACGGCATCTCGTTTTCGGTGAGGGATAAACTTGCCGTTGCCGAGGCGCTTGATGAACTGGGTGTCGCATGGATCGAAGCAGGCAATCCGGGGAGCAACCCCAAGGACATGGAATTTTTCCGGCGCACCGCTTCCCTCAGACTTACAAACGCTCGGCTGTGTGCCTTTGGGCCGACCCGGAAAAAGGGAGTGAAAACGACAGAGGACAAGCAGCTTCGCAGCCTGCTTTTGGCACAAACAGAAGCCGTGGTGATATTTGGCAAGAGCTGGGATTTACATGTAGATAAAGTGCTGAAGGCTGAAAAAAAAGAAAATATTGCCATGATTGCCGAGACAGTTGCTTTTCTCAAAAGCGAAGGCCGTCTGGTAATGTATGATGCCGAGCATTTTTTTGACGGGTGGGCAGCGAATCCCGCTTATGCCTTATCGACGGTTAATGCAGCACGGGATGCAGGCGCTGACGTGATAGTGTTATGCGACACAAACGGCGGAGCGTTCCCCAATGCCGTAATTGCCGGGGTGAAAGCTGTAAGAGAAATGCTTCCCAATGTAAAGCTGGGTATTCACGCGCACAACGATTCCGGTCTTGCGCTGGCAAACACCATCGGTGCGGTGCAGTCCGGCGCTACCCACGTGCAGGGAACCCTGGTTGGTTTTGGAGAACGATGCGGCAACACCGCGCTGGCGGCATTGCTTCCCGGCATGGAACTCAAAATGGGGCTGCGCTGCCTGCCGGATGGAAATCTCGTCCGCATATCGGAACTGACCCGGAGGGTGGCTGAAATTGCCAATGTCACAATAAACGATGATATGCCATACATTGGATCGTACGCTTTTTCCCACAAGGCGGGGATGCATGCTGACGGTATTCTGAAAATCAAGCAATCTTTTGAACATGTTAATCCGGCAGCGGTGGGCAATGAACGGCATTTTCTGGTAAGCGAAGTAGGCGGAAGGGCGGCTATTGCCGATCGAATAAAAAAAATTGACAAAACCATCGGCAAAGATCATCCGGTAACGGCCCAGCTGTCCGAAAAGATCAAAAACCTTGAAGCTGAAGGCTGGTCTTTTGAAGGCGCCGATGCAAGTTTTGAACTCCTGGTTCGGCGGGAACTGGCCTCCCTGAAGAGACCGGCCTCACTGGGAGGGAAGGCTGCCATCCCAAGGGTGGCTTACAAACCCCTGTTTCGCATTGTGGCATACCGTGTAATGAGCGAGCACCCCACCGGAAAAACCCTTGCCTGTTCCCATGCCTGGGTAAAAGTACTCGTTAAAGGCCAGCATGAAATAGCCGCCGCCGAAGGTGACGGTCCGGTGAATGCTCTGGACTCCGCGCTTCGCCGGGCATTGATCCGTTTTTATCCCGGCCTTGCAAAAGTGCGGCTGGAAGATTACAAGGTTCGTGTGATTGACGGCAAAGATGCAACTGCCGCTCAAGTCAGGGTTCTCATTGAAACAACGGACGGGCATCGGAGCTGGAGTACAGTTGGTGTTTCGGCGGATATTATTGACGCAAGCCGCTCCGCGCTGGTAGATTCGATTGAGTATATGTTAATAAATGAGAAATGAAAAATGAGAAAGGAACAATGAACAATGAACAATGAAAAAAAAATAATCCATAACATCACTTTTTTTCGTGTCCTTTGTGCCTCCGTGCCTCTGTGTGAGATTTTATGATGAAAATTACCGGGGCGCGGGTTTTAATTGAGTCGCTCATTGAACAGGGGGTGGATACGATTTTTGGTTATCCGGGAGGGGCGGTTCTGCATATATACGATGAATTATACCGGCAGGAGGAGCGGATCCGTCATATCCTTGTTAGCCATGAACAGCATGCGGCACACGCAGCAGACGGATATTCCCGGTCAAGCGGCAGGGTTGGAGTATGCCTTGCTACCTCCGGTCCCGGAGCAACAAACCTGGTAACCGGAATTGCCGCTGCCAACATAGATTCGATCCCCATTGTCGCCATAACCGGTAATGTGAGTGTTCCCCTTCTGGGCAAGGATAGTTTTCAGGAAGTTGACATTGCCGGGGTCACCATGCCCATTGTGAAGCACAACTGGATTGTAAAAAAGGCAGACGATCTTGCTGAAATTATCCGTGAAGCATTTATCGTTGCAGTATCCGGCAGACCCGGCCCGGTGTTAATCGACATTCCCAAAGACATTACCACAGCACTTTGCGAATGGGAGCCGATGGCAGGCCGTTTACCCATTGACGGATATATCGGGAAAAAGATCTTTGCCAATACCGCTCCCGGCATAGCCGGGATAGAACATGCCGCATCATTGATCGGGGAAGCGAAATGGCCGGTGATATACGCAGGCGGCGGCGTGATCCATTCCGATGCGGCGGATGAACTGAAAAAATTCGCCGAACGGTTAAATGCGCCGGTCGCCTTAAGCCTCATGGGAATGGGCGCTATTCCCCACAATCACCGGCTGAACACCGGGCTGATTGGAATGCATGGAACCGCCGCATCCAACAAAGCGGTGCAAAAATCTGATCTGTTAATTGCCATTGGAGCCCGTTTTTCCGATCGCGTTACGAGCCAGGTTGAAAAATTCGCCCGCAAGGCAAAAATCATACACATAGATATTGATCCTGCCGAAATAAATAAAAACATTCAATCAGATGCTTTTGTCGCAGGCGATGCAAAAAAAGCGCTTTCCCTTTTAATCCGGAAAATCCCGAAAAAATTAACAACCGGCTGGAATGATGAACTAAATCAATGGAAGGCGGTAATTCCCAACGATCATCATCGCACAATTGCGCTGCATCCTCGTTTTATCATTCAGGAAACGGCCAAAGCCCTGGGCAGCGAAGCAATAGCAGTAACCGATGTGGGCCAGCATCAGATTTGGACAGCGCAATTTTTCCCGTTTAACCGCCCCCGGTCTTTTTTAAGTTCAGGCGGCATGGGGGCCATGGGTTACGGCCTGGGCGCGGCGTTAGGTGCAAAAATTGCAAAACCCCTGTCTCCCGTGGTGCTTTTTACCGGGGACGGGTGCTTCAGAATGAACTGCACGGAAATGGCAACATTGGTTCATTACAAATTGCCCGTGCTTATCATCATTTTTAACAATAAAACACTGGGAATGGTACGGCAGTGGCAGAACTTTTTTTACGGAAAACGCTACAGTGAAACCGACCTTGATACACGCGGCCCGGATTTCATGAAACTTGCCGATGCCTACGGGGTAAACGCAAACCGCGTCGGCGATGAAGATTCTTTTCTTGATGCATTGCGGAAAAGCCTTGAATCCCTTGCGGCCGGAAGACCTGCGTTAATTGAAACTATCATAGACAAAAATGAACGCGTTCTCCCCATGGTACCCGGCGGCAAACCCATTGATGAGCAAATAATGTAAGGGCAAGTTGGTTAAGTCACTTTAAATCTCGATACTTCAACAAACAGGGATTCAATATATTCACTTGTTTTTACGCTGATCTCACTTAGATGGTTTATAGCATCGTTTATTTCCTTAGTGCCGCTTGCCATTTCGTTCATGCTGAGGGAAATTTCCACTGTGGCCCTTTCTGAATTAATGCTTTCCGTGATGATTTCCTTGCTGCCGCTCTTCATTTCATCAGATCCCTTTTTAACCATTTGGGTTGTTTCATTTAACTCAGATACCGCCTGAAGGATTCTCTGGCTGCCCTGACCCTGTTCTTCCATGGCATTACGGATATTAGTTTCCTGATCGGAGACAATCCGTACCCGTTCGTCAATGGCCTGAAATTGCGCCAAAACATTGTTGGTAGAAACAGTGATGGTATCAATGGCAGTTTTAATTTTCCTTAATACCTCGGAAATGGTCTGTGATTGTTCCGAGGAATTGGTAGCAAGCTTGCGGATTTCACCGGCGACTACGGCAAATCCTTTTCCGGCCTCCCCGGCATGAGCGGCTTCAATGGCTGCGTTCATGGAAAGAAGGTTTGTTTGACTTGCAATGTTTTCCATGACCGTGTTGATTTCCAGCAGCCCTTCAGACTCACGGGCAATTTCCTGAATGTCCTGGATAACTTTCTGCAAACTGACGCGCCCCGCATCGGAAACCCTGATCAATTCCTGCACATTTTGTGCATTGCGGACAAGAGTTTGGGTAACGCTGTGTATATTAGCAAGCATTTCTTCGATTGCAGAAGAGGATTCTGTGACACTGTTTGTTTGGGCTTCCACATTTTTTCCAAGTTTTTCAATATTGCCTGTTACCTTTTCCATGGTGGCATGGGTTTGGGAAACCGATGCTGACTGGCTGGTAACTTTTTGCTTTATGGTCTGAATGTTATCGGTAATATGATGAACCGCTCCCGCAGTCTTCTGCATATTTGATGTCAGATCATTACTAATATTGTGCAAATTAACCGATTCTTCCTTGATGGCCACAATGAGATTCATTATTTTATCCAGGGTCATATTGAAATAGGTCGACAATTCCCCAATCTCATCCTCCTTGTCGATTTTTATCCGTTTGGTCAGATCGCCTTCGCCAAGGGATATTTCCTTGAGAATGATATTGATTTTATGCAGTCGTGTAAAAATCATCCGTGAAAATAATAACAGCAAGGCAAGGCCAATGATGAGCGAAACTATGCCGATGATGATTTTTTGGGTTCGTCCCTTTACAATCGCCTGATGAAGCGGCTCTCCGTCAAAATCGACGCCAACTATACCTACTGTTTTTCCGGCGGAATTTTTTATGGGGGAGTACACTGAAATGAGCCATCCCCATTCACCCTGATGCGACAATTGGGCTGTTTCTGTTCTTCCGGAAATCAAGGCGTTCCTGAATGCATCTTCATAAGTCATGGAATCATCTTCATCTCCCAGTTCGGAGAACTCTTCGCCGCCCGGTTCGTCGCTGCCGTCAATAATAAACTGCCAGAGAGTCTGCTGGAGATCTCCTCCCGGCGGTGCCATAGTATATAAATACAGGCAGCCGGAAAGCTCTTTTAAATCCAGGAGTTTAATTCTGGCTTCTTCATAATAGGGATCATTAATGTCCATGGTTCTGGCCAGTCTCTCGAAAGAGTTGCCGTCAATGATCGAAACCGCCTTTTCGGCAATATAAACGCCCTTTTCGGCAAATGTTTCTTCCACTGCGCTTGCCAGCTGCCGAATCCCCAGGACAGCCGTTATCAAAATAAGGATAACAATAAAAAAGGAAAATCCCAATATAAATTGAAATTTCAGCGATCGAAGTATCTTCATATTGAACAATTATATATATTTTTTTCGGTTTTATTCAATATGCTGTTCAAATTTTACCGCAAATAGTATAATTGATGCATCATGCGCCCGTTTGAAGTAGTATCGCCTTTTGAGCCTGCCGGTGACCAGGGCGAAGCCATTGCCGCGCTGGCAGCCGGAATCAAGGCTGGAGACCAATACCAAACCCTGCAAGGCGTTACCGGATCGGGAAAAACATTTACCATGGCAAAGCTCATAGAGGCCGTACAAATGCCCACCCTTGTTGTCAGCCACAATAAAACCCTTGCCGCCCAGCTTTTCCGCGAGTTCAAGGGGTTTTTCCCCCATAATGCAGTCGAATATTTTGTATCATATTACGATTACTACCAGCCGGAGGCGTATGTCGCCAGCCGGGATTTGTATATCGAAAAAGATACTTCGATAAACGATGAAATTGAGCGGATGCGGCTTTCGGCAGCTCGCAGCATGATGGAACGGGAAGATGTGATCATTGTTGCCACAGTTTCCTGTATTTACGGCATGGTAACGCCCGATGTGTATAAAAAAATGACATCAACATTTGCAAAAGGCGAAACCGTTGATGTTGACTCTTTGATGCGCCGTTTTGTAGAGCTGCAGTATGAGCGCAATGATGCAGTGCTTGAACGGGGGCGTTTTCGCCGCCGGGGGGATACCCTGGAAATTTTTCCCGCATACATGGAAGAAGCTTATCGTGTTGATCTTGACTGGGATTGTGTTGAAAGAATCCGGCGTTTCAACCCCGTATCGGGCGAAATTCTGGAAGAACTTGACCGTGCGTTAATCTACCCCGCCAGGCAGTTTGTCATGCCCGCCGACATGGTGCAAAACGCAATGGGCGCCATTAAACAGGAACTTGCAGACAGGCTGGAATACTTCAGAAACGAAGGCAAAATAATGGAGGCAGAGCGGCTCAAGACCCGTGTCGAGTACGACATTGAAATGCTCACCGAAATGGGACACTGCCCCGGTATTGAAAATTACTCGGCGCTCCTTGCCGGACGCAAGCCGGGTGAGTCCCCGGACACACTGGTAGACTACCTCCCGAAAGAACACCTCACATTTATTGACGAAAGCCATGTTACCCTTTCCCAAATTGGGGCCATGTACTCGGGGGATCGCAGCCGCAAGCAGAGCCTTGTGGACTATGGTTTCCGCCTGCCCTGCGCCCTGGACAACCGCCCCCTGCGCTACGATGAATTTGTTGAGCGGCTGGACAAGACCATTTTTGTATCCGCCACTCCCGGTAAAACCGAGGTTGAGCAATCGGCGCGTGTGGTACAGCAGCTAATCCGGCCGACCGGTTTGCTCGACCCGGAAATCGAAGTGCGTCCCAGTGACGGCCAGATGGAAGACATTTACGGCGAAGTACAAAAACGGATCAAAGCCGGTGAGCGTTCACTCATCCTCACCCTGACGAAAAAAATGGCCGAAGACCTGACAGATTACCTTACCGGCCTGGGATTAAAAGTCCGTTACATTCACAGCGAAGTTGAAACCATTGAGCGTGTTGAGATTCTTACTCAACTGCGGCAGGGAGAGTTTGATATTCTTGTGGGAATCAATCTGCTGCGTGAAGGAATCGACCTGCCGGAAGTGTCGTTTATCGCGATCCTTGATGCCGATAAAATCGGATTTCTGCGCTCGCTTACCAGCCTGGTGCAGATAATCGGGCGGGCGGCACGGAATGCGGCGGGGAAAGTAATCATGTACGCCGACCGGATGAGCGAAGCGATGGAAAAAGCCATTGCCGAAACCGCCCGCCGCCGCGAAATTCAAATCGCCTACAATAAAAAGCACGGCATTACGCCCGCAACCGTAAAAAAAGCCATCGCCGACATTCTTACCCGCCACGCGGAAGAAGCGCATGATGAGGCGGCTGCTTCCATAGATGTGTTGAAAAAATCCCATAACTTAATGATTCCCGCCCAACGTAAACAATTAATCAAAGCCCTGGAAAACGAAATGCTCGAATATGCCAAAAAACTTGAATTTGAACAGGCTGCAGCAATGCGCGATGAGATACAGCGGATAAAGGATATCGGGAAATTATAGTTCCGTAAATGAAAAAATATGTGTCCCTGCTTGTCAAAAAAACTAAACTAATGTATAGTATTCGGTATGCACATAAGCCTTGTTCAATTATTTGCATACATCAGCGGATCATCTGAATACACGAACGCTCAATCCTTGTGCGTGAGTACCGGCAGTAACAACTCGGGAGAGCTGTTTGGTGAATATATTAAGAACACCGGATATCTTTCCAATGACGGAGAAACAGATTGCGCTATCGTTGCCGGCCTGCATTCGGAAACCGGTATTAATTTCAATGTACTGCCGCCGGATGTTTACCGTTTGTATGAACATTCTGCAGACGCTTTTGATGTCATTGTTCATGCCTGGATGAGTGAACTGCCGGTTACTGCGGCAATTATCCGTTTTGGGCGAAAAACGCTTGCGGCAGCTGATGCTGTTGACAGTAACGGCGCAACTGAACGCAACGAGCTTGAATCAAGGCAGCGGCAGGCAGCGCATCATGCCGCCACCGACCGGGGCGATCTTGATGTACAGGCTGTGCACGATTCGGCATACAAGGTCTGGCACGAAATTCACCGGCTCATGGGGTTATTACGGTTTTGCCCGAATGACGGCGTGTATACTGCTCATTGTGAACCGGATCATTTTATTTTACCGGCTTTAGGCCCGCATTTTAAAGCACGTTTTGGAGAAACCCCCTGGGAAATAATCGACGAAAAACGCCGTCTGTGTATGCGCTGTGTATCGGGAGAAATGGTTAATATTATTAACAAGGATAATAATGCTGTTTTTACAGGAACATCACAGGACGGTATGTGGGAAAACCTCTGGCGCAATTATCATAAAACCATTAACAATCCAGGCAGGAACAACCCTGATTTGCAGAAACAGTTCATGCCAAAGCGGTATTGGAAATATTTAACTGAGATGAAGCCCGGTAACCCCTGATTGGCTGCCGTGCTGAAAAAATTGTTAAAACAGAAATGTATGCCCCAAAAGATATACTTATGCGGGGCCTGTCAGCGGCCAATCGCACCGCACGGGGGCGGCACGATTGCCACTGACACCCGCCTAATCATATTTAGGTGCATACATTTTTGCCGTTACTCAAAGTTATACCATCATATCAAGGGTTGATTCTTGATAGTTAAAGAAGAATACAGGCAGTGTTACCGGGCCGGCAGTTCAGGGGCTGCGATCAAATAACACTGTCATTGAGATCGGCGGCAAGGTAATTAAGTCTGAAAACTCCGCAAGTGTTTTTGTTCCCGCGCACTGTGCATCTACCACTTGCTGCCATTTCCGGTTATCCGGCAGTGCGGGAAGAGTAAATTTTTTTGGTTCAAGGCTGCCGTTGTATGCGGTAAAAATCGTGCGCCATGAATCGCCGCAATTACCACCGCTGAGGGTAAATGATACGCCCATATCTTCCGCGCAGAGAATTTCAAGGCTTTTTTCAATATCGGCCCTGAGCGTTTGCCGGAAAGCAGGATGTTCTTTTCGAAGCCGGATGAGTCCTGCGTAATAATCAACAACATTCCGGTAGATACCGGCATTCTCCCAGCGGATTTTATTGATGCTGTCCGGGCTTTTATAGCTGTTGTGATCGCCGAACTTACTGCGGAGAAATTCATCGCCGGCCTGGAAAAAGGGGATGCCCTGCGAAGTAAAAATAATACCGTTGGCAAGCAGGGCGGATTTGACATTTTCAGGCAGCACGGCTTTTGTGCCTTCAGTCACCTTGGCATCTGACACATTTTGAGAGCAGGTAATCTTGTCCCACAGGTTGAGATTGTCATGAGCAGTAACATAGTTGATACTTTCGTTTGCCTGTTCGGTGAAATAATTGATAGAACCCGTTACACCGCAGGCAATGCCTGCCTCCATGGAAGGCTCGCCGGTGGCAAACCCGCGTGAATTATCATCGCTGCCGCCTTTTATTGCTGTTCTGAGCTGGTCGTTAAAAACCGCAAAACCGCGTCCTTTTTGTGCGCCGGTAATGGTTTGCAGATGCTCCGGCAGAACAGAATCGCCGGCCTGCCAGGGTTCGCCGTAAATGATAAATGCGGGATCAATGTCACGGCGCAGTTCCATTGTTAACTGTTCCATGGTGGGAGTATCGATAAGACCCATGAGATCAAAGCGGAATCCGTCAACACAATACTCTTCTGCCCAGTAGCGGCAGGAATCGATAATGAATTTTCGCACCATGGGACGTTCAGATGCAACTTCATTGCCGCAGCCTGATCCGTTGGCATAATTACCGTCATCAGCAGTGCGGTAGTAATAACCGGGGACAATGCTGTCAAATGGCCAGCCGCTGGTTTCGTAGGTATGATTAAAGACCATATCCAGGATGATCCGAATGCCTGCATCATGCAGGGCTTGTACCATGCGCTTGAATTCGATAATCCGGGCTGCGGGATTTGCCGGATCGGTTGCATAAGAACCTTCGGGTACATTGTAGTGCATCGGGTCGTAGCCCCAGTTGAATTTTGGATATGCAGAATCGGGATCATCAACGGCAAGCTCGTTTACCGATGCAAAATCAAATGTGGGCAAAAGATGTACATGGGTAATACCCAGATTGACAAGGTGATCGACACCGGTTGGAATGCCGTCTTTTGTTGTTGTACCCCGTTCGGTAAAAGCAAGGTATTTCCCCTTGTGCTTCATGCCGGAATTATCGTCTATGGAAAAATCCCTGACGTGCAGCTCATAAATCACCGCATCCTGCCATGCGCCTGCGGTGAACGGGGGCTTGGGCTTTTCGCGCCAATGCGGGGGATTTGTTTTTGCCGGGTCAACAATCGCCATACGCTGGCCGTTAGCCGACACTGCCTTTGCATAAGGGTCGGCTGACCACGTTTTTGTTTTATCGGCAAATTCGATACGGTACAGGTAGAATCGGCCTTGAAGGTCTCCGTTAATAATGCCGGACCATACCCCGGTTACCGGATCTTTTTCCATGCGGTGCAGATTACCGGTTTCCTGGCTGACAACTTTTCCTTCGGTATTGTATTCACCGGCATTGTCGTATAACGCGATGGAAACATACTCCGCTGTCGGCGCCCATACCTTAAAGAGGCACTTTTCGGCGCTGTACGTGAGGCCAAGGTCGTTACCGGTATAGCAATAACCGTCCAGAATACGCCGCATGGTGACGCGCTGTTCTGTAAATATTCCTGTTTCATCCCGAACTGTGTATATTTTTACCGGATCATCAATGATGTCCTGCAGGGAAATAATCACCGTATCGTTATCGGGGTTTTTCCGGGAAACTCCGGTTAGTTTTTTTTCATTTTCGTACACTGAAAAAACACTGTAGTCCGCTGGTTTTGCGGACAGGGCAAGAACAACCGTGTCATTGCTGTCGGCGGCTGCAAATAAAATTGATGTCATAAAAATTACTTGTCACCGCTTAGCGGTAACATTTACTCCTTTGAAAAATAAAAAACATCACTAAAAAATAAAAAATTATAATATGAACTGTCGGGAGATACAAACCAAAAATGGCTGCCGCCGGTACCGGCAATGTGGAAGAAAACAAGGCAAGGCCAATCCTGTCATGAAAGGAAAGCGGAGTAAGATTCATCCTTGACAATTTCAGAAAAAAGACTGAACAAAGGTAAAACACAACCTGGATGATTATTATGAGGCCAAAGGCCATACTCAAAAAAGGTAAAAGGACATCTCTGCTGTATCCGCTTTCCAGCATAAGCATGTTAAAATTTTCAATAGCGGCTTGCTCAGATATTACGCTTTCTGTAAGCGCTGCACGAGCCGATTCCGGAAGTGCATACGAAAAATTTTCTCCGTACAGGCGGCTGTAAAATTCAAAAGGGGCAAGCCGTGCCATACTGAGAATTACCGGAAAATTGAGGCAGCATGTTATGAGAAAAAAATGCAGTAAGAGCCATATTGTCCCCGTTTTTCGGATATGTTCCATGAGCAGTGCGATACGCTCTTCATTTTTCCACGTAAAAGCCCCAAGGGTTACTGTTTTGAAGTAATGCATCATTCCCATTGCTTTGACTCTATTGTCTTATTAGCTGTTTGTACAGGGGTTGGGGACTTTTTACGAACTGTTACCATTCGCGGGGGATAAAACCATGGGGAAATTCCAGCTTCATGGTATCGCCGGACTGTTCCAGGACATAGAAACCTGCTTCAATGGCGGCTTCTTTTTCGTCATGCCCGAAAATCGCTCCGGCTATCGCTCCCTGTATTTTCCGTTTATCTTTTTTTTTATCCCGGTTTTCACGCAGTATTTCTATACAGCGGATGTGGTGTTCAATGTCTTTTAACGCAGGGTCAACTTTAACCTCTATGGCCATTATAGTGCTGCTGTTTTCCAGCAAAATGTCGATTTCTGTTTTTATTTTATAGGTTACCGGATCAAAAATCCGGTACCCTCCGGGAGAAGCAGCTTCAAAATGGTGCCCCAGTTCGTTAAACCGCCGGTGAATACTCGGGGCAACGAGGTGCTCGGCCATTTTTCCGAATTTGCGGTTCAGGTCACCCATTTGCTTTCCAAGCCTTTTCATAAACCGCTCGGTTTTCTGGAATTTCAGGTCGGTTTCCTTCATTTGCTCGCGGGTTTCCTTGAATTTGAGATCCGTTTCCCTGGCGTTTTCCTTGATCATACGATCGGTTTCCTGGATTAGCGCCCACACCTTTTCAAATGTCGGCGGGTCTTCTGTTGGGGGTATGTTTTCCACGGCTTGTGTTTGCATGATAACCTCTGGTATTAAGATACGTAAAACATGCCGGGAAGTCAAGGAAATGTCCTTTTCCCTACTCTCCCTTATTCGCTCCGGCCATTAAGCCTTCAAGCAGGTAACGCTGGAATATCATGTACATAATCGTAATCGGAATGGCGACTAACACAGCTCCGGCGCAGAATGCGGGGAAGTCGGCGTTTGTTCCGGTGATAAGATCAAAAAGACCTATTGCCAGCGTGCGCCTTTCGTCCATATTGATGAGATAACGGGGCAGCATGTAATCCATCCAGGGTCCCATGAACGATGTTACTGCGATAAAAAACATAATCGGCATGGACAGCGGCAGGATGATCTTGAAAAAAAGCTGGATTTTCGTAACGCCGTCTATGGCGGCGGCCTCGTCCATTGACTTGGGTATATTGAGCATGTACCCCCTGACAAGCCAGATATTTGCCGGTATGCCGCCGGAAACATACACGATGACGAGCATGTGCAGGTTGTTTAACATGCCAAAGTTAAGCGCAATCATGTACAGGGCGGTCAGGCTCATAAAACTGGGGAACATCTGGAGTATCATTACGGAAAGCAGCCCTGTTTTCCGACCTTTGAAGTCAAACCGTGCAAAGACAAAAGCCGTCATGGTGTGAATGACAATCGAAAAAAGCATTGTCAATACGGCTACGTACAATGTGTTAAGATACCATTTCCCGTAGTTGAACTCGGTAAATAGTTTCCTGAAGTTTTCCAGTGAAACCCTTTCCGGAATGATGCTGCTACGGGAAATGCCCGAAGATTCGTTGAGAGCAGATCCGAATATCCACAGAATCGGGTAAATGATAATTACTGCGACAATGATTAACTCAAGATAGATAAATACAGCGCTGATTATTTTTTTTGCTTTGTATGCCTTCATGTTAGCCTTCCTTAAATGCCCGTGTACGCAGCAGGTTCCAGGCGGATACCGAAGCGACGATGATAAAAATTAAAATACTGAATGCCGAAGCATAATTGTACATCCGCTGATCCAGAGTCAGTTTGAAAATCCATGATATCAATATATCAGTGGAACCTGCCATCTGCAGATTGGGATTGGCGGGACCGCCGCCCGTCATAAAGTAAATCATGTTAAAGTTGTTAAAGTTAAATGTAATGCTCATCAATAACTGCGGGGCGGTGGACGCGAGAATAAACGGCAGGGTAATCGAACGGAATTGCTGGAACGGGTTTGCCCCGTCAATCTGTGCAGCTTCGTATTGTTCCTGGGGAATGGTTGTCATTATACCGGAGATTAAAGCCATGAAGTAGGGGAACCCCAGCCAGACATTAACGAGGACAAGGCAGAGCCGTGCCCAGGATGTGTTTGAAAGAAATGGGATTGCCGTTTCGATGAATCCTGCCGATAACAGCATTTGGTTAATAACGCCTTCCGGATGAAGCATAACCCTGAATATCAGCATGGAGACAAGGCCGGGAATCGCCCAGGGGAGGATGAAAATTGCCCTCCAGAAAGAGCGGAAACGTACTGCCTTTGCCCGCAGAACCAATGCCTGAAACATGCCGAAAAAGTACGCGGAAAATGTAGCGAGGAAAGCCCAGACAACCGTCCAGAGAAAAATCTGAACAAATGTGCTGCCCCACATTCTGATGCTGATGATCTTGCCGAATGTTTCAAATCCGGTCCACTCAACAAGCCTGCGGGGAGGGATAAAGTTGGCGTTGTAGTTCGTAAATGCCACAAGTATGGAGAAAACGATTGGTACGAGTGAGATAAACACGACGAGCAGGAGGCCGGGGGTGATCATGATGTACTCAAAAGCATTTTTCCATAAATCCTTAAAGTACTGCACGCTGGAAATAAACACCCCCTGTTCAATGCGCAGACGTGTTTTGTATGCATCACGAATGTTCCAAATCCAAATCAGAGCGAAAATCAATATGACAAAAATGGCAATAATCCCCCCCAGCATGAGCATTATCGAATGGTCATACACTGTTGCGCCGTGGACACGGGGAATGGTTCCCAGGGTGACAAGCCCCCACAGACCCCTGATAAAAAAACCATAGTTATGAATGTCGCCTAACTGCCCCTGCCACAATTCCAGGAAGATCCCCAGATCAAAACGCGCCGTTGTTTCCGCAGTAAGCCGCGCCGCATTTCTCCATGCACTTTGTGTCAATAACTCTATACTGATAAACAATAATTGCAGACCGAAAAAGATCGCCCCTTTAAGTTTCTGTTTATTGAGAAACTGGCCCGATCCCCACACTATCGCGGAATAACCCGCCGCAAGGTATTTCATCGTACACTCCTTTTTTTACTGGTTACTCCACATCCGCGATTTTCCGGCCATCAGCAGGGAGATGTCGTAAGTTTCCATTGCCTTCTCCTGCGCTTCTTCAACTGACAGCAGGTTATCCCAGGTAAATGTAAACAGGGCTTTCATTGCGTCCCACATTTGGTTGACTTCGGGGATAACCGGCATGGGGTCGGCATACGGGGCCTGTTCCATGATCCCCATTAACAGCGCGTCATCACGCAGTCCTTCAATGCCGCTGATATCCTTGTATGATGCCAATCTGCCGGTCTGCTCAAACTGAATGGTCATGCCTTCGATGCTGACCAAAAAATCAACAAAGGCCCGTGCCGCCGGAATGTTTTTTGAATAGCTGGATACCGCCGCTACGATATTACCGCTGAAGCAGCGCGGCTGATTCCCGTTTATCGTTGGCAGTTTCGTTATGCCAAAATTGATATTATTTCTTTGTGCGTCGCCAATGGCCCAGGGACCGGTAATGGTAAAGGGAACTTCACCCCGTTGGAAAGCGGCCACGGTGGCATCCCAGGTAGCATCGGCGGTATTCACACTGTAGTACCTGCGCAGGCTTGTGTGGAATTCAATGCCTTGCCGCGCTCCGGGGCTGTCAAAACCCGGTAAACGAAAATCGTCCATGTCCGGCCCGAACAGTTCCATTCCAAACGCTGTTAGGAAAAAATAATTATGGTAGGAATCGTCTACCTGCCAGCGCAGGGCATACCTGTTTGCCACCGGATTGTTCCAATGTTCGGCAAAGGCTGTTAATTCTTCAAAGCTTTGCGGGACGGGAGTATCGCCTAACAGGTCTCTGTTGTAAAAAAACGCGATGTTTTCCGTTGATATGGGTACGGCAAACAGCTCGTCTTCAAAAGTGCAAGTTCTGATAGCAGCATCCAGCAGCAGTTCAGCGTACCTTTCCTGCCAATCCGGCGGGAAGGGGAGGCATATATCGTCAATAACCGCATTACCGATATGGTCATGGGGCATGAAAAACACATCCGGCCCGATTCCAGCGGGACCGTCAAGCGAAACCTTGCCCCGGCTGTCGACATTACCCACATTTTCAAACCTAATGGTAACATCGGGATAGTGCCGGTTGAATGCAGCAATTACCGCCTCTGCCCAATCCCTGTTGTCCATCCAGACCAGCAGTTGTCCTGCAATCCGCCCCTCAAGCACTCTTTCTGCCTGAAGTTCAGTCTGAGCAGTGTTCCATGCTCCGTTTACGGTCAGGGCGGAGATTCCGGCGACAGCCAGGAAAAGGCACAGTACGGCGCCCAAGCCTACTGCGGCGATAATGACTTTTTTCATATACTCCTCCTTTGAAAAACAACCAAACTGTATGGAGGTAATTCCCCGGTTTCATAGTCATTCAAAACCGGCTCCGGACCGAATACGCATGATCCCGGAACTCTAAAATCCCGGACTGCCGCCGCTTCGGTGTATGCGGCGATAAGCGTCCCGCCGGAATTGGAAAACTCCCAGCAATGAACATCCCCTTCTTTTTTATATAATACCACAGAATCATTTATAATTGAAATAAATTTTCTTCTGAATGAAATTAATTCCTGAAAAAAACGCCGTAAATTGTTATCCTGCCGTGCTTCATTCCAAATCATGGGACGGCGGCAGTCGGGGTCGCGGAAACCTTCCATGCCGATTTCCGTTCCGTAATACAGGCAGGGTGCGCCGGGAAGGAGGAAAAGCATGGTAAAGGCGTTTTTGATGGCCTTTTTATCGCCATGTGCGCGGGTGAGGACACGGTCAGTATCATGGGAGTCAAGCAGGTTAAAGCTCATGCGGTTATGCAGATTGCTGTAGATGCTCAGGGCAGCAAAAAGCCGCTGGGTAAAAACTTCGGGGCTGATTTTTTTTTCGATAAAACAATCCGAAACAGCATAACCCAGTGGATAATTCATATTTGCGTCAAATAAACCAGCATTGATCCAGGGTGAAGCGTCATGCCAAATTTCACTTAATATGTATATATCTTTCTTTAAAGAACGGACCAGCCGGGTAAAATCCTTCCAAAAATCAAAAGAAACTTCACTTGCCACATCCAGCCGCCAGCCGTCAATATCACATTCCTGTATCCAATAAGCGGCACAATCCAGGAGGTATTTGCGGGCTGCCGGATGCTCTGTGTTCCATTTGGGCATGTGCTGAACCCATGCATAGGTATGGTAATCCAGGTCACGGGGATTATGTGCGGGCTGCCGCACCGGGAAGCGGCGTATGCGGAAATAGTCCCGGTAGGGGGATTGCTCCTGGTTTGCCCGAACATCCTGCCAGAAAGGGTGTGTGTCTCCCGCATGGTTAAATACCGCATCGAGCATTACCCGGATGTTCAGCGCATGAGCCTCCGCAACGAGGGTTTTCAGTTCATGGGTGTTTCCAAAATGGGGGTCGACGGAAAAATAGTCTGTGGTATTGTACTTGTGATTCGATGGCGATGTAAAAACGGGGGTTAAATACAGGCCATTTATCCCCAAATCCGCCAGCCAGGGGAGTTTTTCCCGAATTCCAGCCAGGTTTCCCCCGAAAAAGTTATTAAAATGCGGTTTTCCGGTTTCCCAATCCTCGATATGATGCGGAGAAACAGCGTTTTCGTTCATTTTCCTGTAAAAACGTTCAGGAAAAATCTGGTACCAGATGGTTTTTTCTACCCATTCCGGCTCTTGCGGCGCATCCGCCTCATGTACAAACGGAAAAAAGAACTGACCGTATTCATTATGCAAGGCATTTTCCTCGTAAGGTTCGATGCCGTTTTCGCAAAAATAATATTCCCCGCCGGGAGTTTTTACCCGAAATCCGTACTTTAAACGCCTTGAAGAGGGCCGGTCAATCTCAACCTGCCAAATACACGAAGAAATCCCCAAAAACCGGCGGTTCAGTGCAGCCTCGGCATAACGCCACCGCCCTTCATGCCGGTCAAATGGGTCTCCCCAGATCAGGGCTGCCTTTTCTGTATCATCCGGGCACAGGAGCCGAAAGATTATTTTATTACGTTTTATATCATAGCAGCACCACGGCAGCGCTGCCCGGTGTTCAAATACCGGAAAAACCTGGGGCATGACAATGATCATATACCCAAATAATTTTATTTGTAAGTCCCTTTAGGTAAACATAAAATTAGATTGACAAATCATAATAAACTACCATATTATTAAAGAAAATAAGGAGGCTCAATATGAGAAAAATTATTTTTGCGGTATGCGTTCTGGCGCTTGTCTTGACGGCCGCCGGATGCAGGGATATAACACCCGACCTTCACGACACCTATGTAGTTATATTTAACAACGGAACCGGCGGTACAACCGTCATGCAGACCGATATCCGAGGCAGACTTACATCATTGCCTCCTGCCCCGACAAGAGATGGCTACCAGTTCGGCGGCTGGATCACCATGGGCCTTGAGCCGGTCACCACACGGACAGTCTTTCATGAAGATACGACGGTCATTGCCCGTTGGATACCTCCCAACCGGGAGATAGGTCTGCTTGAACAAGCCCTGGACAATTTAAGGGAAAACCCTACGGCTAATTTTTCGATTACGTTGACTCGTAACGAAAACATCCTGCCCCAATTGCTGTATTTTAACGGAACGGAAGTTGCCATCGAACTGAACGGCGGCGGCTATCAGCTTACTCTTGCTGAATTGGGAACCATGTTTACCGTGGGAGATAAAGTTACCCTGACGATTCGTAATGTCGAAATGGAAGGATCGGGAGCGAACATCGCGTCAATGATACTCGTGGAAGACGGCGGCAAACTGTTTATCGAAAACGGAACGGTCATTGCCAGGAATGTCAACAACAACACCGTTGTCCGTTATGCCGGAGGTGTAACGATCCAGGTAGGCGGAGAAATGACCATGAACGGCGGGGACATTATCGAGAACGAGACGGGGACTTCGGGATTTTGGAGTCTGGGCGGCGGCGTACTGGTAAACGGCGGATTATTTACCATGAATGGCGGCGTAATCAGGGATAATGTATCGGTACCCGGATTTGGCGGCGGTGTCCGAGTTGATAGAGCCGGGAAATTTTTCATGTACGGCGGCGATATTGCCGGAAATATGGCAAATTATGGCGGCGGCGTAAGCGTCGACGGGTATCGTTATGAAAGAGACTCAAACGGCCAGCTTAGACGTATTTATTCAGAATTCCAAATGGGGGATCCTGTTTTACCGCCTCCCGGAGGAAATTTACTAAGGCTCTTCGACAACTTTACCCTGGAAGGCGGCGGCGTATTGGTAGATAATCTTGGTACGTTCAATATGTATGACGGACTCATGGAACAGAACCAGGTAGTTAACTACGGAGGAGGTGTGAGCAGCAATGAGGGTGTTTTCAACCTGTTTGGCGGAAGAATTTACGATAACAATGCGCAGATTGGCGGCGGTGTGTACAATTACAACCCGGAAACCGGTCTTGGTACCATGCATACCGGCTTTGTAATTGAAAGAAACGAGGCCCAGATTGGCGGCGGCGTGGTGAACGATGCCGTGTCCACATTCTACATGTACGGTGGACAGATTACCGGAAACGAAGCGCCTTATTCGGGCAGCTACGGCGGCGGCGTTGTCAACTTCGGGACTTTCTACATGCACGGCGGGTCAATTACCGGCAATCTCACCGACCAGGGGGGCGGTGTTACCACTGGCACAACCAGTAACCGTTGGCAGGGAACATTTATTATTACCGGCGGCCAAATATCCGGTAATGGAGCTAATTATGCTTCACAATTATATGTTCGGAATATTGAACTGGGCAGAGGTACCGGCGGCGGAGCATTCCGGGGGCTGGGAGGTTACTACACCCTGACCCGTCCCCCGGCAGGTGTTGACTTCCTTACAGGAACCACAGTTTGTCCGGCGGCGCGGCAGGTATTTTTTGTCCGGCAGTCTATTTTTTTGGAACCGATGCCTGACGGAACCCGCACTCCGCGAGGAGCAATATCCATTGGCCGGCCGATTATGGGATATTCTGATGTTGATCCAAACCTTTCAAACCGCGAAGGTTTTTTATTTAACTATGTGGATGCCGCCGGTCATCTGTATTCAGCCATTGATCAACCGGAGAATTGGACATCGGCAATGGGAACCTGGGTTCCTCAAAGAATAGGCAACTCTAATGCTGCTGTGAATATGGGGACGCATGTACCTTTTGGATCTATAGCATCCACCGAGCCGTCCGGCAGTCAGCAGTCTGTACCGGTCAACCCGCTATTGCTGCCTGCTGAACGCTTAGACCGGATACCTCTCCATTGGAGATTGAAAATATATATGCTTGAAGAGCATCCGCTGCGGCGCAACCGCTCGTCGCAGTTTGTCCCCCGGTATCCTGTAGAATGAGGAAAAAGGAGCATGATATGAACAAAATATATAGTGGTATTTTCGGTGCAGTTATATTGGCATCATTGATGCTGCTGGGTGCCTGTAATATTGCGGATAGTGACACGGCGGATCGCAGGTTTGACGGGGCATGGGTCGCCTTGAGCGGGGTGCGCCTTGAGTTTAACCGGGGGAACTATACCAGAACGCCGGTGTTGGGTGAAGAGCAAACAGGAACATTTACCATTGACGGGAAAACCATAACATTTTACCAGAGCGGTTACTCACCGGAATCATGGGAATTTACCCTGAATTTTCCCGCGCTGACCATTGGCCCGATAACATACTACCGTGACATGGACACCTTGCCCGATGAGCTGAGACGGAGCGGCGAATATAGCCGCTGGGTAAGGTATGTAGACACCGGGATTCAGTCCCTTACCGCAACTATTTTTGAATTCAGGACGACTGAGCCGATAAGGGGATATCCCAATGTGCTTGAAGGGCAGGTTCTACAGTATTCATTTTTCAGGGGGACGTATACCCTGCGCAGCCATGCTGTTCCGGGTACCAATGTACTTACCATGAACATTACCCACATGAACGGTGTAGATCTTTCCATGTTTATTAACAGTAATTTAATTCAACTTGAGTCGCGCTTCGATCCCGAAGCCCTCAGACCTCCAGCGGGTATGGATATATCGGATTGGTGGGTCACTGCGGTGGAGGTTGAACGAATTTTTGAAACCGCAGCGAGCAGGATCGGTACAACCCTGCAGGAACAAACGCAGATAACGAATGCGATGAGAAGCTATTTAAGCATCATGCAAACCCCGTATATTTATGAATATACCCTGGAGGCTGATCCCCTGCTCGTTGAAAATCACCGCACTGCCGCAGACGGCATTAACAAGCTTACCATGCGGTCAGAAGACGGCAACACATACACATATATGCTGATAAACGAGACATCCTGGGATTTTGAATATCCCGACGGTACCTCAACGGGCTTCCTTACCATTACTGATCCTGCCGACATCACCATTGTTGACGGTGTGCGTACCGGTGCGGACATACAGCAAGGAGGGACACGGGATTTTACCCTGGAATTCGTTGACCAGGAGCCGCCACATTGGCCTTCTACCTGGACCTGGCCGCCGGAACCGGGTACGTATGAAGTTTTCTGGCGGGTTTCCCCCTGGGATTGGGCACAATTCCCCAACGGCATAGTTCAATTTACCAATATGACAGTAGATCCGGCCAATCCATTATTGGCAACGCTGAATGTCGGGTACGCTGAAGTATTGGCTCCGATAAGGGTAGAAGTATTTGTAAGCCTGTTTGACCGGGTCGGCAATATGACAGTCAAGTTTAATATTACCCCGTTCCCGTAATGTCCCGGATGAAATCGCATAACGAAACTTTTATTTTGGAGGTTTTATGATACAGAGATTAGGAATCATATTTGCAGTCATTTTTTTATTCAGCGCTGTCAGTATCTTTGCAGAAGTTGATTTAGTGCATGACTCGGAATATAGTGAACATCATCATGAATATGAAGAGGAAAGCAGCGGTCCCATCCAGTTTAATATAGGCGGCGGCATGGACCTGGTTGTTGTTCCCCTGCAGGTCGTATCGCGTGACACGCTGGAGTACGAGGACAATGTCTGGGTCGGCGCAGGTATAGGGCGCAACTATCAGGCCAGCGGTATCCGCACCCGCCTCAATATTTCCGGCAGCTACGATGAACTGTTTGGTTTCAGAACAGACCTGTGGTTCCTGTACACGAATGACGGGACAAACCTGTGGAGCGATGCCAATTACGACACCATGGAAATACGATTGGGCGATTACGGATTTTTATGGTGGCAGCCCCTCGACTGGTTCCGCATCAATGTAGGAAGGATATTCAACCCATCGCAGACCGGATATGTTCACAACCATTGGCTTTCCCTGTGGAGTGTTCCCATGCTCGACGGCAACAACATCTTCAGCTATCATTACAGCGGCGGCATTGGCATACTTGCCGACTTTAGCATCCCCAAGGTAGAAGGCCTTTCGATCTATGCCTTTATCCCGGAGTTCGGGATGCCATTTTACTCCGATGACTATGAATTCGGCTGGATGCACAACGGCATTCTGACTCCCGGAGGGGATGTATTAAACAGCGACGATGAAGACAAGAATGCAAGCAGGCTTTTCCGGGTACTGCAGCGCACATGGATTACCGTAGGATACGAAACCGATACATACCATGCCCGTCTGCAGTTTATCGGTGCAAACCCCGGCGGCAGGGTCAACTTTCAGGAAGATGTAGACGGACGCATGGAAAACACCGATCCGTTCCTGTTACGTGTTTCCTTCAGCGCCCCCCGTTTTGAAGCGGCTTTTGCCTATACCGGTATTGAAAACCTTGTTTTGGATATGGGACTCAAGACCTGGCTGCCGGTGTCAAACTGGATATCAGACACGTGGAGCCAGGATGTTGACAACCCCGGCTATATCAGGCTGACAGAAACCGGAACATACTGGGGCGGTTTTGGTTTTGGCCTGGGGGTCTCCTATTCCGGCTTATTTGACAGCAGCCTCGTGTTAAACTTCCGTGCAGACGGGGACATGTTCAGGCGGTGGAGCGGGGTAAATCCGAACAGCGGCATTGAGACGGTAATAACAAACCCCATAAGACTGTCTTTCCATGTCTGGCCGGAATACACTTTTACCAACGGAATGGAACTTACCCTGAGCGCCGGCCTGAATTATGTGGGCCGTAACACTGTCGATGAGGGCGGGTCAAACCCCAACGACCATGAAGATTACAAACTGAACTGGGAACGATCCCACAGGATCCGTTTTGGGGCGGGTCTTGCATTGATGGTTCCGCTGGTCGGGCATAGTTCGGTGAATTTAGGGCTTGCCTACCGCCACGGTACGGCGGACATTCATGGCGGCGAAGCGCAAGTTTTCTCTGTCCCGATCATGTTCTATTACCACTGGTAGTGTACGAAGGAAAAAAGCATCATGCAGGAGTTAAAAAAAATGAAAAAAATATCCCGGTACCTGATCTTGGTTGCTGTTTGTTATCTGTTGTTTGCCAATACCGCTTGCCCGGTTAGTGAAGGCGGTTATCCCCTCATGGTTAATTCCCCTGCCAATGTTTACATGCACCGGGGGCAATTCAGGTTGTTTACCATTACAAGAGAAGGAAAGGCAATAACAGATGCCGTTTGGTCGGTCAGCGGCGCTTCAACTCCTTCTTCTTATACCAGGATAGACAATGGCTTTTTATTCATAGCCTATGACGAATACCTCAGCGTACTGGATGTACGGGCAGATTTGCAGGGGCAATTCGTGCGGATTACCGTTCATGTTCTCCCTTCTTCTGCGGAGATTCAAATCCCCGGAGGTGATGATATCTACCCGCAGGGGCATTATGACCTTACCCCCGGCACCGGCACAAGGATTAGCGCCGAGTCACATGGCGGGTTTTCCCTGGATTGGACGTGGTCTGTTGTAGGGGATCCCCCCGGAATCGTCATTTATTGGGATTCTTCTTCCTGGTCCTGGCAGTTGGGGCTGTCGGCTAATGTGCAGGCGGGAACATCTTTTATCATTCGTGCTGAAGATGCCGATGACTCTGACATATTCGCCTACGCAACCATTACTGCCCGCGAGCCGGAGATTACCGGAGTGAAGATAGAGTTGAATACAGGTAATTCCCTTATCAAGGGTAAGGAGAATTATTTTTCCGCATTTCGTGAAGTGTCCGGGCCGGTTCCGGGCTGGCCTTCCTGGGAATGGGACATTGTAAGCCCCGGTTCTGCAGACCTGCATCCCGATACCGGCTTTGTCATCGATTTTTTGGTAGGAGAGTATTTATTTATCCATGAGGATGAAACCGCCTCAACAATCACCGTACGGGCCACCCTTTTTGGCACAGATTTGATGGAAGAACTGACACTTTCCGTCACAAGCCCGTTGATAACGATTTCTTCTCCCGGCACCCTGGAGGTCGCTAAAGGGAGCAGTATTTCTCTTACTGCCGACATTGCCGCCGGAGTTACCTATGACAGTGTTGACTGGATGGTCCAGGCAGGGGGCTGGTGGGGGTTCCCCCACGAGGACACAGATATAATCCCCACAAGCGATCCCTTAACCGTGGAATTATACGTATCTCCTGCCGAAGAGCAGGATGTACTCATTGTGCAGGCTTACTTGTATGGGGTGCCCGGTTACGATATATTCGCCCCCTATGCCGAGGTTGAAGTAATTATATTACCTTGATTTTATTTTATGAATAACGATACGTTCGTTATAAAATTTGCTGCCCGAGGAGGTGCAATTATGAGAAGACATTTTTGGATAATGCCATCCCTGATGATGGTACTGGCGCTTACCGTGACAGGCTGTCCCACTGAGACATCGCCTGCCGGAGGTGACTCAAGGGTCATCGTTCTTTTTGACGCTAACGGCGGAACATTTGCAGGCGGACCAACTTTCCCCGTATCTATCCCTATGAACACTGCCGTTACCCTGCCGCAAGACCCAACATGGGACGATCTTGTTTTAATCGGCTGGTCTTTGAATATTGACGGAACAGCCCCCTGGAATTTTTCCACTCCCGTCAGCCACGACATAATCCTGTATGCAAGATGGGAGGGTATCCGCCATCTTGTTACATTCGACCTCCAGGGCGCAAGTCCCGCTGATTTTAACTGGAGGCCTGTACACTATTGGCTGACAGATACTCCCATTCTTGAGCCATTTAATGAACCCTTTCGTGATGGATATGATTTTATCGGCTGGTATGCGGATGCGGCAGGAACTACTCCATGGGATTTTTCAACGCTGATTACCGAGCCAGTCACCATCTATGCAATATGGGACTATATCTTTACGGTTACTTTTGATTCTAATGGCGGAACTCCCGTCCCCGACCAGAAAATTCGGCTTGATCAAACTGCAACAGAACCCCCGGTTCCCTCAAGAACAGGCACACCGACCACAGCGGGTCTGTATCGGGAATCAGACTGGAACAATTGGGTATTTACATTTAATGGTTGGTTTCTCGGCAGCAGTTCCACCCCGTTTGATTTTAATACCCCGATTAACGGGGACATTACTCTGGCTGCCCGGTGGACAGCTCCGAATATTCAACCTATTACTCTTTCTGGCCCCAATAGTATTGTCAATCGTGCCATAGATTATGTAGATACTAACGCTGGGTCCTATGTCCTGGCCTTGGATACAGACGTAACTGTTAATCGGCAATGGGCCATAGATTCGGGACTGGGGTTATTCACTCACACTTGGCTTGAAGCAAATAAAATTACGCTGATCGGTTTAGGCAGTCCTAAGATAATCCGCCCCCAACTCCAAGGTTTGCTATTCTTTATTATGGGTAGTGCCGAACTGGTCATTGGAGAGAACATTATTCTTGCAGGAATTGCCAATTTAGGTGTAAATAATGTGTCACTCGTGCAAACAGAACTCGGTGGGTCATTTGTCATGCTTGAAGGGTCAGCAATAATATTAAATAATGCTACTGCTGATGGTGATATTTATGGGGGTGCTGCAGTATCGTTATCGCTTGGATGGTTCGGGGCCGGCGGTTCCTCATTTACGATGAAAGGTGGTGAAATTACAAGCAATATAACTCCTGGTTTTGTCAATGGATCCAGTGGGTTACATGTAGGAGCGGGGGCAACCGTGGACCTGCAGGGCGGAGCAATAATAGAGAACTTGGAGTTCTGGGATGGTACTTACTATTTATTCACTGATGTATTCATCCAATCGGGAGCTAGCAATAACGCATCCAGTATTACCCTTTCGGGAGAATCTTTTATCGACATTGTAAATATTCAATCCACTGTAGCAGCCAGGAATACGCTCGGCATTGGCTCAAACTGGTTGGGTAGTGTAGGAACAGTTAACTTTTTAGGGCAACAATTAATTGCTACGGTTGTCGGTTGGTGGCGGAATCAGCCCTTACTGACCGGACAAGTTACCGCCGTTGATGTTAACTATGTTGGACTCGGTATTTTTATCCATGTTAATGCTGCTGGCACTAATTGGACTGGTACATTAGTGGAAGATCACTTACAGCTTGTATTCGATGCAGGCGTTGGCAGGCTGGTGGCAGCAAGCGGACCTAGCCCCAACATATTGCCCAATTTTAGCCAGCATTCACACAGTACCCGCAGGGCGCAGAGTCCTAATGCGCTGCGCAGCCAAATGCAGAACTTCCATTCATTACAGCCATTGGGAACAGGCTTTGAACAACGCGCTACTAACACCGAACGACAGCTCGCCCCCGTAGTAAACTTAGGTACTATTAATCGCCGCCTCCGGTAAGTGCCCACAGCCCATTGCGTTAAGTAAAACCAAAAACCCGGCTCTCAATTGAGGTGCCGGGTTTTTTTATTGATACACCCAGGTGTCAGTCAAAATTATTTGCCTGGTTTCGATCAGTGCGGGGTAAACCATATTATAGATAATTTTATACGGTATTAATTGAAATTCGGTAAAATGTCATTGTAAATTTGACGAATTGCCTTTATCATGGATTTGTATACCGGAAGAAAAAAATGAAACCAGTTCAACAACATTTTGATCTTGTTGACAAAACACTCGATCCAAAAGATCATTTTGCAAAAATACTCTCAAAATCCCTAAAGGATTTTAATCCTTTTTATAAATTAAAAAATGCTGTAATTTTTAATGAAGATAGTCTGAAAATATTACATTCTATTCCGGAAAATTCTATAGATATGATTTTTGCAGATCCCCCTTATATGTTGTCAAATAATGGTTTTTCATGCCGGAACGGAAAAAGAGTTAATGTAAATAAGGGAAAGTGGGATAAAAGTAATGGTTTTGAAGAAGATACGATTTTTCACAATGAATGGATTTCTGCTTGTCATCGTATTTTAAAACCTGAAGGAACTATATGGATTTCAGGTACTTATCATAGTATTTATCAATGCGGCTATCTTTTGCTAAAAAATAATTTTCATATTTTAAATGATATTGCATGGTTTAAACCAAATGCATCACCCAATTTAAGCTGTCGTTTTTTTACCGCATCTCATGAAACAATTATTTGGGCTCGTAAAGATAAAAAAGCAAAACATACATTCAATTATAAATTGATGAAGAATGGTCTTTTTCCCGAAGATAAATTAAAAACAGAAAATGCGCAAATGAGATCTGTTTGGTCAATGACAACACCTAAAATCGGTGAAAAAGAATATGGAAAACATCCCACCCAAAAACCATTTGATCTTTTAAAAAGAATTGTACTTGCATCTACTAAAGAAAATGATATTGTACTTGATCCATTCTGCGGTAGTGGCACTACAGGAGTTGCTTGTAGATATATGAAAAATCGTTTCTTTATTGGCATAGAAATAGATAAAAAATATTGTGAATTAGCAAAAAAAAGATTATTGTAAAAAAAGGCGCAACGTATTAAAACCGGTTGCCGTTTTCAGGCCAGGGCAAGCTGCACAATGCCTGTATTGACTATGACTGTTATCCCGATAAAAAGTAACTCATAGGCTTTTCTTCGTTTTAGTTCACGCTGTTCCAAAAAACGCTCTGCAAATGTGCTGTGGTCGGCAAGTTTGTCCGGTGTAAAGAGGCGGAAAGGGATAATCATTACGGTCAGAGCGGTACAAAGTATAACAGCACCGGCCAGAAAGTTAGCGTTAAAAATAATCCTGAGGTTAATATCCTGCCGGGTGATAAACAGGTATGCACTCACCGCCAAGCTTGTAATTACTATGATGCATATAGATGTGATGACAATTCTTAAAATCGTCTTCAAAAATTTCCGCAAGTATTACAGGTTCCTGTGTTTTCCGGAGTCCTATTCAAAGTATATATTCCAGAGAATGTGGTGGCCTGCCGGATTCGGCGAGAAGCCTCTAAGCTCCGGGCGGCTGGCATTCAGCTCTTCGCCGGTCCTCAGGAATATCCATGGGGCCTCGTCACGGATTATGGTTTGGGCTTCAAAGTATATTTGCTCCCGAATTGCAGGATCGGTTTCCTGCCGGCCCCGGTCAAGCAGGGTATCGAGTCCGGAATTTGAGTAAAATGTCCGGTTACCTGCAGCGCCAAAGCTGTCTGTATGGAAGAGGGGGTACATGCCGTAGTCGGGATCTCCGGTTACGGAAACCCAGCCAAGGATAAACATATCATGCTCGCCCCTCTGGGTCATTTCCAGATAGGCTGCCCATTCAAGGATCCGCACATCCACATGAATGCCTACCTGTGCCAGCATGTTCTGGATAATTTCGGCTACATCAAGGCGCTGCGCATTCCCTTCATTCGTGACAATTGATGTGGAAAAGCCGTTGGAGAATCCCGCTTCGGCCAGTAATTGCCGCGCCCGCTCCTGATCGAAGGGGAAAGGTTCAAGCCTGTTTGCAGCAGAAGCCCATACCATGTTGTTGATGGGGCCCCTGGCAACGCTGCCGGTGTTCCAGTATGCGGCCCTCAGAAGGGCTTCTTTGTCCAGGGCATAGTTAATGGCCTGGCGTACCCTTGGATCGTTAAAGGGCACTCTTTGGGCATTAAAGCCGATATAGTCAATCGCAAGGCTGTCGGAACGGATCATGCGCAAGTCGGAAGCTTCAACATGGGATACATCACTGGCGGCAACACCGTATATAAGGTCAATTTCACCGGTTTCCAGAGTAATAAGTCTTGTTGAGGAGTCAGAAATGAAACGGAAGCTTATATTTTCGAGCCGTGCAGGGCCTTCGAAGTAGTCGTCAAAACGGGTCAACTCAAGGCTTGTCCCGGTTACCCAACTGACAAACTGCATGGGGCCGGTGCCGACAGGATTGCGGGCATATTCTATTTCGCCCTGTTCCATGACGGCCCTTCGGCTGACTATGGACATGGCAGTGTGCCCCAGATGGTTAATAAACGGCACAAACGGATACTCCAGGGTGATAAGGATTTCGTAATCATTGACAATGTCGACACTGGCGATCATGCCGGTAATATGGCCGATATTGGGCGATCCTGCGGCCCTTTCCAGGGAGAATTGCACATCCGAGGCGCTCAGGGTGTCGCCGTTGTGAAAGTTGATCCCCTGCCTCAGAAAAAGCCTGAGCCTGGCGGGATCCTCCCAGTACCAACTTTCCGCAAGGCTGGGAACCGGCGCCATTTGTTCATCCAGATTAACGAGGGTGCTGTAAATCTGCTTCATCACCTGTGACGAAGGCTGATCGTTCGTCATAATCGGATCCAGTGACACCGGTTGGGAAGGCATACCAACAATGACCGTGTCCGCACTTCTCGTCTGTCCCGGGCACCCGGTAAAAATTATCGCGGCTGCGATTACGCAAACCACTGTTAACCAATTTTTCATTTTCATATTAAACCTCCAAAACGGTGCCTGGCACCATATATATTTAATTCGCCGTATCGGGTGATGCGCTGCGAAGCGCCCATAAATGGACTGCCCCGTTGCCGATTTCGCGGATGCCGTCATTCCGAACCAGCGAATAGTTAAGCACGCGGTTGTTCACGGCATACAACTGGATGCCGGTCATAACAGGTATCCAGGGCGCTTCTTCAAACACGGCAAGCTGCCAGTCATGGTACTGCTGAACAAGCCATTCTTGATCCCATGCCATTTCCGACTCAATGGCATCCATGATTGCATCTAACCGGGGGCTTTGGTATCGGGTATCGTTATGGGGGGTTATGCCCCACAAGCCGCGCGGGTTGGGGTTGGAACCGACCAGCCATGCGGCATCGAACATATGAATGGCGCCGTTGTCCAGATCATGCCCCAATGTCTCGATACGGTCGTTAAACTCCATTAAGCCGTTGCGGTACAGTACCACATTTAAACCGATTCTGCGCCAGTCCCGAATATGATGCGGCACGACGAGATGATTCGTGGGGTTTTCATGGACAGCCCATACGATTTCAAAAAATTCGCCGGTGTCTTTATGCCGGCGGAATGTTTCGCCATTGCGCCATTCATACCCTGCTTCATCGAGAATTTCGTTTGCTTTATCCAGATTAAAAGCGGAGAAACCGGTCATATCTTCGCGCATGAAACCGCCCTGCCAGGGAATGATGGCGGTAGCCAGCGGGAAGCGCAGGTTATTAAATATATGCCGTGCGACTGTGGCATTGTCCCGTCCGTAGGCCAATGCGCGGCGCAGGTCTATACAATTTGTCGGTAAATCGGGGTTAGGCGTAACCGTCATTGGCTCATCACGATTTAAAGTACCAAATCTGAAACCCATAAAACTCAAAAGGCGATCCAAAGAAGAAACAAAGGTAACATTTGTCAGCCGGTCTTCATAGTCAGGAAGTGAAACAGGGGGGAACTCGGCAATATCAAATGTACCTATTCGCATTGCTTCGCCAATTAGGCTGGGATCGATTATGGCTATATTGACCCCGTCAAGTTTGGGCCGTCCCAGCCAGTAATTCGGGTTAGCGGTAAGTGATACGGATTCGCCGGGAATGGTAGAGTTAAACATAAACGGCCCGTTGCCGATAATATCGGATCGGGAATATTCATGATGCAGCACCTGACCATAAGGTATTGAACTCAAACGGTGCCGCGGCAAAGGCTGACTCCATATTCCACCGAACAGCATACTGGGATCCATGCTTTCAAAAGAAAATTCTATGGAGCGGCCGTCGTTAAACACCCGAATACCGGAAATCCGGTCTGTTTGCCGGGCGCGGTAGGCTTCTACGCCAATGACCGTACTGGTATTTAGAGCGGGACCGAATCGCTCTGAAATACAATCCGGGTGGGCAATCAACAAAAAAGCATATTCCAGATCATACATGGTAACCGGTTCACCATCGTGCCAGTACATCTCCACGTCATCATGGAAATGCAAGGTAAAAGTAGCAGGAATGGATTCATGATCATATTCATACCAGGCCGGCCCGTTGTGGCCGTACATATTACCCGGATTAAGGTTCAGTAAATCGCTGAACATAAAGTCGTTGATTGATCCATCCTGGGCTGTAATGGAAAACGCGGGATTAAAGACCCCGGCAAAGCCGCTGTTGGACACGAGTCCAACATTAAGAACTCCGCCAATGCCTTCGCCCCGGGGCATTTCCTCGGGGAACCGTTCCTTCAGTGCGGCAATAGCTGCCATCATGTCTTCCGGCGCCGCATCAATATCTCTGGCATCCCTGCATGCCGAAAAACCCAACATACCAACAAATACAACCACTGAAATAAAATTACGCATAACAACCTCCTTATAACCTCTTACCTTTTATACTTTCCTCTGCCTTACATCGGCGGCGCGGCTTAAAGCCTGCCCCACGCTGTAGATGCATAGCATTAAAATAAATATCAGCAGGGCGGCGGGCAGCCATTGCCACATGCGAAACTGCAGATTGTACGGTGCAAGAGCATGGGACAGCAGCGCTCCCAGGGACGGTGTTCCAAAGGGCAGGCCAAAGCCCAGAAATGTAAGCCCGGTTTCAATACCGATATTGGCGGCAAGAGAAAGGGTCAAATTTACCGTAATAACCGGTACGAGGTTAGGCAGTACTTCCCGCAGCATGATAACGATATTGCGTGTGCCCAGGGTTTTTGAAGCGGATACATAATCAAGATTGCGCTGGGCCAGCGCCATGGCCCGGATAATTCTGGCAGTCCCCATCCAGGAAAAGGCCGTCATCACCAGAACAAAATGAACCACCGTATAATTGGGAATTACCGTTATAAATACAATGATACACATCAATGAAGGCAGCATGAGCCAGGTGTCCATTACCCGCATTATTGCATTATCCGTATGACCTCCGTAGAAACCCGAGACAAGCCCTATGGAAATGCCGATGATTTTGCTCAGAATGGTAACCGTAAACCCCACAAGCAATGAGTTTCTCGCGCCTAAAATCAGCATGCCGATCATGCCGCGCCCCCCCTCATCCGTTCCTAAAATAAATTGAGCCGAGGGCGCAAGATTACGGTTGGCAAGATGACCGTCCAATACCGTATCTTCATCGAGCGCGGCTGCTATTATAAATGTGCTGATCATTATGGCGCAAAAAAGTATCAATCCAATAAATGCGATTTTATCTTTATAAATCTCCCGCCACATGGTGCGAAACGCCGACGGCGGGCTATTTGACACATTCATTCCCATATTTCCTCACACAAAGGCACAAAGACACAGAGATTGGGGAGTACTTTATAAGTACCGCGTTTTTCGTCCGTGTTTCTGTCAGGTTTTCTCTTAAACACCTTTAACTTCCCTTTCTTCATCTCTGTGCCTTCGTGCCTCTGTGCCTCCGTGTGAAAAACAGCCAATGATGTCTCCTCATTATTTTATCCTAATTCGAGGATCGACTATGGTTAATATTATATCAGAAAGCAGGGCGCCGAGAGCGATTAATACGGCAAACAGCATAACCAGGGCGTTAACCGTGGAAAAATCCCTTCCGGTAATTGATGTTAAAAACAACAACCCCATGCCGGGATAAGAAAAAATCCGTTCGATAAAAATCGAGCCAACCAGCAGATTCACAATGATGAAACCGATATTGGATGCGATGGGAACGAGGGCGTTTCTGAAAATATGCCGGGAATACACTACGCTTTCCGGTACACCTTTTGATCGTGCGGTTGTCACAAAATCCGATGCTTTAAATCTGACGATCTCGCCGCGCAGGTACTGGATTATGCCAATGGTGCTTAACAGCGCAGCCGTTATGGCGGGAAGGATCATGTGGTGGAGGCGGCTTAAAAAAAATGTAATGCCGCCGGCCTGCACCGCTTCGAGTGTCACGCTGCCACGGACGGGGAACCATTCCAGCCTGAACCCGAAAATCAAGAGGTTGATAAGCGCGAACACAATGGTGGGCATGGCCAGGGCAAGATATGTATACAAACCTATCCCCCGGTCAATCAAGCGGTCGTTGTAACGTCCGGCGATAATGCCCAGGGGGACGGCAATCAGGTACGTGAGCAGCGCGGTAAGTAGTGCCAGCCAAAACGTGTTGCGGGCCCGCTCGCCGATTACATCCATAACCGGCCGGGCATGGGTAATGCTGTAACCAAAATCCCCGCGCAGGATGATATTTCCAATCCAGCGGAAATATTGCCGGACGGGAGGATCGTTGAGACCAAGCTGTTCCCGCAATTGTTCTAACCGTTCCGGGGAAACTGTTGGGTCTTGCGTGCGGCCGGTCAATGCGTCGCCGGGCATTACCCAGGCCAGTGCAAACAACAGTACGCTGATAACAATCAACTGCGGTATCATTATTATCATTCGCCGGATTATGGTTTTATGCATCACCACCTCCGGGCGGCGAGGACTCCGGCATCGCGGCAAAGTGCGTGCTGCTCACTTCTTTGAGATCATACACCTGGCCGTCCTTGTTATAAAACTGTTCTTTTTCACGCTCGTATTCGTCTGCAAGCTGTTGGCGCTGCCTGGCGTTTGCATCACGAAGGGCGGGGTCGGTGTCGGGAATTGCGGCAATGAGCTTGCGTGTGTATATGTGCCGGGCATTGTTGTATATACTTTCCCTTGAGCCGAATTCCACAAAGCGTGCGTTATGCATAATCGCCAGTGTTTCGCACATGTGCCTGACAACGCCCAGGTCGTGGCTGATAAAAAAATACGTTAAGTGTAATTCCTGCTGAATGTCTTTGAGATAATTAAGCACCTGTGCCTGCACCGATAAATCCAGAGCAGAAACCGGCTCGTCTGCCACGATGAGTTTTGGCTTTAGTGCAATTGCCCGCGCAATCCCAATCCTCTGCCGCTGACCGCCGGAAAATTCGTGGGGGTATTTCAGCGCTGCGGCGGGAGTTAGCCCGACAATGGCCAGAAGCTCATCAACGCTGTACCGTTCTTCTGTTTTTGTCTGATTTTCAAAATTCCGCAGGGGTTCGGCGATAATGTCCAGTACTCGTTTTTTGGGGTTCAGGGAAGAATATACATCCTGAAAGATCATTTGTACACATTTACGATAAGCAGAATGGTTTTTGCCGATATAGCGGGTAATATCTTCCCCGTCAAAGAAAATGTTCCCGCCGGTCAGCGGAACCAGTCCGAGGATGGCCTTGCCGATGGTGCTTTTCCCCGATCCGGATTCACCAACAAGCCCTAAAGTCTGCCCCGGCTCGACAGAGAAGCTTACCCCGTCTACGGCTTTTACCCAGCCGACGGTGCGCCCCAGTATTCCGCCCTTGATGGGGAAGTGTACCTTGAGATCTTTAACTTCAAGGAGCGGCATGATACGCCTCCTCCCCTTCAAAATGAAAATCTTTATAACACGAACACAGTACATAATGCCCGGGAGCCGCTTCGTGAAATGCGGGGACTTCTTCGTGCAGGCTTTTGTTGATCCAGGGAGTTCGGTGGGAAAAACGGCAGCCTGTCCGTGGTAAAAATTGCAGTTCCGGCACCACGCCCTGAATAACATGCAGGCGGTTTGCCGCCGAGTTCTTTCCGGGGATGGATGCCAACAGTGAGCGTGTATAGGGATGGAGGGGGTTTTTGAATAAATCCCGTGCGGGAGCAAGCTCTACGATTTGCCCTGCGTACATTACCCCCACTTTGTCGGCCATTTCCGCCACAACGCCCAGGTCGTGGGTTATCAGCAGGACCGATGACTGTGTTTCGCTTTGCAGATCCCGCAGTAAATCCAGTATTTGCGCCTGTATGGTGACATCCAAAGCAGTGGTCGGCTCATCGGCTATTATCAGGGCGGGTTTACAGGCCAGGGCAATGGCAATCATGGCCCTCTGGCGCATGCCGCCGGAAAGTTCGTGGGGAAGCTGGGAATAGGTCAGGGCTGGCTTGTGTATTCCTACTGCCCCCAGCAGTTCAATAGCCCGTTCTTTTTTTGCTTTTGCGTCTAATCCGGTATGGTAGGTAAGGGATTCTTCTATTTGAGCGCCTACTTTTATGAGGGGGTTCAGTGCAGTGAGAGGATCCTGGAAGATCATCCCGATATCTCGTCCCCGTATTTTATTAAGCTGCTGGTCTGATAATGTTAACAGGTTTTCACCGTTGTATTCGACAGTTCCGGTTATACGGGTATAGTTGGGGTCGTGCAGGCGGACAAGCGATAAGGCCATAGCGCTTTTACCGCAGCCGGATTCACCCACTAAAGCAAAAACTTCGTTTTTATATATATCAAGGTCAACGCCGTCCACTGCCGCATAATAATTTCCGCTGATTTTAAACGATGTTTGCAGATCTCTTATACTTAAAAGTGATTCCGGCATTTAATTATAAATAACATACCAGCATCCCCCTGTCAAGGCGCCGAATTTCGGGTTTTCAGTTCATAGGTGTCCCCTAAATTCCGTGTCTGCTGGTTTTATATGGAAGTATTTTATCCAAAAACAGTTACGTTCAAAAAAAACTTAAAAAAAACCTTGTTTTTCCGGGAATTCGTGGTATAATTTAATAACTATGGGGAAAAGAATATATTGCATATTAATTACCCTTCTATTTATGGCAGCCTGTACCATGCCAAAAAGTCCGCCTGCAGTAGCCAGTGTCTCCATAGAACCGGCATCTGCCATTATAGGGCGGGGTGGACAGATGGAATTTGCCGTTACTGTTATCGTTTCCGGCGGCGCTTCCCGGAGCGTTAACTGGAATGTAAGCGGAAGAAACGATTCAAGCACAATGATTTTGCCGATTCCCGGTTCCAATAGAGCTATTTTAAGTGTTGCAAACAATGAAACGGCCGGAACTCTGACGATTACCGCAACATCAACCGTTGACGATAGCCAAAGCGGCAGCGCAGTGGTTTCTGTTATCTCGGGAATAGGGGGTATTTATATAACCCCATCCGAAATAACCGTTCTACGCGGACAGGAGCAGCAATTCGAGGCGAATGTTACTGTCACCGGTATGATAGATCTGCCCAGAACGGTAACATGGTTAATTGTATCAGGGCACGATCCGGGAACAGCCATTTCAAACGACGGTCTGCTTTCTGTCTCGGCAACTCAAACCCCCGCAGCTCTGATTATACGGGCAACATCAACATACGATCAAAACAGATACGGTGAAACAACCATAACCGTTCCCGGCACAGCGCAACTGCCGGCGCCCGTTAATCCCGTACTCAGCGAAGCGGGAGTTGCTTCATGGACAGCTCCGGCCAACGAAACCAATATAGAAAGTTATTCAGTGCAGTTATACAGGGGGCAAACGATCCTGGGCGCCCCGGTTGTAATCAACAGAGGAACATTATATTCGCATAGCTTCCTTGATGCCATGCTCACAGCCGGCGCCGGATCATACGCATTCAGGGTAAGGTCTGTCACCGGCAACCCCAACTTCACGGACTCTGCGGAAGTTCCGTCCTCTGCCAGATCCGTGGTGCAGCGGCCCCAGGCTGTCAACCTCTCATGGAACGGCGATGCTGCCGTCTGGGCTGCCGGACCCGGAGATACTACCGGTCTGGGGTACACGATCAGGCTTTACCGGGATGCCGGGCCTACGGCTGTCAGGGAATACTCGCCGGTTACCGGTACGACCCAGAATTTTGCCGCTGACATTACCGCTCTGGGCGATGGCGCATACACATTTAAGGTGACTGCTCTTGGTAATGCCGCTCTTGTGTTGGAGGCCGCTGAAACAGATCATTCACCGGTGAATTTGAAAATGGGCGATGTGTGGCTTGTTGGTACCATGACCGGCTGGAACCTTCCCGGTTTACTAATGACCCAAACCGGCAATACATTCATCTGGGAAGGAAATGTCGCGGCAAACAGCACATTCAGATTCAGCCTGACCAACACTACCAACTGGGGTGATGTAAACTGGTATGCCCCTCCCGATCCTTATGTTTCCGGTGGCATTGCAGTTGTTCTCGGTGATCCTGAAAACAACATGTTCCGTTTCAACACCAATCCCTCGCAGGGTGCAAACAGCGTTACCGAAAATACCTGGAGGATTACCGAAGCGGGTTTATACAGGTTCATTGTAAAACCTGCCGAAATGAAACTGCGTGTGGAAAAACAGGAGTCGGTTGCGGATTTCATCTTTGAAATTGTTGATAGAGGCAGCGGTCTGGATATTGCGGAAGGATTACCGACACGGACAATATACAAAACCGGCGGCGCAAATTTTATTCCGGGTGTAGATGATACAGTAACATTCAGAATAGCGAACCCTGATTCGGGAGCAGTATATACATGGCGCGTGGGTAATGTAACATTACCGGGAACAACACCGGCAAGCATCATGCTTAATGCCGCTCAATACCCGGTGGGCTATCATTCGGTACGCCTGATTGTTACCATTAACGGCATTCCCTGGTCATTGCCCACGGAACTTGGCTTTACTGTTGCGGCGGTAAAATTACCTTAAAGAAAAGGAGCATAATACATGAAAAGAACGAAGTATTTACCGGTAATTGCTGCTTTTGTGACGCTGATAATCCTGACAGGTTGTCCGGGCAGTTTTAATGAGCCTCAAGGCCCTGTTCCTGAGCCCGGCAAAGGGTTTGTTGTTCTGCAATTTGGCGTAGGCCGTACCCTGCTGCCAACAAATATTGTTTATGCAGCCTACAAGTTAGATTTTATTGCAGTTGACTCATCCGGAAATCCGGACACCACCAGACAAGATGCAGAAGAAGGAGGCGCCGGCACCATTGGCGGTATATATGAACTGGAAGAAGGGCATTGGAAACTGGATGTCCGGGTATTCAGCGATGCTGCAGGGTTAATACTGCTTGCTTCGGCAACCGGGGTAGGATTTGAAATAGATGCTTCTGCACAGATTCCGGTGGTTGTTCCCGTTTCCCTGCTCTTTGCTCCCATTACAACAACAGGAACCGGTACATTGCAATATACCATTACCAATAACTCAGGCGCCATAAGCGATGCGGAAATAATGCTGGAAGGATTAAGCGGTCAGGCTGACAGAAACATTGTCATAACATCAAATCTGTCAGATTCTGATAACGCCGTTCCCATAGGTTACTATCTTGCCACAGTCCGCCTTGAAAAAGATCGTATTACCCTTGACGGGGACAGATACTTAGGTGCAAGCCGCTCATTCTGGAGCGACATACTGCATATTTACCCGGGCAATACAACGCCTTTGGCCGTTACTTTTGAAACAAGTGATTTTTATAACGGTATTGGAAATGTGTGGCTGGTCGGCGGTATGACTAACTGGAATGCGGGCGGCGCGTTAATGACTAAACAAGCCAACGAGACTTACAGTTGGAGCGGGCTGGCAGCGGCAAATGCTCATTTTAGATTCAGCCTGACCGATACCACTACCTGGAGTGATGCCAATAATGGTGCATGGTTTGTTCCGGTAACTGACGGTTTGCCGGTAACCATTGGCAGTACCGGTAACGCAATGACATTTATGCCCATTCATCATGGTAATCACAGCACTCCAAATGAAGGATCAAACAGGGCGTGGGATATTGGCGCTGCCGGTTATTACGAAATTACCCTTGACCCTGTTGCACGAAGATTTATTGCGGAAAGGCCTGACATTGCCGAAACCGTAACTATCAGCGGCCCGGGTACTGTCATAAAAGGAAAAACAGCTGTGTTTACGGCAGTTGTCGGCGGCAAAAACAACCCTGTGCAGACTGTTACATGGTCTATTTTCGGAGTTGGCAGTTATTCGCCTTTCACCGAACTAACATCCATAGACCCGGCAACGGGAATCCTCACCGTTGACGCCTCTGAAACAGCGGCAACCCTTACCGTCAGAGCTGAATCGACGGCTGCTCCCGGAGTATTCGATGAAGTAACAGTTGATGTAGAATTTCCGGCGATAACAAATATCGCTGTTACCGGCCCGGCGTCTTCCGCCGATCAAGGGACGGATAACCTGCAATTCAACGCTGTTGTAACATTTGCAGATGATGCACAAGTTACAGCGCCAAGAACAGTAACCTGGTCGGTCGCGTTGCAATCGGGTACAAAACACCCTGATACTGACATAAGCTCCGCCGGCGTTCTGACCATTGCAGATGACGAAGCTGTCGGTGTACTGGTCATTACCGCAACTTCTACTTATATCACGAGCGCAAATGGTACTGCGGAACTGGAAGTAACGCCATCAGGCGGTCCGCCGACTGTTATCAGTGTAACGGTAACGTCACCCAATACATCGATTCTGCGGGGAGGAACAGAGCAATTTTCCGCCGCAGTTGATGTTTCAGGCGGGGCTGCCCAAACCGTAATCTGGTCTCTCAGCGGTGATAACAGCAGCGCTACAACAATCAGTTCAGGTGGTTTACTCACTGTTGGCACTGATGAAACAGCAACAAGCCTGACTGTTACTGCAGCTTCAATGGTTGACGGCACCAAATCCGACTCAAAAACACTGAACATTCCGGCAATAGCGGCGCTGCCGCAGCCGAATACCGTAACTTTAAGCAGCGAAGGCATTGCAGCATGGGCGGCTTCAACACCCGATACGAATGTCGCAAGCTATTCTGTACAGCTTAACAAGGGCGGCGCTGCAGAAGGAAGCCCCGTTTCTGTTACCAAAGGCGGCACATACACCGCAGATTTTCTGCAAGCCATGCGTGATGCCGGAGTAGACAGCTACACCGTTACCGTAACAGCCGTCCCCGCCGATGCGTACAACTATTCATCGACGGGAGCGACATCCTCAGCGCAGAATGTAACGCAGCGTACAGCAGTAAACGATATTTTCTGGTGGGAAAATTGGGCGCAGTGGGCCAACACTGACACCGCCGGCGGCTACTCTGTCAGGATATATAGAAATGCAGGCAGCAGCCCCATTCACGAAGAAGCAAATGTTGCCCGTATTAGTGAACCTCATAATGGCGGTACAAAGTCCCAGTTTGATTCATCAACTGTTAAAACCGCTAACGGAATTGGCTTATATACATTCAGTATAATGGCCAGAGGTGATGACAAGCTTGTGTTAGATTCAAGCTGGTCGGCTGTTTCATCCGGCGACCGTGGTGTTACCGGGTACAGCCCCTTTGGTAATTCAAGTGTGTGGGCTATTGTTGAAGGCGGCGGAAGATTTGTTGCCGGCGGTGAAGGCGGTAAAATTTTCTGGTCTAATAACGGGACTCATTGGACAGCGCCAACACTTAATGTTTTTGGTAGCGGTGATACTATCAAGGGTATTGCATACGCTCCTAACGAATCCGGCCTTGGTACAGGCAACGGGCTTTTCGTAGCAGTTGGTTCAAATGCATTTGATCAGGAAAGGGTTGCCTATTCGGATGACGGAGGCGATACCTGGACTGCCGGAAGCGTGAGCGGTATCGGAGACCGGAACATTTTAAATAATGTCATTTATACTGGAGAAAGTACCGGAGCAAAATTTATTGCGGTAGGTAATTTTGGACAAGTTGTACATTCCGTAGATGGGGAAAGCTGGACACGCCTGTATGCAGACACTGCCGGTGGCAGACACCTCAATGGAATAGCTTACGATAATATAAATACCACTTTTGTGGCAGCCGGTCAGGGAGGTGTAGCAATATACTCCGACAATGGCGGTCTGGGTTGGGGATTCATAAGCAACGATCTTTTCAATACTATTGATAATGGTTCCGGAAGCATAGATATTACCGGTATTACTTTTGGTGCTGATAAATTTGTGGTAGTCGGCGGGAACGGCAATATTAAACTTGCAACTTCAGCCAACATTATCAGTTATGGCAACAAATGGTATGCGTGGGGTGATGGAAGCGGTTCGTCTACCAATCCTGTAACCAGCGGTTTTGGCGCTAATACTATCAACAGTATCACTTTCAATGGCAGCCAATTCATGGCTGTAGGTGCGAACGGTAGAATTTCAACATCAACGAACGGAACGGCCTGGACAGCCATTCCTGTTGGTGAAGCCGACGGGCAAACCCAATTTAACGAACGTGAAAACATTACCGCTGTCGGTTTTGGCGGCGGCAAGTTCATCCTGCACGGCAACCGGTATGAAAGTTGGGGTGGAGGCCAGCCTAACCCAAACATGGGAAAAATGGCGGCTGTGGAGTAAAGGTAATATAAAGAGGAGGAGTTGTGAAAAAAATAAAACTAACGGCTTTACTGGTAATCATTATATCTCTGTTCCTGACATGCGGCGATTATTATCCGCAATCGACTGAAGATTCGTATCCCCAAGGAACGGTAAAGCCCCCCTCTCTTCCCGAAGGCTCAGGTCCTGGCGGGGGCAATACCGGCGGTCCTGTTCTATCTCGCTGGACAGGGAACGAAGGCACCTGGTATCAGATTTTTACCATTGCATTTTATGACAGCAACGGAAACGGCAAGGGCGATTTACAGGGGATTATTCAAAATCTGTGGTATCTTTCCTGCCTTCCGGCCGATTGCGACAGGTCTTCTGACCCTAATCAAGAATGTAACAAGAGCCTCCACGTTGACGGCATCTGGCTGACCCCCATCATGACCGCTACATCTTATCATAAATACGACACAATTGATTATATGCAGGTCGATCCTGATTTTGGTGATTTGGATGATATGCGTCGATTGGTTGCGGCAACTCATGAGAGGGGGATGAAAATTATCGTTGACCTTGCGGTTAATCACTCCGGCTCCATGCACTGGTGGTTCCAGGCTGCTTTGAATGAATGGAAGTCGGGGACTCTGGGCAAGTATGCCTCGTATTACAATATCCGCGCTCAAAATAACAGTCCCGGAGACGGCTGGCATAGCAGCTGGAACGCTGGGTCAGATACTGATAATGGCAGAACCCCGGACGGCAGGCAAATCTGGTTTTACGGTTCTTTCGGCCCCTGGATGCCTGATATTAACTGGGATAACCCCGCGTTATTGCACGAATTTGATCTGATCAACAAATTTTGGCTCGTCGATATGAACCTGGACGGATACCGGCTGGATGCAACAAAGCACATCTACGAAAACGGTCGGTTTAACGGCGATACGGACAGAAATATCGCCTTTTGGACATGGTTTGCGGATAATGTCAGGAAGCATAAACCAAATGCCTACATGGTCGGTGAATGTTTGGATGACGAAGGGACGGTGCTGTACTACCACAAACCGGGAATGGGTTCTTTTGCCCTTGGCTTTGCCAATGACTACGGGCGCATTTCCGGAGCGGTGTTGAGGGGGGACGGCAGGAATTTCGCCGAAGGTGTGATGTGGATGACCAGGGAGGTAAAAAACCTCCACCCTCATGCTGTTTTTGCCCCATTCCTGTCGAATCACGATTTTGATAGAAGCTCCAACTGGTTAACTTGGGATGAAGAGCGTAAAATGGCGGCAAGCCTGCTCCTGCTCTCTCCGGGAACGCCATTTTTGTACTACGGCGAAGAGATCGGCCTGATAGGTTTCAAGGTGCCGGGCGATGAAATGGTACGGGGACCGATGATTTTTTCCATGCAGAACTCTACGGGCAGGCCGAATTCATCTAATTGGAATATGCATCTTGGAACGAATAATCCGCAGCAGGGCCTTCCTGCATGGCAGGAATGGCAGGGACTCGGGCAATACGGCGGCGGTGTAAACGAGCAGATCGCCAATGAAAGATCCCTCCTGCGCCACTACATCAAGGTACAGAACATGAAAAACAGGTACCCCTGGATTGCCTGGGGTAATGCAGACGCCGGCGGTATTGATGTTGACGGCAGAGGCCAGGTCTCCGCCTACCGCGTCACTGATGATAACCCGCAAAGCCCCACATTCGGCAAAAGCGTTGTTATTGCGCATAATGTTTACAAAGCCGGTGGTGAACACGGGTATATCAGCGTTCCCCGTGCAACGGGCTATGAGACGGCATCGGCAGTGCATCTAAACCATGACGAACAGCCGGATCCTGAACCTGTTATATGGGACTCCGGTCTGAGCGCATACTGGATAAAGCCGTATACCACGGTGATATTCAGGGAATATGAGTAAAAGTAAAATGTAAAAGTGAAAAAGAGAGGTGTGGAAATGAGAGAACAGAGAACAGAGAACAGAGAACAGGGGACAGAGAACAGAGCGAAGAGAGGTTTTCATAACTTTCTTCTTTGCTATCTGTTATCTGTTATCTGTTATCTGTTAATTACCTGCGATATGGCGCCGAAGTCAAAGCCCGCCCTTTCCCCGCTTTCCAATAAACCCAACGAGGGGACATGGTACCAGATTATGCCTGGCACATTTTACGACAGTGACAATGACGGCATCGGCGATCTGCGGGGAATAATCATGAAGCTGGACTACCTCAACGATTCCCATACGCTGAATCACGCACAAAACATTGCCCAGTACGGGGAATGCCTTGACAGCCTGCATGTAGACGGTATCTGGCTGACCCCGATTCATCCTTCACCCAGTTACCATAAATACGATGTCATTGATTACAAGGCAATTGATCCCCAGTTCGGAACAATGGAAGATTTCAGGGATCTTTTGAAAGAATGTCACCGACGGGGGGTTAAGCTGATCCTCGACCTGGTCCCCAATCATACTTCCGAGCAGCACCCCTGGTTTCAAAAAGCCCTTGAAGAGGTACGATCCGGCAAACCGGGCCGTTATGCCAGTTACTATCATTTTTATTACGGGCACACCCCGCCCCAGCGCGAGTCTGTTGAATACGGTGACTGGTATTGGGAATGGGATGCGTATTACGACCACGGCCTGGGCAGATGGGTTCCCACACGCGGTATCAGAAGCCGTTTTTTCCGCTGCTGGGGAAGAGTTATGGACGGGATATGGTATGAAGGAAGTTTCTGGACGGGAATGCCCGACTTAAACTGGGACAGCCATCATCTGCGGGAAGAATTCAGGGATATAGCGGAATTCTGGCTCGGCAGCGGCCTTGACGGTTTCAGGCTTGACGCTGTCCATTATTTATATGACTGGGAAGATATAGGGCAGTATGAAAGGGGGCATATACCGCATAATACCCATGAAAAAAATATTGCAATGCTTAAATGGTTTACCGAAACCTGCAAGGTAATTAATCCCAATGTATTTCTTATCGGGGAATGCTGGAGGGACGAGGATATAATAACAAACTATTTCCGTTCGGGAATGAATTTCTTTCATTTTGGGGCCAGCGGCGGCATTAAACATGCACTGAACGGCAATGGCCGTGACTGGGCAAACAACCTTGCGTACTGGAACTGGAATATCAAGGCGCGCAACCCCACCGGTGTAATTTCTACGTTTCTTTCCAACCATGACAAAAACCGGAGTTTTTACGACATGGGCGGGGAAACGGGAAGTTGGGATTCACGCCCTTTTCCTACCATTCAGGGAACTGACCGCCGCCGTTTTGCCGCATCGCTAAATCTTCTTTCGCCGGGAACGCCATTTATTTATTACGGTGAAGAAATCGGCCTTATCAATAACTATATTGATTACTGGTCAAACAGCGGGCAGAACAGCAACTATGAATTTTACGGCATTAACGACCTGCGGCCCTATGTGTACGCACGAGCCACCGATGATACTGACTTCCGGGGGCCCATGTGGTGGTCCAACACAAACAGCGCCGGAATCCCCAACGCGCCGGAACACAGGCAATGGTCGCTTGAAGCAAAACAATCACGCTATGGAAACGGTGTGGAAGAGCAGTTCCGGGATGAATGGTCCCTGCTGATGCATTATATCAGGCTGGGCAGTCTGAAAAGCCGGTATCCATTTATTGCCTGGGGCGAGATGGATGTTATTGATACGGGGAATCATCATCTGGCCGTTTACCGGTTAACGGACAGACGGCGCGGAAGCGCTACATACGGCAAAAGCGCTGTGGTTGCGCATAACGCCGATTATAACAACGATCAGGTGTTTCACCTGCCGGAATGGAGCGATACCGGCAATCCGTTGTTGCCGCAATGGATCGACGGCCTGTGTTCAAGAAACTATAACTGGCGTCCAACCATCCGTTCGGATGGAACAGTCAATTTGCCGCCTTACTCCAGCGCCATTATCGGAGAGTTCCCCTGGGAGGCCCCATGATGTACAATCCCCGATCCCTTATCGCGTTTGTTGTTTGCTGGTTACTGGTTGCCTGTCCCATGCCGGAGTCTGATGATCCCGGCAGGCAGCCCTATGATCCTGATCTTAACGGATGGAGAACGGCATCCTGGACGCCCTTCACTCTTGCTGATACTGTTACCGGTTTTGCTTACGGAAGAGTCTGTGATATAGACCATTATGTGGCAGTTTCATCCGGCGGAGTTATCGCCTGGTCGAATAACGGTGATGTATGGAACCGGGCGGGAACCGATCCAAATCCCTTTGACGCTCCATTTTATGCTGTTGCCTGGGGCGGCGACCGTTTTGTCGCGGCAGCTGACAGCGGAAAAATTGCCTTGACAACAGACGGCATAAACTGGATAGCAGGCAGCATTCCCTCATTCGGAACGGAGCCTGTTATGGGCATAACCTGGGGAAAGGGAATGTTTGTCGCGGTCGGCGGTAATGCGAATATTGCCTATTCAAGCGATGGAATAGACTGGACAAACTGCCGTGATGCCGGCTTTGGCTCATCCCGGCTTAATGACATTGCCTTTGACAGCATCAACGGCAGGTTTTACATTGTCGGGAATGACGGCAAACGGGGCTGGAATGACGATCCATCCGAATCAACAAATTGGAATTTCCTTGAACTGCCTACAATGGGTACGCCGCCATTCGGCAGAAACCACATACGAAAAGTTACCGTTGGTCGTTACGGCAGCGGAACCGGCATCGGCATTGTGTATAACGAATGGGGCGGCAGGAGAATCGCCATCGCAACAAATGCCAATTTCGGTGACTTTGATGCCGATCTGGACAATTTTCTTTTTCAAAACAACGATATTAACGGTATTGCCTGGGGAGGCGGCCGTGCCGGCGGCAATTTTATCGCTGCAGGAACAAGCGCCATGATTGGTTTTTGGCCCAGCGCCGAGCCGTCCAGGCAGGGCGAGCGTTTCTGGCGGGCGCTAACATTTGAAGAATTCGGATACTGGGAAATAACCGCCCTTGCAGCCTGTAACGGGCGTTTCTTTATCGGCAATATCGGCGGTAAAATAGGATACAGCAAATGAAAAAGAACAGTGAACAGGGAACAGTGAACAGTGAACAGGGAACAGGGTTGGTTGTGAGCATCGCAGGTTGTCAACAGACTTGGATTGCGAACAACAATCCCCGATCCCTGATCCTTTTAATAATAATCTCAGTGGTACTTGTGTTTAATGCTTGTTACCTCACCATTACACCGGTGCATCCCAGTCCGGCGGCTTTTAGGCAGGCGGAATCGCCGTTCCTGAACGGGCAGCAGAGAATATCCGGAATGGCCACTGACGGGACAAATGTTGTGGCAGTAAGTTACGAAGGAACGATCGCCTTTTCAAGAGATTACGGGGAAAACTGGCAAACCGCGCCTCTCGTGTACAACGCCTTTTCCGACGGCATTCGTTTTAACACCGTTACCTGGGGAGAGGGCTATTTTCTGGCAGGCGGGGATTTCGGAAGGGCTGCTTGGTCGCGGGACGGCGAGGTGTGGCATGCCGGAGTTATCGGCCCCATGAGTCCCAAGAATATATATGCCCTTAGTGTGGGTATAATGAAAACCCAGCTGGTTTTTGTTGCCGCCGGTGCAGACGGCAGAATAGCCTATGCGCTCAACTCTCCGGACGGCCCCTGGATTCAAGTGCTTGCTTCTCCGTTCGGGAACAAGGATGGCGAAGGTGAGTCGGTTAATGCCCTTGTTTTCGGCAGGATCAAGGGGGCCGGCATTTTTGTCGCTGCCGGCGATAACGGTAATATCGCCGTTATGAACGATTTTTCCGGAAAATTTTCCGGCCCTTCTGCGGCGGGTACAAGGGAAACACTTAGGGGCTTGGGTTTTGGCGATGACCGCTTTATTGTAGTTGGCGACAGTGCAGTCATGAAAATCAGCGCCGATCCGGAAAGCTATTCCTGGACGACCATACGGGAAAGGGATTTCGGGCTGCGGCCTTTTCTCAACATAGATTATTATCCATTGATGGAATTTTTTGTATTAATTGCCGAAGATTCGGCAGTAGGATTCTCCAAAAACGGAGAGTCATGGTCGGCAACAACTTTTGCCAGTCATTTTACCAACGGAATCAGCGCCATAGCATGTACCAGAAAAAAGATCGTGCTGGGCGGCGCTGACGGCGTTATAGTGTATTCAAATTAGGAGGAAAGATGCGTTTGGTAAAAGTAATAGTGTTAGCCGCAAGCGTCCTCGTTTTCTGTTCATGCCTGCAGGCAACCATAGAAGAAAAACTGTTTGAATATATTCCTTTGGCGCAGGACATACAATCCCGTTTTTTTTCATCCGATGACAGCGATATGCTGATTGTTACGGTTTATGGCGGAACGCTGCAGCCCTCGCTGAACCCGCTGCATTTTTCCCTGACAAAAGGCAGTGATGATGTTTCCCTGACCATCCCCATACGGGCCGATGACAACTGTGTTATTTTCAGCTTTGCCGATCCTCTTCCAAGAGGAAGTGATTACCGCCTGACGATAAGATCCCATGCTATACAAACCGGCGATTTTGCCAGGATGGTGACCGTTCAGGCAGTTACCTCCGGTCAAATGGCAATCACGGAAAATACCGGCTTTGGTAATACCGTCATCCGGACTGCGGGTTTTGGCAACGGCAGATTTGTCATTGCGGGCGATGCCGGAAGAATGGCCTATTCGATAGACGGTGGTGTAAGGTGGATTTCTGTACAGCCGGGGGAAGGGCTGGACGGAAATAAATTTGTTGATACCATTTACAGCATTGCCGACGGTAATAATGTTTTTTACGCAGTAGGAGCAGGAGCACGAATGTCATGGTCAAATTCAGGAATAAACTGGAGCGGCCATGATATACGGGACCAGGACAACCGTTTTATCAGGTATGGTGAAGCCATGTTCGACGGCCTGGATATTTTTGCCGTAGCTTACGGCGGAGGCACTTCGGGCGGACGTTTTGTGGCGGCAGGGGAAGACGGCAGGTCTATTTTCCGCTGGGACCAGGATGTGTGGAGGTGGGCAGCCCGCATTGAGCCGCCGATTGAAATCAACACTCTGGCCTGGGGTGACACCGGCGGTAACGGAGTCTTCATCGCCGCCGGTAACAACGGATCCCTGTTCTGGGCGGATGACGGTTTCGCCGACGGCGCCAGAACCTTAACCTGGAACCCGACAAACAGTTCATTCGGTAGTTTAGCCATTCACTGCGCCGCTTACGGAAATGATGTTTTTGTAATCGGCGGCGACGGCGGGCAGATGGCGATTTCTTTTGACGGTATGGGATGGACGGCGGTAGAATCCCCCTTTGGAGGTACAGGTGTATTAAGCATTGCCTTTGGTTCGGGAGTTTTTGTCGCCGCCGGGCATAACGGAAGAATTGCGGTATCCGATGACGGAACCATCTGGGAATTATTGCCGATAAATTTCGGTTTTACTTCGGATGAACAGATAACCGGCGTTGCCACCGACGGACGGGGCAGGTTTGTCGCCGTAGGTAACCGGTATGGAGACGGGAGGAGCAAAGCCATCTCCTGGTACCAGAAACCGGCAACGGCGGCAGTGGTGGTAATACCGGAAATACCGGCAGGAAGCTGGCAGATTGCCGCTAACTCCGCCGCCGCCATGAGCGCATCTGAAATCCGCGGTTTGGCATGGAACGGTCAAACCGGCGCAGACAGCCGGTACATTGCTGTAGGTGAAGGAAGAATAGCGTTTTCTGAGGATGGGGCAAGCTGGAATGAGATAACCGATAATAAATCCAATTGGAATACCGGCAGCGATCATGTCATTTTCAGGGATGTAATCTGGGGCGACGATCAATTTGTTGCTGTGGGTTATTGGTCTAACCGTCCCAATTACATCGGCGCAATTGCTGTTTCGGATGACAACGGTGCAAATTGGATGGTATATAACGCTCCGGTGCTTTCACAGTCAATTTCCGGCGGTACCCTGTATGTTGATCCCAGAGTATTCAGCGTTGCCTATAACGACAGTATCTATGTAGCAGTAGGCGAGCGGGGCTGGTCGGCATGGTCAGCAAATGCCATTGACTGGACACCGGTGTGGGTAGAACCATTCAGCGAGTTAAACCAGCAGGAAACAAATCAGGATATCATGGCAGTTGTCAGCGACGGTCAGAGATTTTTAGCCGGCGGTACCAGAGGTAAACTTGCCTGGTCGGCTAACGGGACTTCATGGGGATGGATCGCCAACGGACTGCTGGACGGCGAATTTAATGACATCCTCACCCTTGCCTATGGGAACGGTAGATTTATCGCCGCAGGAACGAACGGAAACATGAAGATCGCATCCAGAGGGCAAATAGGCAACGCCAACAACTGGACAGCAGTACAGAGCCGGTTTTTTTCCGATATTAACGCTGTAGTCTGGGGCGGCGGATGGTACGTTGCAGTCGGCAATTCGGGCGGTATGACCATATCCGGCGACGCCAGCCTGTGGTCCGCAGTGTCCCAGACAGTGTGGAATTCAAACGAAAATATTTTCAGCGTGGTTTGCGGCAGCCGTTTTATAACCGGCGGAGTTGCGAAAATCGTATACAGCGAATAAACAATCAAAGGAGATACAATGAAAAAGATTACGGTAATTCTGTTAAGTGTGTTGGTACTGTTCCCGCTCCATTCCCTGGAACTGGAAAGCGGTCTTTCTTTCAACGGCGGTGTAAAAACGGGGATTCTGATACGAAACCGCGACTTCGGCGGCAGGCTGGGAAATCTCGCTTTAAATCCCGATGAAAAATACCCTATGACCCTGCATTTTGCTTCCTACGAAAATCAGGCGCGCAACGGTGAAGCCTGGTTGAATGTTACCTATTCCCGTGAAATAGAATCATTTGGCACATTCGGACTTGGCTTGGGGTTATGGGCGCACGGTGATATACATACATTCGATGACACATTGCATTTGGGAGATCATTATTTATGGGCGAATTTTTTCAATGACCGTCTGCGGTTCATAGGAGGGCAGGGCGGCGGCGCCCCCATTTCTTCCGGCGGCTGGATCAACGCGGACTGGCTCAGTTATACCGGCTTGCGAATTTTCTGGGTTGATGATTCTTTGGGATTATCTTTTGGTATCAAATTCCCCGATCCTCAGGAGGAAGGGATAAAGCCGGTAAATTACCTTTCCATGCTTGGGATCGGCGCTTCTTTCAAACAGGATAACTGGCAGGTTTCCCTGCAGTTTGATAACAACCCTATCTATGATGATACGTATTCAAATTATTACGGCGGCCTTCACCGTCCTGCTGAACAAGACCCCATTGGGCAGGCAGGCAACATTGCATTTGGCGTAGGCTTGGAAAACCTGTACAGCGGTAAAGGCTTTCTTGTATTTGAAGGACTCTTTTCCAATTTGGGCGAAGATCCCCGTGAACCAATGGGTAACGGCCGCTATACGGTATCTCCTTTAACAACCACCTTTGCTGTGAAAACCGGCCTGCCATTGACAGAACAATTTTTCGCCGAATTCAAAGGTAAATACACCATAAGCAGAGGTCATCCTACGGACTTTGATACTGCTGAAAGCTCTGCCACCTGGGGTAAACTGGAACTGGAACCGTATGCCAGCTTCCAGCCGCTTGATCATCTCCGTTTCGATTTCTCTTTTTATCTGGCTTATTACGTTAACAGTTACTACCTTGCGCTTGACAGTGCGCCGACAAATATCCAGTTCTATGCCGGACAGGTACCGGGTTATGGCCCGCTGCTGGATTATCTGTCCCCTTACCAGATTGCCATAAAACCAAGGGTTAACTTCAGTTTAGCCGGTGTTGACATAGACCTGGGATATACCGGTTATTTTTCCCGTGAACATGTGGAGAATATCATGTACCTTGATTTTCGCTTTATGTTCTGATTGGGATAACGGTTAATAATAAATGATCCTGGGCTGAATCGAACAGCCGACCTGCCGCTTAGGAGGCGGCCGCTCTATCCACTGAGCTACAGGACCTTATCTATATGTACCCTGCCGGGCCGGTATTGTCAACATACCTTATTGCAGAAAAAGTGTATGTCCTCATTTCTGAACAAAATTTAATGAAATGTCAGAATGATACCAGAAAACACATGACAAATATTTTCAAATCCGTTATATTTAAGTTGTGATAAACACTGGGAATACTATTAAGGAAAGATCAAGGTAACCGTTGGTTACCTCCTTCCGGAAAGTTCAGGAAATTGGAGTTTTTATGAAGAAAGTAGTTATGGTTCTGTTCGTATTGGCAGTGGCCATGAGCGCTTATGCGCAAGTTGATTTTGGTGTAAGCGGTGGATTGATGATGAATTTCGGGGCAACACTCGATCTTGAAGACGATGACGCTGATGTCGCAATGATGTTCGATATGCTGAACAGCGGCACTTATATTGAAGTATCGGCTGAAATCGAAAATGCCAGCGCCTGGGTGAATCTTCAGAGTGACGGTGGTGATGATTTTACAGTTTTGGGCGATGCAACCGTTTCTCTGGGGGCTCTCGATATTTCGATTGGCAGAAACTGGATGCCCTGGACACGGTGGAGCAGCATAGACTTTTGGGGCGACAACAACTGGGGTTTTGGCGCCAGTGCCGCAAAAAGTATGTATATCCAGGCCAGTTATAATTTTGCCAATACTGTTATATATGCAGGTGCAGCCGAAGCCGGTTTAATGAACGCTGCGCCTCCTTTGGGCGGCGGTTTCTATGTTGGCACTGATTATACCGGTGAAAAAGGTTTTTCCGCAGGGTTTGCTTTTGCCGGTGTTCCTTTAGGGAAAGAAGCGGATAACCCCGAAGACAAATTCCCTTTAATGGCTAACCTTTATTTAAATTTTGATCTTAACTCCGCTTCAATCGGTTTCAATTTTGCATTCTACGATACTCCGGCCCTTGCCGGTTCTCTTTTCCACATTGTGATGAATGACCCTCTTTTGGGTGATTCAGATAATTTTATCCGGGGTGTTGTTTGCGGTCCGGATACCCCGGTTCTGGAAGCCATGTTTGATGTGGGATTGGAGCTTGATGTGTGCGACATAGGTTTTTCCTTTGGATTAGTAGCAAACTTAGCCGATGTAAATAATGGCGGCGGCGCCAACGCACTGAGGTTATCCCTGTGTGCAGCCTTTGGTCTTGGCGGCGGTTTCAGTATAATACCCGGTTTTGATTATATTAACGTCACTTCAAAAATACTTAATGGCAGAAGATGGGAAAATGAAAAAGCTTCTTTTATAAATCTGGGTCTTACTTTTGCCTATAGCTTCTAAGCGGGAAAACGGTAAGTAGTTATTGACTTCACAGGCGCAGGGTATAACCCCTGCGCTTTTTTTTTGTAAACAGGGTAATGTATATTATGGAACAAATCATCCTCGCTTCTGAATCTCCCCGCCGTCAAAATTACTTCCGTCTGCTGGGGCTGCCCTTTACCTGTGTCCCGGCCATGATTGACGAAACGCCCAAGCCAGGTTTAACCCCACGGGAAGCTGCCGAGGATTTAGCCATGCGGAAAACCCTCGCCGTTGCAGAAAAAATTCATTCCGATTACAGCAGTAAATGGATATTTGGTGCAGATACCATTGTTGTACTTGACGGAGATATACTTGGTAAAGCGGCGAACCGGGATGAAGCATGGCAAATGCTGTGCAGGCTTGCCGGAAAGCGGCATAAAGTGATTACTGCCATGGTCCTGTACAACTGTACGGAAAACACAACAGACTGCCGTTCTGTATTATGCGATGTAGAAATGGCTCATTTGACAAAGGCTGAAATAGAGTGGTACCTGGACACCGGTGAATGGGAAGGCGCGGCAGGCGCCTACCGCCTGCAGGAAAGGGGCGGCTGCCTCATTAAGCTGATACATGGTTCACCAAGTGCTGTTGCAGGTTTGCCTTTACACGAGTTTTGTACCATGTTAAAGGACAACGGTTTTAATGAAAACTGCTCCAATGGGAAGCAGTTTCTACGCTAACGCGCAGCGGAACACGCAGGCTTACCGCATGTTCCATTTCGGTTTTGATCAGTTCCGCTGATTCTGAAGCAGTGTCCCGTGGACATTCAAAGATAAGTTCATCGTGAACCTGGAGTAAAAGGCGGGCGGGGCTTTGCGCCGCAGCCAGACGCCTGTCCAGATTAAGCATGGCGGTTTTAACGATGTCTGCCGCCGACCCCTGAATGGGAGTGTTAACCGCAATACGTTCAGCCGCCGCTTTTTCGGTTTTGTTCCGTGAGTTTATCGTGGGGATGGGGCGGCGCCGTCCGAGGATCGTTGAAGCATATCCGCATTCTTCGGATTTTTTTATTAGGTCTTCGATAAAGGCGCGTACACCTGCATATGTGTTAAAATATGCAGTAATAAAATTTGAAGCATCTGTACGGCTGATTCCCAGTTCGTTGGCAAGCCGGAATGCGCTCATACCATACATCACGCCGAAGTTTATTGTCTTGGCGATGCGGCGTTGATCGCTTTGCACATTATCTTCGCTTATGCCGAATATCAGCGCGGCAGTGCGGGCGTGGACATCGGTGCCTTCGGTGAAAGCGGCAACAAGGTTTTTGTCACCGGAAAGATGGGCTAAAATTACCAGTTCTATCTGGCTATAGTCGGCGGAAATTAACAGGGAGCCGGGATGCGCGACAAAAGCTTCGCGTATTCGCCGTCCTTCTTCGGCGCGAATCGGTATGTTTTGCAGATTTGGTTCACGGCTGGAAAGACGGCCCGTTGCGGTGCCGCACTGGTCATAGTTTGTGTGCAGCCGCCCTTCGCTGTCCGCCATATCGGCAAGCGTGTCAACGTATGTGGATTTGAGTTTGGCAAGGGTACGGTGCCGCAGTATCAGCGCGGGCAGGGGATCCTCGCGGGCAAGTTCTTCCAGTGAAGCCGCATCGGTGGAATAGCCGGTTTTGATTTTTTTTCCCGGTGTAAGTTTTCGCTCGACAAATAATATTTCCTGCAATTGTTTGGGTGATGCAAGGTTGAATTCCCGGCCAGCCATTTTCCGGGCATCACGCTGAATGGTGTCCAGCTCAACTTCAAGTTCCTTGCCAAAATCGGTCAGCACTTTAGGTTCGATTTTTATTCCGATGCCTTCCATCTCGGCAAGAACCGGCACTAGGGGCATTTCAATTTCAGAAAATAACTGCATTGCACCGGTGGTGTGCAACTGAGGCTCAAGGATGCGCATCATTCTCATGCACAGGTCTGCATCTTCGGCGGAGTAACGTGCCGCTGTTTCCAGAGAAACCGAATCAAAAACACGGCCTTTAGGGACAATATCTTTGTAAACAATGGGTGTGTAGTTGAATGTGTATGAAACAAGTGAATCGAGTGAGTAATTGTTCCGATCGGGTTCGACAAGCCAGGCGGCAACCATGGTGTCCCATATTGTACATTGCCAGCGTTCCAATCCCCAGCCCCGGCTTACCTTGTAATCATATTTGGCGTTATGCGCCGTGATGGTCATTGCCGGATCGGATAACAGCGGGGCCAAAGACTTGCGGACTTGTTCCGGATCAAGGTGATCCGGGTCTGCTGCCGTGCCGTCTTCGGCAACGCCATGCGGTGCAAGCGGCACATAGTACGCTTCTTTAGGTTTCAGCGCCAGTGAAATGCCGATGGGGCGGGAGTTCCAGGCATCAAGGGAATCGGTTTCAAAGTCAAGGGCGAGGAGTTTTTGTTTTTTCGCTTCTGCAAGAATCCCGGTCAATTCTCCAATATCTTTGATAATATGATAATTCCCATCGCCCAATAATGATGAATCTACTTGTTGTAATCCTTCTTTCTTATTACTTTCTTCTTCAACATTGTGTCTTTGTGCCTTTGTGTGAACTTCTCCCGTGATTTGAGAGTCCAGCTGCTTTGCTCCCTGGCGTAAACCTTCGCGGAACAGCACCTTTGCGCCTGCCTGTTTGTTGAGTTTATCTGTGGAAAGTTCGTCTAAACTTTTAATTGGCAGGGGTACATTCGAATCCAGCCGTATTAATGATTGTGAAAAATAGGCGCTTTCTTTTCCTTCGGCGAGTTTTTTTCCTTTTGATCCGCTAATACCGGCGATGTTTTGGTAAATTCCGTTGAGCGAACCGTACCGGGTCATCAGTTCAATGGCGGTTTTTTCGCCTATGCCTTTTACGCCGGGAATATTGTCCGAAGAATCTCCAGCAAGAGAAAGTAAATCCAGAATTTTTTCCGGGGGTACTCCCCATTCAATTTTAACCTGTTCGGGCCCTATGATATCCCACGGCATGGCTGCCGTCTTCTGTGTTTGGTCTCTGGCAGATTTTACCGGGCGCAGTTGGTAAGTGCCTTCTCTCACCAGTTGCAGCAGGTCTTTATCTGAGGAAATAATGTAACACTGCCTTTTTTCTTCCCGGCATTTTTTTGCCAGAGTGGCGATAATATCGTCCGCCTCAAATCCATCAACCCGCAAAGCGGAAATGTTCAGCGCTGCAAGAAATTCTTCCACCAGCGGAACCTGCGCATGCAGTTCGTCCGGGGCCTTTTGCCGCGTGGCTTTGTACTCAGGATACATTTTGTGCCGGAAGGTGGGGGTGCGGGAATCAAATACCGCCGCGAGTAAAAATGATGACCGGGGGGAGGTCTGGTCACTGATCCTTGATTCACTGTCCAACAGCTGAATCACCGTGCGGGAAAAACCGAACAACGCCGAAACATTTTTTCCGGCACTGTTGCGAAGGGGGTTATTGAGAAAAGCAAAATAAAAACGGTAAATTAATCCATAAGCATCGATTAAAAAAAGGGGAACATCCTGCAACGGTTTTTACCTTACCGCCGCTTCGAACCGTGCCCTGCGTGATGCGCTGGTATCGGCGACATTGTGCCTGCCAAGTTCACTTCGCGCGTTGCTCAGACGGCTTGCCGGAGTAGGGTGGGTTCTGTTGAATCCGCCGGGGCGGCGGCTTTGCGTCCTTTCCAGTTCCTGCAGCACATTAATTAAGCCTGAAGGGTTGTATCCGGCGCCTGCAAGAAGCGCAAGAGCCGCACTGTCGGCTTCGAATTCCTGTGTCTGGGAATAGCCGTTATTAATCAGTGTTGAGACTATATCATTCACCGTTTCTTCGAAAATAGAGGTTAATTCATTCACATTGTAACCGGTGGCAACTCCCGCAGCGGAAGTGCCGGTTACCATGAGGGCCTGGGTGATACGGCTTGTCCTGATTGCCTTTATGCTGTGCTGTAGTTGCACATGGGCAACCTCATGGGCGATAACGGCGGCAAGGGCATCTTCCGACCCGGCGCCGGCAATTAGTCCCCGTGTTATAAAAATATGCCCGCTTGATGTTGCAAAAGCGTTAATTTCATCGGAGTCCAGAATAGCCACACGGTAGCCGCCAAAAATTTCCGGATTATCCGAATTAATTACAATGGCCTTGCAGATATGGTTTAGATATGCAGTAAGCGCCGGGTCACCGTCCCATAAGCGATAGTTGCTGAGGATTGTTGCGGCTACCGCCCTGCCGATGTAGTACTCCTGTTCAGGAGTTATTTCTTCTGCTGCACTGGAGATGGCTCTGGCGGATGAACTTATTGCATCAACCGTATTTTGATCAATTACACCTGCCGCACCGGCAACCTGAGCGCCTATATCCGCAATAGCGGTAATTGATTTACATCCCTGCAGAGATATACACAGGATAATGGCGATAATTACTGTTTTTTTCATGGTTATTCTCCCATTCGCAGCCGGCCTTCCTCAAGGAAGATGCGTAATACATCAGGAGACACCTGCATCTCCTCAAGTCTGTCTACAGCATCATAGTTCAGGTTTCCTGACGCTCTGTAAGAATTTTCGATTTCCTGATTAAAACCTTTTCCGGCAAGCGCTACTTCGGATGCTGTTGCTGAGGCTGAGTCACCCGGGACAACCCGTCTTGCCGATAGGCTCGCGGTTTTTACCCAGCCGGAATTTGCGGCATTTGCCGCAGAGCGTATCTCGGCCCAGGCTCCGTTTATCTGCAGAACGGTAACCTGTGCACCGTAATCCAGCCTGGCTCTTGTTGAGGCAAAAAAGCCGGTGGAAGATTTCAGATCAAGTGTTTTAACGGCAACCCACATTGTGCCTCCGGCTCTCGCTTGTGCCGGCAGGATTGCCGTTATACAGACGCACAGGCAAAACAATACGATGATTTTCTTCATGATAACTTCTCCTATTTTTCTGTTAAATTATCAATTCCGTCATCCCACAACAACTCGCCGGGGGGAGAGTCATTGTATTTTCTGCATCGATCATAATACATTTTAGCGGCTAAGTCAGCCCCGTCCTGCCGGAAAATTGCCTGAAAAATATTTCCTGCGGCAGGGAAATCCCTGCGTTCATACAGGGCAAATCCCTGTTCCCAACTCTTAACCATTTCCCGAAGCATGGGATCTGCTTCTTCCCGGATGTCCAAAAGTTCGTACAGGCGCAGCGGCGTGTTGATCCCCACTACCCGCACTCGGCTCAGGGGGCGTACAATAAATTCATCACCAATTTTGGCCCTTGTATACTCGCTTATCAAAATACCCTTTGTGTTGTACTGTTTGTTCACCCCTTCCAGCCGGGCCGCAAGGTTTACCGCATTTCCCATAATGGTATAATTCATCTTGTTGGGCGTTCCCATGTTGCCCACAACCATATCGCCCGTATTTATACCAAGCCGGGTAAACATGGGAGAGAGGTCATCAGCGCTTCGCAGCAGTCCTTTTTTTGCCATGGCTTGCATAACAGCTTCGGTGATGAGGCCTTTTTCCAGCGCCTCGCGGTTAGTGTCAGCTTCCGCTTTCTTCATCATTACCGCGGAGCGGCATGCCAGACTGGCATGGTTTTCCATGTGTACCGGAGCTCCAAAGAATGCAATTATCGCATCGCCTTCGTATTTGTCTATGGTACCTTCGTTACGAAGAATTATATTGCTCATCCTCGTTAAGTAAAAGTTCAGCAGTTCGACCAGTTTTTCGGGATCGCCCAGGGCTTCGCTGAAAGTGGAGAAGCCGCGAATGTCAGTAAAAATCGCCGTCATTTCCCGTTTTTCTCCTCCCAGTTTTAACTGAGACGGATCGGCGATGATCTGCTCGATGACTTTTGGCGATAGATACTGGCTGAACGCTGATTTTATAAACCGTTTCTGGCTGCCTTCGGTAGCATAGTTATACAGGGTCGCGCTGCCAAAAGCTGCTGTAATTCCGGTTAAATGCATAATCATGGGAAGCCAGAGGCTGCCCCAGAGGTAGGCTGCAAATGAAGCGGCTATAATTGTAATTAAGGCAAACGCTGTTCCGGCAACCGGCCAGAAAATACGGTGTGAAAAAAGGCTTATAATTACGGTAAAACTTACTGCGGCAAAGAGAATCAACAGATTGAGCCATTGTCTGCTTTCACGGTTAAAATCACCATTCAGCAGGTTATCCAGCATGGTAATGTGCATCCCCATTCCCGGGTACTGTGATGAAATGGGAGAGCTGAAAATATCATATAGCCCGGGACCGTACAAGCCGACAAATACATGTGCTCCGGTTAAATCTTCAGGGTGTACCAGTGGTTCTTCGCCGTTTTCGTATGCTTCAAAACTTGTAATGATTGTTCTGGCTGTGTAGAATGTATAGCGATCCAGATCGCCCCGGAAACGGAGCAGACTTTTTCCGTTTTTATCAACCGGAACGGTAAAATCACCCCATTGAATGGTGCGGTTTTTTGAATTATAGCTGACAGCAGTATCATGACCGGAAACTATAAGGGATGCGGGACCAAAACCCGGTATTACTTTGCCGTCAAACAATGTAAAAAGCCTTAGTCTTCTGTATATATCATCGGAATCGCGTATTCCGGTCAGGCTGCCCAGCGCTCCGGCTGAATCATGCAGTTCCTCAAGGGGAAAAACGGCGCCGGTTAATTCTGCTTCTTCCCCGCCTTTGCCGAATTCATCCAAAAAGCCGCCAAAGCCCTCAGGCCTGAAAAATGATGTTTGTACATTGGGCGGCCAGTAACGGACATTTCCGGACTGGCTGCTGAAGAAAATCCCCTGTACCACCTGGCCGAAATTCCGTGAAGCCCGTGCAAATTCTTCATCGTCTTCCGGACCATACACCGAAGGCTCTGAATAGATGATATCAAAAGCGATTGATTTTGAGCCGCTTAAATTCATGTAGTCGATCATTTCTGCGTATGCGCTGCGCGGCCAGGGCCAGCCCCAGCCTCTTTCACTCTGTCCCCAGTCAAGACTGTTCTGATCTACCAGGATTACCACAATATCGTCCGAGCAGCGGAGAGAAGGTGCAAACAGTCTGACACGGAGGTCATAGGATTTATTTTCCAGGAAATCCAATGCGCCGAAAATATGCAACATGCACACACCTGAAAAAACCAGAGCAATAAGAATTATTGCAGTAATTTTTTTGTTAGCCTTTTTTTGCGTCTTCCTTTTTTGAATAATACTCATGTATTTAACATATCACATTATTATTTATTTTTCTACTGGACAATTTATTAATAATTTGTTATTGTATGCAAAGCCACCAATCAAAAAAAATGAACAGGAGATACCATGGCAAGGACATTACAATCCCCCGGAGCTTTTCTTTCACAACTGCTGGAAAAGCATAATCTTAACCCTTTCAAACTTTCCAAAGATATCCGTCTGAGTCAGTCAGCGGTGCGTCTTATCGTACTTGGAGAAACCAGAATTTCCGTGCCTGTCGCGCTGAGACTTGCCAAATATTTTAACACAGATCCCGAATGCTGGCTGATAATGCAGATGAAATGGGATCTTGCCGAAGCTTCCAATGATAAAGCTCTGAAAAATACATTAAAAAGCATTTCCAGGTATAAGAAAGAATCGTCCGCTGCGAAAAAACCCGCTGTAAAGAAAACTGCCTCCAAAAAAAGTACCGCTTCGAAAAAAACTGCTGCCAAAAAATCTAACACAGGAAAATATGCGATTAAAAAGAAAGCAGCCAGGAGAAAATAGCAGGCAAATGAGAGTACTGCCGGTATTTTAGCCGCCATGATTCTTCGTTACACCGAAACCGGATATCTGGTGATTCTTCCGCAGGATGATCCTCATTATATTGTTAATGCCATGCTGGAAACCGGTTACAATGAGGAGTATTGTGTTTCACTGGATTTTTCACCGGATTTTATTGCACGTTTAATGAAAGCCGGATTCTTGGTGATGTCGGCAAAATTAGACGGTTTTGAAGAGGGCGACAGCGCAAGGATTTTTCCCCATTACATTCTCCTTCCCAGGCTGCACCTGAGCAGATCGGCGCTGTTTTTTGATAACCTGCATATAAAAAAATCCATTAAACCATATTTAGGCCGTTACGAACTATATTTTGATTCTGATTTTGATCGTATTGTCGAACGCTGCTTGGAAATCCACGGAGACGACTGGCTGACTCCGCCTTTAGTTGATGCAATTAAAGTAATCCGCCGGGAAAAATTGCATGGGGTATATCCCGCATCGTTTGCCCTGTACCGGGACGGGACACTTGTTGCCGGTGAATTTGGGGTTATTTCCGGCAGGGTGTATACTTCCTATTCCGGTTATTACGAAGAGAGCAACGCCGGAACGGTTCAGCTTATCTTCGCAACACGTTATTTACGGGAAAACGATTTCGATTTTTTCGATTTGGGAATGCCCCTTGATTACAAAACCGATCTTGGCGCACTTGATATCAGTCCCGATGAATTTGTCACGATTTTTCGCGCTGCGCAGGAATATTAATTTAATGCTCATTTGCAAACGAGGCCAGCCGACGGGTCCCGCGCAAGTTATAATAGTCTAACCCAATAGGAAAATGTGTATAAATTCAACTAATTACCATTGAAAAATGTGTGCAAAACGCTGGTTTTATGTTAAGATTATGTGTAAGAGGAATTAAATGAGGCGTTTGGCACTATGTGATCTGATAGCATGGAAGAAAAAAAAGGACAGGTTGCCTTTAATACTGAAAGGTGCGCGTCAGGTTGGCAAAACATGGCTCCTGCAAGAATTTGGAAAAACGGAATTTGAAGATGTACTGTATGTCAACTTTGAAAATACCCCGGGGTTAAAACAAGATTTTGACGAAGACATATCTGTGCATAGGATTCTTGATTTGCTTGGCGCACTGCATGGCCGGCGAATAAAACCGCAGGAAACACTTATAATTTTCGATGAAGTGCAGGAAATACCGCGCGCTTTAACGGCTTTAAAATATTTTGCGGAAACCGCACCGGAATACGCCATCTGCTGCGCCGGTTCACTGCTTGGTGTCGCTCTCCACAGCGGCACGTCGTTCCCTGTCGGTAAGGTTGATTTTCTTTCATTGCGACCGTTTAATTTTGAAGAATTTTTACTGGCTAATGAAGAAAGCATGTTGATTGATTTTATTAAAAAAAATGGAATACATCAGATCCCCAAAGCAATAACCGGCAAACTTACCGGTTATTTAAAACAATATCTCGTAATAGGCGGAATGCCTGCGGTAGTTATGGCATGGCTGGATTCCAGAGATTATTCTCTGATTGAAAAACGACAGCGCGATATTCTTGAAACGTATGAAAATGATTTTTCCAAGCACGCTCCCAAAAATATTGTCCCTAAACTGAGGTACTTGTGGAACAGTATTCCCTCCCAGCTTGCCAAAGAAAATAAAAAGTTTATTTACGGCCTTGTTCGTACAGGTGCCAGAGCGCGTGACTATGAAGAAGCTCTATTATGGCTGCTGGACAGCGGATTATTGCAAAAAGTTTCCCGGATAACAAAACCAGCTATGCCGCTTAAAGCGTATGAGGATTTAAAAGCATTTAAACTGTATCTTGTTGATGTTGGCTTGCTGCGTGTTATGAGCGAATTGCCGCCACAAGCAATAGTGGAAGGTAATAGAATTTTTGAAGAATATAAAGGCGCACTTACCGAACAGTTTGTCTTGTCGGAACTTGCCGGCAATGATTTTATTCGCAGTATCTATTATTGGGCTTCGGAAGCAACTGCAGAAGTAGATTTTGTCTTTGCAGACAACAATAATATTTATCCGGTTGAAGTAAAAGCAGGTTACCATTTACGCGCAAAAAGCTTGAAAGTGTACGGTGACCGTTATAACCCGAAACTGGTAATTCGCACTTCCTTAACTAATATACAGCTTAACGAAGGGGTGCTGGATATCCCTTTGTATATATTGTTTAACCTTGGCGCTTATCTTGCTTAATTCACCCGCTGGTTTTTCCGATGACCGCTTCGTAATGCTTAAGCAGCGTTCCGTTTTCGTGCATGATAAAAGCAGCATTGGCCTGTATCCGTGAAACCATTTTCGTGATAAAAATTGCCGCCGCTTTTTGCTTGCGTTCGCAATGATTGCCGTCACGGAGAAACAGGTAGCTGATAATCAAATCCGTTGCCATTTCTACCAGCCTTCGTGAATGATAACTGAGGAATTGGGCATGATCCTTGTTATTCCTGGCAAAATCAAGAGCTTCGGTAAAAACCGCGCGGCTTTCGCGAACCTTTGCCAGCAGATCGGGGCTGTGGTTAAACGCAATTTGGTCGTATTCATCCATTATTGACTGCGCCACGCCGGAAGTGACCGGGCCAATGGCTGCGACAATCTGCAGCTGGGTAGTGCCTTCGTAAATATTCGTGATACGCGCATCCCGCGCATGACGTTCAACGTTGAATTCTTTCATGTAACCGGTGCCGCCGTGGATTTGGATAGCATCGTATGTCACCTTGTTTGCCATTTCCGTATTAAAGCATTTTACCATGGGGGTAAAGAGTCCGGCAAGTTTTGCATATTTCTTTTTCTCTTCGATGATGGCGCCTTTTTCTTCCGGGTGCTGATCGGAATAATCTTCCAGTAATTCCTTAAGGTCAACAAACCGGGCAGTTTCGTACAGGAGCGTGCGGCCTGCTTCAATGGATATTTTCATTTCGGTCAGCATTTCAAACACCGGCGGCAGATCGCGTACCGGCGCGCCAAACTGAATCCGTTTTGTAGCATAGAGATCTGCTTCACGGTAAGCCGCTTCGGCAATGCCCAGACCCTGCCCGGCAACCATGAGCCGTGCATTGTTCATCAGCCAGAGCGTGTACTTTGTCAGGCCCCGCTGCCGCTCTCCCATAAGCTCTGCCGGTGCGTTATTGAATTGCAGCTCACAGGTTGGCGAGCCGACAATGCCGAGCTTGTGTTCCAGGCGCCGGATTATCATTTTGTCATCACGCTTGTACAGGAAAAACGAAAGCCCGCGCGCGCCCTTGCCTTTTTCTTCACTGCGCGCCAGCACAAGACCGATGGTTCCACAGCCGTTTGTGATAAAACGCTTAACACCGTTGAGGTACCATTTGCCGTCAGCATCCTGCGTCGCTTTAAGATTGACTGCCTGTAAATCGCTTCCCGCATCCGGCTCGGTCAGCACCATTGAAGAATCCCATTCACCGCTGCAAAGTTTGGGAAGGTAGTAATCCTTTTGTTCTTCCGATGCGAATTTGTTAATCGTCATGGCATTGTCCTGCTGCAGCCCAAGGTTGAGCAGTGAGCCGTCGGCGCGCGCCATAACTTCAGATATAACACTGAGAATTGTATTGGGCAAATTCAACCCGCCGTATTTGCGGGGCAGAGCCATGCCCATCATGTCTGCTTTTTTGAGCATGTCCATGGTTTTTTGCGTTGCCGGATGGAGCTTCACCTGATTATTTTCCAGTGTGGGGCCAACCTCATCAACAGCGGGAGCAGCAGGAGCCATTTGCTCACCGGCAATTTCTCCTATGATTGAAAGCACCATGCGGTATGAGTCTTTGGCATCCGCAGCATCATGGGGCGCATGGGCAAACTGCTGTGCCTGTTCAAAATTATCCTCTTTCATGGTGATGATGCGGTCAAGATCAAGATGATCGAGATGGAACAGAATATCTTCGTTATCGGTTAAAAAATTTTCCATAGTTGCTTCTCCCTGCCTTATACTCTGGCCTTGTAGGCTTTTATCATCTTGGGAATGACATCGTTGAGATCACCGACAATGCCGTAATGGGCAATACCAAAAATCGGCGCTTCGGGATCATTGTTGATGGCGATAATCCTTGACGACTCGTCCATGCCGGCCCGGTGCTGAATCGCCCCTGATACACCGCAGGCAATGTACAGCTTGGGTCTGACCGTTGTGCCGGTCTGCCCCACTTGATGTTCATGACCAATAAAGCCCTGGTCAACAGCCGCGCGGGATGCGCCAACTTCGCCGCCCAGGGTGTGGGCAAGTTCGCGGATAAGGGCAAAATTATCTTTACTGCCCACGCCCATGCCGCCGGTAACAATTATCTGCGCACCTTTAAGGTTTACGGATTTTTCTTCCATGACGCGCTCAATTATTTCTGTCATAAAATCATCGGCACCTAACTTTACCGGCAGTTTTATTGTTTGCGCTTTTCTGGATGGATCAGGTTCTGCCATGCGCATAACGCCCTCGCGGACGGTGGCCATCTGCGGTTTTTTCTCCGGGCAAACAATTGTTGCGATAATATTGCCGCCAAAGGCCGGGCGGATCTGGTAGAGAATGTCCTTGTATTCTGTACCTTTTTGTTCATGATCCCCTATCTGCAGATCAGTGCAATCGGCAGTAAGTCCGACTTTTAATTGTGATGCGACACGGGGAGCAATGTCTCGCCCTTCAGTCGTTGCACCGTACAGCGCAATCTGCGGCTTGCATTCATTGACCGCCTGAATCATTAATTTCGTGAAGGGGATGGGAGTGTAGTGCTTCAGCCGAGGATCTTCAACAAGATACACCGTGTCTGCGCCCATGCTTGCAATGCGGGAAACTTCCCCGGCGACATTGGCGCCAAAGAGCGCAGCGCTCACTTCTACTTTTAACCGGTCAGCCAGCTCACGGGCTTTTGAGACCAACTCAAGGCTTACCTCGGCGGCTTTTCCGTCATTTTGCTGGATATATACCATTACACTATTTTCGCTCATAAAATTTTCCTTCACTTAACCAAAAGTATGATCGGCAATAAGGCCGTGGATAAGTTCGTTGATACCGGCTTCATCGGGTTCTATGTATTGAATATCCGCAGCAGTCAGCACCACCGAATCAATTTTTTTTACCTTCGTAGGAGAGCCGCTGAGGCCGCATTGGATGGGGTCAGCATTGATTGCGGGAATGTCCCATAACGCCATTGGATTGCCATTGCCGGCTGTTTCGCCAAACGGATCGCCCGGAGATCCTGCTTCGCCGGAAACTGGAACTGCCCGTTTATACGTCATGGTCTTAATTGCTGACGGCGGCCGGGGCATTTCACCTTCTGCGGTAAATGTCAGCAGAACCGGCAGGGATGTTTTGACTTTTTCCCAGCCGCCTTCGATAGACCGTATGGCAACAATTTCTTTTTTGTCAAGTTTTTCGATTTTGGAAACACAGGTAATCTGGTTAATGCCAAGTTTTTCCGCTGTCTGCGGGCCAACCTGGGCAGTATCGCCGTCTATGGCTTGACGCCCGCATAGCACCAGATCGTAGGCGCCGATTTTTTTAATAGCACAGGACAGCGCGTAAGAAGTAGCCAGGGTATCCGCTCCGGCAAAGCCCCGGTCAGAAATCAACGCGGTAAAATCCGCTCCCCGGTACAGGCATTCTTTCAGCACCGCCGCCGTCGATTGCGGCCCCATACACAGCACCTGCACCGTGCTGTTCGGTTTTGAATCTTTGATCTGCAGCGCCGCTTCCAGGGCAAAAAGATCGTCGGGATTAAAAATTGCCGGAAGAGCAGCCCGGTTGACTGTTCCTTCCGGCGTCATGGCATCCCCGGTAACATGCTGGGTGTCAGGCACCTGTTTTACCAGAACAATAATATTCATGGTTACTCCTCAGTGGGTATGTATCAATTTATTATGACATTGTGAGTATTTTTGTCAAGGAGTCAGGTGTCTGTCACTTTTACATTGCCATGAGGACTACTTCATCACCATGGGCGCCGACCAGTTCACGGCGGATAGGGTCTACGATAAGGTCCATAAATTCCAGCGGTATCACGCCAAGGAGCGGTTTACCTCCGGGCAGTACTACGGCGCTTACTGAGGCAAAGCGGTTTTTCCAGTGAATATGCACCGGGCTGGTAACTTTACCTTCAATTTTTCCGCCGCCAGCTATATTGATAGAGCGTGTTTCTATTACTTCCAAGCCTAATTGATTGAAAAGGTCTTCGTTGATAACCAATGTTGTCGCGCCGGTATCAACCAGGGCGTTCAATGTTACGGCACGGATATTGTTTTCAGTAATATGTCCCGCATTGGCACAACTAACATCAAACGCGTTTTTAACAATGATTTCCGCAAATACATTTCCCATTGTTTGCTCCTTACTTAATAATACATCCTTACAAGCTCATCTGCAACAGCCAAAAAACCGGTATCACCCGTAATCAACTCCCTCAATATCAAAACCGTGAGCTGCAAGAAAATCATGCTTAAATCCGGCGACATCGGTTTCTTCATGCACATTGTCAGGATTAACCCGTTTCATTTTTTCCATGACCGCTTTTTGCACATCGGTGCGCATTTCCCAGTCGTCTATGCGGATGCGGCCTTTGCGGTCAACGGGCACCATTTCCGGGTCACCGCTTTCCGCCGCATACAGCCGGTCGCGGTACAGCCGGACAATTTGCTCGATGCAGCCTTCGTGCAGATCTTTTTCTTTCATCACCTTGAACAGGCAGGAAACATACAGCGGAATGAT